>JACPIU010000037.1 GCA_016187935.1 Bdellovibrio sp.
GACCCGATATCGGCAGCAGCGATGGTGCCGTCGAGAATTTTTGCCGATGTAACCGCCCCTGACCCGATATCGGCAGCAGCGATGGTGCCGTCGAGAATTTTTGCTGAGGTCACTGCATCCGCCGCGATATCGGCCGCAGCGATGGTGCCGTCAAGAATCCCTGCTGAAACGACAGCATCCGCAGCGATATCGGCCGCAACGATGGTACCGTCGAGAATTTTTGCTGATGTAACCGCCCCTGACCCGATATCGGCAGCAGCGATGGTGCCGTCGAGAATCTTTGCCGATGTTATCTCACCGGACCCGATATCGGCCGCTGTAATGGTGCCGTCAAGAATTTTTGCTGAGGTCACTGCATCTGCCGCGATATCGGCAGCAGCGATGGTGCCGTCGAGAATTTTTGCTGAGGTCACTGCATCCGCCGCGAGATCGACCGCAGCGATGGTGCTGTCAAGAATCCCAGTTGTCGTTACCGCCCCAGACCCGATATCGGCTGCGACAATGGTGCCGTCGAGAATTTTTGCTGAGGTGACCGCCCCAGAACCGATATCGTCCGCTGCGATGGTGCCGTCGAGAATTTTTTCTGAGGTGACCGCCCCAGAATCGATATCTTCCGCTGCGATGGTTCCGTCGAGAATCTTTACTGATGTTACAGAATTATCGGCGATTTTGTCGGTAGTAACGGCCCCATCGGCAATCGCTACGGTGGTAGTAGCACCGGCCGCCAACTTTGGTGTTGTAACTGCGCCATCTTGGAGGTCCCCGGGTGTAGTGGTACCTTCGCTGTTTTCGAGTTCACCGCCAACCTGGCAGGCCGTACTCCCAATGGCCAACAAAACCAAAAGCAGAGGCATTAGGACATTGGCGCCCTGGCTACGATTCATTGCAAACAATGCTAAAACACCATGTCTCTTCATGATTTGCTCAATTATATCTACGCCGTACCTCAAATAATTTTATATCACCTGACGATTTTAATCAACGCGACGCATTATTCTCCTGCTTCTGATATAGCTATAAATTCATACCCTTAGGCAGTATCGGAACATTCAACTAAAAACTTAACACTTTGAGTCACTTATTCCGTTCTTGCGGCGCAAAAGGTGAGAATAATTATTGTGTACGCTGGGCACAGGCCAGCAAACCAGTGTGAACAAACCCATGTAAGGGGATGAGGCACACCAGGGTAACCTGCTAAACAGGGTCCCTGTATCGATTCTTGCAAGCTGGAAGGAAGCGGGTACCTCCGCCGAACGACCAGGGTGAAGCGCAGACAGAGAAACCATAGGCCGCAACGCAAGTGAAGTTTTGGTCTGGTCACTGCATGAAATAGGGTGAAATCGGATCGCTATTCCCGCTCTTAAATCCACGTCAGATCAGGCGCCCAGCATCCCCTTATAAATACAATAATACGGTGTGGATTATTAATGGAAAATTGGCTTGGAAAATTGGCACTTGGAAAATTGGCTTAAGGAAACGGCACGTTGCCTTCATTCACTGACTAATCTTTAGACAACTGTTGGTATCCCCCGTTCTCTTTTCGTGAAGTTGGCCTAGAAAACCCTCATTAAATACTGGCACCCGGCCTGCATTAGTTTGTCATAGAATGTGAGGTATTTTATGAAAATATATGCACTACTTATCACTAACTTGATGATCTCAATTTCGGTCATGGGTGCTGTTCCCGAGATCACTTGCGAAACCAATCATAAGAGTGGCCAATTCCTCCAATTCCAAGATTCTCATGTCGTCATAAGTATCAACCGTCCTGATACAAGTGCACGTCAAATTGCCTCTGCTTCCATTACCTTTGAAAACTTACGAACCAAATGGAACGGGAAAAGCGTTGAGAAAATTGGCTATTTCGAAAATCACAAACATACCATCCATATCGATGATGTCAGCAACTTGAGTAATGTTAACGACTATATTTCAATTCGTTCACAAGAGGGTCATGAAATGATTTACCCTTTAAGCTGTCAACGAGTGAACTAATTCCCAAATTTGAAATTTTTGTTTGCTTTCGATTCTGGAGGGGTGGGGGGAATGGCCTCATTTCCTATTCCACATCCTTCAACCAAACGTTCTTCCTCAAATGAAACATTGACAACCTCGGGGGCCGGCAAAAAGTTACTTTTTCGTGTTTTAGTTTGGAAATTGTAAAAGGCCAAATGCACTTCATAAATACCAACGAGAGAAAGGCCGCCACTAAAAATGCGCATACTAAAAGAAAATGGTTCGACTTTCCCTGCAATCACCTCATCTTCCGAGATTGAAATACTAAGAAGTTTAGAACTATTGCTATAATTATCTTCAATTTTCATTGTTTTGACGTATTTTCGATGTCCAAATGCCGGACAGTTCATGCGCGAAAAACGATCAGAGACGGCGGCGGCGTGATAATTCACTTGAAAAAACGCCTGTTCAATCTGACCATTCATTCCCGATCTCTGATCCTGACGAGGAAAGGGGACATAGAGGTAACCTAATGTTTCATAAGCACTTCTATTACGCCGGATGGCCTTGAGAATCCACCCATCAACATTCTTCTGCTTGATTAGCTCGGCCAAGTTATTATCTTGTAACTTGGGTAACTGGACCCCGATTAAAATACCTTTCGATACTGTGTCACGAAAACGCAATCCAACAGACCATTCCACATCTCGTGCAGAATCAATCCCCCAGTCAACCGGCCTGACAATTGTACGATCACTTTCGACCGCCAATTCGGCATATTTGGTGCAAGAAATAATGGCCTCAAAACACAATAGAAGCAATAAACAGCGTTTCATTCGACAATCACCCCAAAGCATCTCTGAATACTTTTTATCGAAACACTGCCAAAGCCATTCGGGAGAAGGGCCGATTCATAAGGCCCAATGGTCTCGTCTATTCCTTGCCTGGAAATTTGTAAAACTCCATCGGCCACAGTGATAGTAGAAAATCGCTTGTCATTATCATCCAGACCCAACATCATTCCTGGTTCCAGCATGAAACTTGAAACCAAAAAATCGCGATGCTTGGCCAACGGCACTCTGCCACCAACGAAGATATTTCCCTTATGCTGAAAATAAGAAGTACTATTTTTTTGAGGCGAAAAACACACCACTTCTCTTGCATGATTAATATGTAATTCGCGCGCCTTCCCAGCGCTATCAAGGCGATTCCAGTCCCACACTCTATAAGTAATGCCACAACTTTGCTGAACTTCTATCAAGGTAATATTTTTCCCAATGGCATGCAAACTTCCCGCCGGTACAAAAAAGAAATCCCCCATTTGCACCGGATAAAAATTCATCATGCTGCTGGGATCAGCACTTTGTTCAATCACGTGGAAAAAATTCTGGCGAGTCACTCCCTGCTTGACTCCCAAAAATATCCCGGCCCCTTCCCCCGCCTTCACCACGGCCCAACATTCAGTTTTTCCTTTCGAATGAGCAACTTTTTGCGCATAGTGATCATCAGGATGAACTTGAACGGATAAAAATTCAGAAGTATCAAGAAACTTTATGAGGTAGGGAATTTGATTATCATTAACAATTTGGGATAAAGGTAAATCGCCATAGGTGGAAGGACCATCTTGCAAAAGAGAAACTTCCCAGGCCTCTCCCAAGCGCCCCCCCTTCAGTGTGAGCGGTGATATTTTTTTTACATGAGTTAAGAATTCTCCACCCCACGGTCGATTGTGATAGGAGGCCTTTAATTTCATGATGGGGGTCTGCTCTTTCATCTGCCACAAAACCTTTGCGATATTTGGATTATCCAGATCAGGAAAGCATCTTACAGCTAGTATAATCCTTTGAAATTATTAACTCAAGGCCGGCATACATTTTGTTGACCTGATTCCCATCAAATAGCTCTAAAATGGGCCAAATGGCCTGTATCAATGCCCCCCTTCTTCCCTTGCCTAATGTAGTGTTTTTTCCAAAAACAGCGCTACCGATTTATGTCGATACCCCCTCCTATGGGCGAATGATCAGAGATTGTGTCATGAACGGACTTCCCATTGTCGTCTGCATGGCCTACATCCAGGATCTTCCCCCAGACCAACATGGTTTGGCACGACAACAATTACGTCCGGCGATCATCGGTAGCTTGGGAGTTCCCTATATTCTTGAAGAATATCCCGGTGGGGCGATGAAAGTTTTAATAAAGGGCATCACGAGGGCCCGTCTCATATCGCCAACGCAAAATCTCCCTTATCCGATATACAAAGTGGAAATCTTAACCGGGTCTAACTGCGATACCGACCATTTGTGCCCTCCGCAGTTTGCTTTTCAAGTAGGCGGACAGGGCGCGACGCTGAGTCGTGCTTCCTGCCCGTCGCAGGATTCGAGTCCACAGGCCAACGCCCTGGAAAATCAAAATCCGAAGGGTATAGATGGACAATTGGCCCATATCAATAACATCCTGGAAGCATGGGTGATGATGAACGTAACCAATTCCGAAGAGCGTAAAGCCTTTTTCTCTGGTCTAGAGACTACTGAGCATATCGCCAATTATGTTTCCATGCTCTTGATAAGAGATTTTGAGATACGCCAGACTTTACTTGAAACCGATTCTCTTCTCGATCGCATCCATCTTCTCGGGGCACTCCTACGCGATGGCATTCCATTAAAAGAAGATCGCGAAGTGGTCGGTGCGATCAAACAATTTGAAACGCTGGAACGGCTAGCTCGGGCAGCTAATTAAAAAATTTCAAGGATAAGATTAACCAGAGTTAATCCAAATCCCGAAAAAACAGGAATCGTGAAGTTGTCGTCGATTTTAAAATAAGATAACAACTCCGACAAGGCCCCGATCACACCGCCGAAGAGTGCAAAAATAAGCAATGAATAATCGGCATTTGAATAAATGAGTCCGTAGACGAGACAGAGGATGTAACAAGTGGCAAAACCTGCCAGTGACCCCTGCAAACTTTTATTGGGCAATAGTTTGTCTTTCCCATAATTAATACCGAAATAAGAGGAGATTGGGTCAGCAAAAACTAAGAAGATCACAGATAAAATGGCCAATCGCTCCGGAAACAAATACAGACTTAAAGCTACCCCCGTTGCATAAAAAGGAAATCCTGAAATGCTGCTCTTTTCAGATTCACGCATGACAGGCTTCATCACGGAAAGGGCAAAACGGTTAAGGGCCGGATATTTCAAGCGCAGAATTTCAAAAATCAATCCCAGGCATCCCAAGGCCATGAGGATATTTGCCGTTTTAAAAACATTTTGCCCATGAAGAAAAAATAAATAGAGGCCACATAATCCTGTGCCCATATGCCATATCTTTCTCGTAAGATGAACTTCATTTCTCAATCGAAAGGGAACTAATTCGATATTTGTGCTTTGAGCAAACATCATGACTCCTTAGTTATTTCAATAAATTAGGATCACTACTGAAAAATATCAGCGTGAGCTTATCAGGGAGTTAAAAAAAGGGCAAATCCGTCTATCTTTTTTACTCCACTTCTCGAAATTATTCTTTCATAATTGCCGATGAAAAGTTATTTAAACCCAACAATTTTATTTAGTTACAAGAATCAAAAGGCTTCTTATACTATTACATATGCATATTGTAAGGTCATCCTTTTTTAACTTAATTTTAGATAGGAAGATCTTATGAATCCCCCGATGGGAAAAGGCAGCAGCATGGAAGCTCCGTTTGATGTTACTGTAAAACTCGGTGCTCAGAGACGTTGTAAGATTTGGGCCATTGGTGGTGGAAAAGGCGGAGTAGGCAAAAGCTTAGTCACCGCTAATTTATCTATTTGCTTGGCCCTTATGGGCCACAAGGTTGTGGCCATTGATCTAGACTTAGGCGGTGCCAACTTACATACCTGCCTGGGCGTGAGCATTCCGGACAAAACTCTCTCTGATTTTCTTAATAAGAAAGTCAGTAATCCCTGCGACCTCATGACAAGAACAGCTATCCAAAATCTCACTCTGATAAGTGGGGCGCAAGACGACATGGGCATCGCCAATCTCAAACAGATGCACAAAGCTAAAATTTTATCGCATCTTGATGATCTGGGAGCTGATTTTGTCTTATTTGATTTGGGCGCGGGAACGACTTTTAACACTCTTGATTTTTTTATTGTTGCCGATCAGGGAATTTTAATCACGCTGCCTGAACCCACCTCAATCGAAAACACTTATCGTTTTATCAAATCTGTTTTCCACCGAAAGCTAAAACTGGCGGAAGAACTTTTGGAAATCGGCCCGCTTATTGATAAGGCCATGAATGCTCGCATTTCTGACAATTCCACCCCCGCCGATCTAGTTCATCGCGTGATTGAAATCAATCCCCAGATTGGCCAAAAACTTCAGTATGAAATAAACAAGTTAACCCCCAAATTAATATTGAATCAGGTCCGCACCCAAGCTGATGTGGACATTGGTCATTCGATGAGAATAATTTGTCGAAAGTATTTCGGGATTGAACTCGAATACACCGGGCATTTGGATTATGATGCCACTGTTTGGCAGAGTGTGAAAAAGCGACGTCCACTGCTGCTCGAATTTCCGAATTCAGGTTTGGTCCACAATTTTGACCGTATCGTCCATAAACTTTTAGGTGCGAGATAACTTTTCATGTTGCCAGAAAAAAGAGAAAAAAATTATTACGAGATTTTAGAAGTATCCACTAACGCCACTCCCAGTGAAGTTTATGAGGGTTACATCCGTGCCAAAAACGCTTATTCACAAGATAGCGTGGCATTATACTCACTGATGACCAAGGATGAATGCGATAACATTCTTCTTCTCATTGAAGAAGCCTACTCTATCATTTCTGATCCGAACAAGCGGCAACAGTATGATGAAGCCAGGGGTATCTCTAACCGCTACAACGCTTTTGAAGCTGGTCCGCGCCCCTATCAAGACCAGATTGCCAATCGCTCCAATGTCACCGCCACGCAAGGGCGAAGCTATAACAACGAAGAAGAAAAGCCAGGTTCCGCAGGATCTATCACAAAAATAGTGGCCAATAATAAATATCAGCTTGATTACTCCAAAGATTCGGAGATGGAGCAGTTTATTGAACAAAATACCGAATGGACTGGTGAAGCACTCCGCAAAATTCGTGAATACAAAAAAGTTTCCCTTGAACGCTTATCTGAATTAACCAAAGTGTCACGGACCTATCTCGCATGCTTGGAAACTGAAGAAATCGACAAGCTGCCGGCCATCGTCTACATCCGCGGTTTCGTTTATACTTACGCAAAATGTTTGAAACTCAATCCCGACTTGGTTGCAAACTCCTTTATTCTGCGATTGCGCAAACTCAAAGACACAAAATAAGATATAACAAAAAAGGCATAAAATAAGACAACAAACTTTCCCAAATACTGTGGAAGATGAAAGTGAAAATACCCTTGAGGTAATAATCACAGAACAGGACCGCGAACTCTTTCGCCGCCTCGACATCTTCCTGAGCGAAAAATTTCCCGATTTGGGTCGCACTTTCCTGAAAAAACTCTATGCCGAAAATTTACTTGAAGGAAGCATCTTACCGAGTACAAATGTTAAACTGACATTAAGTAAAATGCCACCTGTGGGCACGACCGTCACTATTCACGTTCCCCCGCCCACACCTACGACAATCCCAGCGGAAAATATCCCATTGGAAATTCTGTATGAAGATGAAGATATTATTTTTATCAATAAACCGGCAGGGATGGTGATCCATCCGGCCCCCGGGCATATGACAGGCACTTTGGTCAATGCTCTTCTTTATCATTGTCGGGACCTTAAAGGGATTGGTCATGAATTGCGCCCAGGCATTGTTCATCGTCTCGATATGGGTACGACTGGTATTATGATTGCGGCAAAGGGGCAAAAGGCCCACGAACAATTATGCATCGATTTTTCTAAACACAATATTGAACGGTACTATGAGGCGCTTATTCCCATCGCACATGAAATTCCCCTGGCAGGGACACTTGAAGGCCCCATCGGGCGCCACCCCCAAAATCGTCTTAAAATGGCCATCAATCACGATGGCAGAGCTGCCAAAACTCACTATAAGGTCGTGCATAATTTTGGCAAACTCGGCCATATTGAACTTCGACTTGAGACAGGACGCACCCATCAAATTCGAGTTCACCTTGCCTCATTACTGCATACTCCAATATTGAATGATCCCCTTTATGGCAATCCCAGTGAACATCGTCGTCGTTTAGGAACCGCCATAAGTAATATTCTAGAATCATACCCTCACCCACTTTTACACGCTAAAATTTTAGGTATTCAACATCCGATTTCCAAAAAAAAGCTGCGCTTCGAAGTGCCTGCACCCAAAATTTTTCAAGATATTCTTGCAGAGGGAAGAAAATTTAGCGCAGAATAAAGGCCTATGTCAGACAATTTGACCCCAATCATACAAAAGCAGACCCCATACGGGGTCTTCGAGGTCTATACTACGGCCGAAGGAATTTCCAGACATTCGTATTGGGAAGTCACCCAAGTCCACAGTGCCGAAGTGATCCATTGTCTGCCCTCCCATTCTGCACAAGAAATATCGGCCCGTGAGGCCGATGGAATCCTGTACCATCAGCACGACCTTCGCTCTATGCCGAGGCCTAATTTTCTAATCAAAACGGCCGACTGTTTACCCGTTTTTCTAGGTTCTAAACTCGGCGGCGTCATGCTGCATGCTGGCTGGCGTGGTTTACAGCAAAAAATTCTTCAACACCCTTTGGTCAAGAAATTGAAACCTGACTATGCTTTCATTGGCCCGCACATATGCCAAAATTGCTATCAAGTTGGCCCAGAATTTCAGGAATATTTTCCAAATGGCCCAGGGCCACAAATAAAAAATGGACAATGGTACTTTGGATTACAAGCTGAGGCCGATTTTCAGATCCGAGAAATGTCTGCTACAATCCACATAGAGCATTCCGATCTTTGCACTTTTTGTGGTGCTTTGTATGGCAAGCGCCTTCATAGCTATCGCCGCGGTAATGCCAAGCAACGGAACTATAATATTTTTAGACCAAATATTTGTTAGTGAAAGGACATAAAATGGAAAACAAACGATCAATTATTTTAAATGGGAATACCACAACTCACCTAATGCTTGTCATGCTCGGCCTGGGAATTTTGGCCACAACCTTTTATCTCACCTTGCACTACTTTGATACTTTATATCCGACGGGATTAGGTGGAGGAAGTTTATGCGACCTCAACAGTTTTTTCAATTGTGATGCTGCTACACATTCAAAGTTAAGCAATCTATTCGGTGCACCTCTTGGAATCTTCGGTCTCATGATTGGCGTCTTTCTTCTCTCAAATTACCTTTTTAAAAGTGTCTTTGTGGAAGGCAGTTTATATTTTACACTGCTCTTGAATGCCGTCGGATGTATCGCGTTGGCACTTTACTCGCTCATCGCTCTCGGTTCTCTCTGTCCTTTTTGCACCGTCTATTATCTCTTGTCCTTTCTCACACTTGCCTTGTTTCATTTCAAAAGTGATTACCGATTACCTTCCATTAAAGTTCTCATCCTGTTCGGGATGGCCCAACTGATTGCCGGCGGAGGAATGCATTTTTATGATCAAAGCAAAAAAAAGGAGCAACTTGTTATTGCGGATTCTTTAATTAAAGATTTTGACAGCTATGCCAATTTAGGTAATCCCAAAGTTTCCTCCCCACATCGTATTACCAGTGCTACGGAGAAATTCGAAGACGCCCCTTTGCGACTATCAATTTTTAGTGACTTTCAGTGCCCGGCCTGTAAGGCCCTGTCAGAATCATTAGGCGCACTTGCCAAAAAGTATAAGGGACAAATTAATATCCAGTATTATTTCTACCCGTTAGATTCAAGCTGCAATTCCAAGATGACTCATGCTGTTCATCCTGTGGCCTGCGAAGCGGCCTACCTGGCCTCTTGTTCGGGCGATCGCTTCTCGGAAGTTCATGACAAAATCTTTAACCATCAAGAAGATCTCAATTCTGGCTGGCTCAAAAGCTATGCCGCGAATTTAGGGGTTGAGGATTGCTTTGGCAATGCGGACACACGCAAAAAAGTGGTTGAACTAATTGAAACAGGCAATTCATTCAATGTTCAATCTACTCCAACACTCCTGCTCAATGGCGTGAAGATTGAAGGTGTTCTCCCCCTTAACCAGCTCTACATTCTGTGTGATGAACTCCTCCAAAGATATGCCCGAAAACAATAAACTAGAAAAAAATAAAATAACCGAAGCTCTAATCAAGACAAGCGTGGGACAGGTCGGTCAAACAGGGTGGCATCTGCACCATCCTATTGTTGAAACTCATTTTCATTTAGATTATCTCAAACAATCCGATTCAAACGATATAATGGCCTTTGCAAAATCGATGGGAATAGCAAAGGCCATTACCATTAGTGTCAGCGCCTCAAATATTGCGGAAGTTTTACCCTTGGCAATATCTCATGAGGGACTTTATACCACACAAGGCATCCATCCTCATCATGCCATCGAATGGAATGAGCATCTTGAAGAAATTTTAAAAAAGAATGCGCTTCATCCAAAAGTTGTGGCGATCGGGGAAATCGGACTCGATTATTTCTATAATCACTCTCCCGTTGAAGTGCAAAAAAAAGTCTTTCGACGGCAATTAGAATTATCCATTGCTCTCGACCTTCCCGTAATCGTGCACTCCCGCGAAGCCGATAGTGATACCATCGAGATTTTGAGTGAATATATGCCGAACCTAACTCGCAAAGGCGTAATACATTCATTCACTTCTGAGAAAGCACTGCTCGAATTTGCCTTGAAGCATGAATTTTATGTGGGATTTAATGGAATCATTACTTTTAAAAGTGCCGAGAATGTTCGTCAAAGCTTGGCGTTCACTCCCATCGAAAAAATTCTCCTTGAAACAGATGCTCCTTTTTTAACACCTATGCCATTTCGCGGTAAAGAGAATGCTCCCTTTTATCTTCCCTTCATTGCCGAAAAGATGGCGCTAGAAAAAAAGATTGAGGGCCAGACTCTTCTTACCCAAGTCTATAAAAATACACACAACTTATTTTACAAAATGTAATTCTTATTCCTCGTCTGAGGATTGATTTTCTTTCAGACCTTCAAGCATTCGTGCCATGGTATAGGTTAACGCCCCATCTTTTTTTTTCTCAGGCTTTGTCTTCGATTTTCCTTCCGGTCTCTCATGCGCTTCATTTTTCTCACTCATTTTTTCAGGGGCCTTATCTCCAGCATTTCCCCGCACCTCACTGGACTTTTGCACATTAGGTACTTTTGACTCAGGCTCGGGTAAATATTCGGTATGGGTAGGAAGTTCATGTTTGTACAAAACACAGTCTAGATGTTTGATCATACCAGTCCAACGGCCAATCGTACGATCCGTGGAGATGGCCTTTGCCACCGAATTCATCTTTGAATCCATCATATCAATCAGGTGAACCAAATAGGCTTCCGCTGTTTGTGGCACCTTGGGAGATCCATATTCAATCTCACCATGATGGGAAATAATGATATGTTTCAAATGCACCTTAATGCTCGCAGGAAATCCACGAATTTTACTCGCAAAATGATCCACAATTTCAGACGCCTTGATCAGATGTCCAATCAATTTACCTTCATCGGTATAGTCCACCAAAGGTCCTTCGCTCAATTCATAAATTTTACACAAATCATGTAATACAGCTCCCGCTATGACATAATTATGATTGACCTTATAAACACTCGATAAATGCGCCGCCAAGCGGGTGCATGAGAGAATATGCTCAAGCAGGCCTGATTCATAAGCGTGGTGGATATTTTTGCCTGCATACCAGCATTTTAAACGACGAGCTATATCGGTATCAAAAAGAATAATCTGCAAAAGATCGCGAATGTAAACATCATCCAAATCCGCCACATACTTAAGAAGTTCCTCCATCATCAAATCAGCATTGGAAGTTGATTTAGGAGTAAAATCACTTTTATCAATCTCACGGTGATCAATCTTACTTATCGTTTGAATTATGAGTTGGAGCCGTCCTTGAAAATGGTTAATTTTTCCCGTGGCACGGACATAGTCTCCGCGAGTTACTACATCAGCAACCTCTTGTGCATTATGCCATTTCCGTGACTCTAGGTCCCCCGTAGAATCTGCCAGCACGACATTCAAATAATTTTTTCCATCCTTGGCTTCCATTACTGCAATGTGTTTAACGAGAAAGAAGGAATCTACATCATCTTTGACATTTAAATCTGTCACAAATTGCTCTTTCACGCTTTTTCTCCAGTCGAAGAAGAGGGGGTAATTCGGCATCATACCCGATAGGCCCAAAATGTCTACCCAAGGTGGGATGGTTATGGCATATTTTTGAACACAAAAAAAACCATTCTACTAGGGAGAAGGGCCATGCCAAAATTTAGGGTTGGAATTAACGGTGTCGGAAGAATTGGAAGAACAATTTTACGTGAATACTTATCTCGCAAGATCAGTGATTTTGAAGTCGTCGCACTTAACGATCTCGGAGATTTGCATGTTCATACTCACCTTCTCAAATTCGATTCGGTTCACGGAACTTTTCCTGGTGAAGTGAAATATGAAAATGGCAACCTTCATATTGATGGCAGGTCGTTGAAATTCTATTCGCACAAAGATCCCTCCCAGATTCCTTGGTCAGATAACAAGATTGATATCGTTATCGACAGTACTGGCATTTTTAAAGATAAGGAAGGCCTAGGTCTTCATCGCCGCGGCACTGTACAAAAAGTGATTATGTGCGCTCCCGGCAAGGGCCTGGATGGAACCTTTGTCATGGGAATCAACCATCAGACCTATGATCCCAATAAACATCACATTGTTTCCAATGCAAGCTGTACCACCAACTGTCTTGCACCTGTGGCGAAAGTTCTAAACGATCGCTGGGGAATTGAAAACGGATTCATGTTGACTGTGCATGCTTACACCTCTGATCAAACACTTCTCGACGGCTACCATTCGGATGTCCGACGTGGTCGCGCTGCCTCCTTGTCAATGATCCCAACCACCACAGGAGCGGCCAAATCGGTAGGGGAAGTTATCCCGGAATTGAAAGGCAAGCTTGATGGTTATGCCGTTCGCGTCCCAACCCCAGATGTTTCCATGGTTGATTTCACGGCAAACTTGAAAAAACCGGCCAGCAAGGACGAAATCAATGCCGCCATGAAAGAAGCATCAGAAACAAATTTGAAAGGTATCCTGGCCTACAATAATTTAGAATTGGTTTCACAGGATTTTATTCGCAATCGCCACTCCTCTATTTTCGACGCAACGCTGACGAACGTTATTGGAAATACTGTAAAAGTAGCTGCATGGTATGATAACGAAATCGGTTTTTCCAACCGTGTTCTTGATTTGGCTTTACATCTCGGAGCAAAGTTATAATGGCGATAAAATTTATTGATGAAATTGATTTAAAGGGCAAAACAGTCTTAGCACGTTTTGATTTCAATGTTCCGATCGATAAGACTGACCCAAGCAAGATTACCGATACAACACGTATTGATGAGGCCATCCCCACCATCAACCTGCTCATCAAGATGGGTGTCAAAAAACTTGTTCTGATGAGTCATTTGGGTCGCCCCAAAGGTCCTGAGAAAAAATACTCCCTTCTACCTGTGGCCACTTATTTAGCGCAAAAATTAGAAGAGGAAGTTGTCCTCACTGAATCAGCAGTTGATGCCGGAATTAAAACGTTGCTGACTCTCAGTCACCCTCGTTTGATTTTACTGGAGAATTTGCGTTTTCAAAAAGAAGAAGAAGCCAATGATCCAGCTTTCGCAAAAACACTGGCCAGTTATGCCGAGTATTACGTCAATGACGCTTTTGGAACTGCTCATAGAAAACATGCATCCACGTATGGAGTTGTTCAGCATTTTAAAAATAAAGCGTTAGGTGGACTCCTTTTACGCCGGGAAATTGAAGCACTTGATAAAGTTGTTCATCATCCTCAGCATCCTTTTGTGGCCATCATGGGAGGGGCGAAAGTTTCTGACAAAATCAAGATCATTGAAAATATCTTAAGCGAAGTCGACCAACTGTTAATTGGCGGTGCCATGGCTTACCCTTTTTTGCTGGCCAAAGGTATTAAAATTGGAAAGTCGTTGTGTTCCGATGAAGATGTTAAATTGGCCAAAGGGATCTTGCAGCTCCCGACCGGACAGAAAATAGTTCTACCAGCTGACCACATCGCAAGCAGCTCTTTGGAAGGCGAACCTATTACTGTCAATACAACAGAAATTCCAGACGACTTGATGGGATTGGATATTGGTCCAAATACTTTGAAAAAATTCAAGGACTGCTTGAAAAATAGCAAGACAGTACTATGGAATGGTCCCATGGGGTATTTTGAAAATTCTAATTTTTCTTCAGGCACCTTTGCTGTCGCTCAAATTTTGTCCGAACTTTCCAATGCCTTCACATTGGTAGGAGGGGGCGATTCCGTCAGCGCAGTCAAAAAATCGGGACTTGAAAAGAAAATTGGACATGTCTCCACGGGTGGTGGGGCAAGTCTTGAATATATAGAAGATGGTTCTTTAGTAGGCATTAATGCTTTAAAATTTGGTGTCAACTAGGAGCGATGCACTATACTTGCCAAAGTGCCGTACTTTCTATTATTAATGTGCCGTTTGACAAGATATTAAAAACCTCAGAACGACTTACGATACTTAGGGAAAAATATGATAACAATGTTAATGATTTTACAGGCCTCCGTCTCCATTCTCATGATTCTCAGTGTCTTGCTTCAGTTTGGAAAAGGAGCTGAAGTTGGCCTTATGGGAGGCGGTGCTTCAGATGCTGTTTTATCGGGTTCCCAACGTGGAAACATTCTGGGCAAAATAACTGCCGTCTTAGCAATTATTTTTCTCGTCAATTCTCTTATATTAGCGCGATTACAATCGAATTATACTTCAAAATCAATTCTAGATACTGAAGCACCTGTCACTCGCCCTTTGAGTTCCGATGCCAAAAAAGATGCTGCTCCTGCTCCCGACAAAGGGACGGAATCAACAGTCCCAGCAACCAAGGCACCAGAAGCAGGAAGCGACAAAAAATAAGTTTGCTTTAAGCAGCTTTTTTCTTGTTTTGATCGATATCAGATTTCACTGAGCCGAAGTTATTTTCTTTTTCAAATAATTTGTGTTCTTGCTTATTGGGTGGAACCTTCTCTACCGGAAGGACTCGATGGGGTTGGCAAGGATCGAAATCATCCTTAACGCAAAAATGATTTTTCCCATTGAGAACAAGATTTTTCACTCGTGAGGTAAACAACGTAAACAATTCTGGATCAATTTTTTTGCTGGCCGAATTCGCCATGATTGCTAAAGCATCTTCTGTGCTCAAAACTTCATGATAAGAACGTTTAGTTGTGATCGCATCAAAAAAATCCGCAATCGCCGTCACACGTGCCATAAGATGGATATTTTCACCAACTATTTGATTGGGATACCCTGTACCATTAAAATTTTCATGATGTTCATAAATAATTCTCTCAATAATGCTCAAATCAATTCCACTCATCACAATGCCATTTTGTTGAAATAATTCTTTGCCATATGATGGATGTTTCTTGATGATTGAAAAATCTTGATCAGTTAATTTGTCCGGATTATTAATAATCTTGGTTGAAATCTTCAGCTTCCCCAGATCATGCAATAACCCTCCAAGGCCAGCAGTGACAATCTCTGACTTAGAAGCATTTCC
Organism: Bdellovibrio sp.; assembly: GCA_016187935.1. Classification (GTDB taxonomy): domain Bacteria; phylum Bdellovibrionota; class Bacteriovoracia; order Bacteriovoracales; family Bacteriovoracaceae; genus GWA2-49-15. The sequence continues at coordinate 15,673 of JACPIU010000037.1, forward strand.
CTTGGCCGCCTGAAAAAGGGCCATGGAATACATCGCCACATTAATAGAATGATCATAGGTATAAAAATCATGAAAACTCAAATCTCCAATCAATTTTTGAACGTCGCTAATATCTTTTCCCTTAATCACATGAACCATCGACTCGATAGACTCCCGACAACCACTGATCGTGTCGTGCAGGAGTTCTGTCGTAAATTGTTTTTTGGCATCAAAAAGAGTGGATAAATATTTAATCGCTGACTCTTTGATTACCTCAGTTTTTTTGGTTTCAGTCAAATTTGTATTGGACGACAGGCTTGCCAAATATGAATCACGCTGTGTCTCTGAAACATACAACTGATAATATTTCTGGCGAAAAATTGTAAGATCAGAAACTGTTAGAACTTGGCCTGCTGGAAAAATGCGCACAAAATGCTCACGTACGTCATGGGTTGATGAATTCACATAAAGATCAAACCCAATCTTTGATCCCACCATCACAAATTCAAAAGGAATCGAAAAATAACTCACGGTTTCCCACCAATTAACTAAAAGCCACCACATTACCTTTTCGGCAAAAAGATCAAATTGGCCAAAAAAAAAGGGCCTGTGCAGGCCCTTGTAATGTAATACTTATCCGTTTTCCTGACTAAAAAGGTATATCATCAGCGGTAAAAGTTGCATCGGGATTCATCTGATAATCCCTATCAAGAACTCCCCCACCATTGTTCGAATTAGCTCCTTGCCCGTTGGCAGAATTGAGTTCATCACGTTTGCTTTCAGAACGTTGGTTTGATCGATCATTGGTAGAAGTCTGGGCACCACGTTCGCTGCCTGCGCCAAGAAATTGCACGCTCGTCGCATTGATCTCGGTGGTATAACGCTTTTGTCCTTCCTTGTCGTCCCAAGAACGCGTTTGAATACGTCCTTCAAGAAAACATTGGCGGCCTTTGGCCAAATATTGATTACATAGCTCCCCAAGTTTGCCCCACACCACAATTCGGTGCCACTCGGTGCGCTCCTGTTTTTGCCCGCTCTTGTCTACCCAATTTTCTGAAGTGGCCAACGAAAAGCTGCACACCGCAGAACCATTTGGGGTGTACTTCAATTCCGGATCCTGCCCCAGACGACCTAATAGAATCACCTTGTTCACACTCATAATAATTCCTCCAATGGATAACAAATCATGCCCCAGACATTTTTCTTTTACAATCTGAAGTTTTCTTGTCGGAAAAGGTTTTGCAAAAACAGGGGACTATGGCAAAGGATAACTCATTGAAATAACAATCAAAATTTATTTTGTGGGAGAAATTTTAGATTCAGGCTGAGAATTTTTTTTCTTTTCCCAAAACTCACCTACAAGTTTACGGGCCATCTTAACGTCCTTTTTATACCATGTGGCATCAAAGCCACAATGGGGACAAGGTACGTCTCGTTTAAAAAGCAAACGTCGAGTAATTTCAAAAGAGGCCCAAACTAAAAAAGGCCAAATCAAAGCAAAGGCTTCCATTCTAGAAAAAGTGAGAGTCACCAAAATAAATGACAACATAATAATTTGTATGTAATTCAAGGGCGAAAGATTCACACGATAGGATACCTGACGTTCCATTCGGCAAAGAGGACAGTAAAAATCCAAAGCGGCATTTTTCATCTTATAGGTTCGAACATCAATCTCAGGATGGATATTTAAACTTTGATACTTAGTTTTCATAGTACTCACTCTCCATGGTCTATTATAAGGGTGATCAACGGGTGCTCATACCGGCATAAAATTACCTGCTGGTATATAAGCGCGAACACTGAGGCGTGCCCACAGGCCAACGCCCTGGAAAATCAAAATCCGAAGGGTATAGATCGGCCGCGAAACTAGTTTGACCATAATCAATAGCTCCAGTAGCATTAAGTACTGAGCAATTTTTTCCCCTTAAACATGATGCAAAAACTTCGCAAAATTCGTTTACTTCCAGGTTTTTTGGTCTCAGTTGCCGGACAAGCCGGACAGCTCTCCATGTTCCTGGCGGTTACGCTGATTATTATTATTTGCCTCATGGCCTTTATTATTAATGTCGGTCTCTTTGTGCGCGCCAAAATCAATCTGCAAAATGCTGTGGATTCCGCCGCCTATGCTGGTGCTGCAACCCAAGCACGACTCTTGACTCAAATTGCTTATGTGAATTGGGAAATGCGCAACAACTATAAGGAATGGTTGTTTAAATATTATGTTTTTGGCCAGCTGGGCAATCCTAAAGTTCTCGATGAATCGTTGCTCAGTTCGGGCACTACACGTTTTCGCCTTCAACCATTTGCTGCCCCCGGCGAAGCCACTTATGAGGAAAAGGCCTTCGATCCATTCAACTTACCTAGCATTTGTATCCATCCAGGCAGCACAACCAATATTTGCGCACGTTCTAACGTACCCGGGATTCCACGTTTTAATACCGTGGGACTTCCTGCTATCAGCGAAAAGCACGAAGAATTTTTAAATACCGTGGTGGCCGAAAAGGCCAAAGATTGTTCGAGGCGTACCGACTTAAATTTTGGAACTGCCATGATTTGGACCTACGGCCCCGGGGGAGGGCAAGAAGGGGTGGCCAATCAAGGTTTTTCCATTGCCGCCGACCGTGCGGGGGTATACCCCAAGGCCTTGGAGCTGGCATTTCGCATCCGCAATCTTGAAATGATTCTAAACAGGCCGCCTGTTACCTCTATATGTTTTGATGGTTGCACCTCTGCTCCAGGGACCACACTGCAGAGTGATACGGCCTTAAATGAGCGCCCACTCAAGGCCTTCTATTCTGCTTGGCGAAACCTGGATGGAGGGGATAGTCCTGGTCACCAAGATTTGAAGAGCACCTTTAAGCTTTATGAGCTTGCTCCAAAGTCCATCGACTTTGATGCCAACTCTTTAAGTGGTTATCTTATTGAGCCTACGGCTGAGTATCCTGGTGTAGGAGGTGTGAAGGCCTTAACTAAACATTATGTGGACCTACAATTACTTCCTATTCATTACGCCATCTTCTTCACGGCCTTCGTCTCAGCACCTGGCCAGCTCGGAGATATCGTCTCCGAAGCTTCGTGCCTCAGTTCCAAAACGGCCATTCCCGTTCCTGGACTCCCAGTGGGATTTGTCAAAAATCCAAATGTCATTACGTACTATGCAGTCAAAGGTGAAGCCAAATTCATTGGACTCTTTTACCCTTTTCAGAAAGAAGACGGTATTACTCTCACCGCCTATGCAGCCGCCAAGCCAATGGGTGGAAGAATTGGGCCTCGACTATTTAAAACTGATGGGACGCAAGTCAAGCCCAGAGGTTCAGCAGGTTCTGCCCCTCGTTCTGCCCATGATCTCGTCGGATTAAAGGGCAATCCTTGGGGTTGGTCCGAAAGCCGGCCGATCCCTTTTACGCAAGCTTTTTACGTGGCCAGTCCTGGTAGCGTCATTGGGGGATCTCCTGTGGCGGCCGGCGATGCTGCCAAGTTTTCAATTCCAAACTTAATCTATGACCTAACGACAGAAATCGATAAACATGAACAGGCCGGACAGGATTTGGTTATCCTAGAGCCCATGCCACCGCCTTCCAGAAATTATATGGATAGTGACTTCCCTGAACCTACCCGCAAGGGACTCTATGATAGGGCGCAGTTTAAAAAGTTTTTCGCCAATCTTACTTATGTTGCGGCGACTGGCCCGACTGCCAACGATGTGGCCAAGGCCCTTCTCTCTGTGCGACGGCCAACAGCCTATGACGCCATGAACTATCTTGTTCCAGCTTATTATACGACCCAAAATGACAAGTACGAGGGCCCAAGTGTTGTCATAGGAGACTTAGATGCCACTCTCGGAGTCCCTTATGTCCCTTATCAACTCTATGCCCCTCTCATGGGTGACGGCACTCTCTTTCCTGGGGGATCAGAAAAAATGGTCCAGCTAATCAATCAACACATCACAAATAGCGAGACAGCGGTGAGCAATTACCTTACGGCAATCAAAGATGTGGCAACGGTAGTTCGAAATACCCCCACGGCAGGCAATAATGCTGCCGATGGTGGCACCAGTCTACAGGAGGCCGCTGATCTCATCTACCCCTTCCCAGACCCAGGAATCATGCCTGCGAATCATGGAAGTATTATGCCCAATGTTCCCGACGCCTCTGATGCCGCTTGCGCCAAAATTCCAATGGCAACTAAATTTGCTTATTTCTTCCAAGCTCAATTTTCATCAAAGCGATGTGGAATTGTACCGATAGGCAAAACTTTTGAAGAGTACTTTACAAGAGTCGCCTTGAATGGTGGGGATAAGTATCTAAAATCAGAATTTGTTCCCCCGGATGGAGGTGCCGTTGACAATAACCCTACTGGCTCTCCTGGAAAATACATGACAGGTTTCATGCCTGGTTCCAGACAAGGTGCTGAAGAAGGGACAGGTACGATTAAACATCCTTTTTCAGGCGTCGTAGAAAGTCTTGCTAAAAGAAATTACTATTCAGTTAAGTTCGTCGCTGTTAGCAACTTAATCGAGAACCATGGTTATTTTGCCGGCGATTTTAGGGCCTATATTGAAAAATTATCCGCCATGAGTCCCTACAACAAGGACTCCGTGTATGGAACCGATGGAGTCGATACAAAGAACTCTCTTGACACGACACAGCTTTCGCTTTTTCCTACCCTCGATTATTAAGCATAAAGCTGATCCTGGTGTATGCACCCTTGTTTCTGATCATGCCTCAGCGTATAATCTCGCGCAGATTCTTCAACTGGTATTTATATCAACAAGGATTTTTAAGTATGGCCACGAAAAGTAAAAAAACCGCTGCCTCAAAAATGGCTAGCAAATCAAAAAGTGCAAAAAAAGAAGTTAAAAAAGAAGCAAAAAAAGCGGTGAAAATTCCGGCCAAAAAAGCAGCGAGTGCGAAAGTCACCAAGAAGCCCAGTAAAAGTGCTTCCTCAGGTAAGAAAGCTGTCGCTCCAAAAAGCAAAGAAAAAACAAGCAAAGCTAAAGCAGTAGAGAGCAAAAAGAGCGCAACAAAAGCAGTCCAGGCAATCGCGAAAAAATCTAAAGTGGTTACTCGGGAAGAAGCTATTAAAAAATATAAAGCGGCCAAAGAAAATGTTGAGGTCTTTGATGAAGAGGAAAAGAACCGAGAAGTGGACCTTATGGAAGATGAAAATGAGACCAACGAAGACGATAAATATGAGAAGGATTTTGCCGACAAGGAATTAGATGATTTTGAACATCTGGGCGACGACGAGGAAGACGAGGTCCTCGATGAAATGGAAGAAGATGAAGAAGGAAATTTTGGGGCAAAACGCCGAGAAGCCAATAGTCAGCTTGAAGAATACAATCCCGATGAAGATCATGATGAAACAAATGAAAACCAGCGTGCTTACGGTTGGGGCTATTCGGATACCTTTGACAAGCCTGAAGATGAAGAGGAAAGCAAGGAAGATGAACTCGATGAAGATGAACTCTATGCTCGCGGTATAAGTGAAGATGATCAATAATCCTCCGTTTGACGGCCCTTTGATCCTCAGCTGCGCCTTCGTAATTTGAGCACCTATGGAAATTCGTGATCCAGTTCATGGCAATATTCATATCTTGGATCAAGAAGTTCCTATTATTCGAGCTGAATTTTTCCAACGACTGCGGAACATCAAACAGCTTGGGCTCTCGGAGTATATTTTCCCTGGTGCGACCCATACCCGTTTCATTCATTCCATTGGAGTCATGTCCGTTGGAGAGCGGGCCTTTAATAAATTGTTTGAAAAAGTAGGTGGTGAAGATCATCAATCCATTCAACGATTGCGTGAAACATTTAAATTGGCTTGCTTGCTCCATGATGTTGGACATGCGCCACTCAGTCACTCAACAGAAAGTGTTATGCCTCAGCTATCCGCACTCAAAATCCCTCAAGAATTTCTGCGAGGTAAAGACCTGCTTGCGGATCGACAGGCCACCCACGAAGATTACACAATCAAAAGTATTGCGGATAGTTCTTTGGCCAGTTCATTTAAGCAAGTTGAAGAAACATATGGTGTTGATCGCCGCTGTATGGCCGATTTAATTGTGGGACAGACGGCACGACCAGAATATTTCACTCTGCAAGGTGTTAATTATTTCCCATTGTTACACCAACTCATTAGCAGCGAATTAGATTGCGATCGAATGGATTATTTGCTCCGTGATAGCTATTTTTGCGGAGTCAGCTATGGCAATTTTGATCTTGATTGGTTGCTCGATAATTTAGAAGTTTGCATCGAAGCGGACAGAGCTTTCCTGGGAATTTCTGAAAGGGCCGTGGTCACATTTGATGATTTTTTATTGAGTCGCTATCACATGTTTGTGATGGTTTACTTTCATTATCGTTCCGTCTGTTTGGAGCAACTGTTACTTAAATATTTTAAAACATCCCCCGGCGAATATGCTATCCCGTCGGACATTGAGCAATATGTTGAACATGATGATCACTATCTGATGAAGGTCTTGCGAAATAGTCGTAATACATATGCTGCGGCCATAGTCAAAAATAATATTCCGGCGAAAATTTACGAATCCTTCAATGATAAACAAATGGCAACTTTAGAAAAAATTCAGAATTTTCTCTCTCAAGAAAATATAGACTTTATTCGCTGTTCATCAAGCGGCCGACTTTCAAAATATTACAGTGAATCCCAATCTCAAAAACAATATAAGATGAAGGTCGTTCGTAAACTGGTAGGACAAAAAACAAAGAATTATTTTAACATTGAAGAGGCCACTGACCTCTTTCAAAAATTCAGCAAATCGCATGCGGTAAACCGCTTACATTGTGAGATCGAGCAATTGCCCCACGCATTACAAATGAAAATCTTGCAGATGGCGGATAGTTAATCCATGTCTCATGGGTATGGTGTATATCATTGTAAAACACCACAAAACTCGCGATAATTTTCCTAATGAAAAAATTTACCTACTATCTCATCTTGGTTTTGATATTTTTAGGATTGTCTAAAAGCCTGGCACCAATTCAACAAAGTATACCTTACATTCAAAATGAAAAAGTATTGCCTGGAATGTTCACGGGCTCTCCTCTCTCCCTAATTGTAGTTGATGCCTTCTACACCGGGCTTTTCATTAAAACTTATTATTTAAAGCTGCTGGCATTCCACGCTTTTAAACGATCTGAAATTCATGTCGTTCGCACTAATAAAAAATACTGGCGTGCAATTCAAGATGACCTTGGGCTGGCCATTTTCCAAAGAAATGAACACGCCAACAGTGAGAATCTAACCCCCTTACCCCCCGGTTCAATCTTCATTGGCGATCCTGCGTTTGGTACCTGGGAAACAACTCCCGATGGACAAAAAGTTTGGACATTTTTTAATGCTTATCGCCGGTTTCCCAATGAATTGGGGTGGGGGAACTGGCGCCCCAACTATGAATTTTATATAAAGCTGAAGAGCCATGTTGATAATGAGCTTCCGTTCTATGGCCCCCATAAAGAATTTGGTCCTGAAGGAATTATTCGTTCAACCAATTGGCCCGAGCATATCAGTCCAGGTAAATACCAAAAAACTACCATCAGAGAATATTCTAAGAAATTTTATTGGTTACCGTCTTGGAGCAAATCCCCATGAATGAATTATTTGATAAACTTATTATTCGCATTGTTTTTGCAGTTCTCATTTGCTTGACTCTGGTCTTTTACAAATATTTACATATTGTCTTCTACCCATCGGCACGCAAGCAACTTTTCAGAACATTTTATCCCTCAAAAAATCCAGCTGATACTTTGCATCTTTTTTCTCGCATTCTGGGAGTCGGAATTATTCTCTCTGGCTTTCACTTCTATCTTGGCAATGGGCTTGGAATGGCGATTTATGACCTCCTCCTGTCAACGATTGTTGTCTTTGCTCTCTATCTAGGCTCTCTCTACATCCTTGAATCCATCGTTCTGGGTTCATATGAATATTCCGATGAGGTGTTGAAACGCAAAAATTTGAGTTATGGGATTATCTGCTTTGCAAATTCACTGGCCATGGCCTTTTTGGCCAAGGCCATTCTGAGCATCAGCAAAGATTCTCTTATCATGCTGGCCATTTTGTGGCTGTTCGCTATGGCCATTACCGGGATTGCCATGAAAGGATTTGATTTAGTCTCAAAATTGGCCTTCCATAAATTGCTTGCCAAAAAAAATATTGCCGTGGCCTTCTCCTTCACCGGTTTTATTTGGGGCTGGACCCTTCTTGTAACCAATGCTCTTGAGCACGACTTAGTCGATATTAAAAGCTATTCAGTTCAATTTCTGCTCAAAATTATTTTGTCGGCCATTGTCTTTCCATTGTTTAAGCATGGATTATCCATGATCTATCAACTTAAGGATGAGATTACTTCAGCGCCCCCAGTGCATAATATTGGGGCCACTAGCTCAAATTCGGCGGAAATGCCATACAGTGAGGGACCAGGCATCGGCATCGGACTTTATGAGGGAGTTCTTTTCTTTACCTCTGCATTTTTAACAGGTGTTATCACTGCCAGCATTGATTTTGGCAGCTTTTACCCAGTCTTTTAAGGACTTAAATCCGTCTTTACAATAGAATAGTCAACTTTGGAAGGCCCATGGCCTTGTCCGAAGATTCGAAATAGTACCGATGCCCTATTTCGCTTACTCGCTTTGGCATTCGGTACATCCTGAAGATAACCAGGAGATTCTTACATGGATTTAAAAGTTTTTCAGATGTTGGATTTAATCAATGCCAGATTGGGGAATATTGAAAAAAATATTGCTCGTATTGATGAGAAACTTGAGTTTTCAATAGCGCTGCAACGGAATCATTTGATCCGAGTAAAGAACGGCGAAGATATTGATGATAACATGATTCTCTTTGGGAAACCCTACAACGATTTATCGCCTGCAAAGGCCTATGAGATTTACCAAAATCAAGATATGGATTTTATCATTGTGGATGTCTCAGGCCCCGATTATAAGATACCCAAGCGCCTTGACGGGTCTATTAATATTCCTTTTTCCTCCTTAGAAAAAAGGGCAGGCGAAATTCCCAGTCGTATAACTCCCATCTTAGTTATTTCTGAGGATGGATTAAATTCCATTCTCGCCTGTGAACTCTTAATTAAAAAAGGATTTTTTAACATTAACAACATCAGTGGCGGACATCAGTTCTGGCCGGGACACCAGACCTCCGAAATGCCAAAGAATATACTTAGCAGGACGGCTTAATCTTTTGATAAAATTTTTGAAGTTGATGATCAATTCTTTCTAACTCAACTAGACCGACAGTTTCGACATAATGCTTTTCCACAACTTCCGTACATTGCCCCAAAGCAAATTTGAATTTCTGACCATACTCGGTCAAAAAGACATTTTGTTCGCGCCGATCAACTTCATTTTGCTTTCGCACAATATATCCACGCTTCTCTAATTCGTTCAAATGACTCGTCATGGTCTGCTTTTTTAAACCCAGGGCCTCACCAATGGTGCGAATACTTGGACCATCACTTTCACTAATGAATTTTAAGACTTCCAAAAAAGAAGGGCGCAAATCTGTGAACCCTTTGGCTTCCAACAGCGTCAACAATTTCTGGGAGTAAACCCGATATATTTTCTTAAGAAGACCCCCAATACTTGCGACGTTTTTCATTTCATTCTTGTCCTAGTGCATAGTCTGACATTAAGACTAATTATGACAGACTGAATCCTAGAGGTCAATGAAGGGTCAACTTATTTTGATTTATCGATGGGTAACCACAGGGCGTTTCCAAGTGGGCGGGTGAGTTCTTCGGGATAACTATCAGGCCCTTTGCTCGCATGAATAGCATCGTGTACTAGGTCTAATGAAGTCGTGGCACCCCTCATCCATAATTCCAATCGCACGACACAAAAAACCTTCTCACTAAACTGCAAAGAATCCTGAAGTCTACAGTCTCCGGCAATCACAGAACGAAAAGAGAGGATAAAAAGCAGAAAAAAAGCGATTGTCAAATTTTTAGACAGTCCGGACATGTAAATTCCTTTAGTTACGTGAGCTTAACATCATTTCTGAATTAAAAATGCAAAGCTAATGCCGAAGGGAAAAACTTCTAGAAAAGATTTCGAGCGTTAGAAATGGAAGTGACAATTCCACAAGCGATACCAAATGTCAGAAGGCTCGTACCACCATAAGAAACGTAAGGCAGGGGAATACCGACAATCGGCAGAAGGCCCATCACCATCCCCATATTGATAAAAGTATGCCAGAAAAGGATCGACATTAACCCGACCGCTACCACCGACTCAAAAATGCGAGTCACGTTGGAGGCCAACCAAAGAAAACGGTAGAACAAGATCACGTAAAATGAAATCAGAATTAAAGCACCAAAAAAACCATGCTCTTCATTAAAAACCGAAAATGCAAAATCCGTATGGTTTTCAGGCAAATAGTTGAAAGAGGCCTGAGACGATTTATTGAAACCTTTACCAAAAAACTGCCCGGAACCAATCGCTATTTTTGATTGAACAGCATTATATCCAGACCCTTTCAGGTCTGTTTCAGGATCGATAAAAGTGGTGATCCTTTTCTTTTGATATTCGCGCAGGCCAAATTTGTACATCCCGCCTGCGGTCAGCAGACCAATGATTCCCAAAATAAGTAATGTCTTAAGTTTCAGCTTTCGATAAAAACACAACGAAAATGACACTAAGAGGATCAGTAATCCCGTTCCCAAATCTGGCTGAGCTATAATGAGGAGGGCCGGAATGAGAGTAAAAAAAGCCGGGATAATGAGTTCTTTGAGGCCAAGTTCACGATCTGGATTTTCTTTCGCAAAATATCTGGCCAATCCTAAGACCACAAATAATTTCATTAATTCTGAAGGTTGAAATCTCAAGACGCCAAAAGCTAACCAACGGCGAGCCCCCATCCCGATCTGCCCCATAACAAGGGTTAAAATGAGCAGAAGAATAGTACCTAGGTAAAGGAAATAAGCAACCCGATAAAAGTTTTTTGGCTGAATAAAACTGATCGATACCCCAATGACAAGGGAGATCAAGTACCAACCTATCTGCGCTCTAAAAAGAGAACTGACATCCGCTTGTGCTGTGGCATGGGTGGCAGAATATAAATTAATGATACCGATGAGAAAAATGACCGCACTAATCCCAAAAAAACTGAAATCGTATCGACGTAATGAATTTATAAATCCGCTAAAGTTCATTTATTCCTCATCATCCGAAAGGTTTCTTATTCTACCACTAGTATCCATACCAGCATCCGGTGTAATCGGGGAGATAGCACGACTTGATTTCGGGTTAACAACTTTTTCGGCAATCATAATTTGGTGTCGAAGGTCGGGATAATATTTCTCAAGGTAAGTTGTTATAACATCACGGGCGACTGGGGCGGCTGCAGTGGAACCATGACATCCGTGTTCAACAATCACGGCCACGGCAATCTTGGGATCATCATGGGGGGCGAAAGCGGCAAAAAGCGCATGATGCCGCAATTTATACTCCCTTTCTTCGCATTTAGCGTAAATTTTTTCTGCCGAAATTCTGGCAATCTGACTGGTTCCAGTTTTCCCTGCCATCTGAATTCCCTGACCTCTCGACCAATACGCCGTTCCGGCCGGAGTATTGACCACTTGAAACAGACCTTTTTTTACAATTGAAAGAGTTTCAGGCTTAACTTCGATTTGGCTCATAATCTGAGGCTCACCTCTTTTGACAATCTCTCCTGCATTGGAAAACATTTCTTTAATTATATAAGGTCGAAATAGTTTGCCACCATTTGCAATAGCAGCATAAAACATGGCCAGTTGGATGGGGGTCGTCAAAATGTATGACTGACCGATAACACAACTCAAAGTCTCTCCCAACTGCCATTCCATTCCATTCCGTTTGGCTTTCCACTCTTTAGTTGGAATAAGACCGCTAATTTCTCGTGGCAACGAAATTCCCGTTTTATGACCTAGGCCAAACAAAAAAGCATATTTGGCCAAAATATCCATATCCAGACGGGTGGCTATTTTATAGAAAAAAACATCACATGATTCACGAAGAGCACGGTACATATCAACTTTGCCATGTCCACCTTTCTTCCAACAATGAAACTTTCTTTTTCCAAAACTAAAATGCCCAGGGCAATTAATTTCTGTGGAAGCATCTATCATGCCTTCCTCTAATGCCGCCACCATTGTCAATGTTTTGAATGTTGAGCCTGGAGGATAATGTTCCTGAATGGCGCGATCTCGAAGCGGGTTATTTTCATCAGACGTAAGTTCGCCCCAATAGCTCGAAGAAATACCTGTTGAAAATTGTGACGGATCATAAGATGGCCTGGAAACCATGGCCAAAATCTCACCTGTATTTACATCGACGGCCACAGCACTTCCCACTTTCCCTTCCAGCGCCTTATAAGCCGCTATTTGCAAATCACGATCAACAGTCAAACGCACATTAAGACCAGGGTTGAAGGGACGATTTTCAATATCTTTAAAGATGGTCGAAGCCAAGGCACGCCTAACACGTCCTGAAGCATCTACTTCCATGTACTGATGACCGTCTTCTCCTCTAAGTTCTGTATCAAATTGTTCTTCAAGTCCGGCATGTCCAATAAAATCACCAAGCTTGTAAAAGACTTCATCCCTTCGACGTAATTTGGGCAACATTTGAGTGGAAATTTCGGAAATATACCCATAGAGATGACCACCTATATCCAAATCAGTATAGGACCTACTGATAAATTGTTGAATGAATACTCCCGGCATTTTGGCCGATTCTGTTTCGATAATTGCCACCTCTTTGCGTGAGACATTTCTTTTAATCACCACTGGACGGTAGCGGGCCTGGCCGGCATTTTTTTGTAAAATAACGCGAATGCTATCTACACTCATCTCTAAGACATGAGACAATTTCATTAAAACTTCTGGTCTATTGGTTAAGTACTGAGGAATGATAACCGCATCAAAACTTGGTGTGTTGTGAATTAACAATTCATTGTTGCGACTGAAAACCATTCCTCGCGGAGCTTTAACGATTTCTTTGCGCAAGCGATTTTCCAGCGAATACTGATAAAATATTTTTCCTTGAAAAATTTGCAGATACCACAGCCTCGCAAGAAGCAATCCAAACGCCACCATCACAATATTGCCGATAATCTCGGCCCGAGCACGATGGGATTTGACTAGATCTTCTTCACCAAACATAATTTATTCTCATCGCTTGCTTTAGCTGTCCAATAGTCTTTCATCTCTTGCATGCCATACGCGATCAAGTAAATAAAATACCGATGGTGACAGAAGAGAGATAACAATACTTTCGGGAATAAAGCGGTAGAATCTTCCAATCAAAAAATTCATATCATTGTTCTTCATATAAAAAAGGCCAAAGACAATTCCAAACCATATTATTTGAAAGATCTGGGTAATTAACATGGTCATCCAAATGGTATTGAAATGTATCAACTCACGCAGATAACTGATAACCAAACAAACCGAAATCCCTGCCAAGGTACCCATGGCCCATCCCTCAATCGAAAAAAGAGCATGTATTAACTGGATAACCAAAATTAACAAACCCAAAAAAGGAGTTTCTAATTTAAATCCCAGAAAGAGAATAATGAGAATATTAAAAGGTAAACGATATTTATATCCTCCAACTACAGGGAAAAGGGCCGTGCCAAAAATTTCCACTAAAATCAGCAACACTATCGTCCACATCATGGCCGGAATCAAATCCTTAAACTGTATTTTCATTTTAGGCCCCTAAATCTAAAACCCTATCTATATTTTTCAGCTCCCGCAGCATCGAGGGCTTCCCATTCGAAACGTCGCGTCTCATTTTCAGGTCCAACCAAAATGATAACTTCTTCCAATTGGCCAAAATTTACCGCAGGAGTGACTTCAATCGCTTGTGTGATCCCATAACTTTCTCGTTCAATCCTAGAAACAACGCCAACTTTTATCCCCTTGGGAAAGATATTCCCCAAGCCGGACGTCAAAATGATGTCGTTTAAAATGACAGGCTCCGTTCTTGCTACATACTTCATGACACATTTATCTTTGGAGACACCTTCAACAATTCCGTGCGAGCGCGTTCGCTGAAGAATCCCATCGACTCGGTTATTCGAATCAAGAATAGTTAAAATGTCGGCATAATGCTGTGAAAGTCGGTAGACATAACCGACCAATCCTCCTGCTGTCACCACGGTTGCCTGGAGCTTGACACCATCGTTCAGCCCCTTATTAACCCGCATCACTTTAAAATCACTATTTGCATCCCAGGCCACAATTTGCGCCAAGACTCTCCCAATTTTCATTTCCTCGCCAAACGCCAATAATGCTTTCAAGCGTTTGTTTTCCAATTCCAATTCAGTCATCGCAAATAATTTCTGGTGTAATTCACCAATTTGCTCTGTAAGCTGGCGATTTTCACGACGAGCATTGATATTGAGCATATAATCTTCAATAATTGTCACTACTGCACGGTGAGTTGAATTGACCACTTTTTGCAGGGGAGCTAACGTGTCGGCCAAAAATTCTTCGAAAACCGATTGCTGGCTTACTGTGTCACTCTGCTGCGAAACACCTACAAGCGCAGCTATCAAGACAATACTGTTGATAATGGCCTTATAGCGCTGGGCCTCATTTTGAAAAATATGCAAGGCCAAAAAAACTCCTTCCCTGGCTTCGCGGGCATACCATTTATCCTGCTCATACTAGGTTAACGAATCTTTACGTTTTAGACCAGTCGGAACAATTATTTGTTTCTAAGAATAATTAACCAAGGGAAACTTTACTCTTAAATCCGGCCAAGTGATAATTCCCAGAGTTTACTTCAAAAATAGAGGGATTTCATGAAAGAGACTTTTCAGCACAAAACTTCCAGCATTCTTGTATCTGGTCTCATCGGCTTGATTATTATTTCATTTATGTTCACCGGCTACGAGTCCATGAAAGGCACCCCAGATACTATTGCCAAGGTGGGAAAGCATCCCATCAAAATCCGAGAATATCAGCAGGAATACGATCGACAGCTACAGTTTTATTCAAACTATATGTCAGGTGGGAACCCGCTAACCGAGGAACAAATTCGAAACTTTGGCATCAAAGACAATACCCTTAAATCCTTGGTGAGCAGGCGACTCTTTATAAATTTTGCCGAGCAGTTGGGCATTATGCCCGCACCCGAGCAAATTAAAGACAAGGTAAAGGAGTTGGAATATTTCAAAACGAACGGTCAATTTGATCTGCAACGCTATAAGGCCATCTTGGCCAATGCGAGAATTACCCCTGCTGATTTCGAAGAAGACCTCGCCGATCAAGTTAAGGCGCAAAATGCCCAAGAATTTATCTCGACTTATCCCCTATCGGAGTCTTATCTAGCAGACGTCATAAAATATAAATCAGAAATCACCAAACTAGAGGTGGTTCAATTGAACAGGCGCAATCTGACTAAATTTGTCAACGTATCAAAGAATGAAATTGATCAATTCTTGTCGCAACCGACAAATATGGAACGCGTGAAAAATCTCTTCGGCTCACGGAAAAAATCTCTCGATCTGTCGGAAGCTGTCAAAGGGCGACATATCCTCTTCACTATGCAAGGAGGCAAGAAAAAGATTGAAGATCTTGAGAAAGAAGCGCTCGCACTTCGCAAAGAATTAACCATTGGCAATTTTGCAAAGATCGCTGATAAAAAGACTGAAGATCCCGCTGGTAAGGGGAAAGGCGGGGCCCTCGACTGGTTTGAACGTGGCCAGATGGTCCCTGAATTTGAGAAAGTCGCTTTTGAGTTGAAACCCAATACTATCTCTGACCCAATTAAAACCTCTTATGGTATTCACATCATTCTGGTGGAAGAGCATCGTGCCGGAAAGGAGGCCCAGCTTGTGGCACACCAAGAATCTCTCGCCCGTGAGCTTCTGCAAGGAGAAAAGACTAAAGAATTAGACGAACTCATCAAAACACTTTCTCAACAAACAACAGATTTTTTAAAAAACAAAAAATCTGCCGAATTAGCTGCTTTGGTTAAAAAATATGAATTACTTCATCTGCCTAAAGCAATCATGAATCGACTCGATGGTTCTCTCGGACAGATCAGACTCACCGCCGCCCAAGTTCAACAAGTTTTCTCGGGCGATGGTAGTGATAAAGATGTTTTCCTCTTCAATGATACCTTATCCACACTTGCTGTAAAAAAGAGCGAACTAACATCCAAGGACAAGGAATCGCATGCGATCCGAAAAGAAGAGGAGATTGAAAAAATTAATTCTCAAATGGCGCGTAAGCTCGGCCAAGATATTATCAAGACACTCGAAGGAAGCGTGAAAGTCAAAATGTTCCGTCCTGATATCAATTCATAGGCAAAGGTAAATGCTTGGCCGATAAACATAACCGCTGGCCAGAAAATATGCCTGGTCGTTTCTATGTTGATGAGCAATGTATTGCTTGTGAAGCGTGTCTCTTGGAAGCTCCTCGTTTTTTTACCATAAATAAAGTTTTGGGTTATGCGTATGTCTTCAAGCAACCCAAAACTCCCCAGGAGATTGATGAATGTTTGCGCGCATGCAATATTTGCCCGGTTCTTGCTATCGGCAGTGATGGCGAATAATTGCCAAAAAAGGAGGCCCCAAAATATTGAGGCCTCCTCTGCAAAAACTAAATCTAGATATTAACGTTTGATACCCAGAACCTCTTGCAACATTTGGTCTGCCGCAGTTAAGGTTTTCGCATTGGCCGTAAAGTTTCTCTGGGTTCCCATCATTGCCACGAATTCGGCCGCCAAGTCAACGTTGGAAAGCTCAAGAGACTTAGAAAGCACTTCTCCACGTCCACCTTCACCCGGCTTGCCAATGGCGGCCTGACCGGAAAGTTTACTTTCTTTGAAAAGGTTTTTACCCACTTTAAAGAGCCCCTCGTTGTTTTCAAATTTTCCGACGGCAATTTGAGCAATATCGCGACTCTCGCCATTATCATAGACAGCAGTAAGAATACCATTGTCATTAAATGAAAGAGACGTAAGGGTCGCAGCAGTATGGCCATTCTGAGTATGCCGTGCCACAGTCGATTTGGAACCGAATTGAGTGGAAGCATCCATTCCCTCGCCACCTTCCTTAATGGATTTACCCCAATCAAATTTGATCTTCTGGCCTTGGGCGGCACCTTTGTTGAAATTGAAAGCATTCTTGCCTTCCACTTCTTCCTGTAAAAGACCTTTATCGTTGAAAACCAATTTACCAGTGGCCATTTCGTAAAGCTGACCTTCTTTCCCGCCTTGGGTATCTTTGCCATCTGCAACAGCATGGTATTCCCAAGAATTATTATCACCCTTATTGTAGTAAATAGTGATCAGTCGAGCGGTTCCAATATTGTCATAAACTGTCATAGTGCTTGAGTAACTGGCAGTTTTCTCGGCATTGGCAAGATCAAATTTTCCAATATTTTCACGAGAATCGAGGTTCATGCTGATGGCAACTTCTTCAGTCGCTTTAGCATTGATGGTGGTATTGCCCAATTTAATGGGCTCTATTTTATTGGTAATCTTACCTTTATCATCGGCACCAAAACCTAGTACAGGAAAGCTATCACCTGTAACCAACTGCCCACCCTTGTCAAAGTTTAAAGAACCATCACGGGTATAACCACGCCCAAAACCAGCTTCGACCATGAAAAAGCCGTTACCATTGATGGCCAAGTCAGTGATACTTTCAGTACGGGTGACATCGCCTTGGGACATGACGGGTTTGATATGGGCGAGTCGTACACCAGCTCCCATTTGATCACCACCGTCAATACCTTTCAGAGAAGTTGCCAACACATCTTGAAATTCAGCGCGGGATGACTTGAAACCATTAGTGCCGGCGTTGGAGATGTTATCACCGATAACTCCCATGCCACTACCAGCTGCGCGCAGGCCTGAAACACCAATGTTAAAAGAGCGTAAAATACTCATACTGTCCCTCCTAGACATCTTTGCTGAGTCCCAAGATACAAAAGATCTCAGGAAAAGGCTTCCAGGCGGACCAGCCGTTTCTCAGCGTTAATTAATAAAAAGCGTCGAATCAATTTTAGTAAAAACATTCTCGGCCATACTTTCCTTGTCTATGGCCGTAACTATCGTGTCATTACCAACATCCACTATATAGGCGGCCTTATTCGTGACCACCAATGAGTTGTTCCCTCCTTTTTTCTTTAATTGATCAAGTGCTGATCGAAGTTTGAAAAATTCATCAGTATCCATATCGAGTTTTCGTTCTTCAATTCTTTTGGCCGCATGCCCAGACAATTTCATTCCAACATTTTCAGCTTCACCGTGCAAAATATCCTGGAGTGCTGCCTTGAAATCCTTGCCCCCTTCGCGCTCGACAGTCGGCGAAGTCACACTGTTCCCAGAAGCGGCACCATACGCCTTCAAGGCCTTCATTTGCTGTATGTCTGGTCGAATCGTACTCATTGCTTGGCCGTCTCCTCTCCATTGGCATATTTTTGGGCCATGACCTTATTTACCGGCACCTTGGGAGCATCGCTAAGACTAAAACTCTCAACGTCTCTCAGAAAAACTCTACGATTGGAATCGACTTCTAAAATCGTCTCTCCATTATCAAAGTTCACACCTGTTACGATACCTTCTGTTTTTGTTTTCGCGTCAATCTTATTTCCCATTTCATCAAAAGCGATCACGGAAACTGTATACATTCCTTTTCCTGCGTCCTGCCCATCCAAGGCCCGTCCACTCCAGGTCAATGTATTCGGTCCAGCAGGCAGATTCTGAGCGGGAATTTCGCCAATCACTTGGCCTTTTTCATCTGAAATACGAGCTATCACATTTTTTCCAACTTGGGGTAGTTCAAATGGGATTCTTACGGCATTCCCCTCACCCTTGTAATCAATTGTGGTACCACGTGTGGCAAGCCGCTTACCCAGAAAACTGGCGCCATAGTACTTAAGCTCCGGAGAAGCATTGCTCCCCAATTTGTCTAACTTGTTATTCATGTTGGTAAGTTGTTCCAGTTGTGAAAATTGGGCCAAGTCGCCACTTAATTTTTTCTGATCCACTGGATTCATAGGATCTTGATTTGCCAATTGAACCGTCAGGAGTTTCATAAATTCATTTTGACCTAACTGGTTGTGCTTTTTTCCGTCAACAAATTTAACCCCAGACTGAACTTTGTTACCGGCCAAAGCATTGAGCTCATTGCCCACTGTTTTCTTTTCATTGCTCCCAGATGCCACACGCCGAGGCGCCATACCGACTTCGGCAAAAGGATTGGGGGTATCAGAATTGGCCCGTCCGATTTCAGGCATATTGTGTCTCTAACCTCTCTCTCGCTTGTTCCCACAACTGTCTTCGCCGTTCGCTATCATGTTGTTCATTATTGTTCGAATGCGATTGAAAACTGTGCTGATCACGAGTAGTACCCGCGAATCCACTCTGAGAATCCGACTTACTCTCGCCAAATAATTGATTGCCAGGGATTGAAGAACTGACTTTGAAATCAAGAATCTTCAATCCCGATTCACTTAAGCCTTTCATAAGGGATTGCTGATTATCACTAAAAAACTGCTGCGATTCTATCGAATGCGGTCGAATCGTGATATCCAGTCCAGGACCACTCACCGCTTTACTTACTTTCATTTGGAATTGTCCAATGTCATTGTGGCGTAAAGTTACATCAAGTGAGTTATTTTTATCAAATTTCGCCTGTACGATATAATCACTAATTTTTCCCATCACATCCTGAACTTTGGAGTCAAGGCCTGCTCTTGTCTGTAAATCAGCTTGTCCCTTCATATTGACTGTTTTCAAACCCGGCTCAAAACGTCGTACATTCAAGTCTTTCTCAAGAACATTTTCGGAATTCAAAGGTACATTAACAGACTTAGTCGTTAAGATAGAAGTACCTTCATCAGTTTTATTTTGCTTTTTGGCGGCCAAGATATTCATCTTGCTTTGCTCGACCTGATATGATGCCGGAATTGCCCTTTTCATATCTAGAACGCTCTGGCTCGCTGACTCTAATTGATTTTGCTCGAAGCCATTCTTAAGTCCAACAAAATCACCACCAGTTAAGAGACCTCTTGTTTTAGGAGTGAGTTTAGTTGGCACTATGGATGACTGCTCTATATCTCGCTTCAAAAGACTCATCTCTATCGCAGTATCTTCTTCCGTTGGTACGGTGACCGCAACTTCGGGAACGGTTCCAGTCTGTCCCGACTTCATCAAGGCCACCTTTGGTCGGGCCGCCGCAAGAATATTTTGTAAATCCTGGTTACTCCCCTGAGAGGAAGCCTGCTTGATTTCTCTTGCCACTACCGTGGTATTTGTTTGGGGAAGCTGGAAAAAATTATCTGTCTTGGTCTGATGAGTTTGAATTGGGGTTGGAATTGATGTTCGAATTGGTGTCTGGATTTGTGCTTGAATAGTTGTTTGCACAGGAGTTTGAATAGTTAAAGGAGCTTGAGTTAATTCCTGCGTTTGCGCCTGACTTTGCGGTAGACTCATGGCAACCAGATTCTCAGATAAAACAAAATCTGGCCTGGAAACGCTCTCCTTTCCCTCACTGATTGGGGCCGTTTCACCTTGACCAAAAGTGAGCATAGAAAGAATATCTTTGAAACCTTCTCCGAAACCTTCGCCTCCCAGCTCTTGGCCTTCACTGCTGTTTTCCAAAAGGGCCTCTGGTCCCAAAGTTCCTTGTTCGGCCTTAGTGCGGGCCAAACTACTACTCTGAAGTAGGAGTCCGAGGAGATCTGGTGAAAGATTTGCAGCTACGTTACGCATTGTGTCTATTTTTTCATATTTAAGTATTGCTTTTGAAGCCGGGCAGATATTTCCTTGTCCATAAGGTTAAAAATCTTCGAAACCTTCACTGCATCCAGTTTCCCCAAGATCGAAACGGCAAGTTCCACCTCTTGGGCCGAAAGTAGCTGAGCGGCACTGTCGGGTTTCATATTTGAAACGACATCGACCATATGATCAATTCTCTTATCCTTTAAGCTGTCTTGGGACTCTAAGCATCCCAACAATTTCTGCTGCAAACTAAAGAAGGCCTGAACTTTCTTTTCAAATTCTCGTTTGTTCATATCCAATTGTTCACGCTCACGCTCAAGGGCCAAGGTCTGCACCTTGAATTCTTGTTCCTTGTTCAAAAGTTCTTTAGTAATTTCCACAAACTTTTCCTGTTTGGTTTTCACTAAAACCTTCTCTACTTCTTCCAACAAGGCCTTATGGAATTCCTCGGCAGTATATTCACGCTTGGCCGCG
Source organism: Bdellovibrio sp. (assembly GCA_016187935.1). Taxonomy (GTDB): domain Bacteria; phylum Bdellovibrionota; class Bacteriovoracia; order Bacteriovoracales; family Bacteriovoracaceae; genus GWA2-49-15. The sequence goes on from JACPIU010000037.1 coordinate 36,888, forward strand.
GCGGCCGGAGCCGGCGCAATTTTCTCTTCAGCGGCGAAGATCGTACTGCTCATGATACAAATCAAACTAAATATAGTAGTGAAGACAGTTAAGATACACTTATTCATGATTCCTCCCCTTTCCTGTCATGTCCAGCACGCATAATAAATAATTCTTCAATTTGATTATGCTGTTTTTTTTCTAGCTCTCTTTTAAACTTGTCAAAATCATTTGCACGCATATTTTCCAAAAGTTTACTTTCTCCACGGGCAATGGCCAACTCTTGCAATTTCTTTTTCAATAATATTTCTATTTCTTCTAATCGCTTTATAGTGCGCTCCAAATCATCTTTTTTCCCCTGCAGATAATATGGGAAGAATTGAATTTCATTTCCCGTAATATCTCGAGTTACTAATTCACCCTGATCATGATAAGCTGCATCGATATCGCTGTTTAATTGCTCAATTCTTGCTTTGGTGCTTTCTCGCTCTTGGACAATTCGTCCAAGTTCTATTTTAAGATTATTTTCTTTAAACTCTCGAACCTTTAGTAAGGCCTGAAGCTTAAATTTATAGGCCATATAATTTCATCCTCTCTGTTAAGATTCTTCTTTCTTTTCTTCAAAGAGATGAGGGTTTATGGTCTTCTCTGCCTTACGCGCAAGCTCCACCATGCGGTCATAAAGCTCTTCGATATTATAAGCATCGGGACTATCAATATCCTGCCGCAAGAGTGCCATCAAATCATCGTAGATGGCCAAAGCCTTATCGACTTTCGGATTTGAGCCTTTGGCGTAAGCACCGACATTAATCAAATCTTCAGTTTCCTTGTACGCCGCTAACAGGTCTCTTAAATGAGAGGCCACAATCCGGTGTTCCCCGGTCGTGACTTTGGGCATGACCCGTGAAATAGAGGCCAGTATATCAATGGCCGGAAAATGGTTTCTCGAAGCCAGCTGGCGACTGAGTTGAATGTGACCGTCTGAAATAGCGCGGACGGCATCGGTGATTGGCTCATCCATATCACCACCTTCCACCAGTACTGTGTAAAAACCGGTAATCGAGCCTCCGCCTTTTCTTGTTCCGGCCCTCTCCATAAGTTTGGGAAGTTTGCTGAAAACGCTGGGGGTATATCCTTTTTGTCCGGGTGGTTCGCCACTGCTCAATGTGATTTCACGATTGGCCATAGCAAAGCGAGTGATTGAATCCATCATCAACATGACATCGAGAGATTGATCACGGAAATATTCTGCCATGGTTGTTGCTGTGTATGCGGCCTTAATACGAATAAGAGGAGAGACATCAGATGTGGCCACCACTACAACCGATCGTTTTAATCCTTCTTCCCCTAATTCATTATCGATAAATTCTAAAACTTCTCGTCCTCGTTCTCCTACGAGGGCGATAACATTCACTTGTGCTTGTGTATGTCGGGCGATCATACCCATCAAGACTGATTTACCGACACCAGAACCGGCCAAAATGGCCAAGCGCTGTCCTTTGCCCGCAGTCATAAAAGCATTGATTGCATGCACGCCTGTATCCATAGATTCTCTAATGACAGGGCGATCTAGAGGAGGAATAGGTTTGCCAAAAATACTGCGAACTTCGAAGGGACCAGCAATCGGGCCTTTGCCATCAATGGGATTACCTTGAAAATCAACCACGCGACCAAGCAGACTCTCAGAAATTTTAACAAAGGTTGTAAGTCCCTTTAAAAAAACCCGGGTTTCCGAGTTAATTCCTGCCAAATCATCATAGGGCATGGCCATGCATCTGTTGCCATTGATCGCAACCACTTCTCCCAGTGATCTCTCGCCAAACTCAGTAATGAATTCGACAGTGCTGCCAATCACGGCCTTCGGCAGAGAAATTTCATAAAGCATTCCTCGATTGGCATGCACTTTTCCAATTTTCGTATAGGGTAGCGAATATTCATAGGATCGGTGAATGGAAGTTAAATCAAGACTTGTCATTAGAACTCTCATTGATACTGTCGTCCACGCTCTCAAAGAGTTTATCAAGGTTGGCGAGTTGATCTTCTAATGTTCCACACACAATACTATTCATGGACTCCAAGATCACACCTGAATCGGAAACATTGTGATCACATTCGTAACGGACATTGGAAAGCTTGCCAATTTTAGCTTCAACCGCCTGTAAAATTTCCGGCATTCTTTCAAAATCGTTTTTATTTACTTGTATCAGCAAATGATCTTTTTGACCTATCTCGGCCACTAACTTGTCTATAAGTCTAACAATATACTGGCCATCATCCTTTAACTCCCTGAGAATCACCCACTTTGAGAGCGTCCGAATCAGCGTGTAAATTTCTATTTTTTGTTTTTTCAAAATGTCCGTTTCGGTGGCCAAAACTCGCTTGATCATTTCATCCAGAGCAAGGAGATGTTCTGACCCCTCTTTCATGGTAGCTTCTATCGCATCCTTATGTCCGCATTTAAGGCCTTCCTGATATCCGGCATTAAAAGCTTCTTCATGAATTTTCGATAGCCGTTTTTCAATTTGCTCTTCTAGATGGATATCGCGTTCAATTTTCTCCTGCTCATTCAGCCCCCTATGTTGCTTAACGATAGGAGAAATTGAAAATTTTGATTCGGCCGATAATTCCCGTTCACGTTTAATAACTTTTTGATGCTCCGGCGTACGAAACTTCTCCTTACCTCCAAGCTCCTTGAGTTCTATCTGTTCAATTTTTGCATTATCAGTGATCACACCATCGAAACTGTGAAAGACATACTCCTTAGCGTCAGAAATGGTAATCGAACGAGAGGAAGAAAATTGATTTGCCATAATTGCCTAACCTCACCCTTACACCAGCGCATCTCCATCGCCACCTCTAGAGATGATGGCCTTGCCTTGACCTTCAAGTTCTTTACATTTCTGCACCACTTCGGCTTGGGCCTTCTCAACATCGGATAATTTGGTAGGTCCAAGGGCCTCCAAATCCTCCATAAGGAGTTGGGCCGCGCGATTTGACATGTTTTTAAACAGCTTGGCCTTAATTTCTTCAGGCGCAGTTTTCATTGCAATAACCAATTTCTGCTGATCCACTTCCTTGAGTAGGGCCTGAATACCACGGTCGTCGACAAATACCAGATCTTCGAAAACGAACATAAGTTTTCTGATTTCTTCCGCCAATTCGGGATCTTTTTCTTCCACTCGGGCCATGATGTTCTTCTCTGTATTCTTGTCCATCAAGTTCAACATATCGGCGATAGGTTCCACACCACCCAATTGATTGGTATCGATAGAACCGAGAGTTGAGAGTTCTGTTTTCAAAACATCGTCGAGTTGAGCGATAAGCTCTGGCGATACATAATCCAAATTGGCAACCCTGAGCACAACTTCCGCCTGCAGACCTTCTGGCAAGCGGCGAAGAACATCAACTTTCCTATCAGGTGGCAGATGGGCCACAATGAGCGCAATAGTTTGTGGATGCTCGTTGATCAGGAAGTTTGCCAAAGTTCTTGTATCGACGAGTTCCAAAGACTCCAAGGTATTTGAAGTTCCAACTTCCACGATTTGCCCAAGGAGTTGTTTGGCGCGATCCTCACCAAGAGCGTTAATGATAAAGTCACGTCCCCTGTTTTCAGCGAACAACAGATCGGCATCTTCGTTCAACATAGAATAGAATTCTGCCAAAACTTTTTTAACCAGCCATATTGGTGCTTTTTTTACGTTAGACATGACGTTGATCATTCGTTTGACATCATTGTCACGCATATGGGTGAAAATCAATTGGCTCGTTTGCATGCCGAGTGAGGAGAGCAGCACTCCGGCCTTTTCCTGCCCCGACATGAGTGAATATTCAACTTCGGGATCGAGACTTACTTCATTTACGGCCATGTTCGCACTCCTTCGCTACTAAGCAATCTGCTTATCCGATTCTTGTGAATGGATCATTTCATGGATAATCTGGGCGGCCTTAGACGGATTGGCTTCCACTAATGAAACAATTTTTTCACGGAGCATATTGCCTTCAATCTTCTCTGGATTTAATCGTTCTTCAATCTGCGGCAAGGCCTCCTCAAGGCCTGGCAACTTCTGGTTGGCCTGAACTTTTTCAAGTTCTTCCAATGTTCTCGGCAAGAAGTCTTCAACTGATTCAACGGTATTATCCGTTACCCACTGAATGAATGGTCTTACCACGATAAAGAAAAATAACGAGATAACCAAGCCGATCGAGAGATACTTCACAATATTTTTTATAAGTTCTCGATTTTCCTTTTCTCGTAACATGGCTTCGGTTGCCAGCAAATCTTCCTGTGCAAATTCCATATTTTTAATGACCAGCGAATCTCCTCTTTTCTCATTCAAACCTAGAGTCGAAGCCACAATCGCACTGAAATTCGTCAAATCAGCTTCACTCCACTTCTCAACTTTCATCACGGCTCGGCCTTGGTCGTCCAAAACGACCTTGCCTTTACTATCAACAGAAGTAATGCGACGACCATCAATCATGACTGCGGCACTGATCTTTTTTATCCCGGCCGTAGGTGTCTTAGAATTTGTTACCTTTGTTGGTACATTATAATTTCGAGTTTTCATGTCTTTATCGACATTATTTTTTGTCTCCGGAATCCCTGGTTGCGGCTCTTCCCCCGGGAGATTGCTTCTCGCTCCCGGAATCCCTTGGGGTGAGGGTCTGGTCCCATTAATCCTCTGGGTATTTTGAACTTCCGATAAAACGGCTGCGTTTTCAGCATCATATTTCGTTTCGGTGGATACAGATTCTGTAAAATCCATGTTGACGGCAACTTTAGCCACGACTTTTCCATCACCAACAACTCGTCCCAAGATTTCTTCAATTTGTTTTTCATATTCACGGCCCATTTTCGACTCAAGCGCCATTTTGTTAGCTGTTTCTTGAGTCATGGCATCGCCCACATTTTCAGAAAGCTTTTTGCCGCGACCATCTAAAATGACAACATGTTCAGACCTCATCCCTTCAACGGATGATGATACCAATGATCCAATTCCTTTGATTTCAGCAGGAGTTAAGGCCACTCCGTTTTCAAGCTCCACAATGACAGATGCTGAAGGTGGACGTTTATCTGAAACAAACGGACTTGATTCCGGGATTGTCAAATGAACCCGGGCCCGTTTGACTCCTTGAATATAGCGGATGCTTTTCGTGATCTCACCCTCTAAGGCCCTTTGGCGGTTAACTCTTTGAACAAAATTGGAAGTTCCAAAAGCTTGCTTATCAAAAACTTCATATCCTACGGTGCCAGAAAAACTGACACCCATAGTGGCAATCTGCATGCGGAATCGATTAACCATTTCCTCGGGAATCTTAATCGTCTTTCCATCCTCGCTAGTCTGATAAGGAATCTTTTTTTCCTCTAATAAAACCCCTAATTGTTTAGCATCTTCTTTATTTAAGTCCGCATAGAGTGTGGCATAACGAGTCTGAAGCGCCCAGGTTATGATACTCACCATGGTAATGATGATGAAACTTCCGAGAAGAATCATACCAATACGTCTGGCGGGACTTAGAGTTCCATAGAAATCACTAAAATTTCGGAGTACTTTTCGTACAAAATCTTGCACGGGGCCCCTCCTTATGGGCGATGATCAGGCATTATACCTGCATCTTCATTATTTCTTTATATGCATCGATAACTTTAAGTCTTATTTGATTGATAGTTTTAAAGGCAATATCGGCCTTTTCTACTGCAATCATGGTTTCCTGAAGATTTTTGCTTTCACCAGTAACAAGTTTTTCTATAGCGACATTGGCCTCTTGCTGAAGACCATTTACTTGCGCTACCGATTCCGACAGCATTTCAAGAAAGCTGCTTTTCTTTGTACCGTTCAATTCAAATGCTTCAGGCACTACTGATTTGAGATCAACTTCTTTCGTCCACGGGCCTGCAGCATGATTTCCTAGGATCTTTTTCATTCCACCTATCGTTTCAATACTCATGCTCTCCCCCTATCTATATGCAAACAAATAAAAATCACTTATTCCCAATCTCCAGCGCTTTCACGGCCATACTCTTGGTTGTGTTAAAGGCCGCTAAATTTGCTTCATAGGCCCTTGATGTTGCAATCATATTGGCCATTTCTTCCATCATGTTAATATCCGGATAGGCAACATAACCTTGATCATTAGCTTCTGGATGATTTGGTTCATATTTTAAAACGGGTGGATTATCAGTCGATATAACCTCGGTCGCCTGTACTGTCTGAGCATTTTCTCCCATCTCGCCTTCCAGCATTTCCGAAAATGTTTCGCGTGCAGGCTCTGCACCGAAAACCACTTCCTTTTTGCGATATGGGCCACCTTCTGCTGTCCGGGTAGTTTGGGCATTGGCGATGTTGGAGGAAATGGCCCCCATGCGTTTTTTATTCGCCGCCATGCCCGAACTACTTATTTTTAAACCTGTTAAAAAATCCATCTTTTAAAATCCTTTATCCTAGATGAACTACTCAGAACCAAGGATATACTTCTTCATCGCAAGTTTTTTATTTAAGAGCTGAATAGAAGCATCATAGAGAATTTTGTTTTCTGCCATCAGGGCCAATTCTTGATCGACATTCACGTTATTACCATTTTCCGTAACAATTCCATTTGGGTCTTCGTATATCTCAGGTTCGACACTGGCGAAACCACCTCCGCCCACATCGTAATGACGATCATCCTCTGTTGTCATAGACTGCTCTCCATCCACATCCAAGGCCCGAGAGAGGGCCGCTTCAAATTCCAAGCGTTTTGCTCTGTAGCCAGGCGTTTCTGCATTGGCCACATTTGCCGACAGGAGATCTTGGCGCATCTGCCGGAAATTGAGCGAAGTTCCCAGGGCCTTGAGTGTCTTGTCTTCTACGTTCATTCCTCAGCTCCGTTACCTCAAATTTACAAAATATGAGCTACCACCATTTCTGTACTCATTAATTTTGTTTCTGAGAGTGCGAATTGAGACACCAAGTATCTTGGCCGCTTGAGTTCTGTTTTCACTGGTGTGAATCAAGGCCTTTTTGATCAAAAGTTTTTCAGCATCTTTTAGAGACATCAGACGGATGCCTTCACTTTCATCATCTTGAATGGCAATCTGCGCGCGTTTTTCACCAATACTCAAATGTTGTTCAGATAAAATCTCACCTTCAAACGTCGAGATGGATTCTTCCAAAACATCACGCAATTCTTCTAAATTAAAAGACCAATAATGCGATAAAATTTTATCCATCGCACTCTGATCAAGATTGATAACTCTATTTTCACCTGCCAGTTCTTTGACAAGACATCGGGCGACTTGCTCAAGATCATTTGGTCGGTCACGCAATGGCATCAGTGAAATAGTGTTCGAGGCTATTTGATTGTAAAGAGCTCGATAAAAGCGCCCGGCTCCAACCAATTTAGAAAGATTCTTCGTCGTGGTTGAAATGAGTCGCACGTCAATATCATAATCCGGCAACTCGTTTAAAATTTTGTTAAGTTTCTTTTGAAAATCTTCAGTCAGGCAATCAATGTTAGCAAAAATTACAGTACCGCCATTGGCCTGTTCAAGAATGCCGCGATTAAACTTACCCGAATCGGCATCACGATGTCCAAGAATGGCATTTTCAACGTCTTCCGGAGATTGGGCACAATCGACCATGCACAATGGACGAGTGGCGCGGGTGGAATTCTGGTGAACATAGCGACCGAGTGTGCGCTTACCAATACCATTTTCTCCCATGATGAGAACCGGTGCCTTGGTAACAGACACATTCCTCGCCATCGAGATGGCCTTCTGCACTTTAGGATCTTGACCGAAAAGTTCGACTCTTACTGTATCCATTTGACCTCCTGTCATTTGCACCTTCCTATCCTGGAAGATGAATTTAGATCGTTTTCTCCTTTATCTTAAGCAACGATAGTTCTGAGCGGGCCATCTCTTTGATGTACTCTGAGACACTTTCATCCTGAAGGAGCCCATTTAAAATGGCCCTACCCTCATCTACCCTATTGCCTCCTAGCAAGGAAAGTGCCATCAAATAATCAAGCCTTCCCTTGTAACTAGACTTTTTAAAATTCGCCTGAAACTGACCTATTTCAGCTAATAATTGTTTATCAATTTCACCTGAATTAGCGGAATTACGCTGAGATGCAATAGACTCGATTAATAGGTAATGAATCCTTTGCTTAACACTCTCAACATAAAAATCACTCGCTGCAAATGCTTTGGTGTCATTTAGGAGGGCCTTCGCGACACTCTTAAACTTAGTCAAATCACCCGATTCATAAATAGCATCGGTGTACATCTTCATCAGATCCGCGGCTTCAGTGGCTCCGCGAATATCTCCAGGATTCTTTTCCAGGAAAAAGCGCTCCAACCATTTTATGGCAGAGACATAATCCTTTCGGGCATGGGCCTCAAGCCCTCGATACATGAGAACTTTTTTATTATTTTGCCCTGCGGTCTGGGCCAACTTCTCGATTTCCTCGGCCAACTGTTTCCAATCTTTCTTCTTCATCAGCATTGAAATCTTAAGTTCCAAAAGATACTCATTAACTGTTTTTGTGCTTGAGCGTTCCACCCAATAGGGATAACTCTTCTCAGGTGACTCCTTCATGTGTGTAAGATCTTCATAGATGCCTTGAGTCCCATCAGTCAGCCCCATCATGAGATAACTTTGGGCCGCAATAAAGTTGGTTTCGGGATCAAACGCGACTTTCCTAATATACTTGTCCTTATAGAGTTCCCAGGTTTTGATGACGGTTGGATAATCAGCTTTCTTATAAGCATCAAAAAGAATCCCGACAATTATCTCTGCGCCATCTTCTTCAAAAACCTTGGCATCACGAGCACCCATTCCGGCCAACGGAATCGCTGTCAAATACGATAAACCCTTCTTGTATTCAAGATCCACGATGAGGGTCCGCAAACGCACGAGCCAAAGCAATTTTTTGGTATTTGCATCAATCATTGAGTTAGCACTGAGAGGACTTTCTAAAAACACTCTTGCTTCCTTGTCTGCCGAAGATATTTGTATTTTTCTCAAATTACGAAGGGCCGCATAGCGAATTTGTGCTTCGTAGCGAATCATAAGGTCTTGAGAACGATCAATGGCATTTTTATAAAGGGCCAAAGTAAGTTTTGGTTCACGATCAGTTATCTCATAGATGAGCCCCAGACGAACCCGGGCGCGAGCAGCTTCCGTGTATTGAGAGTAATCGGAAATAAACATATCATACAAAGGAATCGCTTCTTCATATTTGGCCTGCCTAAAATAAGCTTCTGCCACATTAAGAAGAATGGTAGGGTGAATGGGTTTAACCAGAGAAGCTTTTTGCTTTTCAAAAGCACGAGTCACGGCTTCCGTATGCCCCAGTCTAAGTTCAGTATAAATCAAATAGGCCAAGCGAATCTGCCCCGCTAGCAATTTCTCAACTGTCTTTTCGCCAAGAAAATCTTCCAATTGATCAATCTGACTGAGTTGGGCCAAGCAATGAAGAATACCTTCACTTGCCACGCTGGATTCCTCATAATCAAAATTTTCCTTACTTTTCACATAGAGTTTTTTGGCCTTATTCAATGCCTGAACATAGTCTTTTTTCTCCATATGATAGGCCATCTGGTATTTCAAAATCCCTTTGGCCAAATTGTAATCTTTGGTTTTTTCGGCCAGGGCATCCAATGTTTGTAAGGCCATGCGAACCGGAGCTAGATCTCCTTTACGAATACCTTCTTTAATGATGGCATTGGCCTTAAGAAATTCATTCAAGAGCTGATTGGAATCTTCACCATATTTTTGCTCATAAAGCGTGATAGATTTGAACATCAACCCATACTTATTTTTCCTATAGAGATTGATCGTCAACTGCATGTGTGCTTCTTTTTCATCTTTTTCAAAAAGACGATCCTGGATGGGATAGAAATGCTCCGGACCCTTTCGTTCTAAGTTAATGCCATAATCAAATTTAGGGGCGAGGGGGCCATAATCCCAGAAAAAAGCAGCACCATATCTGAAATCTCGGTAGGTTTTTTCTTCTATCAAAGGAAGCTGGGGTGCAGGAGTCGGTTGAACGGCGACGGGAGTCTGGGGCGAAAGAATCACCGGTTTAGTCTTCACTGCGACCTTCACAGGTAGAATAATTTCCTTACTGGCCGGAGATGAATCATTACTCAAGACTGGAGTCTCCACCTTACTTGGAGTGCCCTCATCAATCCAAAAATCAATTATGTACTTATTATCTGCGTCCTTATAGAAATTAAAAATTTCTACCTGGGCACTGGCCAAATCAATATCAATTTCAGGTTTTTTTCCTTCTATAACTTCCTTGCTGAAATTGGCTGTTTTAAAATATTTTTTATGAAGATCGAGTTTCCTTACCTGCTCCGCAAGTTTTTCCAAGAAAATAAAATCTAATGATCTAAGCACAAGCTTCTCTGGTCGTCCTTCAATGAGAAGCAAGTCCTTCGGCGCCACCACAGACCAACGCAAATGAGTCTTGAAGTTTTCCTGTACCAAAGTCTGACCATAGCTAAGATTGGAATCGCCGAAGATTACTGCAAGGATTAAAAATAACCACAAAGGCTGACGTAAACACAATGTCAATAATCCTAATATCTTCAAATGAAACTTCCTGTTCCACGAGATAAGGGCCCGGCAAAAAGGGTGCATAGGCCACACTCTATTTCCCATTCTAACCGGGGCTGGAATTTTTTAAAGGAAAATTTTGCTGGGGGGATAATTTTCCTAGCAAAATATTGACGGGGTAAGACTGTCCGCTTTTAAACTCAGGTAATCCCGACTCACTTTCAAGTATTTAATCCAGATTTTTTAATCATTGATCTGATCAGTCGGAGGTTAAATAGTTTCTAACGAACTCATGGGAGTCGACACGGAGACATTTTGACACCGCCCTGAGGGACCTAAATCCGATTGATTGAGGTTAGTCCCGGCAATTTGAGAGGCATCATCCATCATCCCTTTCTTCTTTAACTTCTCAATTAAGGTTGTTCTATTTACCCGAAGCAGCTTTGAAGCCTGGTTCTTGTTACCTTGAGTTCGTTCCAGGGCCTGCACTATTAGGGAGTCTTCTATATCGGCCAATGCCTGTTTTAAATCAATGCCCTCATCAGGCAAGGTCACACAATGTTCATACAGTCCTGGAACTGATTGTCCCTCGACCATTTTAAGCGGAAGATCGGCCAATTTAACCTTATTGCCACCTTTTAGAATCACCAATCGCTCGATGAGATTTTCCAGTTCTCGAACATTACCGGGCCAATCATAGAGCATTAAGGCCTCAAAGGCCCTGTCCTCAAAATCAATAGCATTGCGGCCATCGGCACTTACATACTTTTTCAAAAAGTAGGCCACCAGCAGGGGAATGTCCTCGCGCCTCTCGGCCAAAGAAGGAATTCGTATGGGGATTACATTCAAACGATAATAGAGATCTTCGCGGAAATCACCTTTCTCCACCCTCTCTTCGAGATTACGATGGGTAGCTGTAATAATACGCACATCAATAGGGATAGTTCTGTTGCTTCCGACCGGTTCGATTGTCCGGCCTTGAATGGCACGCAACAATTTTACCTGCAACAATAATGGCATATCCCCGATCTCATCAAGAAATAAAGTTCCCGCATTTGCCGTTTCGAAACGCCCCATGCGATCACTGATGGCGCCAGTAAAAGACCCACGAACATGTCCGAATAACTCACTCTCCAGAAGTTCACTTGGAATTGCACCACAATTTACAGAAACCAATTTATTCTTTGAACGGTTTGAAAGAAGATGAAGGGCATTGGCGATAAGTTCCTTCCCCGTTCCTGACGGGCCGGAAATTAGAACGGTTGAATCAGAAGTTGCTACTTTTTTAACACGCTCAAAGATTTCCTTCATTTTCTGGGAACGTCCAACCATGCCACAAAATAAATCTGCACTATCTGGAAATTCTAATTTTAATCGTCGCATTTTAGAAGAAAGCGGCCGAGCCTCTGAAGCCAAATCATGGGTATGTCCCACACAACGAAATTTTTGTAAATCGTCATGGGTGTATGCCAGACTATTTGTAAATGCATCTCCCAGCAATCTATCAAGGACATTGAGGTCGAAAGGCTTGGTCAAATAGTGAAAAACCCCTTTTTTAGTGGCGGCAATGGCAGTTTCAATAGTTCCAAATCCTGTCATCACAACCGAGGAAAAGCGGGCACCACGATCTTTCAAAATGTCGATCAACATAAGACCATCAAGACCACCTGGATCGAAGGTCATGTCTGTCAGCAATACGAAGGGGAAGCCTTCTGGTCCATAAAAATCTTTCTGCTCTAAAAATGCCTCTGGGTTGGTAAAAAGCACAACCGGAATTTGAAAACGGGACTTTAGAAACCGAACAACGGATGGGCCTAAAAGCTTATCATCCTCGACAATGACGATAGAGGGCAATGAGAGTGCATTGCCATGAGTATTCGGCGACTCGGCCTTATCTCCGCTTTTGAAAGTATCCTTCAAAAAATCAATATCTCTCATGTGTGTGTGCTCAGGTGTTTCCAACTTGGAAGACCCGTAGAAATTATCCTAGATCAACATCGCCATCCGTGTCAATTTTCAGACACTGGTCCATGTATTCCTCTCGCTATTGTAATATCAATGAGTTCTATCCTCTCTTGGACTTATTGCAAATAATGCTGAAAAAAAGGTCCAATTTTTTCTGGACCCCCCACCCAATAGTAAAAAATAACCAGCAGCATACAAAACAAAATACCTAGAAACATAACATAGGCCGCGCTTCGAATGGATTTAAGCCAGAAAATATAGCCAAACTGGCCACAGATCAACATCATCGGGATGGCCCAAAACGGCGTATATCGCAAAATAAAAATGAGGATATCCATTTATACTAAAAGTGGGACTTCAATTCATCCAGCCGATCAAGACGTTCCCAAGGGAATTGAGTTCGACCGAAATGTCCGTAAGCAGCGGTATCCGCATAAATTGGACGCAACAGATCGAGGCGTTCAATAATAGCTTTTGGGCGCATATCGAACAGTTTGTTCACCACCTCGGTGAGTCTCTTTAAATCCACTTTTTCGGTGCCTGATGTATCCACCAAGAGGGACATAGGTTGGGCCACGCCAATAGCATAGGCGACCTGAACTAGGGCACGCTCCGCCAGACCTGCGGCCACAATATGCTTGGCAATGTGACGAGCAGCATAGGCGGCTGAACGATCCACTTTTGAAGGGTCTTTACCGGAAAAAGCCCCACCGCCATGGGCGCCATGACCACCATAGGTGTCAACAATAATTTTTCGCCCTGTAAGTCCACAATCTCCCATGGGGCCACCAGTCACAAATTTACCTGTAGGGTTGATGAAGAATTTGGTCTTGTTATCGAGCAATTCAGAAGGAATAACTTGTTTAATAACTTCTTCACGAACAGCTTCTTCGATTTGCTTCAGAGTCATGCTGGCGGCATGTTGAGTTGAAACCACCACGGCATCGAGGCGCTTCACCTTGCCATTCACGTATTGGGCCGAAACTTGGGTTTTACCGTCTGCACGAAAATCTTTGCAGGTACCGTTTTTCCTCACCTCGCTCAAACGCAAGGCCAAGCGCTGGGCCAGATCGATGGTTAAAGGCATATAACTTTCAGTCTCATTGATGGCATATCCAAACATGAGACCCTGATCACCTGCCCCTTGTTCTTTATTTCCTTTTTCATCAACTCCCATGGCGATGTCGGGAGATTGCTTATCTAAGGCAACCATGACACCACAAGTATTGGCGTCAAACCCTTTATCGCTATGATCATAACCAATCTGACGAACTTTATTACGTACAATCTGTTGAATATCCACTTGGGCCTTGGTGGTAATTTCTCCGGCCACGACTACCAAACCTGTGGTAATCAGTGTCTCACAAGCAACACGTGAATATTTGTCCTGTGCAAGCATTGAATCCAGAACCGCATCACTAATCTGATCAGCCATTTTATCTGGATGGCCTTCAGTTACAGACTCAGAAGTAAACACGTAATCTTTTAACATGACTCTCTCCTCAAATATGAACAGAAATAACTGGAAGTTTATACACTATGGCAAAAGGTCAAGCAACACTATATACAGCGGGGCCCGCGAGTAGCTTAGCGAGTAGCAAAAAATCGAAATAAATTGGGGTCTCTATAATAGTAGACTCCCTCTCCAGCAAAGGGCACAACATAGGCCTTTTCATTAATTTCAACAACCTTGAAGGTTTGCCCTTGTGAATCAAAAAAATAGTAACGAAAGCGATACTGACCAGCGAGATAGAGTTTCCATAAGTCCCGCCAATGAGGAATTAGTGCACCGGCACCTTCGGGCAAAGGGACAAAATCTTCCCATAGAGAGGCCATATTAATACGCCCTACCATAGAAGCTCTTGAAAAATAGCGCACTCCTTCATAGGCCCCGGTTTCTTTAAGAATATTGAGGGATAATTCAAGATTCTCTCTTCGCAATCTCTCGCCCGAAGCCGAACTATCCGGACAAAATATCTTCGGGGCACCATGCATATAATAATAGGTGAAGGAAAACTCGCCTTCTTTTAACAAGAGGTTAATCCACGTATTCTGGGCAAGGTGAGACAACTTGTTCTGCTGTAAATTCAAAAATAGCGGCTCCCTTTCACTCAAATTAGCATAAAAACTAATACCATGACGTTTTTTAACCACTCGAAGGACATCACGTCGTTCAGGAGAACCGGGACCGTCCATGGTTCCGACTTCATTAAAAAGAATCGTCTCCATCGCAAAAATGGCTTGATAAATTTCCGGATACTTACTCCAAAACTGATACACCTGGATGTATTTATCCATCACAAATTTTTTTAGTTCATCACGAGCTTTGAGTTTCTGAGCGATATACTCTGTAACTGTAATGGCCCGACCACCTTCTTGATAAATGAGGTTTCGTAAGATCAAACGGTAATAATTGAGTCTTCTTAACTCTCTGCTTTTCCAATCATTCAGTCGCTGTCGATTTTCGGCCGGCCCAAATTTTAGAATATTTCGGGATATTGTGATAAAAGAAAAAAGATCATAACGATTACTTTCCTCCAAAAAAATTTGCTCGCGCGCCAAGTTAAAGTGCAAAGTATTAATGAGCGTGCGATAAAACATGTCACTTTTCGATTGATTACGCGTTGGTGCTCCATCCTCAAAAATGCGTCGAGCAAAGAAAATTCTATTTGAAAAGCGATTTCCGAGAACATCCTCTCGAAACTTAAAACGATCATATTCCCCACGCATCCGCAGATGATCAACCGGATACTTAAAAGGCGAAAGGAAAGGAGCGCTACGCAGAACCGCTTCAAAACCATCTCTGATTTCCTTGACCAATCTTTCGGATTTTTTCTGCAGATCACCTTTCGAGATCACATCGGTGCTCTCAAAAAAATCTTTCTTCAAATCCAAATCCTGTTCAATTTTTTTTTCAATGGTATCGATTTGAGTATTGATAAGGTCAAAATCTGGATTCCCGTCCATAAATGTTATACCCTTCTCTAACCAGGCTATTTTTTCCACTATGAGGGGAATATGTTGAATAATCGTCTCTGAATCGAGCGAACCATCCGGAAGCAGTGGAACGAAATGACCATCACCATTAAGGACTGATAGCTTTTTTTGATACTGATTTTCAATTCCAGATGGACAAAGTTCACGTACAAACTGTCTGTTGATCTCCCGATAGCGTTGCAAAGTATCAGAGGTTATTTGTGAAACAAAATCCTTGGCAGCGGAAGGCCAAGAGAAAATGGAAAAAAACAAGAATGATATTAAGACCCCAGATCCCCACATATCTATTTTTCAAGCGACTGCACGAATTCAGACTCCCACAAACCAAGGCAGGTGGTATTGGAAAGGATAAGAAAAAGTGTAGAAGAATTGGCCAAGGTATCAAGGTGCTGCAAGATATCTCCCACATTCTTCGCCAAATAAGCTTCCTTACCACGCAATTTGAGATCACTTACCAGTTTCTCACAATCGAGGTTGCCACGGCCTTTGACCGTGCTGGCCCGCTCAGGCTTGGCCAGAATAATGCCATCACTTTTCATCAGGGAATCCACGAATTCTTTTTGGAAGACATCACTCCGTGCAGTGGCAGAGGCCGGGTCCAGGACCACCCAAATCTTCCTCTCAGGGAATTGCAGTTTGATACTCTCCACAGTATATTCCACAGCACGGGGATGATGAGCGAAATCGTCGATCACAATAGATGACTTATACAATCCCCGAACTTCTTGTCGCCGTTTCACCATCTTCAAATCTGAAAGAGCGTGATTAAGCACTTCACCCGAGATCCCCTGCGCCAAGGCATAAAGCAATCCTGCAGCCAAATTGAGAACATTGTGCCGCCCAACCAGATTGGTATTAAAATTATAATCCCGTCCTTTATATCTCAAATGAAACCGGGACCCCTCTGGGGTCAATTGATCTATGTATGGGCCACATTCTTTATTGTCACCATATAAAATCCAATTCCCACCGCACTCTTTGACCAATTCTAAGATGGCCGGATAATCAGCACTCGCGACAATGGTTTTTTTGATTTCCGGCATCGCTAATCTAAACTGCTCCTTAATTTCTTCCACATTTTTAAAAATATCACCATGATCAAATTCCAGGGATGTCAGTATGAGATTATCGATTGAATAGCTTCGAAATTTTGAGTATTTCTCAAAATAGGCACTGTCATACTCATCAGATTCAATAAAGAAAAAACGGCCGTCTCCCATTGCTGCCGGTGCAAGCTCATCAATGACCCCGCCAATGAAATGTCCAGGGTGCATCCCAATCTTCATAAAAATCTGTTCTAAAAGATAAGTGGTTGTAGTTTTGCCATGAGTCCCGGCAACCCCCACTACGTTCACGTCACCCAGCACCAGACCGCCGAGTGCGGCAGGAAAAGAACAATAAGGGACGCCCGACTTCTCGATACGCTGGGCATCCACACCACCTTTTGGAATTACATTGCCCACCACGACAGCATCAAATCGTTTCAATAAATCTATAATTTGTTTTTCCTCGTTCAATTGAGTTAGATCATGCAGGGGAATGCCGGTTCGCTTGAGATAGTCCCCCATGGGAGGATAAAAGCGCAAATCGCAACCCTCAATGTGATATCCTTTTTCCTTTAATAGGCAGGCGGTAGCACCCATTCCTGTTCCGCAAATGCGATACATAAATATTTTCTTTATTTTATTTTTTCTTAAGGCCAAATCATGAACAGACAAGGCACTACTGGGGATTGTCATAGTCGTCTCCATTTACTTCACACTTATTTAAATTTTATCGCAATTTCCAAACGGCTGCACCAAGTTCCCGGCGTAGAACATTCAGATTGTCCTTGGCATACCAATATTTAGTCGTTCCATTGGTGAGAAGAAGATACCCAAGACTTTGCTCGGGATTAATCCAGACAGATGTTCCCGTGAATCCCAGATGGCCAAAAGTTAAAGGTCCGGCACCTTTGCCCGCCAATGTAAGTTCAGGATTCAGTGCCCGGTCCCAACCACGAACAAAACGCGGATTATTTTCAGGTGTTCGAGCGGCACGAATATAATCGATCATTTTTGACAAGAAATTTGTTTTCTTCTGCAGATTCAAGAGCGTATTGCCAAGGCCTGCAATGGTGGAAAACAGGCCCGCATGGGCAACTTTTTCCCTGACATAGAATGCATTGTCGTCGTGAACAACACCTTGTACGAATTTCCCCTGACGGATTCCTGTCACCGGACAATGGGCATGATTCGGAAGTTCAGTCCAATGACACATTTCCGGATCATGCACAGAACGACAAAGCTTATAAAGTGATTCCCCAAGTTTCGCTTCCGCCATGAGTTGAGACCGAATGGCCGAATAGTCCGAATACAATTCAGGCGATTGCTGGATGTTAAACGACAGAATTTTTTCGCGCCAAGTATCCGACGATAAACGTCCCCAGGCCGGCAATCCGCCGCGATGTTCTAAACAAAGAATGGCATCAGGAGAAAAAATTTCTGGTCTAAGTAAATAGCTAATTCCGAGAATCATTGGTTTTGTGACAGAGGCCAAATCAAAGTACCAGTCGTGCTTGAGATGGGCAGGAGTTTTCGCGCTTCTATCCCATTCAAAAAATTCCTGGGACTCGGCCTGAAAATCCACCACACCGAACGCAAGTGTATCGAAATGTTGAATAGGCCAAAGACGAGAGATGATTTCCTGAGCTTCATCCAAGGCCGGATTGACTAAGGAGACGGTCATTATTTTCCATTCTCAATAGCAGCTTGAGCGGCCGCCAAACGGGCAATAGGAACCCTAAAGGGTGAACAACTCACATAGTCCAATCCTGCCTTGTGACAAAATTGAATTGAGCGCGATTCTCCACCGTGTTCTCCACAAATCCCCGTGTGCAGTTTTGAATTTTTCTCTTTACCTATTCTGTTGGAATACTCGATCAAGAAACCAACCCCCGATTGATCAAGAGTAATGAAAGGGTCTGCATCCAAAATACCTTTGGCAACATATTCACCCAGAAATTTGCCGGCATCATCCCGAGAAAGACCAAATGTTGTTTGAGTTAAATCATTGGTACCGTAACTGAAGAATTCCGCAACTTGGGACAATTCCCCCGCCATAATTGCCGCCCGTGGCAGCTCTATCATCGTACCGACTTTATACTGCAAGGTTTGTTTTTTCTCTTCAAAAACCTGTTTGGCCACTTCTTCCAAGTCTTGCTTTAAAAGGGACAATTCTTTGATTGTAGCGACTAATGGGATCATAATTTCAGGATGAACCTTCACTCCCTGAGATTGCGCCATGATTCCGGCTTCCAAAATAGCACGGACTTGCACCTTATAGATTTCAGGGAAAGTGATTCCCAAGCGGCAACCACGATGACCCAGCATAGGATTAAATTCGTGCAGCTGCTTAGCGCGTTCATCAATTTCCAGTAAACTTACATGTAAGGAACGAGCTAATTCTTCTTTTTCATGCAACTCATTCGGCAAAAATTCATGCAAGGGTGGATCAAGCAATCTGATATTGCTTGGCAATCCATCCATGGCCTTAAAGATGCCAAAGAAGTCATCTCTTTGAAAAGGTAAGAGCTTGGCCAGAGCACGCTCGCGCTCGGATTTATTTTTAGCAAAAATCATTTCTCGAACCGCTAATATTCTCTCTGGATCAAAAAACATATGCTCTGTTCGGCATAGACCAATTCCCTGCGCACCAAATTTACGAGCGATAAAAGCATCCTGAGGATTGTCAGCGTTGGCACGAACTTTTAGACGGCGAACAGCATCCGCCCATTTCATAAATTCACCGAAACTATCGGAAACTTTTGCTTCCAACGTAGGAACAACACCATCCATGACTTCACCTGTCGCTCCATCAATCGTGAGAAAATCACCTTCCTTATATTCGCGATCTTTCACCGTAAGAATTTTATTTTCATGATCGACCTTAAGAGCGGAACAACCTGCCACACAAGGCTTACCCATACCACGGGCGACTACTGCAGCATGCGATGTCATTCCTCCGCGCGCTGTGATAATTCCTTCTGCCGCCACCATCCCGGCGATGTCTTCGGGACTGGTTTCTTGGCGAACCAACATAACTTTTCGACCGGCCTCATGTAACTTAACCGCCTGGTCTGCTGTAAACACGATTTCACCGGACGCAGCTCCGGGAGAAGCTGGTAGACCATTGGCCAAAACTTCTTTCTTGGCATTAGGATCGAGTCTGGGATGGAGCAGCTGATTCAAATCTTCCGGATTAACTCGCATCAAGGCTTCTTTTTCGGAAAGAATTTTTTCCTTCACTAAATCCACTGCGATTTGAATTCCGGCATTGGCAGTACGCTTTCCATTTCTGGTTTGCAGAATATAAAGCTTCTGTTTTTCGACAGTAAACTCGATATCCTGCATATCACGATAATGGTGTTCGAGCTTCTGATAAACATCGCATAATTCTGCGTAGACCACCGGCATAACTTCCTCAAGGGTTTTGAGCGAACGGTTAGCATCGTTTTTTGAGAAATTATTGATTGGCCCAGGCGTTCTGATTCCGGCCACCACATCTTCACCTTGGGCATTTAATAAATACTCCCCAAAAAAACGTTTCAGACCCGTGCCGGGGTCTCGTGTAAAACAAACGCCTGTGGCCGAATCCTCTCCTAAATTCCCAAAGACCATGGACTGAATATTAACCGCAGTTCCCCAATTATGGGGGATGTTATGCAAATTGCGATACTTGATGGCCCGAGCATTATTCCACGATCCAAAAACGGCACCAACCGCCATCCATAGCTGCTCCATCGGATCAGTCGGGAAGGCCTTACCCGTTTCTTCCAAAATGATTCGTTTATAATGCCCCACTAATTCTTTCAAATCAGCGGCCTGCAAATCGGTATCCAAGTGATAACCACGGGCCTCTTTTAAATCCTCCATGCAGGCCTCAAGCAAAGAGATATTCAATCCTATAACCACGTTGGCGTACATTTGAATGAAGCGGCGATAAGAATCCCAGGCAAAACGAGGGTTATTGGTTACATGGGCCAGACCTTCCACTGTTTTATCATTGAGACCAAGATTCAAAACCGTGTCCATCATACCAGGCATACTGGCGCGAGCGCCGCTTCTGACTGAAAATAAAAGTGGAGCGACAGAATCACCAAATTTTTTTTGGGTAATTTTTTCGATAAATTTCAAAGATTCCAAAACTTGCGTTTTAACGTCCTCATTAATCACTTTTTTATTATTTTGATAATCAATGCAAGCTTCAGTGGAAATTGTAAAACCTGGAGGAACACGTAATCCTAGAGAAGCCATTTCTGCCAAATTGGCCCCTTTCCCCCCCAACAAATCTTTCATGCTGCGGTTACCCTCGGTCTGTTCGGCACTGAAACGATAAACCCATTTTTTTGTTGCCATCTTCAACTCCAAGTTTGTTTGATCCCTATAATTTCAAATGATCTTGTAGATATTGAACTAATTTATCCATCCCCACTCGTTCTTGTGTCATGCTGTCTCGATCACGTACCGTCACCGCCTGGTCTTTCAGTGAATCATAATCCACCGTAACGCAATAAGGAGTTCCAATTTCATCCTGCCGACGATAACGCTTGCCGATCGAACCAGCGGTATCGTACTCGGCACGATATTTCTTCTGAATATCTTGGAAAAGTTTCTGTGCCACATCCTCCAACTCTGCTTTTTTCATGAGTGGCATCATGGCGACTTTAATGGGCGCTATGGATGGTCGCAACATCAAGACAGTCCTTTCGGTTTCAGGATTACCGGCATTTTCCACTCTATAAGCGTCACAGAGCAAGGCCAAAATATGGCGGTCACATCCCACCGAGGTCTCAATCACATAGGGAATGTATTTTTTATTACCATCGACCTGATCAACGTACTGCTGATTTTTGCCCGAAAATTGTTGGTGCGCCTTGAGATCAAAATCGGTACGGGAGTGAATTCCTTCCATTTCCCCCCAACCGATAGGAAATTCATACTCGATATCCACGGCCGCATCGGCATAGTGAGCAAGCTTATCGGGAGGATGTGGCGCCCAGCGCAGTTTCTCGCCCCGCAGACCATTTTCAAGATGCCAATTCCAACGAGCTGTCTTCCACATCTCCATAGCTTCTTTTTGTTCACCCGGTTTTATAAAATATTGCATTTCCATTTGCTCAAATTCACGCGTGCGGAAAATAAAATTACCGGGAGTGATCTCGTTTCTAAAGGCCTTCCCGATTTGCGCAATCCCAAAGGGAAGTTTTTTACGCATAGAACTTTGGACATTCAAAAAATTAACGAAAATTCCCTGGGCGGTTTCAGGCCGCAGATAGGCAATGGAAGCGGTATTTTCAACTGGGCCAACTTGGGTTTTGAACATCAAATTAAAATCTCTGGATTCAGTGAATTGTCCTTTGGCCCCACACTTGGGGCAAGGGGCACTAAGATTAATTTGATCGGTTCGAAAACGCTCCTTGCAGCTCTTGCAATCAACCAATGGATCAGAAAAACCATCCACATGGCCGGAGGCCTTCCAAACTGTTGGGTGCATGAGAATAGAAGCATCAACACCGACAACATCCTCACGGAAAGTCATGGCCTTCCACCAACTATTTTTAACATTCAGTTTAAGTTCAACACCCAATGGTCCAAAATCCCAACAACCGCCAAAACCCCCGTAAATTTCCGAACTTTGAAATATAAAACCTCGTTGCTTGCACAGACTGACGAGATCGTTCATGGATGTTAAATCTGCTAGGCCCACAGCGTTGACTCCTCGTAAAGTAATTTTTGGGAAGTGTAACAAGAAGGGGGCAAGTTGTCGGCACTTTTTCCGTCATTAACTGGATTGGCCGAGCTGATAGAGTTTGAAATATTCACCTTGTGTAGACAAAAGTTCTGCATGTGTTCCTTGTTCAACAATTTCACCGTGGCGCATAACATAAATACGATCAAAATCAGCAATAGTTGAAAGCCTGTGGGCCACTGCGATAATGGTCTTATCGGCCCCCAGTTCACCCATCGCCTTTTGCACAAAACGCTCTGATTCATTATCAAGGGCCGAGGTGGCCTCATCAAACAAATAGATCGGAGGGTTTCGCATCAAGGCCCGTGCCAAGGTAATTCTTTGCTGCTGGCCGCCTGACAATTTTACTCCACGATCACCGATAATGGTCTGCTCTTGCTCAGGCATGGCCTTGACGAAGGATGTAGCATAAGCCGTATTCAAGGCCTCTTGCAGACGATCTGATTGTTCATCTTTCCGATCCAGTGTCAGACAGAGATTGAAGGCAATAGTGTCATTAAAAAGAAAAACATCCTGCCCCACCAGACCAAAAAAACTTCGCCTGGCACTATTTTTTGTATCACAAACATCTTTTCCATCTATAAAAAGCATGCCAGGGGGCAAGCTATATAAGCCTAAAAATAAATTAATCAGAGAGGTTTTGCCAGCACCAGAGGGCCCCACGAAGGCGACTCGCTCACCTTTTTTGATGGTAAAATTAACATTTTTTAAAACTTGTTTTTCCCCATAGGAAAAAGAGAGATTGCGGGCAACAATCTCTTGCGAAAAATAAGTCGGCGCATACCTTCCCTGGTCGACTTCCTCAGGTAAATCAAAGAAATGAAAAATGCGCTCACCTGCTGCCTGGGCCTGATTGAGTTTTATATTGGCCTGGGCGTACTTACGAATGGGGTCCATAAGTAAGGCCATGGCCGTAATAAAACTAATAAAGTCACCCGTAGTAATGGCCCTTGATTGAATACGGTAATGGGCGAAAACAATAATTCCCGAAAAGGCCAAAGCTCCTACCAATTCCACCATGGGATGGGCAATTTCCTCTACGATCGTGGTTTTCATCAAATGATTGAAGTATTGATCTTGGGCACGCAGAAATCGCATGGATGCCAAATTTTGCAGACTAAAGGCCTTGATCACTTTGTTGCCAATGATACCTTCAGAAAGTGTATGCGTAAGATCTCCAAGCTCTTCTTGAACGTGATGCTGATTTTTTCGCACCAAACGACCGCTTTTACTAAAAATATAAACGAATAAGGGAGCGACTAATACGATCACCAAGGTCAACTGCCAATCACGATAAAGTGCCAACCCAAACATAAATACGGCAGTCAGAGGTTCCCGGACGATATCGATGGCGCCTTTCAAACCTTGGGAAAAAATGTGAGTGTCATTTACAAGTCCGCTGACCAAGGCACCTTGCTTTTGATCGTTGAAAAAGCTCAATGGTAAATTCTGAATTTTGCGATAAAACTGTTCCCGCACACGGCAGGTGGTTTGATCGACAACATAGCGAAGCCAGTAAAAATGATAAAAACGGCAGGGAAAATTGAGAATCATGATGAGAAGTAAGAGCCCCGCCAAACCCACGGCATCGCTTAAACTTGCATTGGCACTGAGACCTTGATCAAAAATAGGCTTTACCAGATAGGCTTGCCAAGCCTTGAGCAAGGCCAACAAGAATGAAAATATCAAAGCACCAATCACTTTTCCTTTGTGATGGGCCAGATAAGGGTATAGACGTTGAAAAAAGCGCTTATCCATGTTGCGCCATTATATGACGAGTGAAAGCGTTTTGAAATCGAAAGGATGCAAATGGATGTGAAATAGAAAATAATCTACCAATTCCTTCACCGGGACAAACTTCATGTCTTCGGAAAAGGTAAAATCGGGATAACGTGTTTGGCGCACTTGTATCAGGAATTTCCACAGGGATGTATGAGAAGACAGATGCCTGCCATCCCCAATAAGACCAGCATCGGCAAATCCACCTTTTTCAGCAAGCAGACCAAGACTTAATTGCGAAGCAAGTGGCACTCCAGACAAAACGCATTTCTCCAGCAGTGGGAAAATTCCCAGTTCTAACATTAATTTACTGATAAAAAGGGCCAACTGGCCGGTCAAATCGATCGGACCTTCATGGGATTGGTGTATGAGAGATTGATCCAGGTAGATGAGTGCATTACTCAGGACACGAAAGAAACCAACCATTTCATCGTTATTGACATATTCACTATCCTGATCTTGGTCTTGCTCCCAGTCGTGGATGGACACTTGAGGCGCAAGTTTTGCAACAACTTCGAGAAAAAAACAACAGAGCGAATAGGCCTTATAATCATGCCGAATTTTCTGATGGCACCAAGTGGCCTCAAATTCTTTTCCCGCCAATAATCCATCCGAAGAAGAACGCCCACTCACTTCTCCGTGACATAAATGCCCCAATTCGATATCACTTCCCTTTTGGTGCTTGCCTCCGCCTCTCCCCCCATAGAGCAAGACATGAGCAACCTGCCCATTGCGAGTGAGCAATTTCATGATGATGTGTCTGTCTTGGTACGGCATCTTAGAAAGTACCAAACCTTCAACTTTTCTTTGCATGCATGTACTGCCTGCGACGGGAGGCGCCTCCACTTACATAAATACGTTGAAACATGAGTAAAGCAAATTCGATAAAGTTTGTCTCGAAACTTTCCCCACGACTGGGCAGATGCTGCACCCGGCGGCCGTGGGTAGGATACAGAGTAAACAGAAAAACCTCGGCCATCCCTTCCGCCACGTCCAACCATTTGAAACCAAATATCATAAACGTCTACCCGATACGTGATAAAAATATTCTGAATAGCGGGAAGATTGACTCCATGGCCCAAGGCCGTGGTCGCCACAATAATTTGCGGTCCGAATTTATCTTGAGCAACGGATTTGGCCAAGGCCTGGGCGAACTCACCGGCCTGACCTCCAACCATGGCCAGAGCGTTAAAACCCAATTTTTGCAATAATTTTATACGCTGGAAAACTTCTTCACGATATCGGCAAAAAATTAAACAACGTTGGCGTTTTTTAAAACATATTTTCCACCAAAGGATCGCCTCCAATATTTTCTTACTCGTGGGAATATCGGGAAATTCAATGATTTTATCAGGCGAAAAGCGGAAATGGTGGTTTCCATAATTGAGATAATCAACCTTATCAAAGCCTAAGAGAGCGCTTCGCTGCCATTCCGCGTGCAATAACTGATCAAAAGTCGCCGTCAGACCAATGACCAATCCTTGAGCGGAAGAGAGCTCGAAAAGACATTGAATCAACCTTGGTCTGAAACTGAATCCCCAATAAAAAAGCAGGTGAAATTCATCCAAAATAAAAATAGCATCAGAGCGCTTCATTAATTTATGCGCCTTTATTCCGGAAAAAACTTCGAACGTTGTTACAATAATTTCTGTACAGTACGCCGCTTTTTTGGCCATCTGATTAAATTCGAAAGTATTTTTGGGCGCCTGAATTTCTATCGGAAAGTCGCGAAACGTCTCCAGACATC
Source organism: Bdellovibrio sp. (assembly GCA_016187935.1). Lineage (GTDB taxonomy): Bacteria > Bdellovibrionota > Bacteriovoracia > Bacteriovoracales > Bacteriovoracaceae > GWA2-49-15. The sequence goes on from JACPIU010000037.1 coordinate 62,691, forward strand.
GAGCGTGAAATTCATTGGTCAATGATCGTAAGGGAGAAAGGTAGACCAAAAGACCGCCTCCCTTCTGGCACATTTGCCGGCCCATCTCTAAAATAGCAGAGGTTTTTCCTGCAGCAATTGGAGCTAGGAGAAGTAAAAAGTCGGCCATGGCCGCAATTCTTGCAAAACTGATAACATCTTGGTTTTCTTAACATCTCAATATTCCTGGCCTATTGCAAATCCGATATGCAAGGTCTGCTAATTTAAAATTCGCGGCAAAAAAATACATTAGTAAAAAAAGATTCTTGTTATGTTCCTAATGTTCCGATGAGTTAGCAATGAAAGTGAACGGGACTAATATTATGAGTAAATTAAAAAAATGCTCTTGAGCAAAATGGATAAAGGCCGTGGCCAAATTTAAAATCCTTCAAGTCGCCAAATATTATTTTCCTTATCGTAGAGGGATGGAATCTGTCACGCAATCGCTCAGCGAAGGACTGGCCAAGTCCGGTATGGAAGTTACCGTTTTATGCTCGATGGAGAGGCGTTGGTCCTCAATGACAAGAGAGATTGAGGGAGTCAACGTTGTGAAAGTTCCACAAGTTGGGGTCATCGCCTCTCAACCTTTGACTCCCACCTGGCCGGATGTCTACAAAGACCTGGCGCAAGAGGCAGACCTCATTCACATTCACTGCCCCAACCCCTTGGCCGAGTTATCCTTTTTGATGGCCCCGAAGCATTGTCCTGTTGTTGTTACTTCTCATTCCGAAACTATCCGACAAAAATGGCTTTTGCCTTTTTACTATCCGCTGCAAAAAATGTTCTTGCGAGAGGTGGATAGAATTATCGTGCCTACGATTAATCACATCCGCTATGGCAGTGGTCTTAAATACATGCAAGACAAATGCACCCTGATTCCCTTTGGACTTGATCCCACCTGCATGGAAAAAAATTGTATCTCGAATGTGATGAGTAAAGAACTGCTAAATAAATACGGGCCTTACGCCTTCTTCTTAGGACGTCTTGCCTCATACAAAGGTTTGGATTTTTTGATCGAAGCCATGCGCGATGTTAATCATAATCTTATTATTGCCGGTGATGGCCCTGAGCGCAGCAGACTTGAGGCCTTGGTGGCCCAATACCAATTGCAAGACAAAGTACATTTCTTCGGCAATATAACAAATCAGGAACTCTTTAGAGCTCTCTATCATTCTTGCCAAATGGTGGTTCTCCCGAGTGTCACACCGGCCGAGAATTTTGGGATGATTCAACTGGAGGCCATGTGCGCTTCCAAGCCAGTCATTACGACAGATCTAAAATCCGGTGTGCCTGTTGTTGGAGAACCTGGTCGAACAAATTTGATTGTGCCTCCACGCAATCCTGAACTTTTAAGCGAAGCTCTCAATTACCTCTTTGATAATCCTATCGAGGCCAAACGCATGGGCACTATGGGGTACCAGCGCTTTCTCAACATGTATACTATGGAGAAAATGATCCAAGGGCATGTCAGCTTGTATACTGAACTCATCCACCAATCTCGTCTTGACAGGGGTCTCGAAGTCCGCCAGGATGCTCAGACTATCCCCTTTCCACAATCTTCATTGGTCAGCGTGGATAAAAAGAAAAAAGCTGCCTAGTGAACGTTATGAATTGAACAAAAATGAACAGAGTCTTTTTGTATCCTGAAGAAATTGTTTCCCTTCCGAAAGATCGGGAAATCGCCATCCATGATCATGAGCGCACTCGTCACGTGTATGAAATCCTGAAGGCCAAGGCGGGCGAAAATATTAAAATTGTCGCCATCAATTATGGTCTGGGAGATGCTCAAATTGTCCATATTAATGAAACCTCTCTCAGACTAAAGATTCCCCCACTCCCATCGGCCAGCGCAAGCAGCAGGTCAGTTGAACTGTGGGTGGGCGCCTGTCGGCCTCAAACAGTCAAAAAAATTTATGAATATGCTGCCTGTATGGGGGTCGATTCTATCCGCTTTTTCAAGGCCGAACTCAGTGAAAAAAGTTATTTAACCTCGAAAATTTTTGAACCCGACCATCAACGTCTTCATCTGGCCTTGGGTTTGGCACAGTCAGGGATTTATTTTCACATGCCCCAAGTACGAGTTTCATCCTATTTTCCCACGCAGCCCCCCAATTCTCCGGCCTATCTATGCTCCCTTCAAGGGCGTCAAAATCTGTTTACACCTGCGCTTTTGTCACGGCAAGAAAGAGTAACTTTGGTCTTTGGCCCGGAAAGAGGCCTCACTCCGGCAGAAGAGTCGAACTTTCTTCAAATGGGTATGTTCCCGGTCAATATCCATCCCTCCACTTTACGCATCGAGGTGGCGATAATTAGTGCTCTTTCACAGCTTCACGCACGACGTTTTTTTCTGGCATAATGGAAGGATATGTCTCAAATTAAAATTTCCGGATTCACTTTTATCAAACATGGTCTCACTTTAGGTTATCCATTTTTGGAAAGTGTTCAAAGTATTGCTCCTTTTTGTGATGAAATCATTGTGAATGTCGGTTTCGATGATCCTGAGCTAAAAAAAGATGATGGGACGTTTCAACATCTGGAAAAAAACCTTCTTGGACCTAAATATAAAATCCTTAAGAGCTATTGGAATCCCCAGATAAAAGAAAAAGGGCTCATTCTTTCCGAGCAGACCAATATCGCACTTAAAGAATGCCAAGGAGATTATTGCCAATATATTCAAGGTGATGAAGCCATCCATGAAAATGATCGGCCAATGATCTCAGACGGAGTATCCTGGCTGGATAAGAATTCAGAGCTGGATGGTTTGGTCTTCAACTATCTCCATTTCTACGGCAACATCGACATCATTCGCCGAACACGCAAAGTCTATCGGCGCGAAATTCGGCTGATACGAAATGGAAAAAACATTATTAGCTGGCTGGACGCTCAGGGATTTCGTTATCACGATGGTAGCAAAATTCCCTGTGTCCAAATCGGTGCGTCCATTTATCATTATGGATGGGCCAGAAAAGAAATTGTGATGAATAAAAAAGTCAAAACTTTCGGCAAGCTCTATCACGGCGACCAGTTTGAAAATCCTGATTTTACTTATCAAAGAATTTGGGGATTGGAGCGCTTCAAGCAAACACACCCTCAGTGCATGCAAACTTGGATTGCGGCCCATCATAATCCACTCGATATCATGCAACTGCCACTGTCATTTCATATAAAAGATCTTGGATTGGTTTTCTCCGACGCTATAGAAAAAATAACAGGGTTTCGGCTCGGTGAATACAAAGGTTATAAGATAAGAAAAAAAATCTAGTTTGAGAGAAGCTTATAACCTTGTGCATAGATACTTTCGATTCGCACGGATGCTTCTTTGATTTTTTTTCTTAGGGCAGTGACATGATTATCGATGACCCTATCTGAAACATGGGTCTTGTCCCACACATATTTTAAGATGGCTTCGCGGGATACAACCTGATCGACACTCTCCCAAAGAATGGCCAGAATTTTGAATTCCTTTGGGGTTAAATCGAGCTTCTCGCCAGCAATCATCGCTGCACCGTTTTTAAGGTCTACAGTCAGATTACCAATAGTTTTTCGCATTAATTTATTGGAGTATTTTAATTTCGATTCGATGATCGCCAATAACTCTTCTTTCTCAAAAGGTTTCTCAAGATAGTTATCGGCCCCAAGACGATAAGCTTTTGAATGGGCCTCTACACCATGCTGACCGGATAAAATAACCACCGGTACGGATTCTAAATCTGGAATCTGGCGAATACGATTGCACAATTCATATCCATCCATCTCGGGCAATCCCAGATCAAGAAGGATCAATTCAGGCTTTACCACTAAAGCGCGCTTCAAACCTTCCTCAGCGGTACCCTCCATAAAAAGTCGATACCGGCTACCGAGTAAACTTCCCAGCAAATTACGCTGATCTTCACTATCTTCAATAATCAAAATGGTGCGCAAGGATTCAACTCCTAAAATACTTTTACCGCTGCTCGAATGGCCTTAATTTTTTCCAAATCCAATTCTGCCCAAATAAGTTTCTCGCCATCTCCGCCATCGGCAAGTATATCTCCCCAAGGGCCGATAATAAGCGAGTGCCCAAATGTTTCTATCTTTTCATTATGCCTTCCATATTGGGCCGGTGCAAGTACAAAGCACTGGTTCTCGATGGCCCTTGCCCGAAGCAAAGTATGCCAATGGGCCTTGCCTGTGGGAACGGTAAAAGCGGCACTGACACTCAAGATTTGTGCCCCATCCAAAACATACTGGCGAAACATATCCGGATAGCGAAGATCAAAACAGATAGATAATCCAACTTTAAGTGGACCGGCTTGAATCAATTTGGGGGTCTTCCCAGGAGTGTAAATATCTGATTCAGTAATGGTATTGACACGATTGCCGTCTTTCAAATCGCAAGCAAACAAATGCATCTTATCGTAAAATCCGAGAAGATTTCCTTGATCGTCAAAATTTAACGAACGATTTAAGACTTTGCCATTCTCAAGAAAGGCCACTGAGCCACCCAACAAAAAAACTCTATTTTTCAAGGCCAGTTGCTGAATATGCTTAAAATGCTCATTTTCAAATGTCACCAAGTGTGGAGTGGGTTTGGTACCGTCCGACATCGAATAAAAGCATTCGGGTAAAAAAAGATATTTGATTCCAAGATCACAGGCCTCCGAGATGAGTTTTTGTATGGTGAGAAGATTCTCTTTAAAATCCAGCTTGGAGTTAATCTGAAGAATCGCGACTTTTATTTCCATTGTCTTCCTATTGCGTAATAAGTGAAACCTTGAGCTTCCGTTTCATGGGGAATGTAGATATTACGTGCGTCGAAGATAACACGCTCTTTCATATTGGCCTTAAGAAGTTCAAAATCCGGCACCTTAAATTCACGCCATTCGGTCATGATCACAACGCCGGAAGCATTGTTAAGAACCTCATATTTGTCTAGGCAGGCCTTGACCTTTCCTTTGGCTTCACTAAATTGACTGATCCACGCCATAAAATTATCGGAGGCAACTGGATCATAAATTTTCACTTGGGCACCAGCACGCACCAAACTCAATACCATCTCAATGGCCGGGGCTTCACGAATATCATCAGTGTTGGGTTTAAAGGCCACTCCCCAAATCCCAAAGGTTTTGCCCTTCAAATCATTTTTAAAATGCTTGAGGATTTTTACAAACATGTATATTTTTTGTTGCTGATTGACTTTTTCCACCGCCTCAACAATCGCAAGATTCATTCCCAGTTTTTGAGCAGTGGAAGCTAATGCCTTGACATCCTTGGGGAAGCAGCTTCCCCCATAACCAGGGCCAGGATAAAGGAAATGAGTCCCGATGCGCTTATCCGACATTATTCCTCGTCGTACCTCTTCAATATCAGCACCACTTAGATCACAAAATTTTGCGATTTCATTGATGAAGGAAATCTTAGTCGCCAAAAAACAATTGGCCGCATACTTGGCCACCTCTGCCGAAAGATTGGACATTTTTAAAATGGGATTGCCTTGACGTACCAGCGGAGCATACAGCTCCTCCATCACCAAAGCCGCTTCAGGGTCTGCATGCCCGATAATAACTCGATCAGGTCGCATAAAATCTTCAACCGCTGTCCCTTCTTTGAGAAATTCCGGGTTACTCACCAAATGATACCGACCTTTGGTGTACTTACCGATTAATTCTTTAATTTCTTGCGATGTTCCCACAGGAACAGTGGACTTGATCACCACAATTCCATTATCGGCCAAAGTTTTGGCCACCGTAATGGCGGCTTCTTTCAAGTATCGTAAATCCGCATCACCATTTTCTTGAGAGGGAGTCCCAACCGCCAAAAAAACCGTTTTGGAAGTGGACACGGAAGAATAATCATGGGCGAACTCCAAACGTCTGGCCTTGACATTGCGATCGATAAGTTCCTGCAGGCCAGGCTCATAAATCGGACACTTGCCATCTTTCAAAATTTGGATTTTCCTCTCATCAATATCAATACAGGTGACATGATGACCAAGTTCTGCAAAACAAGTTCCCGTCACCAAACCGACATAACCAGTTCCAATCACTGAAACTTTCATTTTGACCTCCGAATCCCAAGAAAATCCTAAGAAAATCTCAAGGAAAATTCATCATACGGCCTTACATTCTAAGGAAAAGGCCACAAAATGGGTATTATTTTCGTGACAACAAGGCCGATTGTGAAAACTGTTTTAAAACTTCTTTTTGCATCTGTAATTCTTTTCTGGCTTATCCGCCAAGGGAAATTAGACTTCAGTTTGATAGGTAAAACCTTTCAAGATCCAAAATGGCCTATCCTAACGATCTTTTTGATTCTTACTCAATGTACTCTCGGCGCATGGCGCTGGAAAAAATTAGTAGAATTAAAAACCGAACGTTCGCTTCCCTTTATCCCTATCATCAAACTGACTTGGATCGGACTCTTCTTCAGTTCGGTTCTCCCTGGTGCTGTGACAGGGGACATTTTGAAAGTTTTTTACGCCAAGCATCTAGATGGCAAACTAACCAAGACCTTTCTGGTCATGTCGGTTCTCATGGATCGAATTATTGGATTAATAGGATTGCTTTTTTTATTAGGCGGCTTCAGCCTCTATTCATACAGTGAAGTCACTAATATTTCTCCCAATCTCACAACATTAATCCATTTTAATTTTTTGCTATTCTTAGGCGTTTTTGTTTTTTTCCTATCTATTTTTCTACCCAAAAAGATTCAGAGCAAGATTTTACCTTGGACGTTACGTATTCCCTTTTTAGGTGGACGAATTCATAAAACCCTAGAGCAAGTATGGTTAATGGGACAATCTCATAGCACTATTTTATTTTGTCTTGGCATCAGCTTATGTTCACAATTTTTTAATATCTTGGCATTTTGGTCTATCACGGCTCCCTTTTATCAAACTCCCATTAGTTTTCCCCACCTCTTTACTTTTATGCCTGTTGGGATGATGGCGGTAGCAGTCCCCATTTCGCCGGCCGGTCTGGGAGTCGGTCACGCAATTTTTGACGGTCTCTTCAAACTCTATGGCACTTTCAATGGTGCCTCCTTGTTTAATCTCTATTTCATAGTCACTGTTTCAATAAACTTAATGGGCGTTTTCCCCTATCTGATGTTCAAGGCACATCCGCCTATCGAAGAAATAGCGCCAGAGGATTCCCAGATTGGTGCAAATTCTAATCCCGCCCCGAGCGATCGTCGCGCCAATTTCTAGTGTAATGGGATCAGCCCTACGCCCTTCTCGGATAATTTTAAGGTGAGCAGGAAATCTGCAGGCCAAGCCAGGGCCAATTTACTGCGCATTTTAGATGGAATGCAAGATCTATAAAATATTTTCTGAAAGAAGCTTGGATAAGGAATGATCAAATCGCCCCAGTGTTTTAAGGTAATTCTCCAAGGATTTGAAATCCATTCAATTTTCTCTGCAGAAATTTGAGAAATAAGCTGGCTTGAAAAATCAGCAGGATTAGCGGCAATAAAAATTTTGGACCGTCTGGGCGGGATCCAGAAATTTTCAAGTCTTAAAATCCGTTCTTTCATAAATTTGGGGTGAGTTCCTAAATAATTAATAACCTCTGTTATGGCATCAAAACGCTGCTCTCTTTTCTGATATTTGGGCAAACGATTATCGCTGTGATAAAGTCGCAGAATATCCTGTTTTTTAATCTTGTATGACTCGGCTTCGCGTACATGGCCATAATGAAAAATCCGGGCATCAGAATAGTAGATTTTTTGCGCCGGACGAAAGCTCTGGGCGTCTCCCCAACTCTGCAAATTTGAATCGAGCTTGATGGCCCGAATCTCTTGAGGATACCATTTTTTATTGATCGCCAACTGCCGATGAGTTTGCCAAAAATGTAGATAGCGGAAAGCCACTGCATCAGCACCAATGGTTTGGGCCTTATTGAGATCTGAGCGAATCAAATCAAAATCATCTTCATGCAAGACTTCATCTGCTTGAAGATAAAAACCCCAAGCTTCCGCCGTTGCTTTCTGCATCTCGCGTAAATGGGACAGGGCCAAATTTGTTTGCTGTGATAAAATAATTCCACCTTGTCGGGATTTTTCATCCCAAACAGTGGGAATAATCTCAAGACCTGCCATCTTACTGACTGCGGCCTCAGTCCCATCATCACTCTGCCCTAATGCAATATAAATCTTGTCACAAATGGGCGAGAGTGAATTTAGAGATTCTTTGAATGAGTAATCATACTTTATGCCGTTTCGTAAAAGGGTAAAACCGAACAGTCGTACCATCACTCATTCCATAAATTGAAAAACGCGTTCAGGTGGCAAGTGCGAATAACGTGTCCATTTTGTCTTAAAATATTCAAGTTTCATCAGGAAATTAGTTTCAAATTCTCTACTCCCGGTTTTGTGAACCTTGCGTGCCTCACTCACCAGTCTATTCACCATTTCCTTGGGCAAGATGCACAAACCGCTCAATAGAAAACGCTCGCCTTTATACTCCAACAATCTTCCGGTAAATAAATCCCCCTTTAAAAGTCCCGGGGTAGGATTGTCGTTGGACAAAGTCAGTTTGTGCCCATGGTGGAGAAGGTCCTTGATGACTTTCACTTTTTTGAAGTTTTCTCCACCATACTGAAAGAGAGAATGATTGAGATGGGTGAATGTTTGAACCAACTCTTCCGACAAGGCATGTTTTCGAGAATATTCTTCAATCACAGAAGAGTTAAATTCCGGAATAATATATTGCATGACATACCAGTCATTGAAAGCGTTTACACGATTCTCGTAATCGTCATCATCATCGTTAATTTGCCCAGTTAAAATGGTGTACTCTTTTTTTGCCTCAAGAACCATGGGATAGAAATCACCACTCGAATATTCTTTCAAGGCCCGTTCGAGATGTTCGAAAATCTCTGCCATTTCTTTACTCCGCTTATCAAATATCTATTCTTCAATCTTTAGAACCGCTAAAAATGCTTCTTGAGGCACTTCCACTGTACCCACCATCTTCATGCGTTTTTTGCCTTCTTTCTGCTTTTCAAGCAGTTTGCGCTTACGACTGATATCTCCACCGTAACATTTTGCCAGAACATTTTTGCGCAAGGCCTTAACGGTTTCACGCGCTAAAATTTTTGAACCGATAGCGGCTTGAATGGCGATATCAAATTGTTGACGATCAATAATTTTTTGCAGCCTTTGGACTAAATTGCGCCCCTTAAAAAATGCATTGGAACGATGACAAACAATGGATAAGGCATCAACCGAATCACCATTCAACAAAACATCGACCTTAACCAAGTCTGCCGCTTTATATCCTGTAAATTCATAATCCATGCTGGCATAACCGCGCGTCTGACCTTTCAATTTATCATAAAAATCGAACACAATTTCGCTTAAGGGAAGATCATAAAAAATTTGTACGCGATCTTGTGTGATGTATTTCAAATCTGTTTGCACTCCGCGACGTTCTTCACACAGTTTAATAATTTTACCCACAAACTCGTTGGGAACATGGATGGAGACGGCCACAATTGGTTCTTGAATTTCTTGGTAACTGCCTGGGTCGGGCATATCTGCAGGATTGTGTATCATGACAGTTGTGCCATTATTCAGAAGCACCTGGTAGTTACAGGAAGGGGCCGTGCAAATGAGATTCAAACCATAATGTCGCTCGAGCCTTTCTTGAATGATATTCATATGCAAGAGGCCCAAGAAACCACAACTATAACCAAATCCTAGAGCAGTGGAAGTTTCCGGCTCATAAGTGAACGAAGAGTCATTCAAGGCCAATTTCTCCAGCGAAAACTTTAAATTTTCATAGTCGGTGGATTCAACCGGAAAAATTCCGCAAAAGACCATGGGCTTGACTTCTTTGTAGCCCGGTAAATTGGGAGTGTCAGCTTGAGAAGCGAGTACAACCGTATCGCCTATTTTTACATCACGTAAATTTTTTATTCCACAGACCAGCATTCCGACTTCACCAGCGTGCAATTCATCAATCTCAGTAAAAAAGGGTGAATTTACTCCCAATTTGATGACTTCAAACTGGTGACTTGAGTGTTTCAAGTAAATTAAATCTTTCTTTTTCACATGCCCTTCGACCACTCGGACCAAGATGACAACACCCTGATATGCATCGAACCAGGAATCAAAAATTAAGGCCTGGAGAGGATTATGATCGCGTCCCTTGGGAGGAGGGATTTTTTTGACGATTGCTTCCAGGAGTAGCTCCACACCAAGCCCAGATTTTGCCGATACCAAACAAGCATCATGGGCATCGAGTCCGATAATCTCTTCAATTTCTTTACGGACCTTTTCCACATCGGCATGGGGAAGATCTATTTTATTAATGACCGGAACAATTTCTAAATTGTTCTCCAAGGCCATATAGACATTGGCTAAAGTCTGGGCCTCCACGCCTTGCGAGGCATCCACGACCAATAAAGCGCCATCACAAGAGGCCAGAGAGCGACTTACCTCATAGGCGAAGTCCACATGCCCGGGAGTATCAATAAGGTTAAACTGATAGGTGATCCCATCTTGCGCCTTGTACATAAGCCGCACTGTTTGCGCCTTAATCGTAATGCCACGTTCCCGCTCTAAATCCATATTATCGAGAAGTCGATCTTGCATTTCTCGTTTGGCCACCGAATTAGTCATCTCTAAAATGCGATCGGCCAGAGTAGACTTACCGTGGTCGATATGGGCAATTATAGAAAAATTCCGAATTTGCTCTTGATTCATTTTGGCCTCCTGGCCAAAATCAGAGCACTCAGAACCATCCTGTCCAAGTCTCTTTCATAATTTCTCTGCGAAAAATGGCACTTCATTTTGTTTTGAATCTTTTTGGTAGTTATTCTCGGTATTTAGACAAAAGTTTCTGTGGACACTACCATAAGGTAATAATCTAGGGAACTTTCTTTTCCGCGGATCGGAATGACGTTGGCAAAACCCTTATAAATGACCTCTTCTTCATGAGTCTCGGCAGCCTTTGACACATCGCCCTCAGCCACTTCAATAATTTCCTCCGTCGGCCTGGACTTTATGACAATTTCAGCATTTTCAATTTTTGAACGCCGCTTAATCGCCAGATCATAGGTTTCTGTTATGGAAGCTGGAATCACTGTTTCCTGCAGATACTTACCGATCACATCCTCGGATTGCACTTTTAGAAGTGAATAGAGCCAATTATTCATATACATCAACTTTCCCGTAGCATCAGCGATCAAAATTGGCTTTTTTACCAAATTTGCCAAGGAATCAAATTTTCGAAGTTCTATGGCGACGCGATCGGCCCTCAAATCATCAAAGATTTTGAATGCCCTGATCATTTTATTCATTTCACGTGCCAGCTCACCAATTTCATCATCCTGATTGTAGTAGATACTGACGTCAAAATTACAATCTTGGAGTTCACGAATAGCATCTTTTATCTTTTTAAAAGGCAGAGCAATCTTTGTCGGCACCACCAGACCAAGAACAATCGTGCCTAAGAAACCTATGATCAAAGTGATCATCATATTACGTTTGGTTTCGTTAATAATCTTCTTAATACTTTTATCCCGTTCAATGGCCTTCCCAAGCAGCGCTTCTTGTAATTCAGAAAACGAATCTAGAATTTTATCGGCCAAGTCGGCAATAGAGGACATCCCAACATTATCTCGGCCATAAAAGGCGGACTTACTTAGAACTAATTTCAGGGAGTCTACATAAGAAACCATCTGGGCAACAATCCGCTGAACTTCAGCATCATGATACAACGATTCCAATGAATGAAGTTGAGAAATAAAACTTTCACACAACGTCACTATTTTGCTCACGCGTTCTGGAGTCGGCCCGGCCGAAAGGATTTCCCTTTGTTTTTTCAAGATGGTTACGGCGGAAATTCTAATTTCATCAGTTAATAATGTGGCGCGGTTGGAGCTTACCGTAATGACCTCAATACCCTTATTCAAAGAGTTGAGAAAATGAAAGACTGTGCCCGACAAAACTAGAACCACGATGTTGGCCACAATAAAACTCAAAACCACTCGTCCGCGCAGACTAAGATTCACGCCATGCTCCCTTGATGCTCATTAATGATCCGCCAAATCTTCAAACAATCGGTTGAAGTTTTTCTCGGCCCCTATTAATACCACTACATCATCAGACTCAATGACATCCATGGGCATAGGACTATCATTAATCTCGATGCGGTAAGAAGGACGTCCATCATCCGTGATAAACGGAATGCGCTTTTGCAGTGCCACAATATTGAGCCCGTAATTTTGACGAATTTTACTTTCCACCAAAGTCTTGCCTTCAAAACGCCGACCGAGCTTGATTTCTACCAAAGAATAACCAGCAGCAAAGTTATAACGCTGTAATACGTGGGGGGCAATAATTTGAGAGGCGATAATTTCCCCCATATCCTCTTCAACCTTGATAATGTCTGATGCGCCAATCTCTTTCAAAACGTGTTCATGCAAACGCCCCGTAGCACGGGCTATAACCCGACCGACTCCAAGCTTTCGCAACATGGCCACCGCCAAGATGGATGTCTGGATATTATCGCCAATCGCCACCACTGCCGTATCCACATCGCTAATGTTGATGGCACGCAATGATCTCTCATCAGTGACATCAAGGGCCACGGCATGGGTGACTCGATCTTTAATTTTTTCCACCAACTCTTCACTGATGTCTATAGCGATGACTTCTGCACCCTTTTCATGAAGACTGGTTGCGGTTTTTGCACCAAAAGTTCCCAATCCAATCACAGCTGCTAACATTTTCCACCCTCATTTACACAAAAGATATCTATCCTATAAGGAGGCGTCCGTCTGGGTATTCAACCTTACCACGCCCTTCGGCACTCTCTCCCACGGCAAAGGCCATGGTTAATGGACCAACACGCCCAATATACATCAGAAGCGAAATCCCCACTTTTCCCGCCACGCTCAATTGAGCTGTTGCACCTAAACTTAAACCGACGGTTCCAAAAGCACTGACGATCTCAAACATCAAAGTCAGCAGGTTTTGATTGGGTTCTAGCCTCATCATAACCAGAACAAAGAAACATATTATTATAATCGAGATAAAGGTTAAACCAACGGACTTAACGACCGTCGATGTCTGCACAGTGCGATCAAAAATGGTAACAGATCTTTGCCCCTTAAGAGTTGATCTGATCGACTGAACTAAAATAGCAAAGGTCGTTGTTTTAATACCACCCGCTGTTGACCCAGGACTTCCGCCAATAAACATAAAGAGCATCATCCCATAGGCGGTAAAGGGGTGAAGCGAGGTAAGTGGTATGGTATTAAAACCTGCGGTCCGTAAGGTTACAGATTGGAAAAAGGCAATTTGAATCTTTTCAAACAGCGAATAATCGTCGAGGGCGTTTAAAAATTCACCGAAGAAAATAAACAGGGTTCCGGCCAAAAGCAAGAAACCTGTCACAGTAAAAACGATTTTAGTATGCAAAGAAAGGCGCATAAAAATCTTTTTCTTCAAAATCATCTCGCGCAATTCGCGCAAAACAATAAAACCGAGGCCTCCCAAAATGATCAAGACCGCTATCGTGCCATGAATGAGCGGACTGGTGGCATAACTCTCAAAGCTATTGTCCCATAACCCAAAGCCGGCATTACAAAAGGCCGAAATACTATAGAAAAAACCGGAGTAGAGGGCCTCTGAAAATTCCAATCCCTCATAACTGAAACCAAAGGCCAAAATAATGGCTCCCCAAAGTTCGATAAAAAAAGTATAGCGCATAATATCGACAATCATTTGATAAAGCTCATCCATTCCATTTACATCTAAGAGATCTTGCATGAGTAAGCGTTCACGCATGCGTGTGCTTCGTCCCATTAAAATAGTAAGAGAGGAAGCGAGTGTCATAAACCCCAATCCTCCCACTTGAATCAGCCCAAGCAGAATCATCTGTCCAAAGAGACTTAAATTATTTTTGACCGAAATCGTTGACAGCCCTGTCACGCAAGTCGCTGAAGTTGACATAAACAAAGCATCAATAATCGAAACACGCTGATTTTCCGGTGCCGAAACCGGAAGGGCCAAGAGAAATGTCCCCAGCAGAATTATACCCGCAAAGGAAAGCAAGACAATTTGGGCGGGACTCAAGCGCAAAGTGGGTAATACAGGTTTACCACTACGCCACCAGGTTGGTTTCAAGTTTGATGGACTAACTTCGGGCTGCTCATACAACGACAAAATGGTGGAGAGAAAGTGCGCCGACGAAAGCCAAAAAGCAAATTCCTTATCTCCAAAAGTGATAAAGAGTGGCAGCAGAATAACTAGGGAAAAAATATGACGCCGAATAAAATCTTCAAGGTCCTTTGAAGTCCAGAAACAAAAACCGACGACAACGCACAGAACGAAAGGAACGATATAAGTCCCGATGTTGATCACGTGGGCCAACAGACTGGCAGGAATAAAAGCAGGTGCCCTCCCAGAGAGTTGCAAAGCAAATAACACAATAAACGGCCCATTTAGCAGCAATTCTAAGATAACCGGCAATCTGTGAGAGACAAATCTCATAGTGTTATGTTAGTTACATTGTTCATAGTAATATTCACGAAAATTATTTTAGACCCTTCGTTTAAAGAAGGGAATGCCTTTCAACAGTAGGTCAAGACTTGGAAAAAATCCCCTTCAAGATTGTTCACATGGATGGTCTCGGTCAAGGTGTTTCCAAAATCCTTGACAAACCTACCTTCATCACCAAGACCTTGCCGGAAGAAGAAGGTGTTGCCATTGTAACCGGACAAAGAAAAAAAGTAGCTTTTGCGCAGCTAACTTCATCCACCGATTTGCAGAAATGCTCACCTTCGCGTATCCCCTCAGAATGCCCTCATTTCGATCAATGTCCCGGCTGCCACTACCTTCATACAAGTTATCAAATGGAATTGCAGTTCAAACAAGAGGCACTCAAACGCGAGTTTTTGAAATTGAAAATTGCCATGCAAACTCCAATGATTCACGCGGCCGAACAACGTTTTACCTACCGCAACAGGATCACGCTTCACTACAACAAAGGCCAGAATTCATTAGGTATGGCATCGACTCTTTCAGATGAGATTTTATCAATCCCAAACTGTCGTCTTCCCATACCAGAAATCCAAAAAATTGTGACTGAATTTTACACTGCCAATACTTGGCACAATTTTGATGGTCCCAATCAGGGACACGTTGAAATTTACCAACATCCGACAAGCGGCATGCATATTTCTGTTAACTTGCCTTATGCTCAGATGGGTTTTAGTCAAGTTAACCAGTCAATGAATCAAGCATTAACGAATTGGATTGCCCAGCAAACTTCCCAATGCCATTTTACAGATAGTGCATTTATAGTTGACCTTTTTGGTGGAGATGGAAACCTGAGCAAAAAGATTGTCTCTTGCTCATCCATTTATGTCATAGATAAATACAATTTGAAGGCGACGCCCAGGTCAAACAGCACCGCCCAGCAGTTCTTTTCTTATGATTTATATAGTGCTCATGACTTGCGTACCTTGCAAAAAAGCGTGGCCAAGAAAATCCAAACACACCATCTTGAATTAATGATTCTCGACCCACCCCGCTCAGGTTTTACCCATTTGGCAACCTTGGTCGCCGAATGGAAACCGACCCATATTTTTTATGTAAGTTGTTCACCAGATACCCTTATGCGGGATATAAAAAACTTATTACCTTTCTACTCCATCCAATGTACTCATCTGTTTGACATGTTCCCAGGTACATATCATTTTGAAACCATCGTTCACCTACGACGCTGGTGAATGCTCCTGCAATCTCGGCACCTGCTTCTGTTTCCTTCGGACGCACGGTCTATGCATCATTATGTGTAAATAAGCATTTGCGTCTAAACACAAGAAGGTTAGAATAGAAGTAACGCCCAACTGGGTCTTTTTTATTTTTCAGGAGAGAAGTCGCATGAGTTTTTTCAAACTAAGCGTTTTTCTGGCGGCATTAATTTTGGCCGCATGTGGAAGTACCAAAAAAGAATTAACTGAAATAGAGAGAAAGGCCGAACTTTATTATTCCCACGGAACCAAGCTGCTGATTGAAAAGCACTATACCGAGGCCCTTGACGCTCTCTCCAAAGCTTATGCTCTGACACCCAATGATTCTAAAGTACTTAACAACCTTGGAATGGCCTACTACTTCAAAGGGAAAATGCAATTAGCAGAAGAACATCTTAAAAGATCTCTTGAACTGGATAATAAAAATTCAGATGCCAAAAATAATCTTGCGTCGCTATTCTATACTCAGGGACGCTTGGATGAGGCCAAAAAAAGTTATCAGCAGATATTGGAAGATCTTGTCTACCAACATCAATACCGTACGTATTATAATTTGGCCCTGATTTCATTGAAGCAAAAACAAGTGGGAGAAGCGATCATCTACTTGGAGAAATCTCTCAAAGAGCGTTCTGATTATTGCAGTGCTTATTATAAATTAGGTGAAATCTACCGCGAAAAACACAGCTTTAATACCGCTCTCGAAAATTTCAAAGAAGCCTATAAGGGTGAATGTTATAACGATCCGGCGGCACTCTATGAGCAAGCTGTCACCCTCACCATGATGAGAAAAAACGAATTAGCGAAAGAAAAATTCAACGAAGTCTGTGAGCGTTTTTCTCAAACCCAGTACGCCCCCTTGGCCATGGTGCAACTCAAGAAATTGAACGCTGATTCAGAGGAAAATGTGGCTTCTCAAAAAATCAAAACCAATATGATTAACCCCAAGGTCATGGATAATAATCAAATTGATGATGAAGTCGATTTGGAGTCTTATGAATCCCCACATTTTTAGAGAGGCAATATAATTGAGAAGAATTTTATGTTAGAGAATCAAAGAATTCCATTAACTCAAGGCCTGAATAATCAAAATCAATGGATGGGAACTATGGATACTGACAAGACGATAGGCATCCTTCTTCGCGAAGCACGGGAGAATAAAGGTCATTCTTTAAAAAAAATTTCCCAGCACACAAAAATTAACCTGACGCTGCTTGAAGCGCTTGAAGAAGATCGTTTAGAAAAGCTACCAAACAAGGCCTACGTCGTCGGTTTTGTAAAGGCCTATGCTCAACTCGTCGACTTGAACCCACTCGATTGTATTGAAACACTTAACCGAACCTACAGTCGTGGATCGAGTCAGAAACCGAAAAGACATCGGACAAATTTGTTGAAATCAGAAGGCAATCAGGATAATTCACCAGCTTTGGCCATGGGGCTGGCCCTTGTCGTTCTTGTCCTGATCGGATTAACCGTGGTCTTTCTGAATTCAAATAGCGAAAAAATTATTCAAAAACCCGTCGTGATTACCCAAAATCTGACCGAGACAACCCCTCTCAAACTCGAGGGAACTCAGGGGCTCACAATTGCCACTGCAAAAGCTCCAGATGAAACACTGTTGAAAAACATCATAGAAACTACCAGCATAGAAATGAGCATTGCTCCGCCTGAAGTTGTCTTACAAGAACAACTTATGCGCGTCGGATCGGAAGAACATAAGGAAATGTTAAGTACCCAAGTTGCTACCACACCTAATGAACCTGTATCCCCGATAGCAAATACCATTGCTTCGGCACCCATAACGGTAACTCCCGCGGCAGTTCCTACCGTTGCCCAAACAGTAATGCCAACAGGAAGTGTTGCACCGGTTAAATTCGAAGCAAAAACGGATGGCTCTAAGGAAATCAATTTTCGCGCCATTACTGATACAATGTATAGTTATGTCGAAGAAGGTGGCGGCGAAGCATTAGAAAAATACGTGCCGAAAAATATTCAGGCAGCCATTGTAAAAAACAAGCAAAATGTTTACATCACTGCCGTTGATGGTGATACTTGGCTCACTTATAAAAAAGACCAAGAACCCGTCAAACGTTTCACCTTGACCCAAAATAAAAGCATTCTACTTCGCGCAAATGAATTAAGAATTTTCTTGGGAAATGCTAATGTGGCACGTGTTTTTCTGAACAATAAACTGCTTGATATCTCATCGAAAAACGGTATCAAATCTCTGGTCATTCCCAAAGAAAATGCCTCAAAATATCATTTTCCACTCTTCATCTATGAAAATGGACAGACTTTCACATCGGATGAATATATTCATAAAAAAAATGAGGGCACTACTCCCTGATTTATCTTAAGTATCTCCCTTAAGTATCTCCTAAGATGCCCAATCGAATTTGCGATAATAATAAACACCAAAACCAAAAAGCATCAGAGTTGGTGCGAAATTTGCGATGCCCGGATAGAGTTGCCCTTTTTTTGCCATGGCAATGCCAAAAAATAGAACAGAGTAATAGAGAATTAATAAAAGTAATGCGATTACGCCGGTATTACGGGATTTCCCCCTTCCTTTTTTAATACCCAGTCCGAATGACAGAATTGATACATCCCGTTTTGTTTGCTCTTCAATGTCTTTTTCTTCCTGGCCCAGTTCACGCTGCTTTTTTATGCTCTGAAATTCTCTTAATTTATCTTTCCGTTCTCGAATAACTTTCCACAACTCGTAACTCGACCAAGTGGAATCTTTATTAACCGCTTCTGGCCGTGCATCGTTCTGAAAAACCGGAAAATCATATTCATCAAAGAGAATCTTCTCTACCTGATTACTTTTGACTTTGGTTTTGGTTATATTACCGTTGAAAAGGTGCAAACGCATGTTGAGAACACTCTCCTGTCCATGCTTCACAAGAACCCCTCGTTTGGCCAAAATAATTTGCTCTTCCTCTTTTTCCTGATCTCCCATATGAATGAAGACATTGCCTAGAATTTTACCATCACCATCGACAGTTTCCGAATAAAGTGTAATGCCAGGAATTTCAGTAAAAAATTGCTCGGGTTTAATATTGCTTAGCATTCCTGTTGATGTCAGCTTGAGCATGATAGTCTTAAATTCTTTTCGAGAAGCGGGAATAACCTGAACATTAAGAAGCAAAGTGATCAAGGCCATTATCAAACCAACAGTCAGATAGGGAAAAAATAATCTTTCGCGGGAAAGACCAAATGATCGCGCTGCAACAATTTCTGAATCATCACTCAGGCGACCAAGCGAAAAAATCATTGAGAAGAGAATTGAAAGAGGAATGGCCATTGGAATAAAAGAAATGGCCATACTTAAGAGAAGAGATCCCACCTCAACGATGGGAACATCTTTGGCCATGATCAGTTGAGTAACCCGAAACATTTGAAAAGTTAGTAAGAAAAAAACAAAAAATACACAACTTCCCACCAAGGGAATGATGAAATTGGCTGCCAAATAGCGTTGAATCAATGCAATCATTTATGTTAGTGTAACCCGCTGAATTAGTTTCTAAAAGATCCTTCTTATCATGACCAAAAGGGAGAAGCTATGGAACGTAATTTTTTTAAAAAAAATAAATTTAATCAATATAAATACAGAGGTGTGGCCCGAATGGTCGTAAACTCTAGAGTTCTCATTTTGGCCAGGAGGCCAAAATGAACATAAAACTAAGCTTTAATGACAAAAATTTTTCCACGCGTGAAGCTGTGGTTTTTGGTGTTTACACAAAAAATGTCGATTCCAAAACCAAAGGAAAGGCCAAAGCTAAAAAGAAGACTGAATTAGTTTTCCACCACTGGCCGAAAGAGATTATTCAGGCCTTTAATAAAGTCAAAACTTCAAAAAATTTTAAAGGTGGGCAAGGCGAAAGTACCGAGTTCAATTTACCATCAGGTAGTACTCTTGTTGTGCTAGGGCTGGGTGACAAAGAGAAGTTTACGTCCGAAATACTCAGGCGCGAAACTGCCGGAATATTCAAACAATACAAAAGAAGAAGCGAAGAATTGGCCTTCGACCTCGATACACTCATGATGCATACCATGGAGCAAACTGTGGGTATTTGTGCCGAAGCAATCTGGCTTGCCAATTACAGCTTTGAAACTCATATGAGCAAGAAGAACGAGAATATTTTAAAATCCGTAGTCTTCATGAGTTCACAAACTAAGGCCAAAGAGAAGAAAATTGAGACACTCTTGAAAAAAAGCCAAGTTCTTTGTGAAAGCATTAATCTTGCCCGTGATTGGGTCAATGAACCACCAAACATACTCAACTCCGAAGAATACGCTAAGAGAATTGAGCAAGACGCCAAAAAAATTTCCGGCGTCAAAATCAAAATTTTAGGGAAAGAAGAACTAAAAAAAGAAAACATGGGGATGTTTCTTTCGGTAAACGCCGGCTCGGCCTTTAAACCACAGCTTGTTCACCTCACTTACTCTCCCAAAAAGGCCACCAAGCACATTGCCTTGGTAGGCAAAGGTTTAACTTTCGATACTGGAGGATATTGTTTAAAACCATCCACATCTATCGCCAATATGAAATTTGATATGGCCGGTTCAGCAACTGTTTATGCCGCTTTCCGCACACTCGTTTTAAACCGTGTGCAAGTAAAAATCACCTGTGTGCTTGGAATAACCGATAATGCCATTAATTCATTGGCAACAAAACCTGATTCCATCGTTAAAGCACGCAATGGTAAAACAGTAGAGATTTTAAACACTGATGCCGAAGGCAGGTTGCTCCTTGGTGATTGCTTGGACTATGTCTGTGATCTTAAACCCGATGCTGTTATCGATGCCGCTACCCTAACCGGAGCATGCCTGGTTGCCCTTGGGAGTGAAATTTGCGGTCTCATGGGTAATAATCAAAAACTGATGGATAAACTTTTGTCATCCAGTAAAGCGTGTGATGAGTATATGTGGCAACTTCCCATCATTCCAGAATTCCACAAAGATATTAAATCTCCGAACGCCGACTTAAAGAATATCGGCTCCAAGGGCCACGGTGGAACATGCAAAGCAGCCGCATTTCTTGAGTCTTTTGTAAAAAAAGATATTCCCTGGGCCCATCTCGACATTGCTGGTGTCGCCGATTCTCAGTCTCATCTTCCCTATACTCCCAAGCATGGTGCATCCGGGCTCATGGTGAGAACCTTGGTAAATTACATCGAAAATGTTTAAGCGACCTAGTATCGTCCTTATTGCACCCGAAATTCCCGGCAATACAGGCACGATTG
The DNA here is from genome assembly GCA_016187935.1 of Bdellovibrio sp. Taxonomy (GTDB): domain Bacteria; phylum Bdellovibrionota; class Bacteriovoracia; order Bacteriovoracales; family Bacteriovoracaceae; genus GWA2-49-15. The sequence continues at coordinate 83,701 of JACPIU010000037.1, forward strand.
GGCGCACCTGTCTTGCCTTGGATTTTGATTTGGTCCTCATTAAACCTTTAGCTTTCGACATTTCCGAAAAGGCCGTTCGACGAGCAGGTCTTGATTATTGGAAGCATGTTCGCTGTCATCTTTTTGAATCGTTTGAGGATTTCCTCGTGAAGGTTGCCCCTAGCTTGGAGCAATTATTTTTTTTCAGCAAGAGCGCGGAGAAAAACTATTATCGTGCGCCTTTTAGCACCAACTCTATCTTAATTTTCGGTTCAGAAACCAAAGGCCTTCCCGCTGCGCTCATATCTCAAAATCAAGAGCGCATCTACTCGCTTCCCATGTACTCCGATAAAATCCGCTCTCTTAATCTCGCCAACGCCGCCACTGCTGTGGCCTATGAGGTTATTCGGCATATTCATTTTTCCTGATGCTAAAAGAAAAAAAGGCCCTCCGAAGAGGGCCATTTCTGGTAAAGAAAAATTCGATTAATTGATTAGAACCAATAGTCAACCGCTACACGTCCCATCAAATCATCGGTTCTAATGTGGCCAACGGTATTATTCGCATTGCTACCATTGGTCTGCAATGTTCCATCCACTTTCAACTTGCCAAAATTAAGTGTCGCACCCGCGGCCACTGTTGCTGAGTTGGGATCCTGAATTTTCTTATTATTAGAAGTAGCTCCAGGTGATGAGCCGGCCAAATTTCTCTCCGCCGAATTCTTCAAACTCTGGGAAACAGATCCACGCAGAGTCAACCAACTGGTTGCATCGGCTTCAAATCCTAAAGTCAAAGGAAAATCTGAGATTTTGTATTCATCTGTGCCAGCAGTGATTTTTTCTTCAGATTTATTGTTATACCAGCGAAAGTCATAGAACCATCGACCACTGGAAGCAATTTCCATGACTCGGGCAAAACCCACATTCAATTCAGTGGCGTCATTCTCTGTTTTTGTTCCAGAGGCAGTTTCCTCAACCCCGCCCTTCTTATAATCAGCAAAGAAGGTGTATCCCTGCCATTTGTAATTGGTGCCAACGTTAATTCCCATTTTGGCTTCCCATTTGTCACCAGATGCAGCACCACCTTTGGCCTCATCTTTCAGGCCCAAATTGGCATAGGCATCCAGATCACCCATGAGCACGCCAAAGCCAACTCCCAATCCGGATTGTTTCTGTTCAAAAGCTTGGTTGACCCCTTCGTCCTTGAAATTAGAGATGTTGAGATTCACACCCCACTCAAACCCCATATCGGCACCAACAAAAACATCGAGTTTGTTACCGACACCAGCGTAAGCGGCACGATTAAGCGTGTTATTTTTTGAAGTTGCAGTCAAGCTGGTATAATGGGTGACTTGACTCGATTGTGTGTTATTCAAATATACCCCATAACCAAAAGCTCCCACTTCAGAATACCATCCACCTTCGGCTTCGGGTGTCGTGGTCGAATCAGTTGCGCTTGCATCGCCCCACTCAGTTACCACGTAGTTCTTGGTGGTGTTAACAAAAGCGGCATTTCGAAAGACGTTTCGTGTGTCTGACAGATAAAAAGAGCCGTTAGCTCCATCCTGTCCTAGTGATTCCATTCTTGCCTTGGTAGCAAAAGCGCTGGTGGACAAAAGTGCCAAGCCCACCACAAGTAATAAGTGTTTCTTCATGTACTACTCCTTGAAGTTTTTTAGATGAAGGGCCCAAACGGCTCTTATCTGTTACTGAAGTAATCTTTGTGGCTCTAGTCTTAAATGATAAAAATCATTTGTCAACATGACTAAGTACGATCTGTTCAAGACTTAAAAGAGCACGGGCGAGATGAGTTGGAGTTAGGACATTTTTCACCGAATCTTCGCAGTTGTTTTTAAGGGATGAAAAATCTCTCAAAGGCGCATTCAGACCAGCGAAGGAAAGATTTGCAAAACTTTCATTCAAATTTTGAAAGGCGCGATCGTCAATTTTCAGACATGGAGTACGCTCAGACATTATAATAAATTCTTTCATCTCACCATTTTGAGTTGTTGGAATCACTTTCTCTAAATTTCTCTTCAATATTTTTATGACGTGGGCGATATGCCCCTCATCACAATTTTCTTCATCAACCGTTGTTACAAACTCCGCGATCTGTTTTCCTCCCACGGTTTTAAATTCGCCCACAAAATGTCCCCAATCATGCGTGAAGCTCAAAGGCAAAAATAAAGTGGCTTCTTGATCGGTCACAATACAATCAAATTCCAGACGTATATAAAGTGAAATAGGAGTTCTTGTAGATTCTAAAAATTGAATAACATCACTATTAAGGGAATCCTCTGCACAAAGTGCCAAAAATTCTAGGGGACCATTGGCCCAAATGAGATGTTCACAGTTTAAGCGCATTCCATTTGATAAATCCAGGGCCCAATGGGATCGTTGGATGAGATCATCTGGAATAACTTTTGAAATCTTGGTGATTTGTGCTTCGATTAAATGTTGGCCCGCGGTTGTCACAAAAAAAGGATCACTCATAAAAGGAAAAAATTGTTGCGCATCAAATTGATAGGCTTTGTGACCATAATACTCCTCACCATAAAGCATGGCTTCGGGGCGGGCACGGCCACCAAATTCGCGCAGTTTTTGATCCTTGTAAAAGATCGGCGTTTGGGATGTTTCGATGAGTTGATGGCCAAGAGCTTCAACTGCCAGAGCATTGCCCGTCCCACGCAAAGAATTGGGGCCTTTTAAAATTAGATCTTCATGGGTAAAGGCACGCGATCCAATAATTTTAACATTCGCAATGTTACGCTGCCGGAGACGATGCAAGCAGGCAAGTGTGAAAAAATTTTGGCCGGCAATGATATAAGGATAAAACTCTTTCGTTTTAATTTTTTGATTACTTTTTTTAAAATCACGCAGACTTTGAATCGACATGCACTTCCCTCCCGCTCCTTCTACTCTATTGAACAAAGAGGGATATTGTAAAGATCAGCGAACAACCAATCTATCACCTGCACGGATCATACGCGTCTTAATGATATCCATATTGGATAGAATAAGAGTGTCAAGGGATACGTTGTTTTTACGAGCGACATCCCAAAGCGTATCGCCCCTTTGAACCGTATAGTACACACTTGGACTAACAATCTTTTGGCCTTTTTTCTGGGCCATGCGAATGAGCGCATTGTGCCCCCGTCTCCTCAAGACAGATTTACGGGGAAGTTCATAGAGATCTGCATACATATCATCACGAAGCGCCTGACCAACCCTAAAGGGAAGGGTAACAGTCTGACCTTTTTGCAATTTGATATCGATAACCATTCCATTAAGCTGCTCCAAAACATAGGGAGCAACTTTAAATTTGCGAGCGACGACGGCCAGTGATGCGCCACTTTGTTTAGTGGTATAGGATTGAAAAGCTGAGGCCTTCACGACATTCTTATCAGGGATGACATCCCAAACCATCTTCATTCCTACGGGAACACGTAACTTGTATGTAGGAATGGATGCAGGAACAAACCAGCGCATGATCTCAGGATTCAATCGGTAAATTTCATCCGCTGGTGCACCCAGCGCTTCAGAAACTAAAAAGAGATCGGTGCCGCCTGGAACATCAATTTCCTCAAAATCGAGAGGCTCATGAAAATCGATATCAGCAAAACCAAAACTTTTTAAATTTTTTCCAAGAATTGCCAGGGCCATTATTTTGGGAACGTAGTTTTTCGTTTCAGATTTTAAATAACGGCTCTTTGCCAAATTCCAAAAACTCTCACTATCGGTTTTGCGAATCGCACGGTTCACTTTACCTTCACCGGCATTATAAGCGGCAGCGGCCAGCTCCCATGAGCCAAATTCATTGTACAAATTGGAAAGATACTTGCAGGCCGCAATAGTTGCCTTGATCGGGTCCATGCGCTCATCGATATACCAATCAATATTAAGACCATATGTTTTGCCGGTAAATTTCATAAATTGCCATGGGCCGACAGCACGTGCCCAAGATTTGGCCTTAGTTTGAAAACCTGATTCGGCCATGGCAAGGAAAATGAGATCACGAGGAAGTCCAAACTCTTCCAAGATTTTCCCCATAACAGGAGCATAGCGACCGGCCCGGGCACTGTATCGTTCAAAAAACTGTCTACCGCGATTTTGGAAATAATGCAGCCACTTTTGCACAGCTTCGTTGTAGACGACTGGAAAATCAAAATACATATTCTCCAGACCGAGATGTTCTGCTCCATGCAAAAAGTAACTTTTGGGATGAACACTTTCTTCCGGTCCTATTTTAGAAGCACCCTTAATGGCATTGGCCTCTTCATGTACATAAGCAGGAAGGTGCACTTCTTCCTGCGTACTGGTGCTAGCTTCACCACTTTCTGTTTTGGCAACTTGCTCCTCCACTTGATCAGAGGCCGCGTTTATCGCAATATTGGACTTGTTACTCGCGCAACTGGAAAACATAATTGGTATCGATACGATCACAGCAAGCTTAAACAGGAACTTCATGACATTTACCTATCCTTTAATAATGTAAAAATGCAGGAGTACGCCAAGTCATCGATACTCACAAGCTTTAATTCTCACCCGGACCCAAGTTTGAGTCAACCTAAAATCCGATTCTTGCCTTTTATTTCAATAGGTTATTAAAGAACTCGAGGTTTTTTTTGAATTGATAAAAGGCAACATTATCCAGTCTTTTCAGCAATTTTTTGTTGGGTGTGCATTTATTGCTTAGCTATTTGGGATTGGGCGAGATGATTATAATAAAAGCATGCTAAGAGCAGGGCTTTTTCTACTTTTCATTTGGCCGATATGGAGTCCGCTGGTTTCTAGCAAAGTCGATCCGCCAAATTATAATTTTGGCCTGGAACAACTCAATCAATTTAGGCCCGGAAGCACCAAGGAAGACATCGAAAAAAGTAATAAGAATGGAGAAATTATCGAACAGCGTGGCGAACGGGCAGTTGTCAAATATTATGTTGCTCATTTGCGCTATAAATTCCCCATTTTTGTGCAATTTTACCAGGGCAAGGTGCTGGATTATTATGCCCGATTACCTCAATATTTTTTGCACGATGTTTTTCATCAATCATTGATCAACCGCTTTGGAAAACAAAACAAGTATTTTAAAAAAGAAGAAAGTGCCCTTTACGAATGGGAAAATAAGGAGAACATGAAAATTATTTATCAGGGTGCCTGTACCATTACCTGCTTTCCGATCTACCTCACCATGATAACAATGCAACCACCTTCTGATATAGGCAGCTACCGCCCCTTAATTGAAACCTTTAAAACTAACCTCTAACTACCGCCAGTTTATCCGCCTTTTTTCTGACATAAAAGAAAAGTGTAATCCCCAACAACATTTGAAGAAGACATAATATTTGGCCCATGGTGATCAGGCCTCCAAAATAGTAGCCTAATTGAGCATCGGCTTCGCGGAAAAATTCAACAATAAAACGGAAAACGGCATAACCAAAGAAGAAAACTGCCGTTGCCTGACCATAGATTGTAAAACGTTTGCGCAACGACCACAAAATAGAAAAAAGGATAATCCCTTCCATAACTGCTTCATAGAGTTGACTGGGGTGGCGAGGAAAGGGGCCTGCATCAATAAAGACCATTCCCCAGGGAACATCGGTTACGCGCCCCCATAGCTCATGATTAATAAAATTCCCCATTCGCCCGAAAAAAACACCTTGTGTGCCGGCGATCACAGCGGCATCGGTCACTTGCAAAAAAGGCACTTTATTTTTACGTGCAAACAAAAACACCCCGAAGGCCATCCCAGCGATGGCACCATGGAAGGAAAGCCCTCCCTTCCACACCGAAAACAATTCGGACAAGTTATTTTGATAATAATCCCAATTATAAATAAAAACGTAAGCAAGACGTGCTCCCACAAACATGAAGATCAGGGCATAAGTGACTAAGGCATCGACCTTCTCCTTGGCGACTCTCAAGAACCCCTCTTTCACCAAAACTTTTAGCAAAACACCGCCAATCAGAAAGCCAACAACATACATCAAACCATACCAACGAATCTGAATGGGACCCACAGCAATGAGAACTGGATCAATATTCGGAGCCATCATAAAAAAACCTCAAAGGTAATGAATCGCACTGTACATAATTTATAAGAGAAATTTACATGCGTCCAATATTTGTAGGGGAACAATTTCCTTTTTGAGAGCCTTTCTTTCTTCTGTGGATTTTATGTAGTCCTCGCTCCACCACCAATCTATTTCCTGGCAGCCATCTCCCTCTGGCGAGGTCTGGACCTGACACTCAGGTGAATCACCGGGACAAGTCAATCGCACATGCAGATGCTCATGATGTCCCCACCAAGCACGCAGTTTACGCGCCCATTGTCCGCCATTTTTTTCAGGATATTTTTGGCAGAAAAATTTTTTGATGGCAGGATTGACAAAGATTCGCTCAACTTCAGAATCTTCCGCGGCCATTATGAGCAGCTCTTCGATATCTGGAATCCAGTGAATATTGAGTTGACGATTCAGAGCATCTGGTTGATCCACTACCACTTGAATTGGCCACGAATCACGCTGATCCAAGGGCAACTCTTGGGGGGGCAAGAGTTCAAACCATAAATCAACATCGAGCCCATTTTGATGGCTGCCATGGGCCCCATTGGAAAACATTCCTCCCCTTGGCATAGAAATATCTCCCACGGCTAAGGTCTTTTGATATTTATTGGCCACCTTTTTTCCAAGTCGTTCAATATAGGCAAGCATCTTGGGGTGCCCATAATACCGCCCGCGCGCCAGGGCCATCAATTGGTGGCCCTCGCCTGAAGGCGGTAACGCTACTCCTCCGGCCAAACAACCTCCCGAATAGGAGCCAATAGATTTGGCAGCACCAGGAGAAGGGGTATGCACCTTTTCCCAGGGATTGTGTTGTGTACTTTTTTGAAGAGCACAGCTCATCAGCAGAGCGAAAATGATGAGCTTCCATCGCCACATTATTGTTTACCTCTAAGCGTAAAAGTTTTGTAAAAAGGGCCCAAGCCAATCGTTGGCACTGGCCCAATAGTGTAAAACTAATCTAATGAGAAAACCAAAACTTTTGAACATTTTGCGGGAACCTTTTAGCGGACTATCACATTTATCTGGAGCCTTTCTCTCTGTCATTGGTCTGTTTGCCTTGATGCAGTCAGCACAGCTTAAGGGAAGCTTGCAACATCAAGTCTCTTTTAGCATCTTTGGTTGCAGTTTAATTTTAATGTACCTGGCAAGTGGACTTTACCATTCCCTACCTTTGAGTGAGAAAGGAATTAAATTTCTTCGCCGAATTGATCATATGGCGATTTTTGTTTTAATCGCTGGCTCATACACTCCCTTCTGCCTGGTACCTTTAGGCGAAAGCAATGGGCCTTTTTATTTTATTGCGGCCTGGTCCTTTGCCTTAGTTGGAATTGTCACAAAACTTTTTTGGCTTGAAGCCCCTCGTTGGCTAACTGTCGCCATGTACTTGGGAATGGGGTGGATTTCTCTCCCCTTGGCCTTTCCCTTGAGTAAAGTTGTCGATCCATGGTGCCTCTATTGGATCGCCATTGGAGGACTTTTCTTCACTAGTGGTGCAGTCATCTATGCGACAAAAAGACCAAATCCTTTTCCTGGCATTTTTGGATTTCACGAAATTTGGCACCTCTTTGTTATGGCCGGAACTTTTTCACATTTTTGGGCCATCTATCATTATCTCTAGACAATTCTTGTAATCTTAAGCTAGCGTTTTTCCCATGCTTAAATTGCTCGTATTAATCGTCATGTTGTTGTCCTCCATGGCACAGGCCGGAGTCGGCATTGCTTCTGGTTTTTCCGCCGTTACGGGCGGTCGAACAATTCCCCTTTTGTATGCCAGCGGTGAATCAAACGAATATGCCGTAACCGGCTATGGTGTGGGAGTGAATACTTCGGTGTACTACCATTCGGGATACATGGCGAGCTTGTTTAAGAAATATAAACCATCTGGTGATTTCATTTCTGGCGGCCTCGATGCCGGACTTGGTTGGGGCTTTTATTACTACAAAATTGGTTTTAAATCCTCGTCCTCGGCCACTCTGGAAGAAAAGAGTGCCACCGCAACCGGCCCGGCCTTACGGGTTCTTTGGAACCTCGCTCCCCCGGTATTCATTGGCTTGGAGGGAATGTACGGACTTCGTGGTCTCAACTGGGTTCTTCTCAGCACTCAAGATATCGTGAGCATTCTATTGGGGGTACGGTTTTGAAAAAACTCACCCTTATTATAATACTTACGTTGCTCATAACTCCCAGCTATGGCGCTACCACCCGTAACCAGGCTTCACTCGGGCACATTTTTGCCGCCACTGGCGCGCTCTATGGACTCGGTTCCGTGCGCTTGGGCCATCATACCTGGGAAGGCGGTCTGGTTAATTCCAATTCACTGGGAATAGTGAAACTGCTTAACATAGGAAGCCTGTATTTTGGCTTTGGTTTTGTCGCTGTCGGTGGCACGGAGTTAGGATTTTATGCTTCCACTGGTGTGGAATTTTGGAATTTCAGTATTATCAACTTTCGTGCCGAAGCTAACGCTACCACCTCATACAAAAATACTGCCCAAGGAGAATTACTCCTCGGTTTATCATGTAACTTTTAGGGCCTGCTATGAAGATAATTTTATTCAACATGCTCTTTTTAATGACCCTTGGCTTTCGCACTTCACAAGGTGGAATCACCTGGAATGTCTCGGTCGATGATCCCTTTGTCTTTGTTAAAATTTGCGACCCCGATAAATCAATGACCAACAATTTGCCCAGTTCTGATACTCTGGGCGCAGCAACTCTAACCAAAAGTGTGATTGTTCAATCTATTATGGACGATATCAATAATTTGGAAACATCCTATTTAGTCATGGCGTTGTATTTCGATGGAGTACCTGAAAAACGTACGATTGATCTTTGTTCGGGTTCTTCTGGAGCTTTAGGCGCCGGGGGGCATGCCCAATATGAAACCGAGGATTCTAAAATCACCTCATGTACCATTAAAATTGATCCTGACAAAGATGGAGATGCCAAGGATTGGATGAGAACAGTGGCCCACGAAATTGGACACTGCTTAGGTCTCATGCATCCCCAAGATTCAATTCATGCTATAATGAGCTATTTTAGTGATGTCGATTTGATACGCTATCAAATTGATGACCTTATGGGGATTTCTTTTCTCTACCCCTCACCGAATTATGACTTAAAAGAAAGTGCGACTTTTGGCCTTAAGTGCTCGACAAAGTAGGATAGTTTTTCTTTTCAAAACAGATTTTTCTTTCCTGCCATTTCTTGGGATAAGTTCTCATACTGGGGTCTTTGTAACCCTTGGTTCTTGCTGTTCGATAACTTTTTTTATTTGGATCGAGGGCACAGGCAATTTGGTATTGAACCAATTTCTCCAACATTTCCAATAAAATATTATGTCGGCCGCCCAGTCTTTCGTGATTCCATCGATCCAGACAATCGAATAATTCAAAAATTGATTCAATCGTAGAAAAGACAATTTGAGAGTGGTTGTTGCTTAATCGCAAAACGCGATACTTTGGAGTTATCAAAACTAACTCTCGGCAGTGGATGCAGGACCTCACTTTCGCGCATCATGGTCTTGGCACAGGGCCAAGTACCATCGATAACAAAAAATAATGGCCTTTGATACGATAGTTGATGAAAAGGCAAAGGCCCGTGAGAAAGATTATGAGCACCTTCACCGGGATAAAGCAGAATTGGAAAATACTGTTTGTCATTCAATATTTGCTGAACTTCTGGGTTTTGGGAAAAATTCACCCCAACTATAATTTTAGACTGGACACAACACAAATTGGCCAATCTTCCAGTCCCCACCTTTTCCTTGCGCGCTTCCTTCGGGTGCATCAGAATTCTCAGCGATGATTGAGATTCAAAAGGTACAATACTGTCACAAAAACAACAGCTATGAGGGCGAAGACACTTAACACACACAGTTCTACCTGCCATTTCAGGTAGTGTGAGCAAGGTCTGCTTGCGAAGTAAATATTCTTGTTTGGTCACTGTTTAATTTTTCTACTCAAAGTACTAACAACAGAGGCGGCAGCAAAACTTTTAATCAAATCTCCGGGAATAAAAGGTAAAAGCCCTGTGACCAAGAGTGCTTTGGCCGGTACGAAAAAAGAAAGACCTATGAGACCGCAGGAAAAAATTATGCAACTTCCCACCAAGCAGCAAGCGAAAGCACTTTTGATCGTTTTGGCATAACCTTTATCGGCAAGATGACCAACGACACCACAGGCAATAAACATCCCCAATAAATATCCAATAGTCGGGCCAAAGATCAGTCCACTTTTTCCGAGTGCAAAAAATGGCAATCCCAAGGCCCCTTCAGAAAGGTAAAGAGCAAAACTGGCCAAAGCACGCTTGCGCCCCCATCCAAGGGCGAGTACCGCCACACCAAAAGTTTGCCCTGTAATCGGAACAGGAGTAAAGGGAAGGACGAAGGAGACTTGTGCGAGCAAGGCCAAAAGCAAAGAACCGCCAATGACCACGAGAACGTTTAATAAAACGCGCCTGTGATGACCACTAATCAAGAATGGTATAACAGCTTGACTCTGAATCTGATTCATCACTCCTCCCAATATATTTTTGGGGCAGAGTGTAGCATCAAAATCACTTTCCGATCAAGCGGCAAAAATCAGAGCAATTTTTCAATATCTGGACGAAGTTTTCGCGGGGATGTTTGAGGCGCATAGCGGGCCACCACCTCTCCCTTCCTGTCGATCAAAAATTTAGTAAAATTCCACTTGACTGCATCGGTCCCAAAAAGCCCGGACTGATGGGATTTCAGATACGCGTAAAGAGGATGAGTGTGCTCGCCATTAACATCTATCTTGGCAAACAAAGGGAACGTAACATCGTAACGAGTTTGACAAAAAGTTTGGATTTCTTTTTCTGTGCCAGGTTCTTGTGAGCCAAACTGATTGCAGGGAAACCCCAAAACAACTAGACCTCTCTCTTTGAGAGATTGATAGAGTTCTTCTAAACCCTCATACTGTGGTGTAAAGCCACAACCACTGGCAACATTCACCACTAGCAGAACTTTACCCTGATATTTTTCTAATGTAATTTCTTTGCCCTCAATAGTTTTTAGCGGAATCGAATAAATATCAGTCATAATTTCTCCTTCTCCAAGCATTAATTATAACTCTTCGGATGTTATTTCGGATGTTATTTTCCTTTGTAAAATTGCGCTTCATGTTCTACATCATATGGACGGCCTAATCTTGGAGTATGAGTTAATGGCAAAGTTATTTTTCAAAGGTCTGGTCATTTTTTGTATTTTGCTTGTGACCACTTTTCTCATGATGGATGTCTTCCGTGCTGAGTTTGGGGAAGTTGATTTTTTTACCCGCCATGGCGTTTTTTTTCTTTTGTTCATCACTCTCTTTCCACGCTTAACCTTACTCTTTTCCTCTGTGCCTTTTGGCGCCTTTTTATGGTGGTTGGGATTTATTTTTTGTCCCAGAATCCTGGTGGCATGTTTGGCCACCATCACGTATTTTCGCACAAACCCAATTTTAGTAGTTATCAGTTGGTTGGTGGCCATTTCGGGCGAGACGGCAGAGAAGTATGGAATTGGCAGACAGCGTTTTCACTTTAAAATTTGGCATCCAAATATGAGACAGCATTCGAGTGGATACACCCCGCCCAAAAAAGATCAGCACGGGAATGATGCCATCGAAGCTGAATACAAAAAATTGTAAGGAGAAGCTGCCGGTCTATCGTCCGCTCTCGGCTCCTGTCTCCGTGGGCATACTAGAACTATACATCCTGGATATAAAAAAAGGCCGCCGAAGCGACCTTTCTCTGAGTTGATAATTTCAACAAAAGGATTAACGACGACCGCCGCCAAATCCACCGCGATTTCCACCGCCACGATGACTACCGCCACCGCCGCGATTATCACGAGGTTCCATTGGACGTGCCTCGTTTACGGTCATAGCACGACCTTCGTATTCGGTGCCATTGAATTTTGCAATGGCGTCAGTGGCCTCTGCATCAGAAGACATTTCTACGAAACCGAAGCCTTTGCTTCGTCCTGAATCGCGATCGGTAATGATCTTGGCCGATTCAACAGTTCCACACTGAGAGAATGCCTCAGTTAGAGCTTGTTCCGTAGCAGAAAATGGCAGATTGCCAACGTACAGTTTTTTACCCATAAAACCTCCTTAAGGCAGGGTGCCGCAAAAGAGATTCAGGGCCCTATGCTTACGAACTCTTGGAGCGACAGACAAAACTAACGCCGGCACCCTACCACATCTATTTTATGAAAGCACGCGTAATTTTTGCAAATTTGATCAAAAGGGTCCATGATTGCAGGGTTTTAGCTAACACAAGGAAAATATAATGGAATTGCTCAAAGAATTATGCCAGGCCCCAGGTATTCCCGGCCGTGAACAACCCATCATCGACATCATGCTGCGTGAACTCAAAAAGAACTGCGATAGCGTTCAAATTGACAATCTAGGCAATGTTATTGGAATTAAAAAATCTGCCAAAAAAGATGCCAAAACCGTCATGATTTCCGGGCATATGGATGAGATTGGATTCGTTGTTTCTTATATTGAAAAAAGTGGCCATATCCGCTTCTGTCCTCGCGGAGGGCATGTTCCTCGCGTGCTCCTTTCCCAGCGAGTGAAAATTTATGGCAAAAAGATTTTGACCGGTATAGTGGAAGCCAGTCCGGCTTTTCTAAACCGTGACGATATGAATAAGGCGCCTGAATTTAAAAACATGCACATTGATGTAGGCCTGGGACAAAAGGAACTCCAAAAAATAGTTGAAGTGGGAGATGCCATTGTGATGGAAGGCGCTTGGATCGAGCAAGGGAATATGATTATCTCCAAAGCTTTTGATAATAGAATTGGCTGTTATTTGGTGCTTGAAACCATGAAACAATTGCAAAAGAAAAAACTCAACGTCAATGTTCTTGCTTTAGGTTCAAGCCAGGAAGAAGTTGGTACACGCGGTGCCAGTGTGGCGGCCCGCAATTTCTCACCCGACATCGGGATTGCTCTTGATGTCACGGCGGCCTTTGATACCCCAGGCGTCCCCGATGCCCAGCAAGTGACCAAGTTAGGAGAAGGGGCGGCGATCAAAATTAATGATCAGGCGTCCATTTCAAATCATGGCATGGTGAGTTTTTTAAAAGCATTGGCAACGAAGAATAAAATCAAATTTCAGATGGAAATTCTACCTTTCGGCGGCACTGATGCCCATGCCATGCAGATTCTTGGTGGAGGAGCAGTGTGCACCATCTCAATTCCCACTCGATATGTGCACTCCCCCAGTGAGATGTTGCATAAAAAAGACGTTAAAGCAGCCGTCGATCTTTTGGTGAAATTTTTAGAGAACGCCGATAAATGTAAATTGGAATTCTAATCTGCCTCAATCAACCAGATGCAAATGCGGAGTCTCTTCCAATAACTGGATACCAACACGAAAGAATTTGCCAATTTTATAATTGGCATCAAGATGGTTAACCACATATTTGATTTCAGCGGTTTTCCGATCACTCTCATCACCGAAGGTAATAAACTCAATGGTCTTGGCATTGATAAAACGATTGCGTTCCTCACTGGTAATACGAAAACAGGCACCACCCTTCGAAAAGTTGAGCAATGGTTTTTCATACACCGTATCATCCATGGAATTCAGCACTTTAAATTTAACCACCATATTACTGGAAGGATCATGCCTCTCTTCCGAGCGCCCTTCTTGAGACATAATCAATGATGGAAGCTCAACTTCCATGGCAAAGCGGGAATGGAAGAGAATCCGTGACTTAAAAATAATCACTTTTCCCTTCTCATAAAAATAAATCGGATGCCTGGAATTGAAATTAAAATTTTTACCTCGCATGGGTAAAAATTTGAGCAAGCCATTATAAGAAACAACACGATTCAGCTCGGCCCTTTGATAGATTCGATTACTCATTATATTTTGCCAAAGTGAAATTTCGCCTCTCTTTTGTAATCCCAGGAAAATTTGCTTTAAGTAAAATATACGTGTTTCTTCTCTAAAAGGCGGCAAATCCATTTGCGTACTCCTGATATATGAATTCCGGTGGGGTGGCGAAATAGTTCAGGCACTACTTCGAATTCCAATACATAGACAGTGCAATGCGGATGCCAGACCTAAGCGTTGATTATTGTGTAGAGCGATTGGAATGTTTGCAAACATCCGTCTAAAAACTAGTCAAATAGCTGTTACTTGAAAAAGAAATGGCATACCTTCATAATATTTGCTTTCAAGGATGGAAAATATGCATGCCAAAAGCCGAGTCTTTCTCTCGTTCATTATTTTTTTCTCTACTGTCATCTTGGCCCAGATCCCGATTGAAACCTATGTGCCGGGAGCGCTCAAAGAGTGGCAGTCTTATGTCCTTGAAAAGCATTGGGAAATCGGTTGTCCTTTTGACGGCATCAGTATCGAAAATCGCCGCTGTATATGGCCTTCTGACTTGAAACTTGAATTGGACAAGAACGGCCTCGCCTTCGTTATGACAGTGCAGGTTTTAAGCGATTCCTTGGTTGAATTGCCAGGACAAGTGGGGGCATGGCCGACGGATGTTCGCAGGGAGAATCATGCGCAACTACCCATCGTTGAAAAAGATCAACGGCCTCATTGTTATTTGAAAAAGGGACGCACCACTCTCAGTGGAAAAATCCAATGGAAGCAAGACCCCCAACGTCTGCTCCTCCCGCGGAACTTAGGGCCCATTAAAGTTTTTTCCCGAGGACGTGAATTGCATGATTACAAAATTGATGATCAGGGAGGATTTTGGACTCAAGATGACGGAAGGAACAAACCCGATGAAAAAAAAGAAGAGGCGGTGGCTACACTTAATGTAAAAGTCTATCGCAAATTCATAGAGACAATTCCGTTTAAGATGATTACCCGATTGGTTCTTGAAGTCAGCGGTTCTCCACGCGAAGCAGTTTTTGATAATGTCACACTGGATGGTTTTTCACCTGTGCAGATTTCCGGCCCTTTGGCCTATGACCTTAGAAGTGATGGGAAGTTGACCGTGAAACTTGAGCCGGGAATTTGGTCCATGAGCATCATTTCTCATGTTGAAAAAGGTTCGGTGGACGTCCTAAGTTTCAAAACGGGCCGTCAGAATATGCCCGATCAAGAATTTTGGGTGTACCAACCGGGCAGTGAATTTCGTGTGGTTAGGATTGAAGAAAACGGTCCCCTCCCAACAATCGATCCCGGGCAAGTTGATTTGCCAGAGGACTTTAGAAATCTTTCCACTTATTTGGTTAAGGCGGGGATGGAGATTAAAATGGTGGAAACCCGCCGCGGTATTCCTGATCCTGATGCTGACCGTCTCTCTCTCAACCGCCAAGTATGGTTTGATTTTGATGGGCCCGGTGCCACCATTAGAGACAATATTTCAGGACAAATTAATCGCAATTGGCGACTCAACTTGATTTCTCCCTATGATTTACAGAGCGCCAATGTGAGCGGAAGTAATTCCGTAATCACCAAAAAGGAAAATGAAACCACAAAAGGTGTCGAAATCAGACAGGGACAGCTTAACTTAGAGGCCATTAGTCGCTTATCGGATCGGTCCATTTCGCTTCCCGCTACCGGATGGATGAGTGATTTTAATAATGCCAATGCCACTTTTCATCTTCCGCCAGGAACCACTGTCATTGCTGCCACAGGCAGTGATAGTGAATCAGGGACATGGATTAACCGTTGGACACTCCTTTCTTTCTTCTTTGTCTTTGTGGTTGCTTTAGCGATGGCCAAGCTACGTAATTATCGCTGGGCGATTGTCACTTTTATCACTTTGGTTTTATGCCATCCTGAAGCTAATTTTCCTACCTGGATTTGGTTGCATCTTATTTTGGCCTTGGCCCTCTCGCGCGTTGCCGGACAAGGTCTCTTTGCTCGAATCGTTCATGCTTACAAAAAGATATCTCAATTAGTTTTGCTGGTTCTCCTATTCACTTTTTCAGTGCAACAGCTGCAATCGGCCATTTATCCCGTTTTATCACGGGATAATGTTTTTTATCCTCCTGCTACCATGGCCGAAAAATCAAGAAGTATGGCGCTTAAGACAATGCCGCAAGATATGCCTGAAGAAGCCGCCCCTGAACAATCGGTCGAACAGAGGTTTGATGAAGGAGTACTGCAAAAATCCGAAATGTATAATGCTCCAAACGCTCCAGCTCCCCATCTCGGCAAGGCGAAGAGAAAGAAAATGAATGCTGCTCAAAATGACCTTTCCTCAATCGCAAGTGCCCAGCAATCTCTTCAGAAACTGATGGAAATAGATCCGACGGCGGCGATTCAAACTGGCCCCGGAATTCCCAACTGGTCATGGCAGACAGTGCACATGTCTTGGAGCGGCCCGATTAAGAAAGATCAAAAAATCAATCTCTGGGCAATCGGCCTCACTACCAATCGTTTTTTGGCCTTTATTCGTATTGCCTTATTGGCCTTGGTTTTTATTTGCTTTATGGGGTGGACACCGAGATTTCTCAACCGTCTTGGACTTGGCGTTTTTTTGTGTTTTCAAATCCTCACATTCACACCAACAACCTACGCCGCAGACAGCTTTCCATCTGAAGAACTCTTGCGCGATTTGGAGCAGCGCCTGTTACAACCTCCGCGTTGTGTCCCACATTGCGTCGCCTTTCATCGTTTGAAAATAAATGCGGAAAGTGACCGCCTCAATTTAGTTTTTGAATTTCATAGTTTGTCCGATACCTATGTTGAACTGCCTATTAACTTACAATTTTGGCGTCCCGCGAACATTACGGATAATGGCAAAGCACCCAAAGGTCTGTCGTCACAAAATGGTCGGCTCATGGCCCATCTTGGTGCGGGAAATCATCAGCTAGAAGTTAATGGACCGCTAAAAAACCGCAGTGTTCTTGAATTGGCCCTGACTCTTCATCCTGCCTATGTCTCTTTTCAAGGAAACGGATGGGTATTGGAAGGCGTACGCCCCGACGGAACCACGGCAGAAAGTTTACTGATAAGACGGGAAGAGGCGTTACAGAAAAGACAGGATGCACGCAAAGAAGAGGTATCATCAAATAGTCAGATGCGACCTTATATCATAGTGGAACGCGAGATCTTTTTAGGTCTCAAATGGACTGTTACAACTCGCGTGCGACGTATCAGTAGCAGTGGTGAAGCGATTAATTTAAAAGTTCCAATCATTCCCGGTGAGAGTATTTTGGATAAACGTTTTGGTCAGAAAGATAATCTCGTGGATGTGAATTTAGGCCCTCATGCTGAGGTGGCAGAATGGACTTCCAGCTTAAATATCGCCCCTGAAATTTCACTTTCCTCGCTCTCGCGCGAACGGTGGAGTGAAGTATGGTCCATTTCGCCGTCCAGTGTATGGAATGTGGAAACGCAAGGGGTACCCCCAATTTATCACAAAACGCCTGAGGGTGAACGTCGCCTGACTTTTATGCCCATGCCTGGTGAAAAACTAACCATGAAAGTGAATCGACCAACCGGCGCTGAGGGGAACACTCTGACAATTTTGCAGGCCTCTCTTGGTCTTCATCCCGGTAAGCGCGCCACAGATGCAACATTGAGTATGACGTTAAAATCCAGCAAGGGTACCCAACATGTCATCACCATGCCTGAAAACATCGAGCTAAAATCGGTGCAGGTCAATGGCGCGAATGTGCCACTCAAATTGCAACAGAGTCAATTGGAACTTCCGCTTTCCGTGGGAGATAACACAGTTACCTTGGAATGGATGGATGAAGTTTCGCTCTCACCTTTTTATCGTGCTCCAAAGATCAACCTATCCGGCACAGGCGCCAATCTGAATATGGCGCTTAATCTACCGGCCAATCGGTGGATCTTGGCCCTCGGTGGCCCTCGCATGGGCCCCGTGGTGTTGTTTTGGGGTAAACTTATCTTACTGGTTTTGGCCGGATGGTTTCTCGGTAAGGCAAGCTGGAGTCTACTGTCATCACGCCAATGGATTCTCTTAAGTCTCGGCCTCACCCAAATTCAGTGGCCGGGCCTGGTTATCATTTTTGCCTTCTTTATTCTCATTTCCAATCGCCAAAAGTTTACTTTGGACCCTCGGCCGCATAATTTGGCCAGCATTGGAATGTTTATTCTGGCCTTGGCCAGTGCCTTTACACTCTTTATCATTCTCACCTCAGGATTATTATCAGGACCGCAAATGGATATTGCCGGTAACAATTCTTATGCCCATGCTCTGTTTTGGTATCAAGATAGAATCGATCAATGGATTCCTCGCCCCTGGCTTATTTCACTGCCTAATTATGTTTTTCAATTACTGATGCTTTTTTGGGCCTTGTGGTTGTCATTCTTCTTGATCAAAATCGGCCCGGAAATTTGGAAGTCCTTGTCGTTTCAGGGATTGTGGAAAAAAACACTTAAAAACCAAACGCCCTAGCCCGCAATGAAAAATTTTCAAACAGTGTCTAATATATTAACAGCAGGCACAGACGAAGCGACCAATCTTCAGGGTGTTAGCTTTGGCCTTAGATGTGCATTGAAAGTCTCCAATTCATTTAAAGGGGATTATCAAAATGTTAAAATTTAACTTTCCCATACTGCTTTTCCTATTATCTTTTCAAACCATGGCCTTAACAGAACAACAATGCCGAACTCAACTGGCACAGGCTTCAGGACTTTCAGCTGATCATTTCGAGTACCTGTGCGAAAGAGAAGAAAAACGTGCGGAGTCCAGGGAAATCGCCAATTGCTTTACAATGTTCAAAGGGCAACACCTTGATGCCGATACCTATCGCAATTATTGCACAGAAAATAACGGTCAACGAGAAGGCCGTCAGGCCGTTTTCTCTTGTATGAGGGCCGCCAATGCAACCCGGTACCATTTAGAACCTTACACAACCCTGAGGCTCTGTCAGGATGAAGCCGTGCGCACGCAATTCAATCAAGTTGTCAGTTGTGTTGTCACTGGTACACCGCTTTTCTCCACGCCTGAGAACTCAGAGACCTTTATGTGGGAGTTGATCGATGTTTGTAAACAAGGTGGCCAAGAGGCGGTAAGCAAAGTAAAGGCCTGTACTTCGGCCCAGCACGCAAAATTTCTACAAATTGTCCCAGAAGCGAAACACGAAGCCGCTCGAGGGCCTTCGGAAAGACACAATTATTTTCATCATTGTGCAAAGAGCGAGATTCATAACAATCTTCCAGCCATTTTACGCTGCCAAGATCGCGTGGGACAATCAGTGCGGAAACTCATTGACCAAAGTGCCGCTGCCTACAGAGAAAGACATGAGGAACCAGATAACTACTATTATGAAAGAGCTTCTACCAATGGGGCCGAGGCCCTTAATACTTGTATGAGCAGTACAGTTTTAAATTCCCAACCTCAGGAAGTCATGGCCTGTGTGGATACGCTGGCGGAGGCCACCAAAAATGATATTTTCCAAACTTACGAAGCCAATACCGGACTGCTTGCTGTCTCTATCCAAGGTAAATATTTTGATCTTCATATCGAACGATGTGCCACTGAAGAGTTAAGACAATTTCAAACTGAAGTCCTCGCCTGTATGAATCGTGTTGGACGCTTTGTCCCGCGCAATGACCAAGCGATTGCAGGCGGAAGCTACATTTACTGCGAAATGTTTACTGCGGCCAATCGCGGTCTGCAAACTCGTGCCCCGGCCTTTCTGCCAATTAACTGTCCAGACGCAAAGTGATCTGTTTCGTTTTATATCACACCGGCCGGCCACCTCACCCCACAGTTCGCAGAAGAACTTCCCTGACAGTGTTCAACGAACGTGGCATCAGCGTTTCACGGTTTAAAAAGCCACACATGGAAGCAATATCAAGTAATGAACCAGTTCGTCTCCAATCATGGCAAAAAAGCTCATTGTCCTCACCATAGCCTTTCCGTAATAAGGCTCGAACATCTACAGTGGTTTCATTTTCAAATCTTAAAAAATTTGCGAACTCCACCAAGGGAGTTCCTGAATGGGCGAACTCCCAATCTAAAATGGCATTTACCTGCGCTTTCTCAGGGCATATCAAGATGTTTTTGGTATTAAAATCAGAATGGATCAGGTGACATTGGGAATTGACGGCGCTAAAAGCCATTTCATGCGAACACACATATTTCAAAGTTTTTTGGCACAGGTTGTGGCCCAGTCGCTCACGAACGAGATCAGAATTGAGTGAGACAATAATGTAATTAAAAAAACCTGTGCCGGCCCCACCTTCAAACTTGTTTTCAATATCAAGCATTGGCCCGAAAAAACCGGCCTGTTTGAATTTAAAACTATGAACCTGCTGCAATTTTTTTCCGACATCAATCAATATTTTTTCCAATGTCGATAATTTGAGACCAAGCCAGGCCTCACTTAATAATTGGCCCTCGATAAAATCTACAATACAGAAATTTACTCCCTCCATTTGACTCATAAACCTGACTTGAGGAGCGAGTTCTGATGATTGAATGTGCTTTAGGATGGCGACTTCAATTTTTAGCTGATGAATTGGTTTGTGGAAAATTCGCAATACTTGTTTGCCGTGATAACCTTCGAAGAAAAAATTGGAGTTTGAATATCCTCCACTTAACTCCCGAATTGAAAGCACATCAACATTTGGCTCCCATTTTCGAATCAGACTTTCGACTAAATCTTTCGGAACACTTTTTTTCAGAATATCGGGGTCAAATTTTGCGTCATAGTCAAACATAGTGCTCTTCATTATGCCTTAAAAGTGTCCAATAATTAACCACCTCTCATGCGTTTGAGCATCACAGATCCCCAACTATGCCAATTAATGAGAATTTAAGTGGCATGGGACATGCTTAAGCTAAGGTTACCATTAGTCACACATCTTTATACAAGGGGAAAAAATGAAACTAGCAATTTTGTTACTTGTCTCAACATTTTCGTTTGCGGCGCTGGCGGAAAACATCGTTGTGTCTGCTGAATTAGTAAAATTTGAAAGCATGCTCGCCTGTAAAGATGGCGGAACGAGGATAAGAAAAGTCTATCACACTACCAATTTTGGGCCTACCCAGGAAGGGCAAAGCTTTACTATAATGGCACCTAGTGCCTACGATGAAGGCGCAATTGAAAATGAAATGACTGATAACATTTATTTTGGCAGCAGTTCTTTTCACGATATCTTAGGTGTGCAAACACTTCGCGACAAGGATCAAAAAATCATTGGGGCCAACATCTATTTAAGTTTTTGCCAGTTCTCACCACTCATTGTTGAAGGGAGACA
This sequence comes from Bdellovibrio sp., assembly GCA_016187935.1. Taxonomy (GTDB): domain Bacteria; phylum Bdellovibrionota; class Bacteriovoracia; order Bacteriovoracales; family Bacteriovoracaceae; genus GWA2-49-15. The sequence goes on from JACPIU010000037.1 coordinate 104,917, forward strand.
ACTTTCCAATTTCCAAACACCAACGGGAATTATTCTCACTAAAAGTATTAGTACTTGTACTAATGGAGACGCTATCACTCTTACGGCAACCTTGGTTGCAGCACAATTTGAAAACTATCCCAGCACTGCCGTACAAACGAGTTTCGCCCCCAATGAGGTTTTGCGTACTTGCAACGGAAATAACGATATTGCTGTCACCGATGGTGCGAGACCAAGCGGAGAAGAGAGTCCCAGTGTCGATCCAATCATGAACGCCAACCATGACAGTGCCACTTCACGCTAAGCAACTTTTATAAGATCGCTTTTTTTGCACTCAGGATGGTGCGCACTAGTTCGTCCGAGTCCACGGGTTTAGCGAGATGCATGTGGTATCCCGCCGTCAATGCCAATTCACGACTTTGTGAGTTGGCAAATGCCGTGAGCGCCACGGCCGGAGTATCACCGCCCTTTTGATGGCCAAGGTTTCGAATCTTTCGGATCAGACTGTAACCATCCTCATTTGGCATTGCTATATCACTCACAATCACATCGGGCCTCGACCTTTCGAATTCGACCAGCGCTTCTGGCACCGATGAAGCCACGCTGACCTTGGCCCCAAAAGAAGAAAGCAGTTCCTTGATCGATTGAAGCATGCTTGCTTCATCATCCACGAATAGCACGCTTATTCCGGAGAGATCAGACCGATTTGCCGGCAACATTGCGGGTTCAGGTTTGAGAAAGCGCCCTGCCGATCCGAGGGGTAAACTCACCGTGAATGTCGCACCTTTTCCTTCCCCCTCACTTTGCGCCTCGATCGACCCTGATTGAAGTTCCAGTAAATTATGGACAAGCGCAAGACCAAGACCAAGTCCTCCGTGTGTTCGAACGCTGGAAGAGTCGGCCTGAGAAAACGGTTCAAAAATATGGGGAAGGAAATCGGCAGAAATTCCTTTTCCAGTATCCCGAATACAGATCTGCGCCTTGTGCCCAGATGGTTCTTCACAAATTCCTAGCAGCACTTCGATTCGCCCCCCTGGCGGCGTGAATTTGATGGCGTTTGAAAGCAGATTCCATACGATCTGCTTTAACCGGCCAGCATCCCCTAAAACAAAAATCGGCATTGGGCCTAATTGCGTTATGAGATCAAGCGACTGTTTCTCTGCTACAATGCGAACAGTTTCAATCGCCTGTCTAACGATATCCGTTAATTCTGTCTCCTGAATATCGAGAGCGATCTTGCCTGCACTTATTCTGGAAATATCTAGCAGGTCACTGATGAGCTGATTCTGGGAGCGGGCACTATCTTCAATTGCCTGGAGACCTATTTCGGTCTTGGAGGGATCAAGTCTACCCATTTTGAGCATTTGCGCCCAGCTCAAGATGGCCGTGAGGGGTGTCCTTAGCTCATGGGAGAGCGTGGCAAGAAAAAGATCTTTTGTGTGATTGGCCTTTTCGGCTTCCTCTTTCGCCTCTTGCAACTCTTTCTCATGCATTTTCCGTTCGGTAATATCCCGAGTGATCGCCAAGAGAGCGCTGATTTCCGACCTATTATGCTGATCATACAAGGGCACGGCACTGGTGCTCAGCCACCTCCGACCGCCTTTAAGTCCTATGATTTCATAGTCCATTGTCCCTGACTGGCCCTCGAAAACCCGATTCGTCAAGGCCACAAAGGCGCTTCGATTGCGTTCAACGACAATCGGATAGACGCATTGCCCTCGCACCTGATCAAGGTCATCGGCTTCAATTATGCGAAGACCGGCCTGATTCATTTCCAAAAGTCCTCCCTGTGCATCCAGTAGTTTTACACATTCTGGTTCGGCTTCAATAATGGCCCGTAGCTTTGCCTGGCTTTCTGCTAGCGCCTCCTCGACACGTTTTCGTTCGCTGATGTCACGGGCGAAAGAGCAGATGATTTCTCTATTCCCGTAGGCCATGAAGTTGGCGGTAACTTCGACAGGATATGGTTTACCCGTGCGTCCCTGGTGCAATGTCTCAAAACGGAAAACTTTCTCCTCTTTGAGCTTATCCCAGTGGGGTTTCCACGCCTCGCGCGGGTACAAGGGATTTATGTCTGCGACTGTCAGGTGAAGAAGTTCTTCTTGCGTGTACCCGAGGTGTTGGCAGGCAGCGGCATTGGCATAAAGGAAGTGACCAGTCCGGTCTATCCAGAAAATAAAATCCGCCGAATGGTCGACGGTGAATTGAGTGAAACGCAACCGCTCTTTTGCCCTTTTTAATTCTGTGATGTCCTGAGCGGTTCCAACAAATCGAAGAGGTTTGCCCTGCTTGTCGTACACCATAGTGGCCTTGGAACGAATTATGACATCATCTCCATCTTTTTCACGATGAAGCCGGAATTCGAGTGCATACGGTTTGCCATCGCGAATGGCTTCCTCGGTCCTTTTTTTCACCGACTCACGATCTTCAGGGTGAACAGCTGCAAGAAAATTCTCATAGGTTCCTTTCGGGTCTCCCGGTTCCATTCCGATAATACGATACATTTCATCAGACAAAACAAAGGAATTGGTTGATAGGTCTCTTTCCCAATTCCCAATCCGCGCGATAGCTTGGGCACGTACCAAGTTTTCTTGACTACGACTCAACGATTCCTGGGCGTATTTACGCTGGTGAAATTCAACGTTTAGTTCTCTCGTACGTTCGGCAACTCGTTGTTCAAGCTGTGCATTGAGATTTCTAAGTTCGAGTTCAACACGACTGCGCTCAACAAGAGAAAGCCGCAGACCTGCGAGCAGACCTCTATATTCAAAGTTAATCAGGCAGAGCACGGCAGCGTAGGCGGTTAGCCTTAGCCCGTGCCAAGTCCACCAAACGTTATTCCAAAGCACCGAATGCGAAAATATCACCGACGCAAGGCCAAATATAAGCCCGAGACAGGCAAATAGCAGCGGCTCAAGCTGTTTAGTCCGATAAAAATTGATGGCAAAACGGGGAACAGATAACAAAAAGAGGGCGCCAGAAATATAATTGAGAGTGCGCGCTATGGGTGAAAATTTTCCAGCATTTATCATCACGGGAACGACGTCTGGGTATCGCAAGATCTGGCCACCAAAAACAAAGCAGAGAATTGCAACTCCGATCGGAAGAAGCCGCGTCCAAAAAAGCACCGGGCGGCGAACCTTTTCTGGAATCCATGCGAGCAAAAAACCTATGGAACCAAAAAGGTTGGCAGCACTACGCAGGAATATGAAAGTATCACCGGGTGATACCGAAGCATGAAAACCATCGAGGATTGCCATACCTAGAAAGCCAATGGCCACAGGAACGGCGCTCAAGGCGCTATCTTTCTCTCGCAGCAACAGCCAAAGCGTCGCAACGATAGCAATCATAACTCCACCAGATTCAAGCATCGAATGCAACGGTAATGGTTCTACAGACCCATTCGCAAACACTTCAGATGTCAGGTAATAGGCCAAAGAAAAGAAAACAGCGGAATAGGCCAAGGCAGAGACGCGATTGAAGTCCATTATTACGCCTCCTCTTGATTCCTGATAACAGGCATCATCATCGCACCAGCTTTAATAAGTCAAACCGCAATCATTTGTTGCTCTTTGATGTGGTCAATACATTTGCGGAAATCATCATCCAACTTATCATGCTGCAAACTGATCAACCATGATTTTACCTGGAGGTCAAGATGGATACCTATTTGTAACAATTGACCGGAAGCAATTGAATCTTTTACAAATTCAAGAGGTATGGCAACAATACCTTGACCATCTTCTGCAAATAATTTTAACGGTCCGACATCATCAAACTCCCCCACAATTTTAGGTGAGACCCGGTTGGCCTTGAAATATTTGTCGACAACCTGTTGTATTTGGGACCCTTCTGTATGAACACAAAAAGGAACACCGTTTAATGAATGTGGAAAAGCAGTCGCCAGATGAGCAAACTTCTTATGGCCCACAAAGGCCAGTTGCTTTTTTCCCAATTCTCTATTCTTGAGATTATATGATTCATGAAGAATTGGTCTGTCGGATAAAATGGCATCAATCGCTTTTGATGCTAATTCGTTGAGAAGATTAGATAAGCAATCTTGTTTGGACATTATGAATGCCTGGTTTTGGTCTAAAAGATAACGAAAGATCAGATAAATATCACTTCTCATAAAGCATGGCACAAAGCCAATTCTTACAACTTGAACCCTTTGCATACAACGCTGTTTCACACACAATGTCAGCTCATCTCGCAATCTAAATATTTCGGTTGCGTAGGTTAAAACTTTTTTCCCTGTTTCATTTAGTCTCAATTTCTTCGAGACCCTTTCAAAAAGATTCTCTCCGATAAAATACTCTAATTCTTTAAGCTGATTACTCAAAGTTGACTGCGTCAGCGATAGTTTTTGGCAAGCGTTGCGAATAGAGCCTTCAGAGGCAATGGTATAGAAATAAAAGAGGTGATTTAAATTCAAATGTTGCATATTGAAAATTCAATCAACAAGTTTTTAAACAACGGCGCCCGTACAATATTGAAGTTCCTTGTTGTCGGTTACTAGGATAACGTTATTCATCAATTTAATCATTCCTTCCTTTTGAAACTCAGATAATGTTCTGATAAATGTTTCATTGGCCATCCCCGCCAATGAGGAAAGTTCGATTCGCGACAACATAAGGGGGATATTGGTCTTGTTTACACCGACTTCCTTGCCGTAGCTGCTGGCCAGATTGAGCAGCGTTTCTGCCACCCGTTCACGAACAGATTTCTTGGAAAGACTCAGAATTCTAACTTCGTCCCTCTCGATATTAAATTGATACTTTGAAATGATATTCGTGGCCAATTGCGGGTATTTTTTTAAAAGTCCCAAGATAAAAGATTTATCGTAGAAATACAGGGTGGAGTCTTGGACGGCGACAAGAGAATAGGTCGCTCGCGCGATTGAATTTGAAAGGATGGCCTGACCTCCAAAAAAATCTCCATTCTCCGACAGTGAGATAATGGTCTCTTCTCCATTATCAAGGCTTTTAACCCTTTTCACTGTTCCGCTTTGGATGCAATAAATGCCAAAGAGGGGCGAGCCCTGAAAAAAGATTGTCTGGCCTTTTTTGTAGTTATTTTGAATCTTTGCACGATCAATTTCCTCAATGGTCGCGCGGGGAAGATCATTAAAGATAGAATTACTTTTCAAAAGTTGAAATCGATCAGCTCCAAGTTCATTTAAAATACACATCCGGCCCCCGTGACACATGCTCTTACATTAAAAAGCGTGAATTGCTAGTTGCGAAATCTTTAAGTGGGCCGGTTTTACTCAGATCAAGAGCACGTGTCTATAGGGTAAATCCCCCATAGGTATTGGCTCCTTGCTTGATCAAAATCAACATTATAGAATTCAGCTATGAAAACTTCACGCAGGATAAGTTCAAAACGTCATCAGTCCATCCAAAAGAAATTAAAGCTTGAAGTAGATCAAGGTAAAAAGCTTCGTCATGATCTGAAAGAATGCAAACTCCATTATACTCGTTTGGCAAAAGAATTCCATGGTACAAAAAAACAATCGGCAAAATTGTCTGAGCTACTTTTACTCCAGCAAGAAGGTGAGAGGAAAGACATCAGTCGCAAGCTTCATGACGAAATTGCCCAAATCTTGACTGCCGTAAATTTTAAACTATCTATCCTTAGTAGAACGACCATGAATCGTGGACCTGAGCTGAGAGAGAAAATAATCGATGCTCAACAAATGGTGGAAAAAGCGGTCGACAAGATTAATGATTTCGCACGCGAACTCCATCCCATGATTTTGGATGATTTAGGGCTTGCAGTGGCCCTTGAGTCTTATATTAAAGAATTTATGAAGCAGACCAAGATTCAGGTAAAGCTCACAACCTTGATTGATATTTCTGAATTAAGTGATGTTAACAAAACTGTTTTGTTTCGGGTGGCCCAAGAGTCTCTCACTAATATCGCAAAACATTCAAAAGCAAGTAGCGCATCGATTACAATTCGTAAAATTAAAAATAATGTTCAAATGGTCGTCCGGGATAATGGCATCTCATTTCAAGTAAAAAATTTGCACCTTATTGAGAAGGATAAGTACATTGGATTAATTGCAATGGAAGAACGGGTCAAGATGGTCGATGGAGTTTTTGCAATTACTTCATCTCCGGGGAAAGGAACCCTCATCAAGGTACAAATTCCTATCCTGAGAGTTTAAAGAATGAAATTAAAAAAAATATCTGTCTTTTTATCGGAAGATCATTTAATCGTGCGCAAGGGACTCAAGGCATTGATAGAACTTGAAGAGGACATGATTGTTGTCGGCGAAGCCGACAATGGCCTGGAGGCCGTCAAAATGGTGAAGAGTCTTGATCCTTTGATCGTTGTTATGGACATTGGCTTACCTAAATTGAATGGGATCGAAGCATCACGACAGATTCTCAAAGATAACCCCCTTACTAAAATACTGATTCTTTCTGCCTATGCTGATGATGGATACATTGAAAAAATGAGTTCAATAGGAGTGTCAGGATTCCTGATAAAACAATGCGCTCCCAATATACTGATCGAAGCGATTCGAGAAATTTCTAAAGGAAATGTTTTTTTCAGCCCATTGATTTCAGATCGCCTCAAACATTTGAATAAAAAACAAAAACAGAAAATTAACGCCTTAAGTGAACGAGAATTACAGGTTCTCCAACTCATCACAGAAGGAAAGAGCAATAAAGAAATCGCCTTCGAACTTGAGATTAGTATTAAGACGATTGAAAAGCACCGCCAGAGTATAATGAAAAAACTTGCTATTCACGATATAGCTGGACTAACTCGCTATGCCATTGCCGAAGGTATTATTGAGTGCAAATGCCCACAAAAAATCAATGAATAAAGCGAAATATTTAGACTCGATACCGAGCTGATATATTTGAAAGCTCATTCAGATCAAAAGGTTTTCTCACAAACCCGGTGATCTTCAAATTAAGCACATGGGTATCGGCATCAGCGGTCATGACAAAAATCGGTGTATCCGCAAAGATTTTTGGATGCTTTCGCTTTAGTTCCAAAAGGAATGCCGGCCCATTCATCACGGGCATGCTGAAATCAGTAAGAATTACACCAGGCCTGGGAGTAGAATCCCTCTCAAGCAGCTCTATCGCCTCCTGCCCATGACATGCCAGCAATACAGGATACCCCTCACTTTTGAAAAACTCGTAAAGCATGGAACGGATTTCGAAATGATCTTCCACAATGAGAATAGGTTTACAAACAGTGCTGGTTTCCATAGGGAGATTCTAACATGAAAACAATAAGACCTTGTGAAAACCGACTTGATTCAATTCGGCGATCGTAAAGAGGAATCTGTCTACTTCTTTCACATTTTCTTCCAAATTTTAGACGGCCCCGCCCAAACATGGCTATAAGTATCTGATTTCATGATAGCTAAAATGAAAAAAGTTGGCCTCGTTTTGGCATCCTCAGATTTGTAGGTCAATTTTTTGTAGGGGTTTGTTTTCATGAAAAATTTATTTTTAGTGCTAATGCTCAGCATACTTTTTACTACTCAAATTTTAGCTGATGACCAAGGTCATTGTCTTGGACACCAGAACTCAGCAACTGACGCCACCCCTAACGATATCGAAATGATGTCTGAAGCCACTGACCATATCAATGCCATTATGACCGATTCTGACGGCGCATCCGAGGATGGAGCTGAAGAAGTGAGGAGGTTTGAGCTCTTTCGCTTTGAGAAAGATTACAATGCCAAGAATATTCTCAGCTATGGGATAAAAGTGAATACCCCTTCCTGCACCATCGCTCATAAAACTACCGGTGCTCCCGATTTCAGCAACTACTGGATCATGGGTGAAGAGCGCGGACAGGCCCAAAAGATGACTAAAAGTGATCTTAAAAAACTCGGGCCTATTGTTCTGTCCCATGATGAACATACTGTAAACTTTAAGATGAATGCCTTCGCAGATGTCCCCATTAAGAAAAAAGAAATTACAGTCGAGGCCAAGATCGTTGACGGAAAATGCAAAGTTACCGGAAGCGTACAACTCGATAATGGGCATAGAGTTGATTTGAGCAAAATTTTCGCAAAGATTAGCACTTTTGCAGGAATTCCGACGGGCGTCGACTATCTCGACGTCGAGGGTCTAGATCGCACCACGGGTGCAAGAATCAATGTTCGTTTTGATCAATAATTTCCTATATCCAAACTATGTCTTTCTTCCAGATCTAGCTATATACTTACCTGCATAATTTTCCCATGGTAGGTATTGTTTATGAAATTCTTGCCCGTTTTTCTTGCCTTGTATCTTTTTGGGGCGTTGGCCTTCTCCTCTACTTCAGACTTGGAAACTATTTTATCCAAAATTAACGAGGCGGAAGTGAATAAGCTTCCACAAACGGCGCTTGATCTTGCCACAGAACTCGAAAAGAAGGCCAAAGCCGAGAAACACAAGGCGCTCTATATCCGCGCACTCGCCAAACGCATTCTCAATCAATCCCATATTCTCGGCAAGGCGCCCAAAGATAAAGTCAAAATCTTACGGGAGGAAGTCGGTAAGGTATCTGAAGACGTGCGCCCACTGGTGAAGATTATTTTGGCCCATTGGTTTTGGCATTATTACGAGCAGAACCGTTATAAATTTTCAGCACGCACCCAAACGGCAGGTCTCCCCAGCGATGATTTCACCACTTGGGATTTAAATAAGATCTTCGCTGAAATACGCATCCTTTTTGAGGATGGTTTGAAAAATGCCGAGTATCTGAAAAAAGAAAAACTCGATGATTACGAGGGCCTGATTGAACGTGGGAGCGTGTTCCTCGATTCCTCTCCGACACTATATGAATTCGCACTACGAGAAATGATCACTTTTCTAACTTTTGGCACGTCAACACTCCCGGCACCGGAAGACAAGTTTGAGATAGATGCATCTTCTGATGCCTTTGCCCATCACAAGACCTTTCTGGCCTATAAACCACAGACCACCGATAAGGAATCGCCGCTCCTTCGTGGCTTTGAGGTCTATCAGGAATTAATGAATTACTACCGTGAAAAGAAATTGCTGGAACAATATGTTGACGCCGATATAGCGCGGCTAAAATTTGTAAATGCTCAAGCTTCAGATGAGGGAAAGAGGGAAACCTTCCTGGCCCGACTCAAAGAAATTGAAGATGAATTTAAAAAAATCAGCGCTTCTACCCTTGCTTCCCATGAGATTGCCAAACAATACAACAGTGACCAAGAATTTTTTACCGCCGTACAAGTTTGCGAGAAGGCCATTGAACTTCATCCTAACTCGGATGGGGCCAAGTTGTGCCAAGATCTTATCGGATCGATTAAGCATCCTCTCTTCTCCGTCAAAACGGAAAATTCCATTAACAAATCCAATTCCACACTTATAGTAAAATATAAAAACATTAGGAAACTACATTTCCGCATCGTGCAAGATGACTGGAAAAACTACCTCCACAAAAAATGGAGGAGGCTGGATGATTCTCTTGAGCATAGCGATGTGGGCGAACTCCTGAAACGGAAACCTCTTCAAGAATGGACAATAGAACTGGCAGAAACTAAGGACTTCAAAGAAAGAGAGATCGAAGAGGCCATCCCCGATTTACCTTATGGTTATTACAAAATTTTCGCCTCCTCAGATCAGCAATTCTCCCCAAGCAACATCGGGAATCAGGAGCAACTTGCCTACACTTCCTTTTGGAAAACCGATACGCTGATCCTCGTGCGTGGGCAGGATAAAACAGTCTCTGGACTTATTATTGATGCCAGAACCGGCGCCCCATTGGAAAAAAAGACCATTTCCATTTACAAACGCAATAACAACAAAGAAGGGATCCATGAGAAAGTCGGCCATGTAACCTCTGATAAAAATGGTCTCTGGCAATACCGTCTTGAACCAAGCAGTAGTGATTGGAGCATGTATTTTCATGTTGAATCTCAAGATACTGGGGATACTGTTTATACTCAGTGGATCAATGTAAACTATCTACCTCAAAAAAGTGCTGACACCCATATTATCTTTTTTACCGACAGGGCCATTTATCGACCGGGACAACGTATTCACTTCAAAGGCATCTGTTATACATTTGATCAAAAGAGCGATGAGTATAATGTTTCTAAATGCAGTGACGTTTTAATCATTCTGCATGATTCAAACGAAAAAGAGATTTCAAAAGTTTTTAAGGACAGTAATGATTTCGGTTCATTCAGTGGTGATTTTATTGCACCCAAAAATACCCTTATGGGTCTCATGAGTATCAGGGCCCCCCAATATTCCGGGCAAACCTCCATCCGGGTCGAAGAATATAAACGCCCGAAGTTTGAGGTGACCCTTCAAGCTCCTGACAAACAGTACCGCCTTAATGACGTTATCACATTATCTGGCAAGGCCGAGAGTTACTCAGGTGCGCCCCTCAGTTCGGCGCGAGTCAAATTCCGGATTTTGCGAGGGGTACGGCTTCCATGGTGGTGGTATTGGGCCAATCCCTATGCCGCTGAACAGGAGATCGCGCATGGACAGATCAAAACCAATGACGGCGGTGAATTTTCTGTCGAGTTCCAGGCCAGACCCAACAATTCAGTCAATCCTAAATTCAAACCTTTTTTCACCTATCGCACTGAAGTGGATGTTGTTGATTCAACGGGTGAAACTCGCTCTGCCAATATCTCTATCAATGTTGGCCACGTCGCCATGCAGGCCCGCCCAAGCGTCGACGGATGGCTCCCGAATGATCGGGACATCAAGATTCATATCTCCACCACGACCCTTGATAACAAACCTGCGAATGCCGACGGTACAGTAGAAATTTATGCACTCGATGGGCCAAAGGATGTCCAAAGACGTCCAAGTTTTGGTCAGTATTATAATTGGTACTGGTACTGGGCCACAGAAACGAAAGCAAGTAATTCCAAAAAAGATCTCTCAAATATCGAAAATTGGGAGATCGGAAAAAGTATTACCTCATCAACGTTCGCTTCCAAGGAAGGAATGGCCGACATCAATTTTAAATTGGGTGAAGGTGCCTATTGTGCCATATTAAAAACTAAAGACCAGTTCGGAAGCGCTATTGATGAAAAGATTTTTTTCACCGTTTTTGGTGCCTCGAATAGCAAAAATTTTCTTGGCATCAAATCGCAGAAGAATGATTTTACCGTAAAAGTTCCTTCTTTTTTCAGAATCCAAAAAACATCGCTCAAGGTAGGCGAAAAGTTGGAAGCAATTTTGGCCACAGGTTATCAAAGAGGTGGCGCCTATATTACTTTCACTCAACATGGGAAAATTCTCAAATCATATTGGACCAAACCATCGACTCAGTTTCATGCCATTAATTTTCCCATTACTGAAAACTTGAAAGGTGGATTTTCCCTGGAAACTGTGTATGTTCAAGAGAACCAATTCTATTACAACAACTACTTGATTAATGTCGAGCGACCGGAAAAGCAGCTTAACGTCACGGTGGAAACCATGAGAAGCAAGTTACGCCCCGGAGAGAAGGACACGTGGAGTTTAAAAATTGAAGGCCACAATGCCCAAAAGGTCGCCAGCGAACTTGCAGCGACCATGTATGATGCCTCTCTCGATGCTTTCGCCTCGCTGGCCTTTCCCTCTTTTACAGGCCACTGGGTGGATTCGGCCATGCCAGGTTATAATTCGACACTGATTCTCAAAGATTTTGTCACTTTATACGGTTGGTACCGTTATAGCTCTATTCCCTCCCGGCAATATCCCCATTTTACTTATGATATCCTAAATCAGTTTTCTTATCTTTTTCCTTATGCCTACTTTGGAATAAGAAAGAAGGGTGAAATGGCCTTTGATGGTGCTGCACCTCCCATGGCAATGGCGGAGATGGATTCGGTGGAATCGAAATCCAGGGGCACTACCGAAGGCGGAAAATCCAATATGGCGGAAGCACGAGAGCTAGAAAAACCCGCTCTTAGGGCCAGCACGGAAGCGAAGAAGCCTGAGGTCATGGTTAGATCCAATTTGAACGAAACGGCCTTTTTCTACCCTCACCTCATCGCTGATTCAGCCGGGAAAGTGAAATTTGAATTCACCATGCCCGAGGCCCTGACGCGATGGAAATTCATGGCCATGGCCCATGGCAAGAACACCGAACTTGGCACCGTCGTGAAAGAGATTGTCACTCAAAAAGAACTCATGGTGACTCCAAACCCTCCACGCTTTTTGCGGCAGGGAGATCAAATCTATTTTAGCGCCAAAGTCGATAATCTTTCAGATCAAGAACAAAAAGGAGAAGCGGTTTTAGAACTCAGCAGTGCTCATAACGATAAAGACGTTTCAAAAGATTTTATAAAAGGCGACATGGTCTTTAAATTCACTATTCCGGCAAAAAAATCGTCTGCTTTTGCATGGTTTATCAAGGTGCCTGACGTCACTTATTCACTCATCTACAAAGTTAAGGCGATAGGAGATAAATTCAGTGACGGCGAAGAAGGACTTGTGCCCATTTTATCCAGGCGTATTTTCATTCGGGAATCAATGCCTCTTTGGATTTCGGGAAAGGGAAGTAAAACCTTCAATTTTGAAAAATTGCTCAAATCAGAAAATTCAACAACACTAAAAAGTGAAAAACTGGTTTTGCAAATGACTTCAAATCCCGCATGGTATGCTGTCCAGGCCATTCCCTATCTTCATAAAAATTTTCCCGAATGTACCGACTATGTTTTCGAAAGACTCTATGCCAATTCCCTAGGCGGAAAAATCGTTGATTCGAATCCCAAAATTGGCAAGATCTTCAATCAATGGCGTGGGACGGATGCTTTAAAGTCAAATTTGCAAAAATCTCAAGACCTCAAGGGAGTCTCACTGGAAGAAACTCCTTGGGTCAACGATGCGGAATCGGAAGAAAAGGCCAAAAATGATGTGGGTAAATTTTTTGAAAAGAATAATCTCCATCAAGAAATCGCTGAGGCCTATACTGAGCTTGAATCAAGACTCTTGGGCGGAGGCGGATGGCCATGGTTTGCCGGCGGCCCGATTGATTATTACACCACACTCTATCTAGTAACAGGTTTTGGTAAACTTCGCCATTTAGGGGTAGAAGTGAAAATGGATTTGGCCCACAAATCCTTGGCCAATTTAGATGACTGGATTAAGGATATTTACGATCACATCACGCACAAAGAATTAAATAACTACACTCACCTTATCGCCTATTATCTCTATGGCCGCTCTTTTTTCTTGAAAGAACGTCCCATCGCCGGCCAGCATAAAGAAGCTGTGGAATATTTTCTAAGTCAGGCAGGCAAATTCTGGAGTGAGCTTGATAGTCGTTTGAGTGAAGCCAATACTGCCATTGCCACCATGCGCTTTGGTGAAAAAGATATTACCGAAGCCATCATTAAATCGTTGCGCGAGCGTGCGCTTCACAGTGAGGAAATGGGAATGTACTGGGGCGATGAAGAGTGGGCCTATTGGTGGTACCGGGCACCGATAGAGGCCCAGTCCCGAATCATCGAACTTTTTCATGAAGTGGTCAGAAATCAAAAAGAAATTGATGAACTCAATATCTGGACTTTGAAACAAAAACAGACCCAGAATTGGAAGACCAGCCGTGCCACTGCCGAAGTTGTCTATACACTTCTTCTGGCCGGTAGTGACCTCCTAAAAAATGACAAGTTAGTAGGCGTCACTCTTGGCGATGTCAAAGTGGAACCAAAAAATGTCGAGGCCGGAACAGGTTTTTACGAAAAAAGATTTAATGCTTCCGAGATCAAGGCAAGGATGGGTAAAATTCAAGTCGAGAAAAAGGACAAGGGAATTGCTTGGGGAGGACTACACTGGCACTACTTTGAAGATATCTCGAAAGTGACACCCCATAAAACACCTCTTTTCCTTACAAAAAATCTTTTTGTGAAACGAAACACCAAGAAAGGCCCAACTCTTTTTCCTTTGACGAAAGAGAAGATTGAAGTGGGCGAAACATTGGTGGTACGAGTTGAACTGCGCGCCGATCGCGATATGGAATATGTGCACATGAAGGATATGCGCGGTTCTGGCACTGAACCGATCAATGTTCTCTCGCAATGGAAATATCAGGACGGATTATCGTATTACGAATCCACTCGCGATACCGCCACCCACTTTTTCTTCGCTTATCTGCCCAAAGGAACGTATGTCTTTGAGTATGATCTGAAAGTTTTCCACAAGGGTGAATATCAAACTGGAATGGCGGAGATTGAATGCATATATGCCCCAGAATTTAGCTCTCATTCACAGACGATTCTGCTAACAGTCGAATAATTGTTAGAAAAAAAGCTAGCGTGGGATGCCTGAGAAATAATATCCATGTCCAAAAGGTGGATAGGCATAACGCCCATACTCCCAATGCCAGTGAGAACCAAAGGGTGCCACCATGGCCCGCAGGTCTTGCTCCGAATACATTCGCATGGCACTGACCATCCCATCCCAGGCACTCAAGGCAAGAGCGAAAGGAGTACACCATGTATATAAAGCCTTTGCCAGCACATCTTTCGGCGTAAGGAGAGGCGTCGAGAGCAAGGCCCAGAATCCCACCGGTGCCATATTTAAAAATTGCAGCGGATTGCGATCAAAAGGTTCAGAGATAAAAATTCCTTTTCCGCCTTTCACGGCATCTTCTAAAATCGCTTGCGCTAGATGGGGTGGTAAGTGATGAAAGGCATTGATAATCGTTCTTACACGCCCTGTTGATAGTAATAGTGGAATGTTGGTTGCATCGACCGATGAACATTCAAAATCCACGATTCCAGGCAACTCAGAACGAAGGGATTCCCAAACCGTGACACGTGGATGAAGGTCGGTCAATATAAAACGTGGTGAAGTGCCACCAGTGCGCTGAATTTCATGGGCAAAAATCTTTGCCGGACCTCCTGAGCCTGATCCAAGATCAAGCACTTCATTGGCCCCTGTTGCGTCTAAAAACTCTTGAAAGATCGGCACAAGATTCCGCAACATCCTGCCCCACTCGAGAGTACGGCCAAGCGTTTCTATTAATGTATCCCTCACGAACGCCGGTGCCCAATCTTGGTCGTTGAATTCTATTAGGTGTAGCCTCGGCAATGTCATCACTTTCCTCCATGGTGAGCATGGCCAAACGGCCCGTTTAAAAACTGAAATACCCACTCAAACCGATAATACTGGGACGTCCCAGTAAAAAGAAGTTCTCCACGCAATGATTCCAAGAAGTTATATTGCTCTCCTGAGCTTTGACCCCTTTGGAGAGCAACCCGGCCCATTCTAGTTACAGTCAAAATTGGTGTTCTTGCGGCCTTGTGACAAACTAGTTTGATCTAACTCATCAAGATAGATCATGGCAGAAACTTTTTTATCATCGCTTTTAAAGCTAAACATAACATCTTCCGTGGTCACATATCCTTTGGTAACCAGGCGTGGTTCTTTTTCATAACCCTGATACACTTCTAAGACAAAACGCTCTTTGACACCCTCTTTGATTTCACGATCAGAAACTTGAGTGAGAATCAAAGTTTGTTTTTGATAATCTGTCTTTTCTTTGCAGATGTACTTGGCCCCAGCGGCATTGGCGGTCACGGATAATAACAAACTTACGATCAATAATGCTGTTTTCATAATGACTCCTTTTTTTGATTTTGAGAGCGAGCAGTAACTAGCATCTTCCCAAGTAGCTTGGAAATAGAATGCTGAAATATAATCAATCCATAAATTAGATAAACACTTAGAGAACACTATCTCATTTTTAAGGTCCTCTGTGCAATTTCGTCAAAAAAATTGACACTTGAATGTTTTAAATCAGCATTGCGACCCCAACCGTTTGGTAGTATGGGTTTCCCTTGGCCTGCCTCTTGCTCCTCCTCGGACGGTGAGCTAACTCACACAACAAGGAGGTTGAGTAACATTCAAAAATAATTCTTTGCCTGAAACCAAGTTCATCATCCAATCCCGCAACTTTTTTGTGGGATTGTAACATTGGAGGTTTTTGATGAAGTTCTTCTCAATCACGCGAACGCGTCTCTATCTCACACTCTTCATTGGCATGCTTTGGATGATCATAAAGGTCTCCCAGGCCGCCGATTTAGTACCCGTCTCTCTTTCCATGAGCGGCACAAACATCGCCCTCTCAGTACAAAACACCAGCTATGGTGTCAGCGTCAATGGCTTTTACGTCTCTATCAGCGCCAATGGAAAATCCCAGGCCCTCTATATTGGTTATATGGGCCCGCGCCAAATCACCACCGTCACGACTCCAGCAATCTATTTTGGTACAGGTAGTGCCTCAGTAACAGGCGTGGTTGATGCTTATGGCTGGATACCCGAGGGCTATCCACCAGGCGAAGACAATAACGTCATGACAGCAACTCTGGATTTAGGCGGAAGCACTTCCCAAGGGAGTTCGGTTGATCTGATTATTGATGATATTCGAGAGAGTGATCCCTACTTTTTCGTTAAAATTAGAAACCAGGGAGGTGGTACCACCTATAAATCTTCTTATTTGAGGGTTTGCTTGAATGGTTACTGTTTAAACAATTATGTTGCCACTCCCGGAGCAGGAGCTTCAAATGAATTTAGCTATAACAAAAGCCAATTCTATGTCACATCGGGAGGTTCCTACTCGGTCTCGGCCACCATCGATTCGACTAACTTAATCACAGAATATCTTGAAACCAACAACTCACTCAGTGAAACTTTATACTTCTCCACTCCGCAAGAACTTCCTGATTTGATCGTTGAAGATATTCTTTTTCAAAATGGTGGAATCGACGTCAAAATTAAGAACATCGGTACAGGTTCGGCCAATGCGCCAATTAAAGTTCAATTGAGCAGACCGGGAACTTCTTACGCCATGGTTCGCAGCTATACTAATTCCAGCTATCCCCTTTACACGGGAACGACTCGCATCGTTTCCTTTCTGGTTTCTGACGTTGGCGCTTCAGGACTCAGCTCTGTTAATCTCAAGGCCAGTGTGGATTGGGATAATAGTGTCAACGAATCAAACGAACTCAATAATGATCTTTCCAAAACCGTCACGCTGGAACAATTGCTGCCTGATCTGATTGTGGAAGATGTATTTTTTGAAGGCACCGATGTTAAAGTTAAAATCAAAAACCAAGGTGCTGCTGCAAGCTCTTCGGCGCATTACACACGCATTTACATGAATGGATATTACAATTATATCTATTCGTCGACTTCGATTCCTATCGGTAGCAGTGTGACGTTATCCTATCCGGCCGCATACTTTTATCTCATCCAGGGACAAACTTACACGGCAACTGTAAATGCCGATTCGGATGGATATGTCTTGGAAAGTAACGAAAGCAATAACACTTTATCGAAATCCCTCGTCTTTGGATCGACCAGCACAAGCAGTGGCGTTGACCTCGTGGTTGTCAGTGTTGAGCGCTATGTCTACTTGTCGTATCTCTACGCCAAGATTAATTGGAAGAATCAAGGCACAGCATATAGTGCACCTGTAGATATTAAACTTTCCTACGGGACCACGGCGCTGACAAGCTCAGTGACTTATAGCAACTATAGCGCCCCGGCCCCTGGTGCAACCTCAACCACCTACGTTTACATCGGTTATACCTCGACTTATCCTCTCGGTTCACTGCAAGTACAAGCGACGGTCGATTCCACTAACAAACAGATTGAGAGCAATGAAAACAACAACTCTTCGCCGATCCTGATTTTCTAGTTGCTTGTTTAATAACTGAAGTGGGAGTGTGAAAGACACTCTCACTTCTCTCAATTCATAACTACTTGTGGCCGGGGTGGGGTAACTTCAACAAAGCACTAAACTGCGGCACCCATGTAGCTTTTCAACTCATCGTGAGCGATAACATCAATGCAACCGTTTTTAAGCTTTATCACTCCCTCTTTTTGCAATTCGGATAGAGTTCTTATGAGAGTCTCATTTGCAGTCCCAGCAAGAGAAGAAAGTTCTATTCGCGAAAAGATATTAGGAATACTAACACTATTTTTGCCAGACGCCGTTCCATAACTATTGACCAGATTAATCAGTGTTTCAGCGACTCGCTCCCTTACCGATTTTTTAGACAAGCTGAGAATTCTTAATTCATGTCTTTCAATGCAATCCTTTAATTTACCAATGAGATTCATGGCAAACTGAGGATATTTTTTGAGTTGATTCTGCATGAATGTCTTGTCAAAAAAATAGATGGTACTATTCTCCATAGCAACAGTTGAATAGGTGGCGAAACTGGTTGTATTAGAAAGCACACAATTAACTCCAAAAAAATCGCCTCTTTCACATACACTTATGATTGTATCCTCGCCACTATCCAGGCTTTTAACTTTTTTAACCAGACCATTAACTATGCATGAAAGTCCGAAAAAGGGTGTCCCTTGATAATGAATTGTCTGCCCTTTTTTGTAATGACTTTGGATTTTTGCATTTTCCATTTCCTCCATCAGCGAATTCGGACAATCACTAAAAACAGAAAGCTCTTTGAGGTTAGCTGTGGAATTCATAACACTGCTCCTGACTACATTCGTTACAAACATAATGCATTCTCCTTGAGTTTAAATTTATGCTAATTTAGGAAAAAATTTCCCTCATTATAAATTTTTTAAGTGCACAGCTAAATAGATTGTGAAAAATTTTATGTCAAAAAACAAATTCATAGACAGGCCGCCGTTTAGTTTATGTCTATGTTTTAATCCGGCAGTTCTTTTTGCGCAGAACTAAAAAAAAGACTTCTGCAAGACCTTGACACTCATGGCAGCAGCCCCAACTTCATAATCTAAAAGAAGAGGATAACATGGAAAATAAAACTTCCGGTTTCATACAAGGGGCCAGTTCCTATTTGATTTGGGGATTAGCACCTCTTTATTTTAAGGCCCTGGCTTCAATTTCAGCAGGGGAAGTGCTGATTCATCGGATTGTGTGGTCGGTTGTGGTATTAAGTCTTTTTCTCTTAAGTAAAAAATCGCTTAAAAATATGATCTCTCATTTTAAACGCGGTAAGGTCTTGCGCAATTTAATCATGTCATCTCTTTTGGTTTCCAGTAACTGGCTTATCTATATCTATGCCATTAGCATCGGCAAAACGGTTGAGGCCAGCTTGGGATATTTTATTAATCCTCTTTTTACTATTTTACTTGGAGTTATGTTCTTTAAGGAAAGTTTAAGTAAGTCCCAATTAGCTTGCCTCACCTTTGGGGCCTTCGGTCTGCTTTATCAAATCTATGCCATAGGTTCGCTGTCATGGATCGCCCTCGCGATTCCGCTGACTTTTGGACTCTATGGTCTTGTTAGAAAAAAGACTTTAATCGATTCAGTCGAAGGGCTCCTGGTTGAGACAATTTTGGTTGCGCCTCTCGCAATCAGTTTTGGTGTTTTCCTTTTCCGTCGGGATTCCCTCATGTTTGTCCAAGTTCCTTTGCCTTTGCAACTTCTCTTAATCGGGACTGGTTTACTCACTACGATTCCTCTCTTTTTGTACAACGAGGGAGTTAAAAAATTACCCTTTAACTACATGGGATTTTTGCAATATATTGCCCCCACTCTGCAATTTTTGGTGGGCGTCTATATTTTTAACGAACATTTCAATCTGCAAAAATTGATCAGCTTCACTTTCATTTGGTTTGGACTGATACTTCTCACAATCTCGCAAATTCAGACCCTCATGAAAAAGAGAACCAAGATCCAACGACAATTTTAGTTGACTGTAAACTCTTCGGGGCAATATAACCGAACGGCATGGAGTAGCTGTACATATAGGTAAATCTTCGATATTAACGCCTTGCAAGAGGTCATATCCATTGGGGAGCAAAAGAGTATGCAGGACGATCAGAAAATCGATCACAATAGTAAACTGTACCAAATTCGCCATAGTCTGGCGCATATTTTGGCCCAAGCCGTACTGGAAGTACGTCCCGGCTCAAAACTGGGATTTGGTCCCCCAATTGATGACGGGTTCTATTACGATTTTATCTTGAGTTCTCCCCTGACGGAGGAGGATTTCAAAGAAATTGAAAAAAAAATGAAATATATTATCAAGCTGCGCCAACCCTTCGTTCGCGAAGATTTGCCTAAAACCGAAGCTTTGAAACGCATCGAGGAAATGGGTGAACCTTACAAGCGCGAGTATGCCGAAGAGTTAATTTCCAAGCACGGACTGAACAGTTTGAGTTTCTATAAAAATGGAACGTTTTTGGACATGTGTGAGGGTCCACACTTAAAACACACCGGCGAAATTGATCCAGGCTGCTTTAAAATACGCAGTCTGGCAGGGGCCTATTGGCGCGGCGATTCTCGTAATGCCATGATGACACGTATTTATGCTTGGGCCTTCGAAACCAAAGAGGAACTGGATCGATACGTAAAGGCCTGGGAAGAGGCCCAGGCGCGCGATCATAAGAAATTAGGCAAAGAATTAGAATTCTTTGCCATAGATGAAGAAATCGGTAAGGGGCTACCTCTCTGGCTCCCCCACGGAACAGTGATCCGTGATGAAATTGAAAAATTGATGCGGGAGTTTGAATTTCAAGATGGTTATCAGCGTGTCACAACTCCTTGTATTACGAAAACCGGTCTCTATCATAAAACTGGCCATCTCCCCTACTACAAAGATGCCATGTTTCCCTTTATGGAAGTTCACGAATCAGTAGACGTACCAGGCTCGGCCGCGCAGGAAAAAGTTAAAGAAACATATGTTCTTAGACCTATGAACTGCCCCCATCACCATCGCATTTTCGCATCCAAGTTACGCTCTTATCGTGAGCTGCCCTTGCGTTTGGCCGAATATGGCAACGTCTTCCGCTTTGAAGATTCGGGTTCCGTGTCAGGACTATTACGGGTCCGTGGAATGTGTATGAATGATGCCCACATTTACTGTACCGAAGACCAGATCGAAGAGGAATTTCTCAAAGTCATGCGCATGCATGCCCACCTCTACGATCTTCTCGGGCTGAAAAATTATTACATGCGCCACTCTACCTGGGACCCGGAAGATCCCAAGGGCAAAGAGAAATTCGTCAATGATCCGGCGGCTTGGGAATTCACCCAAGATAGAGTACGCCGGGCGATGGATAAATCGGGCCTGCCTTATAAAGAAGTGAAAGGTGAAGCGGCCTTCTACGGACCTAAAGTCGATTTTCAAATGAGCACAGTGACAGGGCGAGAAGAAACAATCTCAACCAACCAGTTGGATTTCGCCGTACCTGCGCGTTTAGGTCTTGAGTATATTGGTGCTGATAATAAGGCCCACCGCCCCTATGTTATTCATCGTGCGCCTGCTGGAACCCATGAACGCTTTGTGGCCTTTTTGATCGAACATTTCGGCGCTGCTTTCCCCACCTGGCTAGCACCTGTACAAGCCAAGGTTATCCCCATTTCCGAACACATCTTGCCCTACGCAAATCAATTGGTGGAAGAAATGCGCAAACGTTTTATTCGTGCTGAAGTGGATGACTCCAATGACTCCATCAATAAAAAAATCCGCACCAATACCAAGAAAAAAATTCCTAACCTCCTTATTGTAGGAGAACGGGAAAGCGAGTCACAGGAAATTACTCTCCGCCGCTACGGCATTGAGAATCAACAGACCATGAAAAAAGATGAGTTCTTTCACTGGATCGAAGAAAAAATTAAAACGCGCGCTTTGAATTAATAAACGAGTGGAGACTTAATGCTATCTAAAACCAAAGTTGAAATTAGAAATAATCTCTGGGATAAAATTGCTATGGGGCTAGCCAGTGTTTGCGCTATTCATTGCCTACTTTTACCCGTTGTTCTTGTGGCACTCCCATGGCTAGAGGGGCTCTTTCCGCACGCATGGTTCCACGTCATGATCCTCGGAGTCACTGTCCCTTTAGCGCTTCTCGCCTTCTACCATGGTTGGAAACAGCATCGAACATTATCACCTCTCTTGTGGGCCACCGCAGGAGTTCTGGGATTAACAGTGGGTGTTGTCATGCATGAGAATTTCATGATGGAACGCATCTTTTCATTAGCAGGTAGTTTCTTCCTCTTATTAGGACATGCCCAAAATATACGCCGATGCCGATGCCATCATGACCATAACCAGGGGCATTTTTGCCGGGATAACCACTCAAATTCATAATATTACATCTCAAAACACAGCGTATGATATTGATTTCAAAGGAAATTAACAAATTCCTTACAACATTCGCGTGCATGTTTTTTAATTGATGTTAAAATAATTCCAGGATTTTGATGTGGGACGCAATCAAGGAGATGAGCTATGTCTCAAATGAATAAGCACTTCGACAATGAATTTATTGTGCAGCAAAAAAACAGACTTCTTGAAATGCGTCGTGAAGTTTTAAATAAAATTCACGCCCAAGATAAAGAAGATATCGCCGTCCCACCGGAAGAAATGATCGAAGAAGGAGACATTGCTCAGACGTTCCTTAGCCAAGAATTATCTTTTGAATTGCGCGAAAGAGAATTACGTCGCCTGCGCGAAATTGATACGGCCCTGGCAAAAATTGAAGATGGCACCTATGGAATCTGCGAGGAGACTGATGAACCGATTAGTCGCAAGCGTTTAGAAAAAATGCCATGGACTCGTCTCTCTATTCAGGCAGCGGAGCAAGAAGAACGCGATGGGCGTCAGTATATCGGCAATCAAAAAGCAAGTTAAGCATTCTTTAATTGGGATATTCTCTTATTGCCCTTCAGGTTTATTGCGATAAAATTGCCCATGGACGTTAGTCATTTACAAAATTTTTTGCGTAATGCCCTTGTTGCCGTTTTATACCCACTTACTTTAGGCCTAGCGTACGCTTCCCCTCCCCTACTAGTACCGGCCATCCCACCATCTCTGGAAAGAGTTATCGCAAATTCCAAAATGACGGGCCCCTCGGAACGACATACTTCCCTGGGAATGGCCTTAGTAGATATTCAAACCAATCAATTGAGAGAAGAATACAATGCCAATGCTTCGCTGCCTTGGGCCTCGGTATCTAAAATGCTTACTCTCTATTATGCCCTCTCAATCTTGGGCCCTCAAAATACTTTTCAAACTGAGCTTCTGACGAACGGCAAAATATCTAATTCTGAAGTCCGCGGTGATTTGATTTTGAAAGGCGGCGGAGACCCTTCTCTCAATACCGATGGACTGATTAATCTGGCCCTTGCTCTTAAGTCCCAAGGCATTACTAAAATCACTGGCCGATTATTTTATGATGAAAACCATTTTTATAATCAATCAAAAATCGCTAATTTCGGTGTGGGTGACGAAGCCTACAACCAAAGCATAGGGGCGCTTAATCTCTATTTCAATCGTATTCAGATCGTTCGGTCCTCCGGAAATGGGTTCAGACCCGTGCCTGAACTACCTCACTTCCATTTAGCGGCGGATGACCAGGCCGACTTTGTTCAGGGACAACGTTTTAAATTTTTGGATAATGGCCAATGTATGGAAGATTGGCGCTATTCAAATAACAAACGCTATGAGGCCTTGGAAGAACTCCCCATTAAACATCCGTCACGTTTTACGGCAGAAATTTTTGCCGATTTATTGCGGGCCATACAAATTGAAATCGGCCCTCCAGAATTACTGCCGATGGAAAAACAAAACGAGCTTTACAAGAATGCCCAAAGCATTGCCATTCATCATTCCCCTCCAATCTTTGACCTCGCCAGGTCGGCGATGGAATATTCCAATAATTTATATACTGAAGCCATGCTGATCAAAGCGGCCCGTCAGTCTTCAAGTAAGAATGTAACTCTGAAAGAAGCCGCTGACACCATGCTGGTGTGGTACAAAGCCAATGCTCCTAAAATTCCGTGGGGCGATATTTCAATGATCAATGGCTCAGGGCTAACGGCGGAAAATCGCTTTGCTGCAAATACGTTGGCCTCCTGGATTTCCTCAACTCATCTTACCAAATTTTCAAGTGAAACCACTTCACCACAATACTACTGGGCCCTTCTTCCCATGGCAGGACAAAATAGCTGGCTGAAAGAGCGTTGGAATCAGCCAAACATTGCCCACCGTTTATGGGCCAAAACAGGAACTCTCGATTTTGTCCAATCAATGGCCGGAATTTTTGTCGCGCGCTCAGGTAAACTTTATGCCTTTGCTTTAACTGCCGCCAATCTCTTAGAAAGAGAAAAACTTGATAAAGGCGAGCAAATGCCACAGGCACGGGCAGGACAATTTGGAAGTAAGGCCAAAAGCCTTTTTATGGATATAATCAAAGATTGGTATGAGCGTTTCTAAAAAGATATTATTCAGTACTCTGCTTGGTTGCATGTTCCTATCCTGGGAGATTTGGGCCAGAACTCCTGTTGTTCTAATCGATCCAGGCCATGGCGGCGACGATTGTGGGGCAAAATCTTATATCAGGGCAAGACAGCGAGTAATTTGTGAAAAAGAACTGGCCTTGGAAATTGCTCTCAAAATAAATAAATTATTAAAAAAAAATTTTCAATCTTATCTGACTAGAACCTTGGATCGCACCATCTCTTTGGATGATCGTGCCCAAATGGCCGACAAAGTCGCTGCCGATTATTTCATTTCCATTCATCTGAATGCGCATGAAAACCCTCAGGCCAAGGGTCTGGAGGTCTACTATCTCGACAACCACAATAACATTGCCGTCCACAAGATTGAGCGTGTTGAAAATAAAGATTTAAAAGGAGAGATTGTCGTTATCAATCAAATTCTGGCGGATTTGGTAATTGAGCGAACCGCCCCCATCTCAAAAGGCTTGGCCCAGTCGATTCACAAAGGACTCGTGAGCACCATAAAAAGGGCCTTTTCCCAATCTGATCGAGGCCCCAAGGCGGCGTTATTTTATGTACTGGCCTTGAGCAAACGGCCATCGGTACTACTCGAAGCGGGTTTTATGACTCATATGCGTGAACGTGAGCTGATGGCCGATCCAAATTTTCAAGATAAATTCGCCGAAGGCGTTGCCAATGGCATCACTTCATTTATCAAAAAAAATTATAAATATTAAGAGCCTATCCCAAAACCTTCAGATGCTAGGCGCGATTGAGGGAGCGCGGAGGCGTACACAGAGTGTACGCCGCACAAGCGAATGATTGAGCAACGACGCAGATGAGGGTTTTGGGATAGGCTCTAATTATTTTTCATCCTGCTTATCATCGGGACTGATAACATCGGTGAGACGAATGCCATATTTATCATTAACCATAACCACTTCACCACGACTCACCAATCGATCATTCACCAGTACTTCCAAAGGCTCGCCGGCCAATTTTTCTAATTCTAAAACTGAACCTTGCCCCAGAAGCAAGAGATCACGAATAGTCAGTCTCCCCTGACCAAGTTCGACTGATACTTTCATCGGAACATTATACAACCAAGAAAGGTCCGAACTTTTCTCAAGAACTTCTTCTCTTGCCATAGGCTATTTCCCCAATACCGGATATGGATTCTTATTGATAAAAGCGTATTCGCGAATAACTTCATACAAATCAAATTTACCGTTATGATACACAAATAGATCGAATTCCTCATCATCCACGATGATATTTACCTCATCTTCAAGTTCGTATTTCTTTTTAATGACATCATCGATGTAGCAGGCCCTAATGGCAACATCGATCCGATCCATCATGGGGCTACCTGACTGTATGCATGTAGTGATAAATTTCGCCGAAAAATCTCCCTTCACAACAACAATGTCACCATACTTAACATTTTGCTTTTTGGTGATTTCACACTTGAGATGAATCTGAGGGGCCTCCTCTGAAAACAGCACGTCACCCTCTTCAAGCGGGGCATTGAGTTCCGTCAAGATCGATTCCATCCACTCAGTCGTTTGATCAAATGAAAATAATTCGGGAGTATTGAGCTTCAGCGTGGCCAATGAAACGAGGCCCTTCTCTTTATCTTTAACTTTGCCCTTCATGGCCTAGACCTATTTACTATCATGCGATTATACCTATTTATGAAGCAGGCAAAAATCCTGAAATCCCTGCTTATAGCTTAGATTAACCGCAATATAGGTCTGGAGCAATTGCTGCTTCACTGAACAATTTTGCTCTCAGCCAGCTTATCCGAGCAATCCAGTTAGTTAATAATATGAATGATACTGCGTGGGCCAAAGTCACAGTTGAGACAGCGGGCCATTTCTTCAATTAACAGACTATTGCAGTCAGGACGGTGAGAAAAACACAGTTTTATACCGCATTTTGGACAAATCTCGATCTGCTTCTTCACTTCATCAGCGGTTCCACTATATTTCTCATAACATTCGAACTCGAAATCCTTAACACTTTCTTTAAGACTCATTGGATGTCACCTCTGTTGCAGGACAGGTTGCCTCCTCTTTCGTCAACCATCAGTGAATATTTAAGAAAAGTATTTTAAAATGTCTGGCGGTGCAAATATTTCCAGAAACCGGCCTTCGCACCACTAAAATTCAACTTATTTGAACAAAGGATTGAGTATGCCATCTATTTTTACCAAAATTATCAATGGGGAAATTCCCTGCTATAAGATCATGGAAGACGAATTCACTATCGCCTTTTTAACTATTCAACCCATCCATTTGGGCCATACCTTAGTTGTTCCCAAAATTGAAATTGACCATCACCTTGATTGCCCAGAACCATACTATTCTCGCGTTTTTATCAATGCACAAAAAATAGGCAAGGCCATTATGAAGGCCACCAACTGTAAGCGTATTGGAACTTGTATTATCGGACTAGAAGTGCCGCACTTCCATTATCATCTAATGCCGATCTGGTCCCCTGAAGATATGGATTTTCGTAGGGCCAAGTCCCGCAGTGAAAAAGAAATGAAAGAGATTCGTGAAAAGATCTGCTCTTATCTCTAGTTCTGATTTATAACTTCAAAACTAAGATGATATCCCTGGTGTTTTCTTATATTCACAACACCTTTATCAAAAATCAGATACTGACCTTTGATTCCTATCAGAATCCCTTCAAAATGATGTTTTCTATCGAGATCGATGCTGGTCACCTTGTTCAGTTGGGCCACTTGAAGATAGTGAAAATAAAAATTCGTGGATTCCACTTCTTCACCTTCTAAATCGTCCACAAGATTGGCAAATTCGAGGTAAAGCTCTTCACGCAATTCCAACAAGTCTCGCTTATCCGAAATTTCACCTAACAACATTTGTTGCCAATTGGTTTTATCAGGAAGACTTTTACTCATTTCAAGTTCCATCAATCCCGCTTGATATCGGGAAGAGAAACGTAAAATAGGCAAGGCCTCAATGGCACCTTGATCCATCCAGCGTGTTTCACACCTGTTGGCGGCAGTAACCCCCACTTTTATGTGATTGGTGCGCGCCAAGTACACCACAAAAGGAATCATGCAATGCTCTTCCCCCCACTTCATATCGCGACAAGTACCTTTGCCGTAATGACATTGATGGGGTTTGACAATGCACATGTCACACTCTGGCAGATTAGTATAGGCCTTATAACAATACCCTTGACCGTAAGTTTTCTTAATCAGTTCCCCTGTGGCAATGCAATTAATTCTCCCTTCAAAATTGATCCTGATTTTCTTTCCGATCAAAGGATTGAGAGGTACGAGCGCATCTCCAATGGGGAGAACGTATTGTACAGTCTCCCCATTGGTTGTTTGCATTTTTAGAACATTACCTTCGTGTTTCATATTTTCTTAAGCTTTGTGGTAACGCTTGACCTTCTTTCGCTCAGGAAAACAGTGTCTACAAATTTCACACTGTAGTCCATCACATTTCTTGGCAGAACAATATACCCGACCAAAATAAATAAATCGTAAATGTAATTTGGCCCAGCTTTTTTTGGCAAAAAGCCGCTTTAAATCTTGTTCAGTCTGTTCAACACACTTTCCTGAAGTTAGCTCCCATTGTTGGGCCAAGCGATGGATATGAGTATCGACCGGAAAGGCGGGTTTTTTGAAGGCCTGCACCATGACCACAGAAGCTGTTTTATGCCCGACGCCAGGAAGAGCTTCCAATTCCTCAAAGCTCTCAGGCACACGGCCAGCATGCTGCTGCAAAATAATTTTCGATAGCTCGAAAATTGCTTTGGCCTTACGGGAGGCCAGACCACATGGTCTAATAATATTCTCGATTTCTGCCACCGTCAGCTTGAGCATCTCTTGAGGTGTTTTGGCCTGAGCAAATAATTTTTCCGTCACTTGATTCACTCTTTCATCCGTACATTGTGCGGAAAGCAACACAGCAATAAGTAAGGTATAAGCATCCTTGTGATGTAAGGGAATGGGCGTCTCGGGAAAGAGCTGCCCCAGGCGTCTTTCAATATATTGGACACGTTCACTGAGGTTCATCAGGGGCAAAAAAATATCACAACGGGGCCATTTAAGAAAGAAATCCAAAAATCGGGGTCAAAGAGAAACTGTATTGCTGTAGATAGGCCGGCAGGCCTTTTGCACAGTATATTGCAGGGAAGGCCGAGGGCCTGGGTCAAGGACGGCCCAAACGCAATCAAGGATGAAATATGCGGACAGAGATATTTAGAAGAGGGTTCTTATTAATTGTACTTTTGATTTGGAGCGCTCGGCCTATAATCCCTACCCTCATCCACCCGGGCAATCGAGCAGAAATGGACAATTCTACTCAAATAACTCAGATGCGATCAGCTAAGGATAGACTGCCTGAAAATCCTCTCAGTACTCTGCATGAATGGTTGGCCTCAACAGAAACTACGCTTAAAACTCTCCCTATCAAAGACAAAGAAAATTTTCTTCAACACCTTGAAACCATGAAAGGAAATTTTGCAAAACTGATTCAAAGACCTCTGAAAAAAATGAACAATCAGGGAGATCTATACAAGAGCACTTCAGATTTGTTGCAGGGGCCCGACGGCGATCGCTTCTATCAAGGTCTTGAAACACTCTATAAGGAAAAAATTCGCTTAGAAAATAACATAATCCATAATCTGGAAACATACGGTCTGAAAGTTTAGATATGCACGTTGTAAATCCGCTTGCATAAAGGCGATAATGGGCCCATGGATAACAATAACGTGCCCTTTCCTTTGATTTTGGCTTCACAATCGCCTTATCGTCGTGAATTATTATCTCGCCTTACCATTCCCTTTGAATGCCTCTCTCCCGATATTGACGAAGAGCAAATTAGAAATCAACTTACTCAGCAGAAATGCTCAATCCCTCTCATAGCGCAAGGACTAGCGAGGGCCAAGTGTCAAGCGGTGGCCCAAATCGAAACAAATGCTACAGTAATCGGTTCCGATCAATTGGTAGAATGGCAGGGTCGTATCTTGGGCAAACCCCATAATATGCAAGCAGCAAAAAAACAACTTCAAGATCTTCAAGGTCAGGCGCATCGATTAATTACCGCTGTGGCAATTCAGAGCGCTCTCGGATTATTGGAATTCATGGACATTACCACTTTGCATATGAGGAGTTTAAACGAAGGTGAGATTATCCGCTATCTGGAGGCCGATAGTCCTTTCGACTGCGCCGGCTCCTATAAGATTGAAGAACTGGGCATCAGCTTATTTGAGAAGATTGAGGGGCAAGATTCCACCGCCATTATTGGCTTACCCCTCATGGAATTATCAAAGAATTTACGCAGACTTGGATTTCAAATTCCATGAAATCGATTTTTCTTGGGTTGCTGTGGATATATAAAAAATGCATCTCACCTTTTTTAGGACAACACTGCCGTTTTTATCCCACCTGTTCTGAATATGCCAAGGAGGCCTTCACCGATCTTTCCTTGGGGCGAGCATTCATTCTCACTCTCTGGAGAATCTTGCGTTGTCATCCTTGGAATGCGGGTGGGCACGATCCCGTACCGAAGTAGAATTTTTTTCATCATGAAGTGAAGTAGGGATCAACATCTATTTTTATCGTTATGCCAGTCGGACAATCATGATTGGCAACCGCATGAAGCGCACTATGCAGCGAATTCACCTCCTCGGCTTTGAGAAGAATTTCCCAGGTAAATTGGCCGGATTTCTTTTCGATCATGATAGGTGCTGGGCCTAAAAGAATAATTCCGGGAAATTTCTCCAGATAATCCTTGAGGTCAAGGGCAGCCGAAATCACTCTCTCACGCAGTTTGGCGGAAATATAGAGTGCAGCCAACTTAAAAAAAGGTGGCAATTGAACCATTTCCCGAATGGATAATTCATCCTTATAAAAAGCATCGAAGGCGTGTGTTTTAATATAATCAAAGAGAGGATTATCGACGCTATAAGTTTGCACCATAACTTCTGAATGAGTGCTATAGCGCCCTGCCCTTCCAATCACTTGAGATAAGAGTTGGTAAGTTCTCTCCATGGCCCGAAAATCCGGAAAATTAAGCTGTGAATCAATGCCTAGAACTACAACTCGATTAACTCTCTTAAAGTTATGACCTTTGGCCAGCATTTGCGTTCCAACCATAATATCAATGGCATGATCCTGAAAATCATCCAGCCGGGATTTCATCTTTTTAAAAGTCGTGATCTCCTCACGATCAAAGCGCTCAATGCGATAATGAGGAAAATATTTCAAGAGTACTTCCTGGGCCTTTTCCGTACCAAAACCGCTCTGAAAGAGATCCATGTTTCCGCATTTGGGACACATTTCGGGCAAAGGAATTTGATAATCACTATGGGCCGATGACAAAATATTTTTCTTTTTAAAATATCTTAAGTTAACTCCGGTATTGGGATCAGTCCATTTATGGCCACAATTTGAACACTGAATATAATTAGCGAATCCAAGTCGATTGATAAAAACCAAGACCTGCTCTTTTTTTTCAATGGCGTTCCTAATTATATCGAGAGCATTTTGAGTAAACGGCCATGCCGGGTGGTCAAATTTTAAACCCCTGGAATCGAGAAATTGAACTGATGGAAATTCACCCTGGGCCCTTTTTAACATTTTATAATAGTTTTTCGGCAGTTGCCGTTTGAATGCATAAAAATTCTCTAATGAGGGAGTGGCCGAACCCAAAATAGCCAAGCACTGGTGCATCTGCGCCTTCTTGATGGCCACGTCGCGCCCATTATAAGGGCAGCGATCTGACTGCTTAAAAGATGTATCATGCTCCTCATCGACAATGACTAACCCTAAATTTTGCAGAGGCAAAAAAACTGAACTACGCACACCTAAAACCATTGTCGGACCGGAATTATGTTTAAGATATTTGCGGATTTGATATTTGGCGGAATTATTAATGGCACTATGATAAACGAAAAAGGGAAATTCCCCCAAATTACTGCAAAAAAAATCTGCCAACTGGGGAGTTAAATTGATTTCAGGAACGAGCAAGAGCACTGACTTCCCAAGTTCCAAACATTTTTTTATTAATTCAAAATAAACAATTGTTTTGCCACTGCCAGTCACGCCATGAATAAAAGTTTTTTCAAATCCTTTTCCTATTTTTGGCAAAAGTTCTTGAATAATATCTGCTTGCTCCGCAAGAAATTCAAAGCCCCCTCCTTCAGAGCGTCCCTTAACAATTTGCGTCGCTCTGGGTTTTTTTACGGAATTGGGAAGACAGTCAAAAACTAATAAGCCAAGCGAATAGTGATAGTACTTGGCCATCCATTGATAAAGTTCAAGCTCCTTAGGATCAAGACTTAACTCGGGATCAAGAATGCTCTCAACTTTCTTGATTTTCTCTGGGGCCAAATGGCTGGGACATAAATCAGCATAAGGTCCGATCTCTAAAATAATTCCCTGACCTTTTCTTCTTCCCAGCGGCACATTGACGGCATCACCAATTTTAAACTCTCTTTCGGCCGGTATTTTATAGGTAAGAATGGAATTTGGACCTGGCATGCGAACAGCAACTTTTGCCAGCAGAACTGTGTCTCTAATTGGCACGTTCATGTTTTTTTCACTTCCCAACTGGTTGATCCATCCGAATGATCTAGAATCATAATGTCCATGGACAAAAGTTGTTGCCGTATTTCATCCGACTTTTGAAAATCTTTTTTACTGCGAGCAAGTTGTCTCTGGAGAACCAAGTTGTCCACCATAACTTCATCAATCCCTTTTTTCACCAGGAGAATGCGATCGAGGCTACGCAAAAACTCGGCAGGATTTTCCCCAAAGAGGGCCATCAATTGTCCATGACGGCGGACCCAATCCAAAAACAGGCGAGCGCTCGACTGAACTTTTACGTCTTTGATTTTTTTTATCGGAGTCATGGCATTAAAGAGTCGAATGATCTCAAAAATTTGAGCGGTCATTTCCACGGTATTAAAATCATCATTGAGAGAATCGGCGATTTTTGCATCGGCCACTTTCATGGCCTTGACAAATTCTGAATCTGCCAGTTGAGTATTGTCCGCCCCAGGCCCACTGGCCACTTTTTCGGCATCACGAAGAGCGCTATAAATTCGCGCCAGGGCGGCAATGGTTTGCAATATTTTTTCGTCGTTAAAACTAACCTGAGCACGGTAATAAACCGACAGAATTAAATATTTTAATATTTCAGGGTGATAGTCATCCATAAATTTACGAGCGGTGACAATATTTCCCAACGATTTTGACATTTTTTCATCATTCATATTGATGAAATTATTATGCATCCAAAATTGGCAATAAAGAGTTCCGGTACGTCCTTCGCTTTGGGCTATTTCATTTTCATGATGGGGAAAAATCAAATCAATACCACCTCCATGAATATCGATAGTAGTGCCAAGAATCTCGTAAATCATGGCCGAGCATTCAATATGCCACCCAGGTCGCCCCTTGCCCCAGGGGGAATCCCAACTTGGCTCACCCGGTTTTGAAGGTTTCCATAAAACAAAATCATGAGGTCCCCTCTTCCTTTGATCCACTGTAACTCTATGGCCGGCTTCCAATTCATCCAATTTTTTACCGCTCAATTTCCCATAACTGGGAAATTTTGAGATATCATAAAAGACCTCTCCTTCAACAACATAGGCCTTCTCTTGTTTTACCAAATCGGAGATAAAGTTCACAATTTGCGAAATGAATTCTGTCACGCGCGGATTATAATCATGTTTGCGCAGCCCTAAACGTTTAAAGTCTTTTTCAAATTCCGCTATATATCGCTCTGAGATTACCTGGGAAGGAAGCCCTTCACTCTGGGCCTTGGCAATGATTTTGTCATCAACATCAGTATAGTTATAAACAAATGTCACCTGGCGCCCTTGAGCTTCCAGCCAATTTCTGACCAAATTAAAAAAAATTGCCCCTCGAAAATTCCCTACATGTAACAATCCATACACCGTTGGACCGCAGACGTACATTTTTACCCGTGTTGGGTCGAGAGGATGAAACGTCATCTTTTTTTTAGTCAAAGTATTGTATATGACCAGGTCTCCCATACTCACTCCTCCTACTCTCAGCAATGTCTGACCAATCCAGTTCATCTTGATCGATCATGATTCTAGCGGGCATAACGCTATGACGATTCTTGGCCGTCATGGCCAATTAATGAGATAATTAATATCATACCGGATCGAGTTAGACACGGTGGAAAAAAATGGAAAAAGACACCATTGTACCGTTATTAATTGGTGCCTTAATATTGGCAACGTTAGGCCTGTTGATGGCCGTTGGTATTTTGGCCTATTTGCTTCTAAAAAGAACAAATCCGGACAGAAATCAGAACCCTACGACTAATCCCTGTGAGAAACAGCAAGGTCCCGAAGAAGGCAAGAACGACAACGCTCCTATACCAGCGTTAATCAATAATTCTTTTGAGAGCACTCATAGCACAAGCGATTTCGGCCATACGGAAGGATACTGCAGCAATCATTGCGATATCCCGGCCCGAGGGACTTGCGCCATTTGCGGCGAATTATTTTGCGAAAATTGTCTCAAAAATTATGAAGTTTTACATTTTTGTGGCGAACACTATCAGCTATTTCTCAACCACAAATGGGTTGAGGTTGAAACGATTAAAACTTCGCCCAACGATCCCGAAAGAGGTTTGGCCCTCTATTCTTTCAAGGAAAAATTGTGGCGCGAATCAAAAATTCCCAGCTACATCATGACTCAATATAAAATTGACATTGAAAATGATTTGATTGAATCTCACATCAAACTTTACGCAAAAGACTCAGATCGACAGGCTTTGCAAAAACCGCTAATTTTAAAGCGAGAGCATCAATGACATCCGAAATATGTGATGTAGTTTTGCAGGGGGGCACTTGCATTTTTCCCCATGCTATAAGCAAGGCGGATATCGGTTTTATCAATGGCAAGATTAGCTCCTTTAACCCCACGATCAAAAGCGCAACAAAAATCATCAATTGCACAAACCTGATTGTTTTTCCAGGAGTTATTGATACCCAAGTGCATTTTCGTGAACCCGGCCTAATCCACAAAGAAGATCTTCAATCAGGCTCGCAGGCCGCCGCGCTGGGTGGAGTCACTGCTTTTCTAGAAATGCCCAATACCAAACCTCCCACTACGACCTGTGCCCACATCACGGAAAAAGTCGCTATTGCCACCAATCGGGCCTTTGCCCACTTTGGCTTTTTTATCGGAGCTACAGCGAACAACTTGCAAGAACTTATCGCCGCTGAAAATTGCCATGGCTGCGTCGGTATAAAAATTTTTTTAGGTAGTTCAACCGGCGACCTGCTTCTCTACGATCAGAAGATTCTAGAAGACATTTTCCGTCATACCCGATTGCCCATTGCCATTCACTCGGAAGATGAGCTACGTCTCAAGGAAAGGGAACACATCCGAAATCAGGCCACACACCCCAGACAACATCCCGAATGGCGAGACGTTGAAACGGCTTTGCGAAGTACCAAAATGATTTTGCAGCTCGCTCGAAAGTGCCAACGGCGCATACATATTTTGCATATTTCCAGTGCTGAAGAGATGGAACTTCTCCGTCAATTCCGCGACACTGCTACGGTGGAAGTACTGCCACAGCATTTAACTCTCCAATCCCCTGACTGCTACGATCGCCTGGGAACATACGCGCAGATGAATCCCCCTATCCGCGAATACCATCACCAAGCGGCATTATGGCGAGCTCTACGAGACGGTGTAGTGGATATCATCGGTTCGGATCATGCCCCCCACACTAAAAACGAAAAAGAACGAGGATATCCCGCATCTCCGAGCGGCCTTCCTGGAGTGCAAACAATTTTCCCTCTCATGCTCCATCACTTTTTAGAAGGCAAACTGTCTCTGTTGCACTTGGCGAAATTGCTCAGCGAAAATCCCGCCAATCTCTATGGACTTAAAGGAAAAGGTCAGATTGCCATTGGCAATGATGCCGATTTTTCCATCGCTGATATTCAAGCCAGCAGTTCGATTTCCGCCGACCTCATGGCAAGTCGATGTGGGCATACCCCCTACGACGGAATGAAATTAAAAGGCAAAGTCTGTATGACAATCCTCAAGGGAAATGTGATCATGCAGGATGGAGTTCTGGCCAATAAACCCATGGGAGAAATTCTGGACAGAACCAAGTGTTAGAGTGAGGAGATCAACATGAATAATTGGGTCAATGAGGCACTTAAAATCGCGCAAGAAGCAAGGGACAGGTCCTATTCTCCCTATTCAAAATTTAAAGTTGGAGCAGCACTAGTTACCCAAATGGATGAAATTTATCCCGGATGCAATGTGGAGAATGCTTCATTTGGAGGAACTGTCTGTGCAGAAAGAAATGCTGTTTTTCATATGATCTCGAAGGTAGGAATACGACCACTCAAAGGACTTGTTCTTATTACGGAGCCACTGGCCGTCCCATGTGGTTTTTGCTTACAGGTACTGTCCGAATTTGCTCCTCCCAATTTTGAGATTCACATGTTTGATCCCAATGGCCTTCACCA
This sequence comes from Bdellovibrio sp., assembly GCA_016187935.1. Lineage (GTDB taxonomy): Bacteria > Bdellovibrionota > Bacteriovoracia > Bacteriovoracales > Bacteriovoracaceae > GWA2-49-15. The sequence continues at coordinate 140,587 of JACPIU010000037.1, forward strand.
CGTTAAGAAATTGGCCGATTTACTCCCAAATCGATTCAATCCAGCTTCACTTCCCAAATAGCGACAAGAATTACTCATCATTTCAACAACTTACATCTTGCCCAGGGCTCAAGAGAAGGGCTAAATATCCGATAAGATAGAGGTGTCACGCTCCTATCGGTGGCCAAAGGAATGATGGATGAAGGCCCGTAGATTAACTCTCGCTCACAAAATCACCCTAGTGATGCTCGGCCTTGTTTTCTCAACCTCTGTCGTTCTTATCGCCACATTTACAATTGGTAACAAGTACAATTTAATTGGGCAACAAACCAGTGAACTTGAAGATCATGTCGCTTATCTCTCACCACTCATTTTGCGCAACATCGACCACCTTACCTTGCAGGCCCAAAAACTCAGTGACCTCTTCATTGAAACACTTCAATTTAGAGAAGAGCAATCCAAGATCGACGATATATTATTGCATGTTGTGAAAACAAATCATTATCTGCTTGATGCAAGCTTCGAGCTATCCCGTCATAAAACGACTGTCTATAAACTACCACAAGGTTCGGTAAACGTTAGTACCAGTCGAACTGTTTCCAAAAAAGAAACTACGGCTTCTTTCTCACGTGTTTTTAGTTATAACAGACCAGAATGGAAGATGAAGGAAATTGCCGCCTTAACATTAACCTGGCCGGTGATTCTGCCAAATAACGAAATTCTCGGTATTCTCACGATGACCCTCAACTTTCAAGAAAACGTAAACTTTGCCAAGCAACTTTCCACTTCGAAGTATCACATTTACCTTGCCAGCAGTGATGGTGAATATTTCTTCAACATGAACCAACAAGAAGCTATCGTTAACAATAATCTGAAACCTCATCTGATGCAAAATGACTATCCAGAACTGGACTCTGTTTTTAAAACTACCCTTGAGGAAAAAGTTATTCCTAAAGTTAGTGGTTATTCCGGTTTGGCGATTCACTACAAACGGTTAAATTTAGTACCCTCATCACTCACCGAACATTTTACAAATGAGAATAATTCACTGGTCCTCCTGCAAGTCATCGACTACTGGGAAGCTTTAAATGAATCCGAACATCTTAGAAAGAAAACATATTTCTTCGCTGCCGGTTTAATTGCCCTTGCCATGGTTATTGCCTATGCCTTTTCTAAAATAATTTCGCGCAATCTCAATGCTATCACTGATGTCGCCCTTCGCTATACACGCGGAGAGACCGACATCCATGTCGATATAGCATCATCCGATGAGATCGGGGTGTTGGCCACCGCTTTTCAGGCAATGATCCATCAAGTGAATGAGCGAACACGCAGAATCCAGCATAGCGAGGAACAGGCGCAAAATGCCAAAGATAAGATGGAAGAGGCCTTAAGTGCCAATCAAAAATTATTAGAAAATACTCAAATACAAAATACTGAAATCTGCAAAATCAGCAAAGAGAAAGATGACCTGTTGGCGGTCGTGAGTCATGATCTGAAAAATCCGCTCTCCGTTATTGAAACCAGCATGAGTCTGATCATGGAAAGCTGTCCGATGCTGTCTCCCGAAAACCTTGATCTGGTACAACGGTCCAAACGAGGGGCTAGATTAGGAATTAATTTAATTAAAGACCTGCTGGACATTGCCCGTCTGGAAGGCGGTATAAGATTCTTCCCGGAAGTCTTTGATCTCAAAAAACTTCTCAATGATTGCGCACAAAACTTCACTTTGTCGACTCAAGACAAGAAAATTCAGCTCTTGATTGAAACTATTAATGGGATAGAGGTTTTTGCTGATCTTCGTCGCCTGGCCCAGGTCATTAACAATCTTTTATCCAATGCCATCAAATTCACTCCTGAAAGTGGTACCATTTCCATCCTTGTTCAAGAGAAATTTCAATTTCTCCGCCCACCGTTTGGACGAAGAAAAATTCTACAATTAACCATTAAAGATAATGGAATCGGTGTCCCAAAAGATAAACTGGATAAAATCTTTAACAAGTATGAACAGGCCCGTGTCGAAGACCGTGAGAATGGTACAGGTCTTGGTCTTACTATTTGCCAAAATATTTGCGAACTCCATAATGGAAAAATCACAGTAGAATCAGCAGAAGGAAAGGGTACATCTTTCACTCTCGCACTGCCCATTTTGACCAATTCTGAAGCAGCGACCGAGATAGGATGTTCACCGCATCTGATCCTCATCTCTCAGAATCTCGATGAATCAAACAAACTTAAAAACTTCTTGGTCGAACAGTTTAGAACGATCAAAGTCACCACACTCACTCGTGAAAATTTTCTGGAATCGACAATAACCGCTTTTGAAAACCCTATTATCATGGCCGATGTCTTCTATCCGAAAATTCTAGAAAGTATCATTACCCTTCGCAAATCCGATACCTGGAACAATGTACCGATTTTCATTTTGGCTCCCAAATTTGGCAAGGACGTGCTCGACAAGTCTTTAGGAATAATCGATGGGATCATTGAGTGGCCTTCTGATCTGGCAAAATGTCTTTTTGTTTTACGCGATTATTTTCCTGACTTCAACTGGCCGGCATACTATGAAAAAAATATCATCCAAGGATCAAAAGGAACAAATAATCCTGTATTCACCCTTCCTATGCTGGAAAAACACGCCTCTAAAATCCTTATTGTTGACGATTCGGATGATACCCACCAATTACTCAAAATTATGCTCAAGAATCAGCCAGTCGAGTTGTTGCATGCTTATAACGGGATTGAGGGCACCTCGGTGTATGCCCATCATTTGCCCGATCTGGTATTAATGGATGTAAATATGCCGCAGCTCGATGGTTTGATGGCAACTCAGGCCATTCGCTCCCTTGAGGCAAAACGCAGCCTGGAGCATGCAACCATTCTTGCAATTACCGCGGCCGACGATCAACGTTCCATAGAAAGATGTCTTCAATCGGGTATGGATGGCGCCTTTCCAAAACCGTTCTCTAAGTCCAAGCTCCTCACCATCATCCACGGTCGTTCAAATGAAAAAAAGGCAGCATAAAAACTCCTTCTCTTAAAGCGGATAGGTCTTTACAATTACTACCCATGAAATGGTTAAAATACGCGATCTCGATAATATTTATTAATCTTTGCCCTGCAAGCTATGCCCAAGTTGATATGGGAATTGAAAGCTTGATTCGTAGTTTTCCCCAAGCTGTTTATCTCAAGGCCACTGGCGGTTACAGCGCTTCCCTATGGGAAAAGCGAGATAAGTCACCTGTCCTCTATGGGTTTGTTCGCCCCATGGCGAGTGTCCGCACCAGTGGTATTATCAACGCATTTGATGGACGTTTGGAAATTTATCCCATTTCTTTCTTTGGTATAGTGGGCGGTCGAGAAACAGTCCTTCGTCAGGCGAAATCTCTCGACACCTTTGATTGTGCCTCGATTGACTGCCAAGGAAGAGTCTATAAAGACTATTTCGGAGGCCGCATGGCGCTGAAATTTAAGTCCACATTCCTTATGGCAGATATGCGCACCATGGCCCTGAGCTTTAACCATTCCAACCGCAGATTCAGTGAGGAACTCTCAACCCTCGAAGCTGGTCCATCCAAAGATCGACTCGTGAATTTCATAGGAATTGTGGGACAAGAAATCAATGATCAGTACGCCGCCGCACTTTTGCATATGGAGAACTCCATGCAAAACACTTCCCAAAAATCTTCCATGACTTTTCTCTTGATGCAAAAGAAGTTACAGTCCCAAACTTTCTTGACTGGACCTGGTCTTTTCAAAACTCGCACTGATTCGCAAATTTTTTCATTACTTTTTTTATGGAATTGGAAACCTGAAAAAGGATTAGTACTTTTTTAAAAAGGCCACTTATGAAAAGCATGCTTTCTCTCTTTACCGCCGTTCTCTTCTGTACATCTTGCGATCTCGCCATCAGTAAACTGGCGGGAAATTTTTCCGGCCCACCGGAGCAAATGCAGAACGCCTTAAGCCCTGAGGCCCAGGACCTTATCCGCAAGGCCACGACAGGTCTGCGTCTAGATTGTGTGCGAGATATGCATGTCCATGTAGCTGGAGTAGGGCACGAGCATGATGCTTTTGAAACCACTCAAGAACCTTGGGTCAATCCGAAGGCCCAATCGCGCATGAACTTCTCAACTTTTTTAAAATTCAAAATTTATCTCAACGCTGCCGGTATCCAAAAGTCCGAATTGCAATCACCCGAAAAAATTAACCAAGATTATTTCTCTAGAATCGTCGATCTCTGGAAATATGGTAAACTGCCCGGGAAGGCCCATCTCTTGGCCTTCGACAGACATTACAATGAAGACGGTACTCCCAACTCAGAAAACACATCTTTCTATATGCCCAATCATACTATTTGGGACCTCGCTCAAAAGTATCCGACCATGTTCACTCCTGTCATTTCAGTTCACCCTTATCGCAAAGATGCCATCCAGGAATTGGAAAAATGGGGGAAAATGGGGGTCAAATTTATCAAATGGTTACCAAACTCAATGCACATTGATCCAAGTCGTTCACAACTTGAAGCCTATTACGACAAGGTTAAAGAGTTAGATATGGCCATTTTAACCCACGTGGGAGAAGAACGTGCGGTAGACGGAGACCAATTTCAGAAGCTTGGGAACCCTCTCCTTTATCGGAAAGCCCTCGATAAAGGGGTCAAAATCATTATGGCCCATGTCGCCAGCTTGGGAAATTGTGAAGACTTTGAGCAAGGAGGAGAAAAATCTTGCTTCCAACTTTTCTGGCGACTCTTTAACGAAGATAAGTATAAAGGAATACTCTTCGGCGAGATTTCGGCCGTCACGCTTCATACCCGCATCGGCGAACCACTTCTGAAAATTTTAGAGAATCCAGAATTGCAAGTACGCCTCGTCAATGGTTCTGACTATCCCTTACCTGCCATAAATTGGATTTATCGCACTTCACAGTGGAAAGACCTGGGTTACATCACTGACTCTGAACGCGAATCTTTAAATCAAATCTATCATTATAACCCTTTGCTTTTTGATTTTGTTTCCAAACGCACACTCCATCACCCTAAAACAGGCATGCAACTTCGCCCTGAAATTTTCTATTTGCCCAAAGAATTAGGTGGCTGCGTCTATTAGAAGATGTAGTTTAGTCGTGCATAACTGGTGTCGTTTGAGCGGTATGAACTCCAAAAGCTGTCACTCTTTGGGGATTCAAGCATTTCCAGACCGGCGGAGACAGTGGCCTGCTTACTAAGACGATAATTAACCGCCTGAACCCATAATCTATCCTGCATCTGCCAATCATAGCGATAGGACACATCGAACGACCAATAGTCGTTAAAAAGATATTTCCCACTTACCCCTGAGGCATTCTGCCAACGGATCTTCTTTCCAAACAGGTTTTCACCCTGGGTAGGGGGTGAGAAAGATTTAATTTGATGGAGCCCGACAGACATCTCTGGTTTGTTATAGCTAAGTCCGGCAAAGCCATAATAATAATCCTCATAGACAGGCTCAATTTTAAGCGGTTCAAACTCGAAGGTAGGATCCCCCCCACGTTCAGGAATAACCACCATCCCACCCATTTGGGCCACAACATCCCCAAATTCTTGCTCCGCTTCGGCACCATAAATCCAATGATGGTTAGCAAAAGGTTTGGCCCGAACTCGCGCCTGCTCCTCTGTATCCTGTTCATAGTGCCCCGTAGCATTGAGACGCACCTGATTTTCTGGCTTATAAAGCCCGTAAACTGATACCCCCCCGCCTTCCGACCAATTCATTTTCACCCGACCGCCAACAGATGGTTGGAAGATAATAGTCTTCATCTCAGGCATATCTAGCTCATAATAGATCGGAACTTTGGCCCCATTATAATAAACCTGTTCAGGGGGCATTTTGCTCCATTCATTAGGTGCGGTGACATCGCCATTTTTAATGTCATAACCAGGGTTTAATTGGGGAATATATACATAGGAAGCGAAAATATCGATTTTCAACAATTCCTGCTGATGGACCAAATGAATCCCGGCCAATCCTTCCATATCCTCTTCAAGTAGATTAAACCCTCGTTGGGCGTTGAGATCGCCAAGAAGCCAGAATTTTTCGTGGGGGTTCCAATCTAAAATGTGCCGACCATAGTACATCTGTGTATGCCCCCTATCAGTCCGCAAGTAGGCCTCGGGAGCAGAATAAATAGTTCCCTGTTCACCAAAGTGACGTACATGAAACTTAAGGTAACTCGAATACTCGCTCTTGTAATCCTTGGCCTTCTCGAAATCAAAACCGAACCAACGTGGCGATGCCTCAGTCATGGCCGGTGTATTCAGACGTCCCAGCTCTTGATATGAGAAGCCCGTTTCGGCCCGGGAAAGTTGACTTAAAGACAGAACCATCACAAAAATTATGACAAAACAATAAACCATCTTTCCATCCTGCCTAATGTTGAACTATTGTGTCAAATGACTCACTATTGAGTCCCCCAGAATAATTGTCACCTCAAAGTTGAATATTTACCCTAGGGAGCAACTTTATCCAATTTACACAGATTAATCGACAAATCAACTCCGGCAATTTTGGCCTCAAGTCATCGACAAGACTCCTAGGCAAGGCCATGCTTTACTTATTGGAGGGAGTGCTTGGGAAAAAGACTGGGAGAAATTGCATGAGTTTGAAACGATCTAAAACCGTGGGAACTTGGTGGGCCTTATCCTTAGTATGTCTTGTCCTGATGGGTTGTTTTAACAAAGATTCCCCAGTAGAAACAGATAGTTACGATGTTGGCAACTTTCAAAATAGCTGTAAGATCGATGCCGATCGACTCAAGAAACTGCTCGAAACTGACGTCACAGCAGATATTACCTGCGTGGAAAACAACCTGAAACAGTTCTCCGAGTTCGTGAATCGTGCCAATCCCAATGTAGTCAAGCGAGAGGATTTAGAAAAATTTATTAATAAGTTCTTTGTTAAAGAAAGTACCGCGATGATTAAATCGCTGCGCTTTCTGTTTGAACTCAATACCTTATTACTACGCGACCAGCGGCACCAGATCTCGGTACAAAATATCGGAAATATCTTCGACCTTATTCGTATGGCCAATCGCTATGGTGCTCCTCTCAACCATATTTTCAAAAAGATCACCGAGCAAAAGCAAAATTATTGGAATCTGCGTCCGCAAATCGAATTTCTCTTGGGAAATCTGACCAAAGACTTCGTAACCATTTTGGCACGTGCCAACGGTCCATCCTCACAATTAGCGGTCATGGAATTCATCTCCGAACTTAAGAAATCACTCGACTTAAATGATGACCAGCTTGACTTGGAACTCATCGAAAGCTTCCTCTTTGTCAAAAAAATATTCATTGGCGGCGAACGATCAACAGTCTCGACTGATGAAATAACCGCCATCATTCCAAAAATTGGCCAAGCTGTCCTTTTGGTATTTGACTTTGTTTATTACAAAGATGCCGATGCGCCGGAAAAAAAGGATAAGGCCCTCTTTTTCTTGCAAAGAACGCGATTGCTCGGCAGTCTCTTCCATCCTTGGGACACCGATGAACATATTTTCAAGCATAACGAACTCATCAACGTGGTAGAAAAATTAACTGAAGGAAAATTTGATTTCAATGTTCGAAATATCGAAGAGTCTATCGTCAATATTAAAACCAAACTTATTGGCTCTGATCCCAATAACTATACTTTCGGTGATATAAATAAAGTACTGAGTTGGGGTGTTGCTCTTTTCGAGCAGTACTACTTTAATGACGTCACCTATGAATACATGAAAGAGACCATGGAGAGCAATGGCCCTCTTAAAGACCTCGTCCGTCCTGAACTTCCCGAATATGCCGAATTTCCACGACCACGCGTCTTTGAATTATGGAACGAATTCAAAATAATTGTGACTCAATATCGCGTCTTTCATGCGCCAGAAAACATTCAATACTATACCAATGATTACATGCGCTATCTCTATGGCATTAATCTGCAAACCGTGCTTCGTTTTGGATTAAATAAGGCACTCAATGCTTATGGCCATCCTAAAATTGACCCCATCACCGGCAAACCTTTGTTTATGGCCGCAACCATTGATGAATTGCGCACCTTGCTCCTTGATTTAAAGACTGCCATGGTGGAGTTCGAATTGTGGCCGCACTTTTTCGAACGATTCTTATCTGAGGCCATGAATTCATCTGACCTTTTCCAGTACCAGTCAGACGGAGATGGTGTGATTCGTCTGGATGAAGCCACGGAATATGTGGCCAACATTATTTCTTCACGGACTCTAGCATTGAAAATGTTTGATGTTTTAAAAACCCACTGCCCCGTCATGGATGAAGAAGATAAAAGTTTTGAGGTCCAATGTTACCGTGAACATTTCTTTTCATCCCTATTCATTGACTTGGATTATAAGAGATATTTCCCCAAACTTTATGACTATGTAGTCTTTTCATCTGACTCTGAGGTTCAGCAATTCCTCATTAGTGTTGAAAGTTTTGCCAAAGAAATTCGTGATATCAATGTGCCTATGTCAACAGTTGATATTGGTCGTTTGTTTGTCAGTCTATCCAATATTGAAACGACCTTTATTCGCTACGACATGAACTATAATAACATCATGGACCGGGATGAAATTGAACAAGGCTGGAGTGTTTTCAGACCAACGATTATGGGCTTTGCCAAGCTCAAACCTAACCAAGAAAAGTTGGGGCATTCTATCTTTCTTTTCATTATAAAAAAGATGAAAGTCCCTTCTACAGTCGAAGCCATTTTCTTCCATCTCTTTGGCAACAAAAAAGAAGTTACCGCACGTCGCTTGAACATCGGAGCGATCTTGGCCTTGGTGGCCGCGGCCACCATCGGTGAATAATTAGGCCAAGGACAACTCTGTATTTTTCTTGAGAATTCAAAATAAAATTTTCAAAATTTTATGCCGAAATGCCAGATTATTTGGAGAATCCGCAACACTGATTGACATGAATTACATGAAAATGCCATGACTTCATTGGGAACAATAAAATAAAAACATGACGAGTCTATGGCAAAGCTCTTATTTATAGATGACGATCCAGAAATTCGAAACTTATATGGATCTTTTTTACAAAGGCGTTTGCACTGTCTTAGCACATCTAGGTACAATCGAAATTCCGTCACTCTGTGCGAGAATGGACCCCAGGCCATCGCACTCTTGCAAAAGGAATTGAATTTTAATTTGATTATTTGCGATTATGCCATGCCCATTAAAAATGGCGCAGATGTTTGGGCCTATGTTCAGGAATTTTACCCTGTAATTCCTTTCATTCTTTTCACATCTCAAAAATTAGAAGAACTACCAGAATTTGGCGATTCATTTCGAAGAAGTGGCAATGTCTGGCTTCAAAAACCGGCATCGCCGGAAAAACTTCTGCAGGTCGTTCATTCCCTCTTATCAGAAGAGTCCGCAGGCCTGTTTATGGCCTAAATGGCAAGCTCGCTGTAAAGATTCTTTGGCCACATCCATTTGTTTTCGCTCTTTGGCCAGAAGCCCCCGTTTAAAACACCCTAGGGCGTAGTCATGCTTGCAAGCTTTTTCATAATAGCTATCGGCAGAATCATAATAACGTTGCCTCTCATTTATCATCCCCACAATAGTACAGGCAGCAGTGGCCTCTTCATGCTCACACAGCCATACATACATATCCTCTTTGAACCATAGATACAAAATTATTAAGAACATCAAAGAGGCCAGAATTTTTAATATTTTGGAGAGATAACGAGAATTTTTCCTATCTAAAACTTGGATAGTCAGAAGTATTCTCCTTCCAAATATTGGTAAAATCCCAAGAACTTAAAGGTGCACTCGTCTTATAATAAAAAGTGGTATTGAAGTCCACGCCTGTTTCAAATTCATAATTATCTGGATCAGGAGGATAGACTGCCTCATTGGTTCTATCACTATCATTACAGATTGTAAGTCCCCCCGAATTGGTGCATGTTTTCGTTTCTTCCCAGTCGGCAAAAGCTAGCTCCAATGTTTTATTAATCAAAGGCGGAGTAGCGGCCGTTGGCAGTAAGCCAATAAACATCCCGACACTTGGAGGAGTCAGGGCACTAATGCCGGAAACACTGGCAACGCAAAATGAGTTATCTATATTGCTATTCGAGGCAATTCCGGTATGGCCTCCAATATATTCACCCGCCCCTGTCACCAAGTTCCACACAGAATATGAATTTATAATGGTCGAATCTTCAATTCGACCAACAAAACCGCCTACAATTGTATTCCCTGTTAGAGTCCCTGCATCAGAACGAACATAAACATTCATTAAATAACTACTTCCGGCCAGGTGTCCGACAAAACCACCGATCAGGGAGGTCGTTCCCGTAATAGTGGTCGGCAAGGCATAAGATTCAACAATCTGCCCCCCTAAGTCATATCCCGCAAATCCCCCGACCACGCTGGGGCTTGAAATGGTACCAGAAGATTTTGCGTAACTTTTTGAAATATTGCTTCCTGTATTCGTGCGACCAACAAACCCTCCAACATAATTAGTCGAAGCCGTCACACCTTTCACATCAGCATAGCTGGAAGATAAATATCCTGATCCATTATACCCAATCAATCCTCCCACATATGAAGTACCGGTAATTGCATTACTCGATTTAGCGTAAGAATTTTTAACTTCACCACCGGTGTTATAACCGACAAGCCCCCCCACATTCTCTCCCGTAGTGGCCGTGATATTTGTTGTTTCCGCATAAGAATTTTCAATTTTTCCTAGGCCAGTTCCATTGAGTCCCACTAACCCGCCCACATTACTTACTCCAGCACCAATGGTGGAACTCACAGTCGTGACTTTGGCATACGAACTGGTAATCGTACCACTCACATTCCTTCCAATCAGACCACCGACATTATTGGATGTTCCTGTCACAAGAACCGCTTCTGAATAACTTGAAAGCACAGTTCCTGTTGCATTATAGCCTACTCCACCACCGATATCTCCAGCACCACTGACTTGAGTGGTGATTTTAGCGCGTGACTCTTGAACCAATCCTGCATCATTGTATCCAACTATACCTCCGATATAATTAGCACCCATAACTTTCGGAAGTTCGACATAACTTTGGTATATCAATCCATTATTATTGCCAACGACGCCACCGATTCCAACACCCGCGCCAGAGACTGAGGTTGTAAATTTTGCATATGATGACCGTATTTGTCCTCCAGCATCGTTGGTCCCTACCAAACCGCCTGCATAATTCACGCTACTATAAACTCCCATGCCGGTTACAAATGAATCCTGTATAAGCCCATAATCCATTTTTCCCACTAATCCGCCGACATTAGAATCACCTTGGACGCTTATCGCTGCACTGGTAAAAGTTATCGAGGAATCATAGATAGACCCCAATGAATTCTTACCAACGAGGCCACCAACATAGTCGCCTTGGCCGGAAACATAGGGTGCTGTGATCGTCACATTGCGAATTTCCCCTCCCTGATTTTCACCCACTAAAATTCCCACATAGCTGTCCCCTGAAACCAGGACATTGGATAATTGTAAGTTCTTCACAATGCCGTTGGCACCCAAGACTCCAAATACTCCGGAATAGCTGGAGGACCCATTGATGCTTAAATTAAGAAGGCGTTTATTATTGCCATTCAGAACACCCGTAAAAGGCGTAGTGGAATTTCCAATTTTATTATAAGTCAGTGAAGAGTAAGAGATCATATTTATGTTTTGCAGTAAAACAAAATGCTTGGTCCAATAGACCGAACTGCTTCCAATATTATTGAACTGCTCAGCAGTGCAAATGATATAAGCCGTTTGAGCTGTGAGTCCGTCTCCACCTGTTGAGCTATTACCGAAAGGGACATCAGTAAGTGCCGCTCCTTTACACAAATCTTCCGTATAGCTCAAGGCCGCTTGATCTACACTCTCCACTTTTGTCGGGGAAGTCATACTAAGACATCCCCCAAAAAAAGACGCCATTGACATGACAATAAGGTAGTTCTTAATAGGCGTTAACACGCGTTCCCTTTTGCTTAGGTATTTCCAGTTCAACCCAATACCTTTTCGTCATTTTATCACAGTGCTTTAGTCAACTTTTCACCTCTCTCAAACGCCAAAAAAATTAAGTAATTTCAAGTAGTTGCCCAAACTGTCATTCTCATGGAAGAATGACAGTTCTAAGGAATGCCTCTGAAAACAGGCGGTCAACGTGACTCAAATTGAGCCGAAGTATACAATAAATAAGCATGACAGCTGTTTAGGCCAAGTACTTAGGATAAATAAATAATGCACGATCTTTACCCGCCCTATGATGCGAATAAAAGCTTTCGACTTCCCGTTTCTCCCTTACATACTTTGTATGTAGAGGAATGTGGTAATCCCTTGGGAACTCCGGTGATTTTCCTGCATGGTGGGCCAGGCGGAGGCATCTCCCCAGATTACCGACGCTTTTTTAATCCTAAAAAATGGCGGGTCATTCTCTTTGATCAACGCGGTTGTGGTCAAAGTACTCCCTTTGCTGAATTGCAGGAAAATACAACCTGGGATTTGGTGGCAGATATTGAAAAAATTAGACGCCATTTAGGAATTGAAAAGTGGCACGTTTTCGGTGGGAGTTGGGGTTCCACTTTGGCATTAGCGTATGCCACGGCCCATCCTACAGCGGTCTTAGGACTGATCTTGAGAGGTATTTTTCTTCTGCGCAAACGCGAAATCGATTGGTTTTACCAAGACGGCTGTGGACGAATTTATCCTGATTATTGGGAACAATACGTGGCCCCTATCATCCCTGAAGAACGCGGGCATATGATTGAAGCCTACTACAAGCTCTTAACTTCCCCCGATAGCGATGTAAGATACAACGCCGCTAAGGCCTGGTCTGTTTGGGAAGGCAGTACCAGTAAATTACTGGTTGATCACGAATTGGTAAAAAGATTTGAGGCCCCCGCTTTTGCCGAGGCCTTCGCTCGGATCGAGTGTCATTACTTTATCAACAAGGGATTTTTCTCTCAGGACAATTTTTTGCTTGAGCAAGTCGACAAAATTCGCCACATTCCTGGTATTATCGTGCAAGGGCGATATGATGTGGTTTGCCCTGCGGAAAGCGCTTGGGAACTCCATCGTGCTTGGCCTGAAGCAGAATTTCATTTAATCGCAGATGCAGGTCACTCTGCCATGGAAAGCGGCATTCGCTCTCAGCTCGTCTCGGCAACGGATGATTTTGCAAATATCACGAGGTAACAATGTCAAAACGCCAATTAAGCGATTTAAACGTCGTCTCAACTTCACTCCTGGTCACTCCCAGCGCTCTTAAAAGTAAACTCCCATTGCCTGACGCTGTCGGCGATGTAGTGGCCAAAGGACGTGAGACCATTAGAAATATAATGGATCGCAAGGATCATCGCCTTATTGCAGTTATCGGACCGTGCTCCATTCATGACGTCAAAGCCGCCAAGGAATATGGTCAGCGACTGGCCGAACTGGCAAAGCAAGTTGAGGACACACTCTTTATTGTCATGCGCACGTACTTTGAAAAGCCCAGAACAACCACTGGCTGGAAAGGTCTCATCAATGATCCTTATCTCAATGATACTTTCAAAATTAATGAAGGTTTAGAGATGGCACGCCAAGTACTTCTCGATTTGTCTGCGCTCGGTTTACCGCTTGGTACTGAAGCACTCGATCCCATTACACCTCAATATTTGCAAGATTTAATTTCTTGGTCGGCCATTGGCGCGCGCACCACGGAATCTCAAACCCATCGTGAATTGGCATCAGGTCTGTCCGGCCCAGTGGGTTTTAAGAATGGTACTGATGGAGGAGTGCAAGTGGCCATCAATGCTTTGAAATCCGCTGCAGGGGCCCATCGCTTTTTGGGTATTAATGGAGATGGCCAAGTCGCCATCATTCATACTCGCGGCAATGCTTATAGTCATCTTGTGCTTCGAGGTGGCAATGGACGACCAAATTACGACTCTGTCAGTATTACCCTGTGTGAGCAAGAACTTAAAAAGGCCAATCTTCCTGTCAACATCATGGTGGATTGCAGCCATGCCAATTCGAACAAAGATGCCGCACTCCAGCCCTTAGTGCTTAAAAACATCAACAATCAAATTCGTGACGGAAATCGCTCGATCATTGGATTTATGCTGGAATCGAATTTACAATCTGGCCGACAGGAAATACCCTTGGACCACTCAAAAATCCAATATGGTTTAAGCCTTACAGATGCATGCATCAATTGGAAAACCACTGAGGAATGTGTGCTTGAGGCCCATGAAATGTTAAAAAATATTCTACCTTCCAGATGATTTGCGAATGAATTGTAAGTTTGATAATCATTTCCATTCCACTTTTTTGGCAAATTGGCCCAAGGCCAATAATTCATACCCTTTTATTATTGCCGGTCCTTGTAGTGCTGAATCAAAAGAACAGGTTCTCGCTACCGCTCATGAACTTAAGAAGATTCCCCAGATCAAGGGGTTTCGTGCGGGTGTGTGGAAACCGCGAACTCGTCCCAATTCTTTTGAAGGAATGGGTGAAGAGGCCTTGCCCTGGCTCGCATGCGTAAAAAAAGAAACAGGTCTTTTTACTGCTGTCGAGGTCGCCAATCCTCGTCACGTCGAACTCTGTCTCAAACATGGCATTGATTGTCTTTGGATTGGCGCCCGAACAACGGCGGGACCTTTTGCGGTTCAAGAAATTGCCGAGGCCCTTAAAGGTACTGATGCGGTTGTGATGGTAAAAAATCCGGTCAATGCCGAATTATCCTTATGGATTGGAGCGCTCGAACGATTGAACGCCAGCGGTTTGTCTAAATTGGTTGCGATTCATCGCGGTTTTTCCGGTGCTGAAAATAACATTTTCAGAAATCTGCCTTTGTGGGAAGTGCCTTTAGAACTCAAACGTCACTTTCCCCATCTTCCTCTGATCTGCGATCCTAGTCACATTGCCGGGAAACGTGATTTGATTGAACGGGTAAGTCAGATGGCCTTGGATATGGATTTTGACGGTCTCATTATCGAATCTCACATTGCCCCTGATCAGGCACTCAGCGATGCCAGTCAGCAAATTACCCCTTCTTCTTTGCAAGAAATGCTAACACGCCTTGAAGCACGAATTCCCTCTTGCAATGACCATTCTTACGAAGAGTCCTTGGAAAAGGAACGGGCCCGAATTGATAGGCTGGATTCGGAGTTGATCGAAATTCTCCTTGCTCGCATGAGGGTTGTTCATCAAATCGCGGACATCAAGGCCAAGCATAATGTCACGGCTTTGCAGATCAATCGAATGGACCGTCTCATGAAAAACCGCACTGAGTATGCTCAAAAAATTGGTCTAGACCCAACTTATATTGAGCGCATTTTCCAAATAGTGCATGCCGAATCTGTTCGCTTTCAAAGTGATCGAATGGCCCAAGTAAAAAATGAGGTAAAAAAACCATGCTAAAAATATCCCATCGAGTTGAAGCCATCATGCCCAGTAAAAGTGTTTCAATGGTGGCAAGAGTTATCGAGCTTCAAAAAAAAGGTTTTCCCATCATTTCACTGTGTGTTGGCGAACCCGACATGCCACCACCAGAAGAAGTAATGGAAGAGATGTATCTGGCGCAAAAGCGAACAAGTTGCGGATATGGACCTGTATCAGGCCATCCTGTTTTACGTGAGAAACTGGCTGAGCAATTGGGGAAAGCAGTCAAGCGTCCAATCAGAGCTGAAAATATCTTCATCAGCAATGGCTCCAAGCAAATTCTTTATAATTTATTTCAAACTATTATAAATCCCGGAGATGAGGTTATAGTCCCCTCTCCCTACTGGGTGACGTTTCCGGAATCCATCAAACTTGCGGGAGGAAAAGCGGTTTTTGTGCCTTGTCTCTCAACTCACCAATTGGATTTGAGCGCGATTCGCCGGGCCATTGGCCCCTCTACTCGTGCCATTATTCTAAACTCTCCCAATAATCCAACCGGGGCCATCTATAATACCGATGACATTTTTCAGATTTTACAGTGGGCCGAACAATTCAATTTTGCCGTTATTTCCGACGAAGCCTACGCCTTTTTAACCTACGATCAAAAAACATTTACTCCACC
Source organism: Bdellovibrio sp. (assembly GCA_016187935.1). Classification (GTDB taxonomy): domain Bacteria; phylum Bdellovibrionota; class Bacteriovoracia; order Bacteriovoracales; family Bacteriovoracaceae; genus GWA2-49-15. The sequence goes on from JACPIU010000037.1 coordinate 156,627, forward strand.
GCTGACTTTGCTAAAAAATTATGACACTGAAGACCTGCTGAATCGAGTCCTCACGGTACAAACTTTTAGCAAGTCCTACGCCATGACCGGTTACAGAGTAGGTTTTTTAGTTGCTTCTACCGAACTGGTTAAAAATATGGATAAATTTCAAGGTCATGTTTGTGGGAACGTTTGTACGCCGGCACAAGCTGCTGCCATTCTGGCCCTAACTATGCCCCAAGACTATTTTCTCCAGATGAAAAAAACTTTTGAGAAACGACGAAACCTTGCCTATAAGCTCTTCTCTAAAATCTTTGATCTCACTCCTCCTCAAGGAGCATTTTATCTCTTTCCCCGTTGTGATCAATATTACACTGAGAACATAAAAACTTCGGAGGAATTTACCAATTTTATTTTGGAGAAAGCACAAGTGGCGATCCTCCCTGGAAGTGCCTTTGGCGCCGAACATTATATCCGGATTTCTTTCGCAACAAGTGAGAAAGAAATTGAAGAGGCCTTTCATCGCATCCAAAAGGCCTTAGGAGAAAGGCGATGAATCTTGGCATTATTGGTTTGGGCCGGCTTGGGAAACTGCTAGCGCGCGCCATGTCTCGTGATTTTAAGGTTGTGGTCCACGATACTTTACCGCTGAAAGCCGAAGTGGAAAAATTGGGTGCCATTTGGGGAAATCTTGCCGAAGTCGCCAATCAAGACATCATCATTCCCGCTGTCCCTATTTCAGAATTCGAAACAGTGATCAAACAATTATCCTCTCTCCTGAAGCCAGGTTCAATTGTTGCAGATGTATGCTCTGTTAAAGAATATCCTGCCGAGATTATGCAAAAATATCTTCCACCGCACACATCCATCTTGGCCTCTCATCCCATGTTTGGGCCAGATTCCGCCAACGACTCTTTTTTTGGTCGCAAGCTCGTTCTTTGCCCCATACGTATTGAAGATGCCCGCTATCAAAGTATTAAACGCTATCTCCAAGAGCAAGGGCTCACAATCATTGAAACCACTCCGGCCCATCATGATGAGGAGATTTCTCAATCTCTGCTCTTAACTCATTTTATCGGTCGAGGACTGATTGAATACGGCGCCACCGACCTGCAAATTGATACTAAAGGCTACCGAAGACTGATGCGCATTCTAAGTACGGTTGAAAATGATACATGGCAACTCTTTGTCGACATGAATCGTTACAATCGCTTTGCTGTAAAATCACGTGAGCGCTTTTTGACCGCTCTGACAAACATTGATCAGAAAGTTCAAACTCCCAAAGTCTGAGGAAGATCATCATGCAACCATTCGGCAAAACCATGACCGTAGGTATTCAAGGTTCCAACGGTTCTTATAGTGAATTGGCGGCTTTTGAATATTTCGCCTGCCCCAATGGGGCCATGATGAAAGTCATCCCAAGCGTGATAAACTTCGACCACAGTGAACAGGTTTGCGAAGCCCTAAATAACAAACAAATCGATTTTGCCTTTTTCCCGGTAGAAAATAGCATTATTGGGAATATTGCCATTAATATGGATCTTCTTAATCAATATCCATTTTATGTCATCGGCGAGCATTATCTAAAAATTGAGCACTGTCTCCTGGCCCTTCCAACCACGCTTCCGGCAGACATTAAGAAAGTTTACTCTCATCCTGCGGCCCTTGAGCAATGCCGTGATTACCTTTTAAAATTCAACTTAGCATCCTCTCCTTCATTTGATACGGCAGGAGCGGCAAAAACCGTTCGGCCAGGAGAAGCCGTCATTGCTTCCCGGAGAACGGCGGAATTATATAACCTGCATATTATTGATACCAACATTCAAAAAGTTCGCAATAATTTCACCCGTTTTTTTCTGATCTGCCATGTTGATAATAAACTTGCGTTGCTTAATGATGATAAAACATCGCTGGCCTTCACTATCGGTGATGGCCCTGGTTCGCTCCTACGCTGTCTGGAAAAATTCGCGCAATATGGATTAAATCTGACCAAGCTTGAGTCTCGACCTATTCCCGATAATCCTTTTATGTATACCTTCTTTGTCGATCTGGAATCATCCTTACAATCAGAGGAAATGCAAGGGTGCCTTAGAGACTTAAAGCTTGAGGCACAGACGATAAAAATTTTAGGCAGCTATCCTGCCGGACACAAACAAATCTAATTTTTTTTGGACAGAGTTCGTGACGGCCATACCGTTTGCATAACTTTGGCTTGATAGTGCAGCTTTTTCATTTTCTGTTTCAAATAAAAAAATTCTCCCACACTAAAAAAAATAAATGCTAAGTAAAATCCCGCAGTCTTGAAAAAAAGCCATACCGAGGTGGAAGTGCTCAAGGCCAAAATGGCCATAAAAATAGCATAGACGGCCAAGAAAATGGCCATATGTGATTCTACCAATCTCAGCAAAAACGTAGAAGGAGGTTGCTTCCCCATCTGCTCCAGCATCGGCAGAAATATGCCATCACCTTTCTTAAGCTGGTAGAACATAAAAGCACTCATGAAAATGCCGGTAAAGAAGGGCTGTAGCTTAAACCAAATACCCTCATTGGCAGCGAGGGAAAGCCCACCGAGAACTGCGATCAACAGAAAATTAAACTTAGAAAGGGCATGAAGTTCTTTAGTCCAAAAATATTCAATGCTTAATTCAATCACGGATAAGGTTAAACCACCAATCAGTGCTGTTCGCACAGGATAGTGTGCTTCCAAGTACCAATAGAGAATGGCCGGAAGAAAAGAGACAAGAAAAAAAGAACGGCCTAACTTGACCTGTGTCATAGGGTCATCTTAATCAGCCCGTTTTCTTAATGGCAAGCATTTTATAATTTTTTTCAAATTCATTATATTTTTTTATTAGATTCGTAGGGTCAAGAATCTCAATATAGGGTTTGATCGAATAAAGCCATTCAAATAATTCTTGTGAGTCTTCAACCGTTGCGGCCCAAATCAAATCACCTTTATAGTTCGTGGTTAAAAAAGGATTTCCCATAAAATAATAATTAGGTGATAAATCCACATGCGCCTGAGATAAAATTTTAAGCACAAGTCTTTCCTCTTTTTCACCTATCGCGCGCATTTTTGCTATAAAATCATTGGCATCTAAAAGAGTGTGTTTAGGTTGCACTTTCAGAGTTTTCAATTCATTTATATTTTGAATTTTTTCTATATCTAGCGTACTTAAATTTTTCAGTTCAAGATTTTCATGCACCAAAACTAACCGACCTTCCAAAAAAATAACTCGAAAAGGAAAGCTTTTTATAATGTCTTGCCGCATTTCCAGTTTCAAAGGCGTTTTACAAAAAATATATTCTTCGAGCTGAAAAACTTTTTCTCGGTAAGCAGCAGCAGCACTGGCCATAAATTTCGACTTGTTTTGCGCTAGATGATTTTGCCCAAAACAATCGATAGAACTTCCCTGCTCAATTTTGCCCAAGACTTCCTCAGCTAGCTTATTGAAATACTTTCCTCTGAACTTCAGCATCAGTGGAAAATGGGCCGAGATGGCCGCCCATTCGCATAAGCTGAGTGTGAGTTTGGTTGGAAGACTCTGCTGAAGAGGATATAAAATCAAATCGCTATTCACCCAAGCTGTTTTGATTTCAATCCCAAAGCTTTGAAAAAAATCAAAACTCTGCTGAAAGTCCTCTATTAAAGCGGCATTTTTCTTGAGAAAATCATTTAAAGGAATTTCATGCTCTAGCCTTTCGATTGCACAGGCCAATTGAAAGGCCCGATCCCTAAAAACAAATGAATTATAGGTCATTCACAACCCCATAAAGTGGAGATGCCCCCACGAGCGGTGACTCATACTATTCTTATCGGCCTTGCCTTTCCATTCTTTAGCTTTTTAATCAACTAAATCCTTGCCAGTCGAGAAAGATAGCTAACTAGGCAAAATAACATGATATTCGATTTTTAATAGCGACCCAGGCATAATTAATCTATGTGCCAGAATTTTTCACAAAAAAATAATCCCTATGATGCGGCCGGGGGGCCAGGATGAGGCAAGTCTATTTATGGATGATGAACCGGCCCATTCTTATGGTCGGCGTACTTTTCATGGCGATCTTCCTCTATAACATCAACCTAAAGAAGGAATTTAAAGACCGTCAGACTATCCTCGAGGCCCACTCATGCCCTGCCGCTCTCATTCAACTTAATCGCCATATCCCACAGAGTTGGAAAACCCAATGTGACAAAAATGATATGACTGTGATTATAACTCTCGATGAAAAAGTGTTAGAAAAAATTTTGAAGCAAAATCATGATCCCAAGAAACTAAATGAACTCATTCACGCCGTTCATTATCGTGAATTGGCCAATAGTCTTTCCCACATTGCGAAAAATTCTCCCAACTATACACTGGAGAGAATCGGTAACATCAAAGTTTTGTTGGAAACGAGTAAATTAAAAATCGGCGCTTATACTCATGGACAGTATTTATTCAAATTACCTTCGCTCACCGATCCCACAATGATTGCGGAACATCTCAAGGCCACTGTTCAGATCAAAGAACTTTCCAAATAAAGGGCAAGTATCATCATGAAAAAATCGTGCCCCAAAACTGTAGGCCCAGGCATGTAAGAAAACTCGTTCTGCGGCATTTCCCCCATACAAAACATCACCCCAAATAGGATATCCGAGGGTGGCCATTTGGACTCGAATTTGGTGACGATGGCCTTCGCCTAAAACTATTCCAATGAGCGAAAGATTTAAGTCGGCCCGAAATGCCAGCGGTAAGATATCAATATTCGCCTCAACACTTTCCTTGGAAGCATTCTGAGAGCACTTCACTTTTGCCCCACCTTTACTAAGCCCTGTAAGGAAGTGGCGTTGGTGACTACTCGTCTGAACTTGCCCCTGAACTGTGGCAAGATAGTACTTCTGCGGTTCTAAATTCTGGCGAAATTTTTGATAGACGATCTGCGTTCTAGCAAACATCATTAACCCGGAAGTGACGCGATCAAGACGATAGAGCGCCCCTCTCTCGTGTGATTCTGGCGCGACTTGCAAAATATCTCTTCCAAAATTTTGGCTCCTAAGAAAATTGAGTAAGGTATCTGTTTCCCTATAATGCAGAGGAAAAAGATGCATCCCTGCTGGTTTTGATAGCGTTACCAGAGCATCATCAATGTATAAAATCCTAACCTCTGGGCCAGTAAAAATTGGATTGATCAGACGGGCATTTAATAAATCAAGGGGAAAAATCAGTGTTTCTTTTTTTTTCGTAAGTTTGGAAAGCCAGCTTTTTTTAAAATGAAATTCCTTGAGCTTGGTGCGTGAAATGCCCAAATCTTGTTTCAGCCATTCTTCAATCAAAATTTCAGCGATAAAATTGAATTCAGATAAGCTATTATTTTTGGCCACCGACTTTACGTCCTTCTTGATATAAATCGGTTTTTCTCAACATAAACTCAACCCGTCTGGAAAGCCGTATGTTTTCCTCCCGTGATTTGCCGCTCGAAGAAATTGGCTTCGAATCACCGTAAAAAGTAGGAGTGATTGACGTTGCCGGAACTCCTCGCCGAATTAATGATTTCATCACGACATTGGCCCTAATGGCCGACAACATTGTGGCATCGCCGACCCCATCACCGGCCTTTTCACCGGGAGAGGCGTGGCCACAGACAAAAACCACCCAGTCGCGTTCACCCAACAACTTCACCAGCTTTTCAAAAGACTCAATCGCAATCTGTTCAATCTCCACACTTCCTTGCTTAAAAACAATGGCCTCTTTCAAATGAACTTTGATGCCCTCTGAAGTTTCATAGACATCTACCTGCTCGGCCAATCCCACAGTGGCAAGATCTTTTCTCATGTTTCGCAAGATTTCCGTGGACTCACGATTCATTTCATATTTATCCAGTAATCCTTCCGTAGTCAAAAAATCGATAGGAAAAGGTCGCGCCGGATCTTCAGCCTCAAGCATAGCAGGATCATTATCGGCCGTTTTCCCCAACTGGACTGTCTCCCCCATTTTATAGGACAGCCCTCCAAAGGCATTGCGAATAGACCCGAGAGCAGCTTCTTGCTTGGAAGTTTCAGTTTTGGCAAATGACAAAAGAAGAACAAAAAAAGTCAGTGTGTTCGTCATCATGTCGGCCATGGTGCCAAGCCAACTAGGCAACCCTGGTTTGCAGGGAGGGCACTTGGGACATTCGGGTGCTGGAGGGGCCTTATCTGCCATATTTTTCTCGCATCATTACAGTTATGCCTTCGCTGCAGGAGTACTTTCTTCATCCACTTTAGGACGATCTGAGGGAGCTAAAAAGGCCGATAGTTTTTCACGAATTAATCTCGGATTCTCACCTGCGACAATTCCCAAAGTTCCCGCCACAATAATGTTCATTTTGTTGACCTCTTCCCCACTTCTTAAACCGATTTTGGCCTTCAACGGTCCTGCGAGACAGTTGGCAACGATGGAACCATAAAAAGTCGTCAAAAGGGCGACCGCCATGGCAGGACCAATCGCTGACGGGTCTGACATATTCTTGAGCATGATAACCAGACCGATAATCGTTCCGAGCAATCCGAAAGATGGGCCGTCGGCCGCAATTCCGTCCAACATGTCTCCACCAGTTTTATGACGCTCAATCATATTATCAATCTCAAGCTGTAGAATGGACTGAATGACTTCAGGAGGTCGATTGTCCGCAGCTAAAGTCATGGCCTTCTTCATAAAAGGGTCTTGTATGGGAACTTTCTCCAGAGCAAAGACTGACTCTCGCCGTGCCGTCTCGGCCAACGTACCAATTTCATCTATCGTGGCCTTAACATCACAAACTTTATAAAAAATGGCCTTCATGGAAACAACACCGAGGGCCTTAATTGATTCTAAAGGCCACTTTATAAATGTTGTACCTGCAGTCCCGATAGCAACGCATAACGCTGAAGGTAAATCCCAAAAAGTGGTGATGGGCGCAGATAATAAAATCGAACCCAACAAGGCCACAGCAATTAAAACAAGACCGATGATTGTTGCTAAATCCATAAGGACGCTCCACTTACACAATTTTTGGTTTACGTCCCGATATCGGAAAAGAAGTGAATGATATTAAGAAATTAACTACGATCGCCCTTGTCCACATTAGAAGAGCAATTTTTGCCGCATTAAAAAAACGGTAATAATAGCGTTAGAAAAGGCGAACCAATTAGTCGGAAGTTCCACCCAAAGTCGTATTTAAAAAATGGGCCACCTTAGATCGCAGATCTTCAACAGAAAGTTCCTCTTGTTCAACCACTAACTCTTTTTTAATGAAATCAACAGGAAACCCTGTTAACTGCGATAATGAGTTGAGATCAACGCAATCGACAGATACTTTCTCTTTGTCCTTATCATGGCCATGGCCGATACCTGCTCTTCGCCCTAATGGCCTAGCAACACTGCCCGTCACCATAACAACACTCCTTTGCATATTTTCTCGGCCTATCCATCTGTGTGCGCTTCTTTCCAATCCAGTAAAAAAATCGCTATGCATTGCCGAAAAGGGTCTTTTCCTTTGACCCACATGAATCATAGCGATGGCCCTGAATTAATGTCAAACAGGGTCATACACTAAAAAGCCATTTGTAAGATTATATTAGAAAAGAACCTTGGTCTAAATATTCGAAAATAGTCAAACTCTTACGTTTTATTTCGCCCTCAGAAGTCACTTTAGCTTCAGAGGCCCCATAAAACTTGCGACCTTGGCCACCATTTCATCGTATTCAGAGCAAACTTCTGACCTGAGCGTAATGCCTCCACCTGAACCATAAACTCCAGACTTTTTATTGAGGTCCAATTGCAAAGTACGAATATTGATTGAAGCTGCTGCCGCTTTCTTCCATAAGAAAATGGTCGATCCGGTGTAAAAACCTCTGTCATAATTTTCCACAGTATCAAGAATTTCCATAGTCCTTTTTTTTGGTGCTCCCGTGATACTTCCCCCGGGAAAGAGAGCAGCTAAAATTTTTCCAAGGCTGATCTGGCGACTTAACTCGACAGAAATAAGTGAAGCCATGTGGGCCAAACCAGGCACACTTAAAGGAATTTTTTTTTCCAGTAATTTGGCCTTGGGATGCTCGATCTTGGAAAGATCATTACGAATCAAATCGATAATGATGAATAATTCATTTTGATTTTTTTTATCATGCAACAATTGCTGATTAATCCTCTTCCTCTCTATCTCATTTGAAACTTTCAAAGTCCCTTTGATTGGCATGGACCATAAATTTATCGCATGCGCATTGACCAGTGAAGCCTGGAACAAACACTCGGGGGAATTACTGAGTAGGCCAAAATTCAGACAAGGAATCACTGTACTATGAGCATAGGCCCCCATCATTCGAGGACGTGAAAAAAATGTCCTCACGACGTCAGAAATTTTCCCTTGCTTGAATTCATAGACAAATGGCGCAGTTAAATTTAGTTGATAACTGTCCCCTCTTAGCAAGGCTTCATAACATTGCTGGAAACGGGGAGCGTATTCTTCAAAGCTGGGACCATGCACCTCAAAAACTATTTCACTCTCAGGTTTCTCAGCAATGAAAGGTTCCACGCATTCATATTCCAAATCAATGCAAAGAGGTGTGGAACAAGGGGTATGAGCACCATATAAGATGTGCCCAAAATTATAATTTAAATGAATGATCCTCGGCTTCGTTCTTGGGATTGGAGCAAAAAGTGCCACTCCAAAAAAATGATCCAGCAGCTCTTGAGAGCTACACGGAAAAACTTTCTGGGTTAGTAAATCTATCTTTTTATCTAAATAATACGCCCACGCATGGATCGGTTTAGAAAATTTCAGAATTGACTGGGTATCGTTAAAATAAAAAAGGGAGTTGATTGTGTCGTCACAGTCTCCCATGGCCTTAATTATCCCGTTCGGTTAAATTCTCAAAACTGGTGTAAACCCCTTTCCATAATACTTTGACCGGCCCTGTTTCACCTGAACGGTTTTTGGCGACAATCAGTTCAGCAACACCGGGCTCTTTTGAATCCTTGTTATAATAATCATCGCGATAAATTAAGATAACAATATCGGCATCCTGTTCGATCGAACCTGATTCACGCAAATCAGATGTGGTGGGTCTCTTATCGGGTCGCGCTTCAACACTTCGATTGAGCTGGCTCATCGCCACGACTGGACAATCCAATTCTTTGGCCATGCCTTTTAAGGCCCGAGACATTTCAGCGATTTGTTGCTCGCGAGAGGGATTACTGGTATGACTTCTTAGCAATTGCAGATAGTCGATAACCACAAGTCCGAGTCCTCGTTCGGCCTTAATTTTACGACAATAACTTTGAATATCAAGCACAGTGGTATTGCCATCATCGTTAATAAAAATGGGCAGATTCGACAAGGTTCTCGTGGCATTGGCAATACTGCGAAGATCTTGCTCCATAAAATTTTTCATTTTTAAACGCTTCAGTTCTACATTAGCTTCGGCCGATAAAACCCTCATACTCAATTCTTTGCCCAACATTTCAAGAGAAAATATGACTACTGGAAACTGACTCATTTTGCAGGAACGCACGGCCATATTTAATGCCAAAGCGGTTTTTCCCATGCCCGGTCTGGCCGCGATGACAATGAGCTGACCTGGTTGCATTCCCAACAATTTCGCATCCAAACGGCCAAAACTGGTAGGAAGTCCGGTGAGTTCTCCCGGGGCACGAGAGGTATCTTCCAATTCCTTAAGGTTGACCTTAATGCAATCCTTAAGGGTTTTTAGTCCTTTATTTTTTGCATCATTTGTGAGTTTAAAAAAAGATTCTTCTACCGTCTGAATAAATTCTTCCGTTTTGCCTTGGTGGTTCATTCCCATCTCGGCCACTCGCATAGCAGTGCGAATAATTTCACGCATTCCAGATTTTTCCTTCACGATTTTGGCATAGTGATAAATATTGGCGGAAGAAACCTGGTCCTCAATAATCTCATGAATAAAGGAGTGCCCCCCAAGCTCCTCTAAATTCCCCGTCTCCTGCAATCGCGCGCAAATTGTGACGAAATCAATTGGGCGATTTTGATCAGAAAGATCTTTGATTGCATTGAAAATTAAGCCGTACTTGGGATGAAAGAAATCTCCCTTAGCAAGACCTAAATCGACAATTGAATCAAGGGACTCTCCATCAATCAATAAACAACCGACTAAGGATTTCTCGGCCAGTAGGTCGTGGGGCAATTCATTGGTCTGTTTCATTATCTTCTCATGTTGGAAAAGAAAAGGGCCGATGTTTTCGGCCCTTTTGTAAATAGTGATGAAATAATAAGCTGGAGTTTGCTACAAAATCCACCAATCCGTATTACAAAATTTCGTCTAACTACGTAAAATTTTGTTAGCCTCAATGGATAGCTTTTCATCGTCAGTTAATTCTCGTTCCGGCTGAGCGGGAATATCCGACGGGGTCTCTGTAGTTTCAACTTTCTTAACCTTCTTGGCGGCTTTACTCTTGGCCTTTAATTCCTCGGCCTGCTCGGGGTCCATGACCACTTGCACTTGGAATTTTGCCTCTACATCTTGAAATAATTTCACTTTCACATCAAAAGTGCCAACTGACTTGATTGGATTAGGAATGACCATTAAGCGACGCTCAACAGAAATTCCTTTTGCTTCCAGCTCTCGGGCCAGATCAACGGTTGTCACAGTTCCAAACAGCTTTCCGTTTGCCCCAACTTTCTTCACAAATTCAAGCCGGAGACCGTCAATTTGTTGCTTGGTGGCCAGTGCGGACTTCTTATGCTCATCTACTTTTTTGCCGAGACGCTTCTTATGCATATCTAGTTGTTTCTGATTTTTTTCATCAGCATAAACCGCCAATTTTCTTGGGGCCAAAAAATTTCTAAAATAACCATTTGATACGTTAACGATTTCACCAACATTACCAAGGTGGAGTACACGGTCCACTAAAATAACCTTCATACAATATCTCCTTCTTCATTATTTTTTTTAAAAAATTTTCGAAAATTAAACCAATTATCAAAAAGGCCTACCAATGCCACAATTTTCCAAGCTGAAAAGATTGTAAACACCACAACAATACTTCTAAAGAAACCAACAATTTTAAGTGAAGTTAAGAGTGCCAGGAAGACTCCAATGCCCTGAAAAAAATAAAAAACTCCCACGGCATATAAGAGATTAATCCCCACGACCTGCAACCACTCACCGGCAACATAATCACCGCCAGCGGCCAAAGCAAGACCAACAATTAAAACTGAGAGCAACCAGTCCGGGCCTTTAAAATCAATCAATGCTTGTATATTAAATGGGTAAGGTCTCAACATCTTCCAAGCAGCGGCATTCCGCAAAATCAAGAACAGCGATATCCATAAGGATATAACGGTTGTCACAAACAAGACGCTAGGTGACCATTGCAACAATTCTCGAACAATTCCATTCGGGTCTTGTAACATATCTTGCAGCGCTCTAATCTCTTCGCCACCTTTAGCAACTAATTGTGCATATTCTGCATTGCTCTTGATTTCTTCGATGCCAGTTTTAACCACTTCCAACAGATACGTTTTAATCGAAATACCGGAGGACCAAACAACTATTCCAGCTGTACCAGCGATCAATCCAAAGAGCCCAATACCGTATTTCAAAACAGCGTTTGCCGGGTTGATCTGTCTTTTAATGATCGCAAACACTACCGCCCCATAGAGAAGGGACAAGAAAAAAACACCGGCACTCACAAAAGAGAGACCTGTCTGAAAAATTAAAACTCCAACGGCTGCAACGAATAACACACTGACAACGGCTGTCTTGAGAGGGCCGAAAAGTAAAAACGCCAATGCTAAAGGGGTCGGGGCCAGCATAAAAAAAGGCGTAAACGAACTCAAGACCACCGATAGAGCGACCAAAAAAATCAGTTTTCCCAATGACTGCTTGCCTAGCTTCTGCGCTAGAGCACCGCCTGGAACGCCCTCTGGGGCAGGTCCAATCGTCGGGTTCGACGGTGCGTTATGTTTGGCGCTCTCTGTGCTCACGTTGTTCACCTAATTTCTCCCCAACGCCTATTCAATCACTCTATTGGATAAATAGCTCGCAATTCCCATGGTACGAGCACGTTTAATCGCTGTGGTTGAAAAGCGTTGATGTTTACGACTAATACCGCTGATACGGGCAGGGGAAATTTTCCCAAACTCGTTGATCAGCCACATAAATGTTTTGGGATCTTTCCAATCTGCTCGAATCTCTTTGGAAGTAAACCAGCAACCTCGCCGCCGAGAAAATTTACTGTGTTCACGATCCTCCAATTCATCTCCTTCTTTGACTTCAGCATCGGCCACAGATCCATAATACTTTTTGGAAAGAGGTGTCTTATAGAGTTTTACAATCTTTTCTTGAAAGCGATCTTCACCTAAACTAATAATTAAATGGCGAACGACATGCTCATTAATGCCCAATTTTCGAGACAATTCGGCGTTTATTGTTGATCCGCCTTTAAACATAAAATAGGTATAGTGACCTTTTTTCTGACCAGATTCTGAAGCCTGGGCAAATACTTTTTGCCCCCACACATCTTCAATCAATAACTCGCCTTTGAATTCTGCAATAACTTCTTTCACCATTGACGACAACGCATTATAGGCGCCGTCTCCTGCATCGGCCTTTGAAATAACGGCCAATTCATAGATCATAGAAACCTCCTGGACTAAGGCCCATGGACTAAATTATCAAACGCCACGGGCAAGATTTTTGAACGATTGTGCAACTTATCAGACGGTATGGATTTTGGGAAGCAATAACGCAATGCAAATCAGGCATAATCCTGGGGGAAAATTTCATACTGCTCAATATGGTAGTTATTCTCTGACCGAATGACGATGGCCTTGTCGAATTTTGTTTCTAGATTTTCAATAATATCGATATCTTCACCACATAGAAGAGCGGAAATCTCGGGGTGGGCATAGACGAAAATCTTCTGCACTTTCTCCTTAGAGATAATCTTAATGAGTTCGCGCACGATCTCATAGCAGACCGTCAAGGTGGATTTAATTCGTCCAGCTCCTTCACAATAAGGGCACGCACTACACATAATTCGAGTCAAGGTATCTCGTGTACGTTTTCTGGTCATCTCAACTAAACCTAAACCAGAGATGGGAAGGACGTTGGTTTTGGCGCGGTCTTTTTTTAATGCTTCAAGTAGCGCTTGATATACCATCGTGCGATGTTCTATTCGTTCCATATCAATAAAATCAATGATGATTATCCCACCACAGTTGCGCAGACGTAATTGGTAGGCGATTTCCTTCACAGCTTCGAGATTTGTTTTGAGGATTGTATCCTCGAGATTCTTCCGGCCAACAAATTTTCCGGTATTCACGTCAACCGAGACCAGGGCCTCAGTTTGATCAATGTTCAAGGAACCGCCAGATTTCAAAAATACTTTATTTGAAAGTGCCCGTTCGATTTCCAACTCAACTCCATAATGCTCAAAGAGCGGAGTCTCACCATCGTAATACTTTGCTTTGCCTTTAAGGGCGGGAAGATACTTGAGAGCAAATTTCTCTACTTCTTTAAAATTATCTTTCGAGTCCACGGTAACAACGTCAACATCTTCGTCGGTAATATCTCTTAGAACTCGTTGAACGAAAGATAAATCCTTGTAACAAAGAGATGGGGCCTTTATCTTCTCGGATATTTTCTGAATATCGCGCCATATTTTGACGAGCATATTAAAATCACTCTTCAATGTCTTATAGGACTGTCCTTCGGCAACGGTTCGGGCAATGATCCCTTTCCCTTCCGGTCGAATAGAATCCAAAATGTCTTTCAGGCGATCCCGCTCTTTATCGTCTTCAATCCGTCGCGAAACTCCGGTATGCTCAATAAAAGGCATAAACACGACGTGTCGCCCGGCAAGAGTGATATGACGAGTTACACGTGGTCCTTTTGAAGAAATAGGTTCTTTTGCTACTTGAATGAGAATTTCATCTCCCTCTTTTAAGATATTTTCGACCGCGGCATCAGGGCGAAATTTAATACTCATAGTTTCAGTGAAGGTTGAGAGTTCATCGGGGATGACCTCCCCTAGTTTGCTCTGCACGTCAGTTTGTTGCTGCTTAAGAAGATCAGCAACGGCACGTTGTTCCTGCAGCGTGGGAATGTAGGCATCATCAACATAAAGAAAAGCGGCCTTTTCCTGGCCAATATCGACAAAGGCCGATTGCATGCCTGGCAGAACTCGAACCACTCGCCCCTTATAAATATTTCCAACACGTGGGGAACTATCTCCGTGTTCGTG
>JACPIU010000040.1 GCA_016187935.1 Bdellovibrio sp.
AGCAGGATGCGGAGGGATGAGAAGCAATAGGGCAAAGTGCCACATGGCCATTCAAAATTAATGAGTTAACAGCATTGACCGACAGAAGTAGTCTATAATCTTGCTGGACGCGCTGCCAGCATACGACTTTTCCCATTGATAGAACAAATCATTCCGATTGCATATGCCTTTACAAGGGAAGAGAAAGCCGTTGCTGAATATTTAAACTGCGGCCGCTTGGACGAAGATTTCCCCGCTGCAGGCTGGAAACATTGTCATTTATTACCATGCTCACCAAGAGGCATCGACCCTAAGTCGAAAGTAGATCTCATCCAACGGACTTTTCGCTTATTGAACCCATTCAACCACTTCCCATTTCCTTCACCTAAGCGGTTCCATATGCCTTGCAAATGGAAGGATTATGGCGAGGTTGAATCGGTGATTCATTACGTCTCATGGTGGATCAGTCAACACTACCTAGATACCGAAGGCAAAAAGGCTTTTCGTGAATATTTAACACTCGCGGGGGGGATACTCATCTGCGACGAACCTCAAGATTTTGATATTTTGATCACACCGAAGACTCCCGACAAGGGGGCCTATAAGTCTATCCAGTCAGTGAAGGGAACAGAAACAAGGCTCTATGTAAGTTCTGATGACAGTGGTTCGTCAATTCCTCGCCACACCAAATGTGCTAACCGCACTGAATTCGAACAACTGCTGAGAGATTGGCTTGAAAATTCTGACGAAGAGACCATTTCCAACGAAGCAGAATACGGAAAGGGAGATTGGATTCGAGTGATTGACGGAGCATCAGAATATTATTTAAACGCTGACGCAAGCAGAGAAGGAATTAGAACGTATCTCACTCTGCTTGATGAACATTCGACTCTCCCCTGGTCCCTAGTCGAAAATAACAAAGGAAAGATGAACAAGGTTGTTTTTGGAACTGCCAAAACACGCATAACGAGGTTCCCGCTGTATCTTGACCTTTAGATATGCGTACAAGGTGCCACATTCTAGGCCGTACTTACGGTGCGCCTATTGCACCTTTGCTACATCTTGGAGCGTGACACTTTTTTGCTTCTGTTTTTAAGGGCCCATCTTTTTTCACTTTCAAATACTGCATCACCAGAGCCTCTCATCTTTTTTAACTTTGCAGTAGTAACAAGCGCTGACTATTCGGTTGTCGCGACTGCCATTGTACCAACGGTGCATTGAACCTGCATCTTCACAGTTTGCTCCTTTCGCAACTTTTAAATTAAAAATTTCTCTCGCTGTCACTCGCCAACTGTACGGATGAAATATATCCCTGATTCCAAGCCACTTTAGATGCCTCAATATATTCTTGAATACATTCATATAACCTTTTTAGAACTCAAGCTAGAAGTCACCGCATGGTCAAGGGTACGTTTATATTAACCATGAACCATTTGCCGGCCATGAAACGGGTAAGAATGGTCGACGAGTTTCAAACGTAACAATATTAGCTGTCATCCCTTTAATCCTCGTGGGCAGTAATATCGACTCACGCTTCCGATATTTATCATCAAAAAAGACATCACACCAAAGGCGAGAAGAATGCTTTATATCGACATGGTATACCTGCTGACCAATATAAATTTCAAAGTCCCATGGGGCGCGGGACTTCATGCGCTCAAAATCTAAATCCAAGGCCTCAAAAACTCTTACGCTTAAAGCTTCAGCCAAAAAACCCTTTTTCATCATCCCTTCTCTCGTGTTGCTCTTGATCAGTACTTTCGTCAGGGCAATTAGCCGGGCATCGTCCAATTGTATTGTCCAGGCTTGCCGCTCAGGAAATATCCTCAACAAGTCGCCGATACAATCTTGAGTCATCATAGCGAGGCTCCCGTGTTTCATTTTCGTTATAGCACAAGTCCGAAAGCAATAACCCCAGTCCGAGAATACATACAAGCACGCTTGGGATTATCGAGGCCGTGAGTAGAGGCGAAATAAAAAGAACAAGCAAACCACCTAGCGCAAAAAAAATTTGCATAGTTACTCCTTCCTTATCGATTCTAGTATGCCCGACAACACACCCCGTTCGGCGGGTGATAAATCGCAGACCCAGCGGATGACGTCTTCAATCCGACGGCCCGCCAATTTTTCTTCAAAAAAATCTTGTTTACGTGTTACTTGCTTGCTTTCGAGCTGGGGGTGAAATCGCCGAATCCGCGCAAAGGCGACATCGCTGGCGAGCAAGCAGCCATCAATATCGAAAACCTGCCAGGTTCCTTTCGGGACAAAGTCGTCGAAATAAATAGAACAGTCGCCATCGAACGGCTCATCTTCGAGCATAGCAACTTGGAGTTTCCCTTCATGAACAAAAGGTGAAATCAACGAAAAGCGCTCTTTACGTTTTTTTTGCCAATGGCCTTCAACTTGTAGACCAATCCCAGCCCAGACGTTTGCATCGACACCGTATGGAGCATCATCATCATCGCGAACCTCCCAGTCGACCCCGTATTTTCCAAAACCGATAGACTCGCCTTCGGGGTCCAAGCAGATAACGCGCCCCGCGTGCATGGTGGGAAAATTCAAGCCAAAAACTAAAATTTTCGTAAGGGTGTTTTGGAAATCTTTCAGTTTCAGTTGCTGTTCATTATGTTCATAGAAACTATTTTGTATGCTCACTTCATCATTCGCATATTTTTTTTTCTTCAGCTCTTCTAGTTTTCGCCGGACGCCGTGAATCGTAGAGTACCCGTTCACGAACTTAAAAAGTTGCTTCGCACCGGGACCTTTCCAGTCACTGGCCAGTTCGCACCAGCTTTGGAAGGTTGCAGTGGAGTTGATACCAGCAGCTGCCATGGCCCTACTCATAACATCCTCAGCGAATGGAATTTGGTGAAAAAAAAGATCATTTCCAAAATTTAAACGCGCAATGTGTTGTGATAAATCCGTCGACATTCCTACCACCTCGTTTTTCACATTCTATAGCATAAACAAAGCGGAATCAAGCTATTTGGAGATATTCCATATATTCAATACCTTGCCTTGTTTCTCGATACTCATAACAGGTCAATTTCAGCAATAAACACACCAGTTAAAGCTCTAGAGAGATATTAGCTTTTGCAACCAAATACTTTCTGTAAAGCATTTTGAAGTGAACGAGCAGCCCACTCTTTCAGGAAAGTAATGTCGGTATCGAAATCGCCTTTGCTTTTTTAAAAGAAGAAGGCAATTTCGTTTTAATCGGTAAAATCTAAGCCGAAACCCAAAGATTGTGATTGAAATGCCCCTCAGCGAGGGCCGAGTGATTTTCTCGCCATTTAAAAACTACTCAAAAGCGCGTTAGATGACCGAAGCAGAAACTTAAGTAATGCCCTCAGGTTCCCGAAAAGTAGTTGTTACTCAACACTGGGAGTGCAGAAGAATGGCGCGAAAACCTTGGGAGCATGTTGCCTGGATACTGCTTGAGATTCTCAAGTCGCCGTCGCTTTCAGTCACTCGCAAACATATCGAGAAAGAACTAAATCTGTCTCGGGCCCAATTTTATAAGGTGATCGGCCAGCTTATAAAAGGAACAGACGAGACGCCCCCATTGCTGGAAGAAATACCTGCTTTGGACGAATCAGACAAAAAGAATATTCTTTATAAGCTGAAGTGCGGGTGGAGTGAATTGGCCGGGGCCTCGCTTGAAAGCAAATTTTTTCTGGAATGCTACAAGCATGTCGGCTACCTCCTTGATACCGATTACAACCAAGTCCAGCACGACATGGAGGACCCCAATATCAAGCCGGCCATGTTGAAAAAACTGCCAAAGAAGTTTTTTTATCTTTCTAAAACCCAGGCGCAACCTTTCGCCAAAGCGCAAAGAGACCATCTGAACATGATCGTTCATGCACTCTTAAATGAGCAGGAGTTATTTTTATTTTATCCCAAGTACGATGAGGTAAAGTCAAAAACTCCAAGACGAGTCAAACCCCTTACCCTTTGCCAATACCGAGATGACCTCTATCTGCTCGGCATAGAGGGAGAAGAACGCGAGATTTCGAAATCCAACGTCAAGTGCTACAAAATTTCCCGTATTGCGAATGTGATCGGCAGCAAAGAAAAATTTCAATACCCGGCCACATGGAATCCTGGAGAACGATACAAACATACGTCTGGACTTATCATCGGGCCCGAGAATAAGGCCTTGGTGCGGGTCTACGGGCCATTTATTATGATCTTGCGGGAAAAAAACTTTATGAACGCCAAGGAAACTTCTTCCGATGGTGAATCTGTCGTCTACGAGTTCACCTATACTGACACAAATGAATTTCTGGGACAGCTTGCCGTATACTGCGAGTGTGTGGAAATTCTTGCGCCAGCGGCCCTTCAGCAACAGTTCATGCAAAAATTGGCCAAAGGGCTTGCAAGAAATTCTGCAAAAAAACTTGCGGCCTAAAAAACGTTCGCCCAATCTTTTTTTCTTTCCACCCTTCCATGCATTTCTCGAAAATTAAGACGGCCAGATGGTATACTCCAAGAAAGACGCGATGCCGCTGCACGTTTGTTCGAAGACACGCGCTATCCCTTCCGTATCAAATTGGGAGGTAAATCAATGAAATCTTTCAAATCAGAGAGAACTTTTAAGTTTCTCGACCCCCTAGAACAACCGATAGCACCAGGACTTTTTGGGATTCTTGACTCATACCTGAGAATTCCAGGGACCTTCGAAAATGCCACTGTTTATTTAAATTGCGCCGTATCTGTTTGGTTGCCAAAAAAGATAGGGCCTTACACCGTTACATTCGCAAATACCCATTTTCCTAAAACGACGCTCGCGCGACAGAAGAATACCAAAAGACCGGGCCTTCAAAAATAAAATAACAATTACCTTGCCCAGAGGAGAAAGCACCATGAGGACCATGACTCTCACGATTTATCTGTGTTCCGTGCCCGTCATTCCAGCGGAATACTTATTGATCGGAACTGTGATCTCTGCCCTGGCAATAATTATCAGACTGAGGAATTATGAAACTACTGACAATTCTAATCCTTAAAAAATTACGCTTATGGCGGATCATTTCACTGGCTACACTCATTCTCATCGTGGTGCCAACCTTTTTGAAGGACGAATATGCGAGGCCAATGATCGCATTTCGCGAAGGAGTTATTCACAAGGCCTTGAAAGTAGGTAGTACGATTCAAAGCAAATTGATTGAAGTAACAACAAATGGAGGAAAGTAGAATGAAAACCCTATTTATGATTTTAGCTGTTGTGCTCGGCGCTTCTTGCTCCACAGTTTTTCAAGAACGAGTTCTCGTTCGCTCGGACGACCTCTCCGAACGTCCTTCCTGGGCACAGGTAGGAGTAACTAATTTTGTGAAGGAAGGTCGCCTTTTTGTCGTCGGACTTGCCGAGCACGACGTCAACTCCCGTATTCCGGCCGTTGCTCGTATTGCAGACAATAACGCCCGTTTTGAGATCTCTCGCATGATCACTAACGATCTCGCTTTCATCTTTCAAAACATGGAAGAGGGCGTGGGTGAAGGCGGCGACCTTTCTCGAATGTATGCTTCAGAAATTTCAAAGCATATGGCCCATGGCATCCGTCAGGAGAAACGTTATTGGGAGAAGGTTCAAACTTTCAATTCCGAAGGAGAGCAAGTGGTGAAATTACGGGTGTATTCCCTCGCCTCGATCAAGGAAAGCGATATCAAGCGCGCAATTAGTGACGTAATGAACCAAGATAGCAAACTTGATCCTCGCATCAAAGAGCAGATTAACGGTCATATCTCGCGCGAAATCGAAAAACTGGGTCAGGCCCAATAACGGAATTGAGGATGTCCATCGTGAAAAATATCCTATCTCTTATCTTGTTCGCTATCGCATTCTCCTGTGCCCCAAGCTCGGCACAGGAGTGGAAAGGGCGAGTTGTTAGTGAAGACGCTGTGGCCTTCTATTACGTGGGGGTGTCCGATGGAAAGATATCCCTCAAAGATGCCATGAACGAGGCCTACCTTGAGGCACTAAAAGAGGCCACCCGCCATTCTTTTGGTTTCACTCAGAGCTATGTCGAGAGTTACCTCTCAACCACAGACAGGGCCGAAATCTTTGGCCAAATGAATCTTGAGGCCCCTGCGGTTCTCTACAAGGGTGTCACGCCCTATCGAGAGGAGATCAAAGAAAATCATGATGGAACGTATCGGGTTATCCGGCAAATCTGTTATCAAAAAAAGGCCAGAGAGGAGGAGATCATTCGACAGATGGAAGTTCATAAAAAAACGGAGGTCACACAGAAGGTGACAAAGGGCGACGGCCCAATGGGCGAGATTACCATAAGAACGAAACCTGCCGGGGCACTCGTGACTCTGACTAAAGCAGAAGGCGATTTTCAAGTTCAGGCGACCTCCAATGCCCTTTTCAAAATCCCCCTTGGAAAGTATCGGGCCATCTTTCATCTGCCAAACTTCCTTCCCAAAGAAGAGACCCTACTTCTTACCCCTGCGTCCACAAGCGTTGATGTGGTGCTTGAACGCGGAAAAGGAAAAATGAAAATGAATATCCGGCCCTCAGATGCGCTGGTTTTTATAAATAACTTGCCGAGCAAAGATCGGTCGTTATCACTTGCGGTGGGAGAAGACTATCAGGTAAGAGTAGAGCATCCCGACTACTTCCCAGAAAATAGAACATTTTCTCCCTGGTTCAATGAGGAAATTGAGCTTTCCATCCAGCTTCGCCCAAGAAATGGTCGAATTACCGTGATGGGGTCACCAGCGGACGCAGAAGTGTATCTCAATGGCGTGTTCCAAGGCGTCACGCCGCTTTTTAAAAGGGAGGCCACTCCTGGAAGGGTGACAATGGAGATCAGGAAGTCTGGCTTCAAGAATAGCACGCAAGAAGTAAACATCGAGGCCAATCGAGATATGGCCCCGATGACTTACACGTTGGAAAGATTGCCCCTCAGAAATCCCGCAAGCTCGCCCGCGTATAGCTTGCAGCATGAGGGCAAATCGCAGGACGCTTTTGATAAGGCCAGATTTAACTTCTCCTACAATCCCCTCTCAATGGAGAACGGAAAAACCGTCTTCTATACCCTGCCGTTTGCGTTCAATGTTTTTGCTGCCAAGAGAGTCTCCTTCGGTGCCGAATGGAAATTCTACTCAGGCAAAGAAGAGATCAATGGAATTGAGTATGAGGAGGAGTATCAGGCCTTTTCTTTAAACTCACGCTTCTATATTTTTCGCACACCATATTTTTCCCTTGGCATTGGTCTGGAATTTAACAGACGACTACTCCGCTACACGCCGACCCAAGGTGGGTATGGCATCCATGAGGCCGAAGTGAGTGAGTCGAGCTTCGGGGGAAATCTGCAACTCAGCGTTCCGATAGGGCATGAGAAAAAAAGTGGGTGGGGCCTCGTTTCTGACTACAAGCAAATGGACTTTTCTAATCCGAATCTAAAGGTGCTTACGGTGGGGGTTTACTTTGAATTCTAACTGGATGCTTCTTAATGCTCTATTTGCCCTTACTTGCCTCACTTACCTTTCTTGCCGGCCCAACACCGGAATGGACGAGAAATTGGCCACTGAACTCAACCGAAAACCTCCCACGAACACAGACAAGGTGGCCTCGTATGGGACCACTATCATTGATCTTCATGAGACAGTTCTTCCTTCCATGGATATTACGGATAATAACCGGGGTGGGTTCGATATTGCTACCGCCCAGTCAGGCGATCTCCATATTGCGGCGTTGTTACAAGTGGTTGACCTCGACCAAGGAGGCCTCCGCCATGTCCTATATTACTGGCATAATGTCGCTGGGACGTGGCAGGGAAAGGTCGTTTTGAGCAGCACTGAACGCTTCTATCATTACTCTATCAACTACGGTGAACGAAACCACGTGAGGATAGTTCATGGGCCGGTTGGTGCCGAGGCCGTTTATTATCTGAACCAGAACAGAATTTTGATGAAGGCCGATCCACAGACCGGACAGGTAACTTCTTTGAACGTGAAATGTAAGGCCTTCGACGCCAAATTAAATCCCATTGATCATGACACCACGATTGCTTGCCTCGAATATGACAACACAAATGTTAGCGTGCAGCTCATTAATCAGGATGGAACAGTCAACATGATATCACTATCAGATGCCTACACCATTGGCGATGGTAACATTGAAATCGAGTTTATTAACGGCGATACCGTTGTTCTTTTTAAAGGTCGCGACACATTTACCAAGACGAATCAGCTGATCGCACTATTTCATGGTGAGACTTTCATTTTGTCTGCTGGAATAAGACTCGAAGGGACGACTAATGCCCAGATAGAAGACGGCACCCTATGGACCTGTGCCCGAGACTTCTATGACCAACGTTTTTTTCTTGCAGTTGATTTTAGTCTCGGCAAAGTTATCAAATATCCGGTTAGCTTCGATAAAAAAATCGCGTCACCATATTCTTGCCGAGTCCATAATTTCGGCCGAGTTTACCTGCAATTCAATTCATACAATGACTACTCTGCTCGAATCAATCTGGTCGAATATGGTATGGCCCGATCGGAAATCACGAGCTATTTGACTGAGATGATGATGGTAAAATCCGTGAGGAACAAGTTGTATGTTCTTGGCGTGGACAGGAAAAAAGCAAGGTTGTTTGCGGAGAAGTGAGAATTTTTGGCCAAGCTAAGCCGATGCCCATTATAATGGCACAAAAATGTTGCTTCAGAGAGAGGATAGTAAAAGGAGAAATTATTATGTTACACGATTTTAAATCGACTCCATTCTCTGGAACTCTCCTGGAACTTTTAGAGCTGTGCTGGGAGCACATGCCCGATGATGCAGTTTGTAGAGATGCCCATCACTGGGTTGAGGAACAGCCGAAAATCGCCGGGAATCTCCTTCCTGTGCGGAAGTTTTCTCCGGCCCATTCCAGCCGAGGCCAAATTTGCGTTTGTGGGTCTCTTCGTTTTATCCCTACCGACAACGAACCTTTAGCTGGCCTTTACAAGCTTTGGACTCAAGGTCAGGTACCGTCCGAGCCGATTGGTGTTATGTTAAGAAAAAGAATAATTCCAGCTTCCTGGAATTGTGACGTCATTTCAAATGATGGCCTAAGGTTTTCAGGCGTCTCATCTCCTTTTCGCGATCATGGGCTGAAGCTCGCACATATTTCAGATGCCGCACTTGGAATTCAAGGACAGGTTGATGGACAATCTATTACTGTGAGATTTTTGCGCAGCTTATCTCCGCTGAATGTGTTCTTATTTCCTAGTCATCGACAAGTTGTCTGTAGCGTAGTTAAGGCCAGCGATGGCAGGATGCCCACGAGAAGAGATTGGGCCGAGGATGCTTTGATTCGGGGAGTTGCCTTTGGTTGGCTACTTGATAAATTGAGCTATTCGTCTGCCACAAACTTTTTTAGTAAGTGGGCAGATTTGGCACCCGATTTAAATTGGAAACAGGTCGCGGCGGGCACAATCGTTACGGTTAAGCCTAAGTCAGGCGTGCCTATGGGAGTAAGCTCGGACGGTACGCCGAACAAAAAAATGGCCACTGGAACAAACACAAAACCTCTGTATTCAACAGCTTGCCCTCAATATTCAAATGGAGAGGCACTTTCCTTCGATGAGGCCATTGATGTGCTTCGAAAGTGGCGCATGGGATGCCCCGCCTCCGTCCAACTTGACGGAAAATCTGAGAATAACCCAAAGCGCTGGTTCCACTTTAAGGTTGAGGGCTATTCTTCACCGCAAGACGATTTCCAGTCTAGATACGGAGTTCAATTCACAGGTTCTGACTACAACGGTATCGTGAACTTTCACGGCGACACAAAATCGGACAAGATTGATGAGTTCATCAGATATGTTGATGCTGCCGATGATTACCGAGATGTCCTTAGACCAAGTGCCACCTATGAATTTACAACAAAGCCGCAGGACAAACCAACTAGCGCGATTAAGCCGAAATTTTCCCTCAAAGGATACAATGAAGGCGTCGACGGATTTTTTTTGTATCACGACCACTGGAAGACGAGACGATAGTGTCCTTGCCGATCGTATCATTTATCAAAATAAAAACCGAACAGGAGAAAGTTTGTGTGTACGTCTGATTTTTCTATAAAAATGAAACAGGCCGAGACATTAAAAGAGTTGCTAGACATCCTTAATCAATACACAGGTAACATTACCGATGAACCCATCAGCCTGACACAAGATGAAGAAAAAATTCTTGATGACTACTATAGGAAAAGATTGGAAGGTTAAAACAGATATGAGATACCTAAGGAGTAGTCGGCCATTGGGAATTGACCTACAAAAAAGACATGGGTTTCAAAGTTAAGTAACATGGCAAAGCGACTATTTTTTCCACTTATTCCGTATCCAAAACCACCACCCAAACTAGGCCCATAGGTATCAATCAGGACTCTTTCCCCTTCCATTAGTTCGTAATTCGCTACACCAACATCTAATTTCATATAGGTACCATGTCGAAAACTATGATTAAAAAAATGGTAACCTGTGAAGGCGTAATTTGTATAAGTCGAAAAATAAACCAGGGCCCCACTTTCGAAGGAAACTTGATGAAGGGAAGTCAAGAGACCTAAGGCATTACGATTATTTTCTAGCGGCCTAATGTATTCCAAACCTAGTTGAACGGAAGACGTGGATGTTTCAGAATCATGAGTTGAGTTTTTAATTTCATCTCTGGCATCCTCAAGGAAAATTTGACTCCCAAAACCCATTCTCACGATTAAATACCAGGTCGCGGCCGTTTCTGGCGTGGTTATGGTGTTTATATTCGTTGTTTGTTTCTCAATGTCCTCAATTTTTTTGCATTCATTACCTTTTGCGCATCTCTTTAATGCCAAGGCACTACAGTCCACGTTATTAAAATACAGTTTTTTCATTTGAATATCATAGAGATCGGTGGCACCGGCCTCGGCTGCCAAATTGCGCAAAGAGTTCTCGCATGCCGTGGCATTCATGAATATTTCTCTGCCATTAAATCCAAGATCATCTTGAACCCTGGCAACGATTTCAAATTCACCCGATATGTATTCTGACTGTTTAAGAATTTTTATCTGTCGGCCTTCAGGTTTCAATGGAATAGGCATTGCACAAGCAGTGAAGAGAAATAATAGAATTATCCTGAGACGCATAGGTTTATATGGTAACCTGCAAGTCAGACATTCTCACTAAAAATTTGCAGGATAAGCTTGAAACGAATAAGTTAGACCTAAGCAAAAATTCGTAGCTTGTATTCCGCAGTATGGTACTTACGTTTTTGCTGCGTATTCGGTCCTTACATCTCTAGACTTGGAATGGTGATTCTATTTTGTTAATTCATCATTTCTTATATCCTTCATCGCTCTCATATACCTCGGTAAATTATGTTCGGAGACTGTCTCACGCCATATTGGCAGAAAGGGTTGCTTAAAATTAATCATTTTGAGATTGCCATCGATAAAAGATTTCCAAATTTATGAAAGGATTTTCTCGATAGGAAATCTTTTTCATAGAGAGAAAAGGACTCTTTGATTGTGTGTATAATAATCTCCTCTTCATTTATATCGACCTTGGTCACTTCGCTGAATCCGACCTTTTTATTGGCAAATTCATACGGGAGATGAACAAAGTCATTTGAAATAACAATCTTTGGATTCATTTTAACAATCGTTTTTAGTGGTAGATAAATGGAAAAAATGATCCCCACGATTGCAAGAGGTATTACTAATAATTTTTTTGGCTCCTCGCAGACCAGCACCGATGCAACAATGTTGAATCCTAGCATCATCGCTGCCAGTTTCATCCTGCTCTTGAATATTGCTGAATAATAATAGCTCAATGGGACACCTCAAAACTACTCTCAGAAAAACAAAAGAACTGCCTCAGTGAATTAGTTTATCCTCAAACAGTTTTGATATTAAATGATTCAACATATTTACTTGCAGTTCTTTTACCTTTACCTCATCCCTGCCGAAACCGGGCACGAGAGGGCCTAAGGCCCATACAATTTTAGTTGCTTCCTCCTTGAAAAGGTAGGTTCTATTCGCATTCGCATTTCTGCCACCTACTTTGGCTCCCAGGGCCAAACTGATAGGTGGTGTGCAAGGGAGAATAACAAGTGTAAGCAGACAATAGGGCTCGAAAAAACCACCACTTCCAAAGTTGAACTCCAGTGAAAGATCATATAATGCCATTGTTTCATTGGTCACGAATGAATACTCATCAAGCACATCAACTTTTTTAAAAAGATTTAAACTAAGAAAGTAATCCTTGAGATCACTTGCCTTCATCATGTATTTTGTCCAGGGTGAAAAAACAACCAAAGACGGTTTTTCGCTTGGGGTAAAGATTGGAATATTGATGACGGGAAGGTCCCTGCCAACGATTGTTGTGCAGGAAATTAAGAATATGGATAGTAAACCAAACCAGCTCATAGACCATGGCCTTTAAAGAGTGCGCGCAATGAATGTTTTAGTAGTTCCGGGTATATATTGTTATTAATATTTGGCAACGTTGCGACAATCCATTTCTGATTATATGGTATTGATGAAACTGTGAAGGTTAGATCATCTTTGGCCTGAGATTCCGCAATGATCTGCTTGTCTTTTGAATAAAGTTTCAACGTCATTTCTGACTGATACCCTTCCCAAGTCGGAATAAGTCCCATGGTCAGGAGGGATAAAAAAAGCAATTTAGAGGCATGGTATTTTACACTGAAATATATGTCCAGGTAGTAATCAGTCTCTCTATCTGGCGCAATGGCGCTGTTCAATTCTGCAAAGGTCCGAATATCGCCTACACCCTTTGCAAAAGAAATCTTTGATACAAGAAACGCCTCCTTCCAAACATTCTCCTTGCGAATAGTTTCATACAAGACATTCTCATCTGAACAATGAACTTTCTCACCATCCTGTAGAATTTCAAAAACCCGCACAGCTACTGTCTTGTCACTAAAACCTATCGGTGATACTGGACTGTCCAAACTTGCAAGGTTGCGCTTCAAGTTGTACGCACAAGAAGGCAAGAACAAGCACATAATCAATACTATCTTGATGGACATTTGAACATTTCGCATAAATCCAAAAAAATTTAAATTTCTCCACCATTTTAGCTTAAAACTGTTTACAATTGCTATGATAAAGAGATCATGTACCTAATCTGCCTTCCTCATCAGAGGGATAACAGGTTGAGTTGATTAACACAGTATGAAGATATTTTTATTGGCTCTAATACTTATCGCATGCTTATTGGCATATCCATTAATAATGTATTTCAAAATTAAGGAGCCTAAGAAACGTACTTGGATGGTTCGGTATGTATCTATTGGCATCGTATTCACATTGACGGCAACTTGGGCCTACTTAAAAGTAGCTTTAGGAAATGGTCCATGGTGGTAAAGATGCATGCAAAAGCACTCTGGATAAAATTAAAGGATATAATTGTTCTGCTGTGGGGATTATTCAGAAAACTTATTTTGGCCTGCTTTATTGTAATAGGTACTTTCCTTTTGCTCGTTTTTTTGATTTTTAGATTGAAAAATGTTGCGGGACAAAGATTAGAAGCACTCACTAATGCGGTCTTTAATAAAGCTGACAAACTTGTAACCGAATCACCTCAGCCAGGCACCATGCCAGAGTTAAAGCATGTAGTCCTTGAATCAAAGTGTGATAAGAAGGTCGCAAAAGACAAAATACCATATTTTTTCGCAGGCACTATAACTAAACGCTTCATTCGTAATTTGCATGTTGATGAAGAGTTATCCTACGTAAACTATCAATCCACAGGTGTTTGAGGTTATTTCGATGAAGGCCGACAATAAACAAATTAAGAAAAATAGAAGCGGGGTCATAAGATTGATTCTGGAAATTGTTTTGGGGATTATATTATCCTTGAGCTTATATTTTTTTTACAATAGTCAATGGTTGTCAGACTATAATTACGAACGCAGCATAAAATCACTTGATCATTTGAAGAAGGATTATGAAATCCCACCTGGGCAATAAAATAAATGGGCAAAAAAACATGAGTTTGCAGCGAAAATTAATACCTACACACTTCGACTCCAAACGCCTTCGCGTGCAACTCGCGTTGATCCTCATGATAACAATTGGCATGGGAACTGCCTTCGGTCGTCTACTGTTATATCTTGGCCTCACTTCTCTGGTTATCCGAAACACTGTCGTATTCCCGGTGACTTATTTTATTTTCTTTGTCTGTGTGTATTTCTGGCGCAAGCGAGTTGATCGTTTTGAATCGTTACCCGCGAAGAAAGAGCTTACTGACAAAATCCAACATCAGTCTGGTCGAAGTGATAGAGATAACCTTTCTTGGCTCGGTGACGTGGGGTTTGATTTCGGAGAGGCCACCATAATATTTGCCCTAGTTGTTATTATTATTTGTGTGATCGTTTGGATATTTGGCGAGGCCCCTGCAATCATGAGCGAAGCTTTTTTTGATATCGGATTAACTGCTAGTCTCGCAGGGGCCCTAAGGAAACGTCACAGCTCTTTTTGGTATATCGGACTTTTTCGCAAGACGATAGTTGCCTTTCTCGCATTTTATTTCGCAAGCCTACTTCTCCTGGTTCTTGCGAATACAACCTGCCCAAATCGCCCCACTCTCACAAAAATTGTTCGTGAATGCTGGATACCGATGAGAGCAACAATCAAATAGGGAAATTCCATTTGAGCCAAAAACTCAAGATTTAAAAAACAATTTTATGCCAACAGATTTTGACATTACCTTCAGCTACTTCCAAATAAATGCAGTGAGACATGTTGACGTGACTTCTTGGGCCGAATGCCAAGGTTTTTTTAGGACATCAACTTATAAAGATTGGATTTATTTAATTCGCTTCAAGAACCGACTCACAAACGCCACATATACTACAGAGAGTGACCTTATGAGTAAGGCCGCGGACATATATGCATGGGGAACAGCAAGTGATTTGGGCCAACGTCTTAGAAAGGCTAGCGTTTTTCATCAAAAACTTTCGGGAAAATATGATCGTCGTGTTGACTATCTCATGTTAAAAATGATTTTTGACCTACATAGCGTTCACCTTTTTGAATGTAAAAATAATGCCATTTCTATTGAACAATCTCGCAGAACTGCTATCTATGGTGCTACCGCCAAAGGTGCTTGCATAAGAGGTTTGATAAATTCAACGAGGGCTGCAATCGCCACAGAAATTTATGAAATGTTCAAAACAACATCTCATTATCAAAATAACCTTAATGCTATCGAACGCAAACTTTTTGACGAATTTGTATTCAGTTTTTGGTTAGCGAAATTGAAACACCCAACGAATCCTGCCAGAACCTTTTATTACGGAGACTGCTTAGAACCAGGTTTTATACACCGAACTTTAGCTAGGCCTGATCTCATTCCGGTTATTGAAAAGGCATTAAACGTTAAGTTCTAACAAAATTGTGCGATACTCAGAGAGGACGTATTGGCCAAGACAACAACCGCACAATCGCCTTATCAAGTACCGCGATTGAATTTTAATTTTCATTTACGAGCCATCGGTGCCGTTCATCAATGAGATTGCCGAAAGACCTCTAAAGCGGATGATTTTAGACAGGAAAAATTCGATCTTCTTTAAATGAGTGAAAGCAGGCTTTCAAATTTCTGAATATCGTTTCGCCATCTTAATTTAATCGTCCCTACTCTATCTCCCTGATTCTTGGCCACAATCAACTCTGCAATTTCTTGCTTGGGTGTCAAAGGATCGTAATATTCGTCTCTATACAAAAACATGATGATATCTGCCTCACGCCCTACTGACCAATCTTTGTATAAATCTAGGAGTTGTGGCCTTTTATTCTCTCGATCTTCAAGGTATCGACGTAACTGAGACAACAATACAATGGGACACTTTAATTCCTTGGCGATTTGCTTCAATTCGCGCAAGGTACGAACCATTTGACTTTTATGTGGAACCTCGGGGGATGAGGAACGCATCAATTGTAAGTTATCAATCACGATCAATCCAACATCCCCGATTCTCGTGCAATTTTCCAGAATATCGGCAGTTGTTTGAGAGATGGAATCACTGATGAAAATTGCAGGGAGAGATGGTTCGGGGCATTCGTCCAACCTGGCAAATCGGTCAGAAACTTCGCTAGAGTCTAACTCGTAAGAAAAAAAAGCAACTCTTTTGTCTGAAGATTTTGCAACATTGTGCGCGAGATTGATACCAAAGGAGGTTTTACCCATCCCAGGGCGACTAGCAAGGATCACAAGTTGGCCTGGGTGTAATCCCTCAATGAGGCCATCAAGAATATGCCACCCAGTTTTTAATACATTCCCGTTTTTAAAGCGCGAGTGTTCCGGCATAAATCAATCTTCCAGTTTTTTCTGTATTAGTTTTACACCACTTGTGATGATTCGTATTAAATGGAAAATATCCATATTTTTCTTTGTGTCATCTTGATCTTCTTTATCTAGAGAACAAAATCCTATATGTAGTTTGTGTAGAAGTGGCTTTCAATCATCAGTGCCGTTCGTTCCAAGGTGGAGCATAGTAGCAAATCAAATCACGTTCATATTTCTCCGCAACTGTGCGGTTTTGGATGCAACACACAGTATAGTGGAATTTTCCATTAAGATGACTCCACCGATTTTTGAGGCGTCCAAAAAGGCTGGAGGAGCATCCAACATAGACCACATAAAAACCACTCGGAGTTTCATGCAAAAGAATGTATACACCCGTGAGATCAGGTGCTTCATCCCATCGAGTGATATGCCTGATTTGCTGTCGACGAACATTTCCAAGTGCTCGCTTGCTTGGATTCTTCCATCCAAGCCATCTCGACGCTATGGCACCAAGACGATCTTTTGCATTTAGTACTCCTGGAAGCGTTCTTCTTTCATAAGACACAAAAACTCCTTTGTTCTATTGCTATTTATGTATGACCTTCAGTTATGCTAGGGATGGATGCCTGAGTTAACAGACAATATTCATCGAAAAGTTTTGTAAGTCTGAACACAATTTTATTTGCAGCAATTTCGGTCTGAAGAAAAGTGCCATCATTAAGAACTATAAAATCGATCCACTCATTGTTATAATTCCCGTTACATTCTCTTCTGAGTTCCAAACCTTTTAACCATTCCCAGAAAATTGTTTTAAGCTTATCAGTAGATAAAGAAGCATAGAACTTTACGAGTCCCACTAAAAAAGCAGGCTGGGTCGTAATATAATCACGTTTAATTTGAAGCCCACCTGGACGTGCAAGTTGATCTATTTCTGGCCGCGTCGCCTGAAGTTGTGACAGGAATAAAGAGATGGAATCATAAGGTTGGTTCTTTAAAAGCGTTGCTAGATGGGGCAGATATAGCAAGTAAGTATTACTTGTAGAGGCAAAGTGTTCATTTGTAGTTACTACGGTTGATGAAGGATCAATCCCAACAACGATATCATCTCCCTTCATCTTTACAAGTTCAGAGATGCGCAAATCTGACCACATATTGCCTTCACTTTGTCCAAAAGATAAGGTTACTAAAATGGATAGTTGGTTAAGCTGTGCCTCTGCCTCTCTTTTTACGGTTTCTAATATGGCAAGAACCGAGTGCCCTTCATCAATTTTGATAGACTCTGGGCCCCCCATCAAAGTCATGCTGGAAATATCACGTTTTCGTCGATTAATGAGAAACTTCCCTGAATAGTTAGCGAGAATAGGTCCCAGTGGGGCGTTCGACCAGACCGCGTTGGCCGCAATTCTTTCAACGTCCATCTTACGATATCGAATCTTTGGCTGACGGTTCTGATTTGAAAATAAACTAACAGCATCGGCTCCATCCATCACGGTGGTGAAGGTCAGCTTTTCATCCGGTCCACTTGGAATGCCACGTATGGTGATTTTCATATCTACTCCAGAATTTTTTGTGTAATGATTCGCGAAATTTCATCGCGATGGGAATTCCGACGGATAACCTGGGCCTGTGGAAGTGGCAAAAGGAATGACTCCCAAATCGGGTTGATCCTGGTGCCATGATAACGACACCAATCGATTTCACCCAACCGTTGTTTTATTTTTGTGTCGGGTAAGGCATGGTCTTTCAGAATATGAAATACAGAGTTAAAGATTGCTTGTAGAAAAAAAGGGTCACAGGCCAAGGACTTCTGGCGTTCGCAGACATCACCATCCCTCACTAACTGGTATGCCGGTATTGCTGTCGATATAAGAGATGCGGTTTTAAGGATCAGGGATTCGATAACAGAATTTATTTTTTTATTCACAAGCATCGATTTTGCGGTAACCATATAGGTATCGTAGAGTTGGGTGAGAGTAAAAAGTTGCGTTGTATTTTTTGGGACAACAGTCCTATTTTTTTCTATCTGGCCCTGAAATCCGGGAGAATTGTTGGCCATATCCCTGGCGATTCTCAATTCGTCGCTTTGACCAATGGCCGTTAAAACAGTCTTTGATACTCGTTTTGTTGTATTCATCGTGACGAACAGGTCTTGCCGCTGCGTTAGAGACAGATTAACAAAAATCTCAATTGATAAGGAATGTCCTTCGTACAATGTGAACTCTTTAGATTTGCCGAGGGCACGAAGAGCGTGAACCCTGTGTTGTCCGTCGATGGCGTAAATCTTTGCCGATGAAGGAATGGTAAGTCGACCAAATGGATAATTTCCCAAAGGACGAAAGCTTGCGGCCTCAGCCGCAAGGGTTATTGTCGGAAGATTGTATGTTTCGGGATTCTGAAGAAGATAATTTTCAATAGTATGAACATGCTTGCGATTTTGTGGACGTTGAGGCGCCTGTTCGGCCGGCAGTTCATTCCAATCCACTGATTGGACGATCTGAATTACTTCCTGAAAAGATAATGCCGCGACATACTTTTCATGCGCCTGTTGCACTTTTTGTGCATAGATTTCAAAGTCCACTTTTGACTCCTTTCTAATGAAGTTTGTTCACCTACGGCTTCAGATCTAAGTCAGTAATTCGATGCATGATGGCCGGGCCAAAATTTGGCAAAGTTGGGCATACTTTGCGTCGCTGGCAAATTGTCTATACTCACTCAATAATTTTGATTCAGTGTAATGGTTCTTCCATTCAAATTTCGGTCGCGTCTTTACTCCAGACCCGCACCTCTCTGTGCGCCACGTTAGAACCAATGCGAGAACCCTCGCGTCAGCGACACTATAGGCGAAGAATTTCTCCTCTTTAGCTACCCGTGGAATTTTGAGCGATCTTGTTGTGACCGTGCGTACCATAAGGTACTCCTTTTGTTGTTGAATCTTGACTTATTTTATCATATATTTGCTATTTCTACGAGATAAATTTTTTAGTATTTCGTAGAAATACTAAATTAAACTGCAAATACAGTATGTTACGCCGCTAAGTTTTTCTTGTTGTTTGACGAAAAGTGTTAGGGAAGCGAGGGGAAAGAAGCATGATTGCATAGAATAAAAGAGAATTTTATGGACGATAAAGAAGATTATATGAAAAAAACGATCATCGATTCGCTCAAATTTGCCCTTCTTAGGCCCTATATTTTGAATAAGGGTGAGGGCCAGAGCCCCACTGACTTAGTTAGAGGGTTTGAACAAGAATTTGAAGCTAACAAGGGTCCTTCTATATATAAGTTCCTTGGTGAAATTGGTGTGGAGGGCCTGAAATGGCGCGACAAGGAACACCTTACGGAAGCTGGCCGAAAGATTCGAGATGAGTTGAATGAGGAGTGCCTTACCATTATAAAAAAAGTTTATCCGCAGCTCAGCGAAGAGTCGATTGAGCCTAAGAAGGTCGAATACCTAGAAGCGCTTGCAAAGACGATACAAGAATCTTTTGACACCTCGTCAACTAATCAGATCAGAAGTATTGAGCTGGGAGAACTGGGTCTCCCAAAGGACCTTGAAGTGGAATTATGTCTAGCGAACAACCGGAAGTTATTTTTAGAGTTGGCTGAAATAAAGAGCGGTCTTATTAAGACCGATAAATATCAAAAAGCAGTCTTTAGCACCGAGATCAATACTATTAAGTCGAAATATCGCCAGAGCATAGATCAGCACCTAATTAATACATACTTCGATACTGAGCAAACGAAGTTTGAGGAGATGAGGTCTCGGCAAACTTTATGGTCAGTAATTCATTTTGTAATTGGTGCTGTAATTGTCATCGGTGGGTGGATTTGTCTTGGAATAATGAATGGCCAAATTCCTGATGCAAACGCATTGCTTATGTCACTTCCATTTTTTGTTACGATTGCGTTAGTATTCTGTGTGAATGTATATTTCACGATACGAGTTCGGCTTCGGCAAATCATAAATTCATTAATCGCAATCTGTTATCATCTCTTTTCAATATGTGGGATGATGTTTGGGCAACACATTATGCCAGCGCTTTCGATCAAGATTATTAATCTTCTACTATTATTTAACTTTTTTTTCTTCATATTTTTAATTTTGCTACTAGCTGTTTGGATATTACATTTAATTGAAAAAATGCCACTAAAAATGCGCCCACTATTGAACAGTACGAAAAAACAACACTTGCTTAGCTATATCATTACAGTTGCGATTGCAATTTTTAGTTATTTTAAATTCTCTGTCCCAGATTTAGCTTCGTTTGCAACACAAACACATTATTTTTTGACCTTTTTTTCAGTGATAAATCTTCTTCTCTGCTCGGTATTAGGTTTGTTTGGTGTTTCTATGCTTTTCAAAGTAATAAAGCGAACTCTCTGGGATCGCTATTCAAAATTCGGATTCGGTGTTCCAAAAAATTACCTCTAAACAAAACAGAAGGCGCACCTTTGAAACGGCCAGGTCGGTGAGAGTGGCCTAGAATACCCTCTGGTGGTATACTCCATGCAATGAAAGAAAATGTGCTATCAAGTCTTCTGAGAAGTCACGACCAGAGTCGGTCGCGCGAATCGATATTTCGTCTTCGCTTTCTATATGACGTGAAACTTGCTGCAGCCAAGGTTGGTTACGATCTCAAAGTATATGATGCGGATGTTGATAATGAGGGCTCCGATGTCGTTCTATCTGAAGATGGAGACATCCTTAAAAAAATTCAGTTAAAAACAGTTCTGTTTGGTGCTAAGACAAAAGTCTTCAAAATACACAATGATATTTTGTTGCCTAATCAATTCTACGCACAAGATCTTCGTATTTCTAAAGATATCTGTGGTTCTCAAGGTTGTGTCGTTCTTCAAATTCTTCATGTGAACTCCGATCAAGTCGAAGTTGAATATCGAGTACTTGACGCCTTCATTCTTGCGGGACTGAAGTGGAAAATTTTCAGGATCACGCCCGAAGTGAAGGAGACAACTATCGAGGGACTCCTTTTATCCATGTCACATGGGTCCCCTCACGACAAATCCACAGTTCCAAAATCCTTATTCGTAAAAGCACGCGGAACGGATCATCTTCTGGCCTTGCTTGGATTCACCCCATCAAGGGATCTCTTCACTGTTGGTGAAGCCCCAACATACACACTATGCAAGGCAATCAAGCTAACTTACGAGGCTAAATCAGAGGCAACCGATGTCATTGCACTAAAGAACAAAGCAGCCGATTGGTATAGATTGCTGTCCGACATGGTGAAGTGATAAACCGCCCCTCAATTTTTAAATTAGATTGCTAAAAAACGTTATCGGTTTGAATCTTCAAAACGATAACACTCGCACATCGACGCAAAGCAAACGCAAAGAAAATACATTCCAACTCCTCCCCAAAAATGTTGGCACGATTTTTGATACATAAACAGTGTAAGGACCCTTTCTAAAAAAAACGGAGGAGCTATGGAGCGACGAATTTCTTTTGATGTCTGCCCGCGCTGTGGGGAGTACGGATTTGAACATTTGAAAATGCATTCTCACTGTGTGAACTGCCTGCATATCATTGACCGCTGGCCTAGAGAATTTCCAATCCCAGCGTGGGCCTGCTTTGCGTATCGGCAAGTATCCAAACAATTTGATTCTCAAATAACACCAATCTTGTGAGGTACAAAATGAAATTTCCACGGCTAAAAAATTTCCTGCTTTTTAGTATTTGCCCAAAAACAGCGCGCAAGTTGCTGGACCAAAGAAGTTATGCGGCCTTTCGGGACTGGGGGCCGAAGTTATGAGAGGAGGCGTGAACAATAACCTTGAGGTCGGAAACGAGATCAAAATCAAAACTCGCGACGGCAAAATTTATCAAGGGATTTTCATGGCCATCCACAGAGGCCATCTCTCGGCCATCGCAAGTTTAGGGATTATTTTCACGTTTCCCATTAAGTCCATCATCGACATTATCAAAATTTAGGGGTGTATATGAAATTTTTAATCTTTTGTTTTGTAATGCTTCTCGTGTCCTGTTCTTTCAAATCAAAGACTGATGCCCAACCAGAAAGTGCTGGCGATGGCCAGCATGAAGTTCTTGAAGCGAAGCTCAATCCAAACGCAGATAGTGATGGGGATTTTGTCAAAAATGTTGATGAATTATCCTCTGGGCGAAGTCCGATGGTGGCCAATATGCCAGAGCTAAGCATTCACTTTCTGCAAAACTATAAAATTACGGCCGATGCCAAGTCAGTTTCCTCAGGTGAAATCAAAAAGATTGTCATTGATACAAAAATTGGTCGAAATAATCCCAACTTTAAGTATCGAGTGGGCGAACTATTTGTTTCTTCACATGCACAGAGAGTAGCGGCATCAGTAAGCCGCTTTTCTTCTCATTCCACTGGTGAAATCGAGGCGCATGATCTGTCCTGGGTAAAGTACCCGGATGTTGACCCGGCCTTTTATTCACAGCAGGTACTATGGTATAAAAAGTATTTTGATTCGCCCGACTTTGAAATAGAAAATATAAAAATCACACTGGAAAATACGGTCAAGCTAAAGGGCAACGAGCATTATAAAACAGTCAAGAATCTCAAACTCAATTTCTATTTTTACAACTATGAGACGCAGAACTATGAGGTGATCGGTGCCAAGGTAGTAACGCGCCATTTTGAAGCAGGCGTGGTGGAAACGTTCGAGGTTGAGTTAGACAATGTG
Source organism: Bdellovibrio sp. (assembly GCA_016187935.1). Classification (GTDB taxonomy): domain Bacteria; phylum Bdellovibrionota; class Bacteriovoracia; order Bacteriovoracales; family Bacteriovoracaceae; genus GWA2-49-15. The sequence goes on from JACPIU010000040.1 coordinate 22,942, forward strand.
CCCGCGCAGCTTATTGAGGATAATTATTTTAAAAAAGGTGAATTCATTATCTCAGAGGTTGCCGACTACGAGATTCCAGAATTGAATAGCACCTATGAAACTCTCGTTCGTTCAGTAAAGAGTAAGTGTCTTCCCGTCATTGTCACGACGCCTCTTTCAACTTCCACTTCTTATGTGAGCGTGGATGGAGGGCCCAAGTCTTCGACATTCTCTCATCTTCTTTCTCACCTTTACGATAAAGGCGTCAAAATTGAAAATGACAAGTTGGAGAAAATCAATGAATTTGAAAACAATCTCCCAAACTTTACGTACCTAAAGGAAGTTGCAGCGCTTGATAAAGTGGGCAAATGGTTTGTTTTGACAAGGCCCATGAAAGAAAATTATCTCGATCATCAGTTTACCCAAGCTGACGTGATTGTTTTGTCCTATGTCACAGGACAAAGCTTGGCGTCACAAAGCGTAGAAAAAATATATTCCTATGAGGAAAATCTTTCGACTCTTGACACTTTCACACTGACCCCACTTGGGGCCGTTTCAGAGAACAGTATCATAGAATTCCAGCTCGCCCCTATCAAAAAAATAGGTGAGGACCTTGGGAGCTTTCAAGATGCTTGGGTGAGTGCTGGCGGATCGTGTGGCCAAAATTGCGTGAGATCTGAGTTTGACTGCCGAATTAGTATCAATCTTTTCAAACCCATTGAACCGGGATTTTCGCTCTCACCCGAATTACCAGAATTCAAAAGAATGTTTTTGATCGTAGATCAGCAAGAGTTTTCTCTGTATCAACTCTGGAAAGACAAGCAAATTGAAATTCAAAATCTACACAGCAGTATCCATATAAAAATCCCGGACATAAACAAGATAAAAGAAATTGCCCCAACTGATGAGGCCAATCTCTCATTTAAGATTACAGCGTTTAAAGACACTGTATTTCATGGGGTAAAACTTAACAGCTTTACCGGGCGCAATAGGGCCGATTGCCTACCCTTGCTCACGAACTTCGCAGGCCCTAGAGGATTTCCTATCTCTGTAGAGTCAGCAGAATTTGAAGGATGGCGAGGTGGGGTCAACTGGAATGCGATCAAGTTGGGTGAGAATAAGACATACTTCCAAGGAATGGAAGTCGCCGTCACATCCGTCATCAACAATTTTTACAACTAAAACGACCAGGGGGCATTATGCTAAAAACAAGAATTCGAAATTTTACTTTCTGGCCCATTGCCTTTCTCTTGAGCTTTCTTGGGATGGGACTTTTCAATCCTAGAAATGCTCAGGCCTTTACTCAGCTTAAAAATGGCTTTGAAAACATCACCAAGACGTATCTTCTCCCACTTTCCGGTGCGGTGGCGGCCTGTGCGCTCGTTTTGTTCATTACCTTGTCGTATTTCAAAAAAGATGAATATCAAAAGAACGTCGGCAATATTCTGGCGCTGGCCGTTTTCGCACGAGTGGCCTTGAGTGTAATTGACGCGATCACCAGAAGTTTTAGCTAGGAGCAGATGATGAAACAAGCAACTTTTCCGGTATTTCTTATGAAGAAAGCACGCATCTTGGGCCCACTTACCCGCTTCGATCTGGCAATCCTGGGCGTGGGATATTTCGCATTATCAACACTTCCTATCTCAGGAATTCTTCAGCTTATCTTGCTTGCCGGTGGCCTGCTTTTTTTTAAGTACATTCAAAAGAAGCTCCCGCCGGGATTTTTCCGCTTTCTTGCATCTTCGCGCCAAATAAAATGGGCCTACCATCTTGGGAGAAAATCATGAAATGTTTAATTTTTCCGATTGCTGATGTCCAAGGAAATAAGGTTATCGCGGTCTCCGGCAATATGGGCCATTTTTATAAAGTGTTTCCTCCTGATCTTGAGCAAATGGTCCCACTGGAATACGAGGGATTTTTTGAGCAGATTTCTGCCTGGCTTGATTGTCTTGATGATAAGGCATACTTCAAGTTCTATTCTTGGAATGGCCTTTCCTATTTGGAAACGAACTCAAAGGCAGAACTTGTCATTCCCAATGTTACCGCCATCCCCCAAAACGACGCGCTTAAAATATTTTTCCATGAAAATGAACTCTTTTCGGATATCGGCATCCACGACGATTATCTTTCTTTTCAAGGTAACTACTGGCGCATCCTCTCGGTCAAATCTTGGAGCGCCGGTGACATCAACCTCGATTTTATACCCGATGGGGTGGATTACGTTTTGGCGGTCAAAAGAAAACCCGCCGAGCAGTCCATCAAGATACTCGATCGCATCAGACAAAAACACATAAGTACCTTCTTTAAAGGCAAACGCGATCTTGAAAGCGAAGGCTCGTATTTTGAAGCAGAAGGGCTGATGGAAGATATCGGCCAGGGCCAAGAGTCTCTTTTTTCTGTAGAACTTTTCTTTGTTTTAAAAGATCTGTCGTTGGAAAGACTCCAGAAAGCGACTTTAGAATTTCAGTCTTTGATGGCGGCCAAAGGCGTAAAGCTCTATCTCGAAGGGCAATCTCTCCTGCATCTAAAGTCAGGTCTTGGAGAGCTTTTTAATGAACTTATCCCCGGCGTGAAACCAACGCTCTCTCTTCGGGCTCATACTGATAAGACCACTCATCTTCGCTATCTCTTGCCTTTGAGGCGTTCGGCACTCATGGATGATGGCATTGAACTGGCCGACCAGCGTGGCATCCCCATTTTCTTCGACCCATTCTTAAAATCGCTTAAAAATAAAAATATGCTGGTCACCGGCACCACCGGCGCGGGTAAGTCGGTCTTCGTTAATAAAATTGTTCATTCAACGATTGATCACCACCCTACTGTAATTTTGGACAAGGGTGGTTCGTATAAACGCCTGGCACTTTATCACGATGGTTACGTATTGGAGAATGGATTTAACCCGCTTCAGTTTCGTGATCCTCTTTACCTTCGGGAGTTCATTTTATCCTTGGTTGATCAGGAGACATTCGGAAAACTTGAACAAGGCCGTCTCTTGTTTGCCATCAAGACGGCACTAAAGAACGAGCAGGTTCAAAATTTCAGTCAGCTCATCCTCACTCTCGAACCTGATTTTCCAGGTATTCACTTTTATTTTGAAGAATGCGGAATTTTCTTCACGGACTCAAGCATTCCTGAGGTTTCAATCCTCTATGTCGATGTTGCGAACTTTCCCAAAGGGATTGTGGCCCCGCTGATCATTTTCCTTTTGGAGTATTTTAAGCACATTGAGACAGAAGAAAAGATTTTGGTCTTTGATGAATGCTGGAGTTTTCTAAAACAGCATGGCAGCTATATCGACGAATGCTTTCGGACCTTTCGAAAAACGGGGGCCCTCCCAATTGCCATTTCCCAGGGACTTCGTGATTTCTCCATCATTGATAAAACTCTTGCAGATTCCCTTACAAATACCTCCTACTTCAAGGCCTTTTTCCCGCAAGAGTTGGACGAATCATCAGACATCACTCGTGATGACCTCGCACGCATTCAATCACTTCGTTTTTCTAAAGGCCAGTTTAGTGACTGCTACCTAAAGTCACAAGACAACAAGTATCGCAAAATCATGCGAATTTATCTTACCCCGCTTGAGCTGGAACTTTTTAATACGGAAATCTCCGACTCTGCCCCGTTCATGCAGTTTTTTAATCAAAACCGGGCCTATTTTTCAAGTAACCAAGAAACCATTGACGCTTACATAAGGATCAAATATGGGAACTACGAAGAAAATTCTTATCCTCGCTTTATCTCTGGCCATGACACCGGCCCAGGCGAGCAGTCTCCTACTTCCCGACAGTGATACAGCGGCGCTTATTATGTTGGTTTCCAATACTGCGTCCACTGTCACAAACACGATGAAAATCTTAGAAGTGGCAAAGAAAACCTCTGACCAGGTTGATAAGTACAATTTTATTGCCATGAGACGCTTTTTTATTGCCCGACGAATTGAGCAACACGTTCAAGATTTAATCGCGGCAAAGAAAATGAAACCCAGAGGTCTGGCCGAAATCAACCAGGTCCTTCTTCACCTGAAAATTAATCTCCAGGGGCTCAAGAGCAATATTGATTTTTTAGGCAAAGATATTTTCGAAACAGAGAACTTTGTCGATCGCTACTTTGGCAAAATTGAAAACGCCATGGTTGATGAAGGTGAGGCCAACAATCAGGAATTAAACAGTGCCAGTGAAGGCGAAATGGTTAAGCATGTGCAGAACACCGCCATGAATACGGCCCTGCAGGCCAAGATCTTATCCAAAGTGAGACGCGACAATCTCGAATACCAGGCGGTGGATATATCACTTAAAAAATCCGAGGCCATCGAAGCAGTCCGACGCGAGGAATTTTATAAAAAATGGATCGGCATTGAACCAGTAAATAATCTCATGCTTGGCACACCTCTGACGATGGGAGTCCAGTTATGAGCGGTACGATCAAAGGACTCCTCCTAATTCAAGGCCTGGATTTAGGCCATCTTGTTGAAACTTATCGTCTCTTCTTCCTGGGCCTTCTTCCCTCCATGTTTGTTTTGGCGGTGCTAATTGAATTTGTAAGCGACCTCTCACCGTTTACATTGGTTAAACGCGCCTTCATTTCAGTTTTGATTTTAAGCAGTATTTCTACTTTTTATCACAGCACTATCTCTGCCTCCATAGATGCCGCCGACTCAATTTTAGATGAATCCAAGGCCAGCAATATTCTACTCATGGATATGTTCGATGGTGGTGAATATCTTGATGAATTAAACACCAAACAAGCCGGGACAAATGGTACTCATGATGACTCGGTTATTAGTCGCGCCTACACCTTTCTGAAGTACCAGCTCTTTAATGGCTTCGTTAATGACGGACTTACGGTCGTAATCTTTTTTATCACCAAACTGTGCTTTCTAATTTTAAAGGTCGTCTATTCACTGGTGTACTATTTGGGGATTGGTTTAATCGGGATTCCCTGCATCCTCTATCTCTTCCCAGGAATGGGTGGAGTGATGAAGGGGGCCGTCGTTAGCTTTGTCTGGTGTCTCATCGTCCCCCATGTCTTGGTTTTCATCCTGACAATCATCGGAAGCGAAATTAATCGCGGTTATACATCCGGCCAAATCATCGGTGGCTCAATCATGGGAACGGCACTTCTGTTTATCTTAACCTTATTTATCGCCTTCACTCCGTTAATTGCCGGAATGATTTTAAGTGGAAGTGGGATGAGTGGTGCAGGCGGCATTATTGCCACTCTTGGGGCCAACTATGTGATGAGTTTGCCAAAAACTGTTTTAAATCTTGCCGCACTCAAATTGAGCGGGGAAAAACTTGGCAATACTGGCCCAAAAATGAAGCTGGCCAGCATGGCAGCGCAAAAAACCTATAACTTTGCCAAACAATCATTTGCCCAGGCCAGTAGCGCGATGGGATCACCGGCCATGAAGTCGCAAAATCAAAGAACTTCCGCACCCAATTTTAACAGTGCAACTAGTGGGAGGCCTGGCGAGACAGGAGGCCCAGGCATGGGCCCTGTTAGTGGGCCCAATACACCCAAAGATAGAGAAACTCATGCCAACTCCACGAATCAATCGAGATCAAGTTCTTCTTTAAGCTCAGCAGGCCATGCAAAAAGCGGCGAAACAACGAAGACACAATCAGGCCAACCAGGCACGAGTCAGGGCAGAGCTGAAACGAAATTTCCGCGTTCGCCCAGTCATTTAAACCAAGCAAACCAAAATAGCAGGAGGAATTATAATGGAACGGTACCAGAATCTAGGCCAAGCAATCGCACGCATCAAACGCCCCCTAATCTGGATCGCGGTTATAGGAGTCGTCCTCCAGTTAGGCCTGCTCGTGACCAGCATCATGGTAGTCAACACACGCGATGAAATCCCCTACTCAACCGTTGAAGCATGCTACTTTGGCATGAAATCGATCATAGGTAATGCTCCAGACCCCGACTTGGTTTCGTCTCAAGTCATTAATGATCTCACCCAGCAAAAATTCAACGTCGAAGACATCACATTGGTGAAGCTGGTTGATCTCTATTTGTGTGATGTGGTGGTGCGAGATACGCGAGGATTTAGAAGCTATGCGGTTACCTTGGAGAAAAATCTAAACTTCCCGCACCTCTACCGCATCCTAGACGTGAAGGGGCAAAAGCTCGTGTCTGAATATCAGTGGGAGAAGTCTCTATGATTTACTATATCTTCAAACACCAAATTTTCACGCTCTTCTTGTCACTGGCGCACCTGACGGCCGTGACCTTTGAGAGTGCCGTCTTTGATTTTGTCGGAGGCGAGGCCGCTGACTTTAAGGTCTATGAGTTGAACAAAGGCAAGAGTCTGGTTTTTGAACCTAAGAAAAAAGATTTTAACCGGAACTTCATCACATTTTTAAAAGATAAGAAATATTATTTCAATCTCGTTCAAAGCGATACCCTCGCGGACAAAGACATCGAGATCAAAGATGGTGAACCGTGCAATAACCTCACACTCATCAAAGACACATCTGACTACCAGCTCTTTCGTTGTCCAAAGTCCCTTTTTTTCGTCAATAAAAAAGCAATTCCCGTCAAGGTAGGCGACCAAACTATTACGGACAAGAGCTACATTTCAAAAGGCCCTCCTGTTTATGTAGACGGGACGCTTATCTATTACCAAGGCCGTTCTCTATGAAGATTCTTATCCTGCTCTTTTATCCGGCCTTATGCCTCTCTGGGTTCTCAGACTTGTCTGATGCTGAACTCTATCAATACAGGCCACCCGTGCAATCCAAGAAGTTGATACGCGCAGTGATTCATACAAGGCCAAACTCAGGTGAGCTGGCGCAAATAGAGCGCGACATCTTAAAACAAGACAAGGAGACTGCCGAAATTTTGAAGGCCCAAGGCAAGACTCTTCAAGTGCGCAAAAAAGACGACAAGATTTTGGCCCTCACCAGAGTTCATGGCCAAATTTTAAATTCTATTCTTGCCATGAACACGCACCCATCAACCTTCATTGTGCGCTTGTCCCATGACAATGAACTCGTTCATGGTGGGGAACTGCGCTGCCAGGGTTACTCTTTTGAAAAAAGAATCCCGGCCAAATGTGATTTGCTCATCATGGATGAGCATGAGTATCAGGTGGATGTCGATATTTGGGATATTGATGGGGCCCAGGGAATTATCGCCGACTATTTTTACGATGGCGAGGAGAAGGCCTTTTTGACCTCAAGCTTTGCCTCTTTTATGCAAGGAATCGTTGATGTAGCCAAGGACAGAATCACAACGCCCTTTGGTGAGGCCACCAGAAATAATGCCAAGAACAAAGTTTTGAATGGACTCATGAGTGTTGGCGAGAACGCCCAAAAGAAAGTGGCCGAGTCGGGGGAGAAAAATCTTCAGATTGGTTACGTAAATTCCGGCAAGCAGGTCCTTGTCTTTTTTAATCAGACATTAAATCTCACACTGGAGGAAGGCCGATGAGAAAGCGAACACAAATTTTAATTTTACTCTGCCTTCTGATTTTTTCTTCATGCTCAAGCATGAAAAAAACCATTATCTACAGCGCACTTACGGGGGGCCTGGTTGGTGCCAGTGCCGGGGCCATCTTCAGTCCTGATGTTGAGAGTCGCGGTGCCAATGCCGCCATCTTTGGTCTGATTGGAGCTGGACTCGCGACACTTACGGGTTATGCCCTTTATCAAGACGACCCCAGAAACTATCCCTTAAGCAATATGCTTCTTGATTCTCCGATCAAAGAAAAACCAAATGAGTTAGAGCTTGGGCCTCCGCAATTTAAGATCAACGCCAATCTGGAAAAAAAGGAGGCCTATCCCGTGCCGGTGAAAGACCTGCCGCCCGCGCTGGAGGGCAAGGTCAACAAGCAGTATCTCATTAAGTACGAATCCAAGGAGCAGTACCTAAAAAAGGGCGGGAGAACATTTTATGTGCCGGCCTTTGATATTTATGAGCATGCCTATGGCGAAAACATGCAAACACTAGAGGGGGATGACAATGACAAGTAAGAAGAAAAATCACGACGATGGACTTGGCGACTGGATTGTTCCTGTTATTGATTTGATGTCGATCTTGATTCAAAAAATTTTCGAGCTTTCGGTCTGGTTAGTCACCAAGCTCCTTACGGAATATGTGTTCAAAGAAAGAAGAAACGAGGAGGTCAAGAAAATCAATCGCGAGGACTTGAAGGTAAAGCATGCGACCTTAAGCGAGAATGCGCTTGGGTACTCTATCACAAAAAAACGCAACATCATGATGGGCGAGATTGACCGTAGGATGCACACCATGGTTGTCGGTGCTTCAGGTTTCGGGAAGTCAGTCGCTCTTGATGTCCTTATGTATGACGACATGAGAAATGGCAAGCCAGTCATCATGATTGATCCCAAGGGGAGCAATAAGACACTACAAAACTTTATTAACATGTGCCGGCTGACTAAGCGTGAGTACCAAATATTCTCACATTATTATGAAGGAGACGGCAGAATTGCACTCAATCCTGCCAAAGATGGAAGTGCCACAAGTATTGCAGATCGAATTCATTATGCCTTTTTGTGGTCTGATGCCCATTATGAAACCCTTTGCTATCGTGCACTAAAGAAGGCATGTTCTCTTCTTTTAGAGAAGCAAGAGAAGATATCGCTTGAAAGCATCTGGAAAAAATTGCATGACATCTCTGATCCAAACGATAAGGAACATCTCTTTGAGAGAAAGAACATTGATGGGATTATTGCCAGGCTTGAGAACATTGTAGAGTCCGACTTTGGGCCTAAACTTAAAAGCTCCGGGGCCTCTTTTGCTGACATCTGGTCAAAAAAGAAATGCATCTATATTGGACTTCCGGTCCTTGCCCACCCGCGTATTGCCCGTGCCTTAGGTAAAATTATTTTAGGAGACCTCGCTTATGCGGTCTCTGAGAACTACAAAATTGCCACAATTGAAGGAAATGACCAATTCACCCCTGTGGGTGTTTATATTGATGAGCTATCTGCCGTCATCACGGATGAATTTATTGAATTAGAAAACAAGTGCCGAGAGGCCAAGATGGAGCTGACACTTGCCTTTCAGTCTCCCGCAGATATCAACAAGGTCAACCCAGAACTCTGCCAGCAAATCTTCGAGAATGGTTCAAACTGGCTTATCTTTAAGCAGAGGATGGAGGCCGCGGCCAGTCTCTTCTCTCAGGCCATCGGGACAGTAAGCGGTAAGAAGAGAACCATTCGAGTTGAGGGCGAAAAAGAGTCCGAGCTTGGCAGCCAACGAGAAGTTGAAGAGATGATTACTCACAACAACATCTTCAAGAATTTAGACATAGGCCAATGCGTTTTGCTCAGACATGCGCCCACAAAAGTCGACCTCATAAATGTAAAACACCTCGACCCTAAAACTGTTTTAAGCAACGTCAACTTTTTTGAAGAAAAGGGGCATATTACAAAAAGGCCACGAGTTCCTAATGCAAACAATGTACAGAGCAATCCTGATATCGTGGGCCATGTAACTGGGAGACATTAATGCAAAACTTTAGTCCCCTTGGTACATACCTTGAAATTGTAAATACTATAGGCCGATGGAAGGTCATCCCACTTCCAGGACTCTTTGAATCGTTTTCCAAGCAGATGACCTATACGCCTTTTGCCAAGCGAGTCCAAGCACTTGAGCGAGCTGGATTAATAAGAGCGTTTACAAAAAATAGAACGAAGTATCTTGTATTGACCCAGGAGGGAAGTCGCGTATCAAAGTACAAAAATTACTACAACGAAAATGAAGATTCGTTAAATCATGACATGATTGCGGCGAACATTCTTCGACAACTGCTCAGGTTTGAGAACTTCCAAGAAGGCCATATGTTTGTGGATGACCGATGGGATATCGACCCAGATGCGGTGATTTTTGCAAAGCGAGGTGATGCCAAATATACCCTTGCCATTGAAGTTGAACTTACTCAAAAGGTCCGAACGAGAGTCGTCAATAAGTTCTCCAAATACGGTTTGGGCAAAAATCTTAATCATGCTCTTTATATTTTCAACAAAGAAAGTTGCTTTGAGGCCTACAAACAAATTTTAGGAGGTATGAATGATACAACTCAAGGAAAAATTATTTTGTGCTGTGACACAGGGCTTTCGTTCGAAAACTTTAGCTACATCGAAAGTACATGCTGGCATCGAGAAGCTCAGCACTCGTTTTTGCAAATCTTCAAATAGGGGTTTTTATGATTGCGAAAGACTTGCTAATGAATGCGACAATAAAATTCCCCCTGCCTGATTTGTCCTTTGAACTCCACTATTTACAAGACAGCAAAACTGACCATCCCCCCATAACGAGTTATGTGAGTATGGTCAGTTTTGAGTCAGTAAATAGTGAGATGAGGACAAATCAGGCAGGGGTCTAAGAGAAATAATATTAGAGAAGGAGGTAGTAAAAATGGAAGGGTTAGAAAAGAAAACGGGATCGGGATCGGAAACGGGTGCGGGGGCGGAATCGGGTTCGGGGAAGGGAGCAAAGAAAAAACGGGCCTCGGCAAAAAAATCAAGCGAGGTATGCGTCGTTAATCGAGAGAAGTCTAAATTCTTTGTAGATGTATCGGATGAAAAAGAGTCGCTTGCTTTGATTTTTTCGCTCATGGAACGGGCCAACAAGAAAGAGCATGGCCGTCCAATTTCTTTCAAGGACCTGTGCCTTTCCGGCCTGGCCAAGCTAACAGACAAAGACCTTGAACGTCTCCAGGAGACAACCTTAACCGAAATGGAAAAGGTCAACCGTGCTCTAATCGAGTTCAATCAGAAAAATTCAACGTCGCTTAGCTTAGGTGAATTTCTAGTGAGGAAACTTGGAATTAACTAATCAACAGGGGGTATTTATGGAAGGAAGCAATCGTGTTTTGATTCAGGGACGCCTCGGACAAAAACCAGAGCTTCGCTATACAGCGAAGCGTGAGGCCGTGTGTAGTTTCAGTGTCGCCGAAAATATTCCAGACAGTGAAGCTCCAAGATGGCACAAGGTGGTGGTTTGGGGTCGCCAAGCTGAACTGTGTTCCGCCCAACTGGACAAGGGCTCTCAGGTCTTTGCGCGCGGCCGCAATGTTGAGTGCGAGTTCAAAACGAAAGAGGGGGCAGACAAAAGATACACGGAACTGCGAGCTGACTTAATTGGGATTTCAATGGTCTAGCGAGGAGGTTTTTCGTGACTGAAAATTCTCTGAACATTGATTACAACTCGTCTCTATCGCGCTATAGTGCCCTTGCCGAGTCTCACGATTCGGCAAGGCTCTTTTACAATAAGAAAATATGGCGCGTGAAAGACGTGGCAAGATTTTTAGATTGCTCAGTTGGGCATATCTATAATCTTGTCTCAGATGAGAAGATACCGAAAATCAAAAAGGGCAAGTTCGTCTATTTCATTCCAGACGACATCCTTAGCTGGGTGTTAGAAGGAGATGTAACATGACGAATAGTAAACAAAGATTTACTGCACTTAAAGATCACAAAGGCATCAGAAAGGACAACCTTACAGGCAAGTATGTTGCAAGAAAATGCCTCGACAAAAAGGTTTATTGCGAAACTTTTGATAAACTGTCAGAGGCGATATACTGGCGTAGGAATTACCATCCACTCCTGACTCACACAGAGCTAAGGGTGGGGGCCACGACAAAACTCTTTAATGATGAAAGCAAGGTGAATATCAGTTCACGCCCAAACGGCGTGGAACAACGTTTCACTTTCGCCGATGCCTGGAAGTTTTATCAATTGCAACACTTCCCTTCCCTTGAATCCCAAACGATTCAAGTCCGATTGAAAGAAGCAAGATATTTCTATCCCGATCTCATGCCTATCAAAATGGTTGAAATAAATCCTGAGTTGCTCGATCACTTCATGCAAAAAAAAGTTGCTGAGGCAAAGTTAAACAATAATCCAAGGCGATTTAATTTCAATGCCGACCTGAAGGCCCTCAGAGCCTTTTTAAACTGGTATCGGGAAAACTATGACGGCCTTTTTGTTGTTCCAATCCTCAAAAGGCACCATACGATTGGCATAATCAAACCCAAACCTGTCGGCACCGTAAAAAAAATGACCATGGAACAAGTTCGTCTCTTCATAGATTCCTTTGAAATCCAATTTTGGAGAGACTTTGCACTTCTACATTTTTTTATGGCCGGGCGAGTTCAAGAAGTAGCAGGCCTTCAAATTGAGAATATCGATTTGGAACGTGGATTACTTAAGGTCGTTGATGTGGCCATCTGGGAGAGAAGCAAGAAGTTTGAACGATTGAAAGAGATTCCTAAGAACGGTGAGGAAAGAGTCGTCCATCTCAACACTGGAATGTTTGAACTGCTCGCCAGACGCATCAGTGATCGCTCAAACAATCCATGCCCATTTTTTAGGCAATCGACTGGAGAAAGACTTAACTTTGTTTTTCACCTCGATGGAATGCCTCTGAGCTATCGACAGATTCAGTACCAATACAACAACGCTTTAAAAAAAGCAGGGCTATTTCCTCAGTTCCAATCCACACATATTTTGCGAAAAGCGATGACAAATATTGTACGAAAGGAATTGGGACTAGATGCTGCTCAGGCCGCTGGTGGATGGAAATCTCGAAGTGTGGTTGAACGAAATTACACTGATGCTCCCAATGAACTCAACAAGCAGACCGTTGATCATATTGGAAAATTAATTGGTGTAACAAGACAACTGAAGATTGTTTGAAATTTTGTGAACCGATTGGAACAGATTGGAACAAAACGATTTTTTCAAAAAAAAAGCCCCTGTTTCCAGGGGCTTAGAACTAAGTGGTGGACGTGACAGGGATCGAACCTGCGACCCCGAACATGCCATGCTCGTGCTCTCCCAACTGAGCTACACGCCCATATTTGCGATTGAGTTGGTGAAGTTTAGTAAGATTGACTAAAAGTGGCAAGCTCTTTTTCCTGGGAAACTGCCTAACTGGTCAATTTAATTGCCTTTGGCCAACACCCATGGCCGAGCAATTTTTGCTCGTATTTTTTTTAAACAAAATTCTCCATAAAATAGTTGGGCATCCGATCAGGTGAGCGGGTGACAGTATAGCTTTGGCATTCATTGATAAGGGGTGAATATGAATAAGTGGCGTGCACAAGTAATGGTGAAATGGGCGAAAGATGCTCCTAAAATGGACAACTGGGATTGGCTCAAAGAATGGAAAGAAGTGAGCTGGGCCGGTAGCACAATGGGCGACTGGGATCTGACTCTGTGGGTGGATGTGAAAGGGCCAGAAGAGCTGGAAAGTTTTGTGCATAAAAAATTGCGTTCAAAACCTTGGGTCGTTGATACTCACTCTACCTGGGTCAAAGAAGTCTGGGCAGCATAGTCCCTCTCATTTATTAGTTTAATTAAGAAGAGATGTTTTCATCTCCTCTTTTTTTGCCCAAGTGATTTAGAAAAAACGGATTAGATTGAAAAACGCCTGGTTATCGCCATCCAGACTCTCAAGTCCGATCGCTGAACTGCCTTTCATGGGAGCGTCGTAAATGCGCACTCCCAAAGTTGATTGCCAGGAATCGCCCAGGCGTTGAGTGTATTTCAGGTTGTAAAAAAACTCGTGGGAACGTTCCAAGTCAAAAATAAATGAAGCAAAAAATTCGCGACTAGCGGCATCGTTCAAGGCAAAACGGGCCCCCAGGAAGGCATCACGCTGGAAGGCCCCTTGATCAGCGCGAGTCACAGTGTCTATACCGAAATAGGAAGTGGCCTCGGCCAGCAACATCACTTCACCGCCTCCGGCAAATCCATAGGTATATTCAGCACCCAGCGCCGCCTCTTGATGGTCAACCGGGCGCCTGAAACCGCTGACGGTATAGATCACGCGATCTTCCTTAAAATTGCGGGTTACAGCTTCGGCCTTAAAGACCATGGGGCCCACAGCATATTGAAGAGTACCGCCAAATTCTTCTACGCTAAAGAAGTACGGAATGGTGGGCATGGAAGCGGGAATATATCCCACCAATGGAATATAAATATATGAAGACTCACCGATGATGGGATGTAGACGATCCATATGATTTAAGTAAAAAAGAGCGATATCGGCCGTGCCCAATTTATAATCGAAGCGCGCCCCATACTGATGGCCTTGGCGATCGGCAATCTCAGTCTCGGTATTAGAGTCCACAAACACGGGTGTACGGATGTCAAAGCCGATTCCCAAGCGCGAACTTGCGCCGGGAAAATGAGGGCGTTCGTAGCGAGGCCAGTAATAAAGCGCTACCTCACCTCCAAAAAGCGGGCCGGAAAGCTCAATAGTCAACTCTCCTACTTTATCTAAATTTTCTAGGTTGGAATCATAATTGCGCGAATTAATGACATCCGCCGGGTGAAAGGCCTCGGTGGCCGACCAGTTAAAAATTTTGTACCCCATCAAGAATTTGTAAGGATTTTCCGCCCCCAACTCTTGAGACAGATACGCATCTTCCAAAATCAAGATATCACGGGTGGGATCATGCTTATCCAATCGTCCCAAGGCGCGCGCCTTCACTTGGGTGCCTTCATTTTTGTACAAACTCTCCAGGCGGGAGAGTACCCCTAGCCCATGCTCATGAGTGCTGGAGACACCGTCATTTTCAAACTCACGAACTTCAAGCCCCACTTCACCTTTACTGTCCCACAGGGCGCTATTCCAGATGGTTTTCGGACCGCCGCTCTCTTCTTCCTGGGCCCATAGTTTGGAAATGAATAAAACCAATACGACCAATCTGCGCACAAGTCGCCCCTACTCGAGACTTTTGGTATCAAAATCTTTTTGGGAAAACTTCACGCCCAATTTTCTTTTCTCCCAGGTAAAAATACTTTGTTTTTGTGTTTGGATATTCTTGATATGAATTTTAGAGGCCATCCAAAATTTTTTGTTCCCTACTGGGAACTCCTGATGGCCCGAAAACATGGCGGTTTTGAGCAGTTCGGCACGACGGTCATAGTAGTCCACCTTAAGAGGATTATTATATTTTTTTGAGAGATAAATAGTCTGCTTGGAGTATCCGCTGTCCTTTTTGGGAATGCGCTCTAATACCCAACAATCTTCGCCATCAACTTTATCATCACGCAACCATTTGTAGTTATATTTTTCCACTTCCTGGCTGCCCAAATCTTCGTAGCTAAACTCGGAACCCATGAACGAGGAAGATTTATTACTGGAAGAAATCCTTTTCACTCGTCGAAGCGAAGGCAGAAAAAGCCATTGGTCATCATCGGTATCGGGGTGATTCCAGGTGAGCATCTTGGTTCCCTTGACATCCTTAGGCGTTAGAAAAATCGAAAGGGAACGGGTCCCATCCCCTGTCACTTCCAAAACCTTTCCCTGCATTTCTCGCACCGTTTCCACACCATGGGCGTCAATCAAGATCATTTTCATGTCGCTCTCATCACCTATATATCCTCGCGTCCTCTCACGCGAATCTTGAGCGATTTTTAGCCCTTTCTCCTCGGGAGTTTCGGCCAAACTCAGGTTGATAAAGGCCATCAATACCAAAAAAGAAAATACTAATTTGCCCATAGCTACCGTCCCCTCATCTTGATTGCGATATAAATTTTCCGTGTCTCTGAAATGATGGTATATTGTTACATAGAAAAAAGGGAAGAACTACTATGAAAGTTTACATTAATCGCATTTTGAATTTAAAAAAAATCAAGGCCCTGGGTTTTGACGTGGATTACACCTTGGTCCGATACAACACCAAGGTCTTTGAAGAATTCACTTACCATGCCGTAAAAGAAAAACTGGTGATGGTTAAAAAATATCCCGAAAAGGTTTTGAGTCTACCCTTCGATTATGCCCGGGCGATCCAAGGGTTGGTGATTGATAAAAAGCATGGCAATATTTTAAAACTATCCCGTTTTGGTAAAGTCAAGCAGGCTTACCATGGGACTCATCACATGGAATTCGGCGAGATGCAGCGAATTTACCAGCAACAGGTCATTGATTTAGGCAGTCCAGAGATTCAAAGTCTGGACACCAATTTTTCCATCGCCAATGGGGTCCTTTACGCTGAACTGGTGGCACTCAAGGATCAGGGGGCGGCCATTCCCAGCTATGAAACCGTCGCTCATGATGTCAAGGAAATGATCGACGTGGTCCATCGCGACGGGACTCTCAAAACTGAAGTCAAAAATAATCTTAAAAAATATATTATCGTAGACCCCAACCTAGCGCTCTTGCTGGAGCGCTACAAGGCCTATGATAAAAAATTAATTATCATCACCAACTCCGATTTTTCCTATTGTAAGACGCTGCTCGATTACAGCATTACTCCTTACTTAAAAGAGCACAAAGATTGGCAAGAGTTGTTTGATGTCGTGGTCACCTTCTCCATGAAGCCACGTTTTTTCATTGAAAGAAATCATTTCTTGAAAGTCGATCCCGAGACCAGTCTGATGAGCAACTATGATGGCAAAGTGGATGCGGGCATCTTCCAAGGAGGAAACTCTTATCGTTTACAAAAAGATTTAGGCATTGATGGTGAAGAAATTCTCTATCTGGGTGATCATATTTACGGTGACGTCGTGAGTATCAAAAAAACCTGTAACTGGCGAACCGCCCTGGTGATGGAACCACTGGCGGAAGAACTTGAAAGCTTGAAGAAGTCCCTGCCAATCAGCCAAGAACTTTCCCGTTTGATGATTGAGAAAGAAAAAATAGAAACTGAAATCATTAGCTTCTATACCCAAGAGCATGAGCATGGGCGGAAACTCAAGCGGGATGTCTTAAATGGCCTCTACCAAAAAGTTGAAGAGATCAACCACAACATGTCGGAAAAGGTTGTGCAATACCAAACTCACTTCAACTCCTACTGGGGGGAACTGATGCGCGCAGGACTGGAGGAAAGTCGATTTGCCGGACAAATGGAAAAGTACGCTTGTATCTACATGGAAAAAATTACGGACCTCCTGCAATGCTCTCCTCGCACCTATTTTCGCCCCAATAGGCGAATCCTCCCGCATGAAAGAGACTTCTTAACTTAAGAGCCAGTCGAGGAACTGTTCATAGATGGGCACAATCGCCGGGCCATAGCCTCCTCCCATAACATAGGCCACGGGAATCTTCCGATCACGCAAAAAGTTGAAAAGCAATTGATCACGCGCCAGCATTTGCGCTTTGGTGAGCTTGAGGTGCCTCGTACTTTGCAAAATATCACCTTCATAGGGGTCGGCCCCAAGAACCACCACGGCCACATTAGGCGTGGCCTGTTGACGCTCAAACTTTTCCAGCCCCGCTTTTAACAATTCCAGATAGCGATGGGATTCTTGAAAGGACACCGGAACATCCATGCTACTCGGGACGATATGAGGTCGGGCACCGTCTTGATCAGGCACACCCAACGGCCAGCCATTTTGCATATGGATGCTAAAACTTTTAATCCAGGGAAAAATCTGGGAAAAAAAAGCGGTCCCATCACCCATATGAGCATCCACATCGATCACCCATGCTTGGGAAAGTGAATACCTTTCCCGTACCCGCGCCAGTGCCACGACGATATCGTGAAAAAGACAAAAACCGCCGGGTGCATTAGGGCGGGCGTGATGCATTCCTCCGCCTAAAAAAAATGACCAGGCAAATAACTCCGGTTTGTGCAACTTTTCTCGTACAACATACTCGACTGCTTTATAGGTCCCATAACCTTCGGCCAAGAGGTCCTGAAATAGTTCCGCAAGTGGGGTTCGGGCCATGGAAGGATCATAGCGCACGGTTGGACCGCCATCAGGGCGCAAACACTCATAGCACTCAAGCAGGGATTGTTCCAGGCCTTGGCGACTTTGAAAAAGTTTATCGACATAAGCTTTATCGTGAACTCGCTCCAAATCTTTCCGACTTAATGTTTCAGTATCATCGGTCAGTTCAATCAGACGTTGTGGACCGAATTTTTGCAATACATGCTCACGCACTTTTTCGATACGCAAAGAAAGTAAGGGAATCTTAATGCCAAAATCCTGAAGATCGCGCTGGGCCTTGGCGTGGTAAAAAATCACAGATACTCCGAGAAGCCGTGGTATAATTTTGCACAATGCGATTGTACAGTTGGTCACTTGTTTTTTCTATTTTTACTTTTGCGATGCCTTTTGGACAAGGGGCGGTGCCAACCACCTCTGTCCGTGACGAGTTGGGTCGCTATACTTTATTGCGTGATCGCACCATTTTGGAACGTCCTGATCATTTGTCTATTATGAGTGCCAAGGCGCATGTCTCCTCGGGTACAAAATCCCTGGTGAGTGAAATGAGTGAGGCCACCGAACAATCCGATCCTATCCAAAAAAATCTTCAGGTTTTGGCTCTCCTCAATCGCTATCTCAATACTGAACGCTATGTTGATCTCGATCTCAAGGCCAATATTCCACTGCCCTATGTGAACATCCAAGGTTATCAATTTTTACCCCACCTCTTCTATAATTTTAATCTCGGGGCCCAACTATCCATTTCCAACTTCGGGGACGTGTCCAATCCACGGGCACAAACTTATCTGAAAAAAGAAAAGGCCTTAGGTCTGGCATCAGAGTTTCGGCATGATAAATATGCTGGGTATTTTCGCTTCTACCAATTAACCAGAAGTGACCTTAAATCCACCTTAACCTATGCTGATATTGTGACCAATCAATCACTGATTAAATTTGATAGTCTCAACATTGAGGGCCAGGTTTATGCCCTTGATTTTGCCAATACCTGGACATTTAAGCACAACCTAATCACCACCGAAATTCGTGAATTTGCTCCGATCAAGGATGATGTGGAAACAGCTTATGGTTTTCGCCCCCTCTTGCACCTTAACTATCGAAGTCAGCGGTCCTTTTGGTATTATGGCGGTGGATTGCACTATCGACGCTTCTACTCGCTGGGAGATGGGATCTATGTGGAAGCGGGAGTTAAGCGAGAAGGTTCGCCCAGTCTAGCCTTTAGCACCCGCATCTCCAATGAATCGGTGAATCTCGCACCCGAGCTGAACTGGGGCATCCTTCATTTCCGTTACGGCATGCGTTTGCAGTATCGCAACCCCGTCAATGAAATGTGGGTCCCGGCGACCCACTTTCTCATCTTGGAATTCCAATACCCTGGCTAAAGCCCTGTAAATTTTACCAAGTCTTCGAGAAAAATGCTTTTTCGGTATATCGTGCAGAGGTTTGTCTCAGTTGGGGGAGCCTATGAGATCTCTATTAAAATTGGCCGTTTTATGCATGCAAATCGTCTTAACTCCAACCGCCATTGCCATTGAGATGCGACTAGATCAAGGCGGTAGTATGAGCAATATCCCGGTTCACAATCAAGGTAATTTGGGCACTTGCTATGCCCATGCCGCTTCCCAAGCGACAGATGCCTATATTCATACTTTCACCAAGGGAAATGAAGATTGGCATACCTCGACCACCATGTTGGGAACGGAGTATCGTGACAACTTCCTCACCCATATTTTGGGTCGAAACGGCGATATCGAAGGTGGATATGTTTGCACGTCTTTTCGACGCTCAATCAAAAAACACGGTGCCTGTGATGAAAGCACCATCGAAGGAATGCTGGATCGAATGTACCCAACCTATTCAAGTCCAAATCGAGTGGCCAAACTTTTTCGTGATTTAACTTCGCGCTTTGTTCAAACGCGCTACGCCGCCCGAAGCAGCGGCGATACCGCCTATTTGCAAGGCGCCTTGGAACTTATCAAAACTCTCGCTCAGGCCGGGGCTTTACCAGCGGAACTTCCCAGCACAGATGAAATCGCCCAAGACTTGCACTCACGCACCAATCTGCAATTTGCTCGCAAATTTTTTGGCCATCTCTGTAACCATACACCGCGAGTTCGTATCGATAACGTCAAGTGCAGAAACCATCATCTGTGGCTGCGAGGAAAGCGCGGCCTGGAACAGTTGATAAAAAAAGTGAGCACCAACTTAAAGCTAAAAAAGGCCCAACCGGTCATGATCAGTTACTGTGGTCAAGTGCTGGAAAAAGGGCGCAAGTATCGCGGCCTCGGCAACACGCTTCTTGATCCCTTTAAAACGGCTTCTTGCGGCTATCACGCCTCGGTCATTATTGGTTTGCGGGTACAAAATAAAATCCCTCAGTTTCTGGTACGCAATTCCTGGGGCGAAGGCTGTGACGGGTATTCTCGTGACTGGGAATGCGACAAAGGCAATTTATGGCTCGATGCCGAGGTCCTGGCAAAAAATATGACCGATTATCATCTCTTACAAACCAAGCGCTGATCGCATCTCAATCGCCCAAGCTTTGATAGAAGAAATTTCTTCATCAGGAGGGTGGCATCTCTTTTTAATCCCATTGAGCAAGACATCACTCTTGGTAATGACATTATTCAAGAGGGCCAATTTCTTTTCCAGAGACAAGTTCGGTCGCAAAGAATAGAGACGCGCTTGGGACTTGATTCGCCAATAATCCATGGAATGGTAGGCATGACTGAGCTGTCCCTCATGCCCACCGTATTTTTTTAAAACAGGCCGCTCAACAAAACCAACTTCATAAAGGGAGGTCAACTTAAGCCAAAGATCATAGTCTTCGCACACAGGATAATCGCAATCAAACTCCCCCAGTTCCAGAAAGACTGATTTTTTTATCAACGCGGCAGAGGGGCTGATGATGCATAATTGCAGCGAACGCTCGAACTGATCGCCACCACCTTTCTTATGAATTTTTTTTTGATTTATAAAATGGCCATCGCGAATCCAGATTTCTTCACCGTGAATCAGAGGCCAAAAAGGATTTTCTGCCCATTTTTCTTTCTGCCACTGTAATTTTTGCGGTAGCCATTCATCGTCCGAATCCAAGAGGGCCAACCACTCTCCGAAGGCCGCGTGAGCGGCGACATTGCGAGCGTGGGACACTCCCCGATTCTCGCGCAGACGAATAAGACGGCAATCCACCTTGGTGGTATTTTGGGCAAAACACTCGCTCACCACCGCACAGGTGTGATCAGTAGAGGCATCATCCACCACGACCAGTTCGTCGGGTAAACAAGTTTGGGTAAGCACAGAACGAATGCTCCGCTTGATCATCTCTGGGCGATTGAATACAGGGATGATGGCGCTAACTCTCAGACGGCGCTCCATCCGGCCATAACAGCGTCCAGATCACTTTTAATTTGCCGCCACGTTTCGCCGGTGGGGTAAGTTCGCATGCCCTCAAGCAGCGTTTGGAGTTGCGCCTTAGATTTTGGCCCGACTAAAACTAAATCGACATTTTCAAAGGAAAAATTAAAGGCCAGAGCGAATTGTAAGGGCGAAATTTTATACTCATTGAAAATAGCTTGAAGCTGTTGCATCTTGGACAACTTTTTTTCCACCACATCCCAACGCCACCAAGGTGCACGAGAGCGACTGTCATCGGCATGAAATTGATTCTTGCGTTTAACCGTACCGGTAATAATCCCTTTATCCAGCGTTCCCCAGCTCATAAAAGAAATATCGTGCGCCGTGAGCATTTTCTCCACACCTCCATGCGCCTCTGTATTCCAAAGGTTGAGTTCAGATTGCACCGCCTCGATTTTGGCCACTCGAATGGCCAGAGTTAAGTCCTCGGCAGTGGTATTACACAGGCCTAAGTGGCGGATCTTTCCTTCGTGCTGGGCCTGACTCAAGATTTCTAAAGGCCTGCGAATATCAACCTGAGGATCAGGCCAGTGCACCATATAGAGATCGATATATTCCGTTTGTAAATCACGCAACGTTTGCTCCAGCATGGTCTTGGCAACCTTAGGATCGTTGGTGAGATTAACTCGCTTGTTGTCATGCCATGTAATACCTGACTTACTCACAAAAAATATTTCTTCGCGTAAAGCTTTTAGACCTTCGCCAAGACGCTTTTCGGAAAGTCCAAAACCATAAATCGGTGCCGTATCGAAGAGACGCACTCCCGATTCGTAGGCAGCGCGAATCAGGTCTTGGGCCTCGGCGTCACTGATGGGACCGAAACCATAACCCCCTCCCTCGCCTGAAAGGGCACCCCCTCCGAATCCCAAAGGTAACGGACTAAATTGCGAAAAAAGTCTTTTCCCTTTCGTTGCCATATTCTATCCTTTTAGCATGATGAATAGTTCAAGAACTATCGGCCGGCCCTTACTGGTGTTTGCCCACAAGGGAGAGGCGCAAGCATTTCTGGCGCATTTTAAGGCCTCCCCTCTGAGTCTGCCAAGTCTCAGCCAGATCCAGCTTTTTGAGTGCCAGCAGCTGCTTATTCTGCTCACTGGTGAAGGCCGCATTGGTGCCTCTCAAAAGCTCAGCGATGTACTTAACACTCTTTCAAAAGACATCGCCAAGGTTATCAATCTGGGTGTAGCGGGGGCACTCAACCAGGAGCTGTCGGTGGGAACTGTAGTTTTAGTCGACCATATTTACGCTTTTGACGGGCCGATTGTTCAATGTTCTCCCATGAAATGCTCCGGACCGCTTGTCCCCTGTACAACTGCCGACCTTTTCACTTCAGATAAGCGCGTGCTCGGGGCCAGCGAGTCACTTGAATTGGCCAAATTGGCCCCGATAGTTGATCGCGAGGCCCATGGTTTGGCCCAGACCACCCATTTATATAATTTGCCGTTTACCTCTCTTAAAGTGATTTCGGACCTTCCCTGGCAAGCACCAGATAACTTAGACGACGGCAAATACCAAAAAGAAGTTCAAAAAAAGGCCACAGAGTGGAGCACGCTGCTACTCAAGACCTTTAACCGATTATCCTAGTCTGCCATTTCCCAGTTAGGCGCAAGATTTGCACAGAACAAGGCGTCCGACGCGTAGGACTTTAGACTCGCCGGCGATCACCGTAAAGCTTTGAAACATACAAATGCAACACCAAGGATGGTGCTATGGAAAGCAAGATTAAAACATGGACGTTTTACTATTGTTCAACTCTTCTCGCCTTTATTTTTTGTGTCAATGTTTTCGCCTACGATACCGGCCCCACCGGTGATTTTCGCTTGATCACATACAACGTTAAAGGGCTTCCGGTTCCCTTTCGATTGAAACATAAGGAGCTGCCCCTGATCGCCAAGTCGATCCGCAGTTTCTCGGCGGATGTCATTTGCTTTCAAGAAACCTTCACCAAGCGTGCCCATGTATTAAAAGAAATGCCCGAGTATCGCTATGTGGTCGAAGGCCCACACAAAAAAGGCAAAGTTATCAACTCCGGTTTGATAATTGCTTCCAAATATCCGATTACCCGCATTGCCACTCACGTTTATAAAAAATGCACCGGTGCAGATTGTTTTGCCAGCAAAGGCATTGTCGTGGCCACCATCAAGCACCCTACTTTGGGTGAGATTGATATCTTTAACACCCATATGAATGCGGGCAAAAATAAAAAGGTTAAATGGTCACAGTGGGGGCAGTTGTTACAGTTTGTGAAATCCCATATTAGTCCGGATAGACCGGCGATTTTCGCAGGAGATTTTAATACCGATAGAGGCTCTCAATATCTTGACTATATCTACTCCGAAGGAACTTTGAAAGATACTCATTTGGACTATGTCGCACATCATCCCGAGTTGTCGGAGAAGGAAAAACTTGGAAATACTTTTCCGGGAAGAAAAATTGATTATGTCTTTACTCTGGGTGAAACCGAAACTGATACCCAATTGTCCAAGATTCTTTATGATGGTTCCCATGACAATAATCTTTTTTCCGATCACTATGCTCTTATGGTGGATTTAAATTTCAAAAATTAGCGCCTTTTACGTTGTCCCTGTCCTCTTAACGGACGATTTCCCTGGACACCAGGACGATGCTGCTGGCCATTGCCAATACGATCCTTGCGCCGCTCTTGTCGCTGCTGCCGTCGCCCTTCCATCATGCCACGGCGGTTTTGCTTCAGTTCACTCGGACGCTCTTTCCATTGCCTGCGCTCTAAGAGATGATTCAGCCTTTCTTGGGGACGCCGTCTCTCGGTTCGCCGTGCTTGCCACTGGTTAAAGCGTGCCGCCACCGGACGTCTTTGACGATTGCGTAAAGTATTGGCCTGACCCAAAAATTCTTGACGGGCCTGACGTCTTAGATTACGAAAATCGGAACCACCATCTTCCCCACTGTTCCAACGCAAACGCTTGGCCCATTCAAAATTAGCAGGTCGGGTGATTTTCTTCCCTTGCTCCACCACCATGGACTCTCCCGCCTTGATGGAATCCGAATCATCCATGGCCACATCATAGACCTCGACCTCACCGGATTTTACCGAAGTATAAAAATCACCATTGTCATCATCAATCCCCGCAAATAATTCAGTTCCACGCACACCCAGGGCAACACTTTTAGTATTTTTAATGTTCAAGCTGGGGGCATCGGAAAATTTTTGCGCCACTTCAACGAAAATGGAACCCATTTTCAAGACCATGCTAGACGCGCCCACATACGTATCCTCATTTTCTTCTTTGATCAGGTCCTCAATCAATAATTCACTGCCGGCCTCAATTTTCACAATCGACCGATCCTCCAATTCAATAATCGCCAGTCCGCCCTCTTTGACCTGGATGCTTTCTCCTACAGCTGTCACACTCTCCTTGCTGGCCACTTCCTCCTGCCCATCAGGGGATAAAATCACCACGGGAGGTCTGACATGACGAAAAAAAGCATCTTGAGCAAATATCACGGACATATTGAGCAATATCAAATGCAAAAAAACGAAGATAATGCATTTCATGAGCGCCGCTCCTTGGCCAAATAAACTATTTCCCTTATAATTTATAGTATACTGAACTTTTTGTCTGGAGTTTATATGCATCTTGAAAGCAAAGAAATAATTAATCGTCCCTTAGAAGAAGTATACCAGTTAGTCCGTGATGATTTGGCCAAACTTGTTCCCTATATGCCGAACGTTTCCAAAATCGAAGTAAAAAAACACGCCCCAAAAGATACCAACACGATCGAAGTGATCAACCATTGGTATGCGCGCGCTGATATTCCCGCCATGTTGACAAAATTTATTAAACCCGAACTTTTTTCTTGGAAAGACTTTGCTCTATGGCACAATGACAAACATTGCGTCGAATATCAGTTGGAATCTTTTCTGGCCAACGATCTCTTCGATGCCAAAGGATTAAATTCCTTTACCGCCGTGGGCACTGACAAAACCGAATTAAAAATTTCCTGCGACATTAAACTCTATCCCGAGAAAGTGCCCGGTGTGCCTAAGCTTCTGGCGCGCACCATTCTCCCTGGTATCGAGGCGATTCTTGAGAAAGTTCTGGGTCCCAACCTGACCAGCTTGGGCAAAGGCCTGAACGAATATTTTAAAAATAAATAAACTTCGCTACGGTCGCAAAACAACCGTCAAGACTTGCGAGAAACGCCCGACAGGACGACCGTTTTGGTCGAGCCCCAAAATACGGATCTGATAACTTCCCCAACCCGGCAATTGCTTGATGGGAAGTAAGTTATAAGTTCCGAAAGTACTGCGGTACGCTTCGTATCCCAGACTGTTGGCCGGATCGGGACGGTCGCTATTGGGATTGCCAAAAACCTGATTGGGTTTGGATACCTCAATTAAAAAACCTTGCGCTCCACTTACATTGCGCACGTCAATGATGATAGGAATGAGTACATCGGGCCTTGGCGAGGTAATGGTGCTCTGCCCACCAACGGTGGGAGACACGGGTCGATCGGCCGTTGGCGGATTGGTGCCACCATCGGATTCTTTATACCAACACAGTGGTCGAGCGGCGAATTCTTGGCCGTTGGATTTCAAACATACGCCCAACCGGGGATCGCTCTGACCGATTTCAATTTCTTCGTCAACCGGACAAACTGAAGCAGAAAAATAAGTATCCACGCGACATTGGGGACGGGGATGGGCCTCAAAGGTCGATGAAACCACGCTGGGATCACGTCCCTCAAGAGTCGGTACCTGCGCCTGCGCCAGGGCAGCAAAGATGGCCCCCGAAGCCAAACCGGCCACAGCACTTCGCATACACACCAATTGATCAATTCTCTGAGTGAACTGTTGCTCACAGCGTGTCCTGGCCTCATTGGGCACGACTCGATTTTTGATAATCGCCTCATTGTCATCTTCTAAAAAGACGTGCCGCATGCATTTCAAATTGGCAAAATAATCGGCCTGGCCTTCGGTTGAGGCCCATTGTCCCTGAGCGGTGGAGTAACGAGGCACACCTCCAATGTGATGGCCGATCTCGTGGCACAAAACCAGGGCCAGAGCATCCACCGTCATGGCGTAATGGCGGGCCAAACCACCGAGCATCCGCACTACAAAATTGGAACCTTCTCTCTGAGCATAGGCATTGACTTCGCTGTTGGCCCACTCCGCCCTGATTTGCAAAGTTCCCCCATAATTGGCCACGCGTGGCCGGTACAAGGCCTGGACTTTGGCAATTACTTTATTGAAATCATCTTCCGTCACTCCATTGCTAATGGATTCGGACCCCATCGGGATTTTCATGGAGTTAGGGGGAAGAAAACCTCGACATAACGAAACGACCTCGGGCCCCCCTTCAATAATGGGGGAAAAGATCAGGGATAGTAGCAGAATAACGAGCTTAAATTGCTGAACGCCTTCCATGGCACACACTCCGAAATAGGGATATACACTTCTTCGGAAAGGCCGATGGAAATTGAAGTTTGGGCCTTTTTATTTACTTAAAAAGGCAAAATTGTCCTGTAAAAAATTCACGCTTTTCCCCTAAGTCTTTAAAAGCCCTCTATAATGTTCGGCAGACTTTAGCAGGAGCTTTGCATGACAAGAGCAGTTTTGTTGTCCTTTGTACTTTGCTACTTTTTACAATTCACTCTTCAAACCGCCCAAGCTCAAATCCCGGTTTATCGAAAGCTTGAGCTGATGGGACAAGGACAAAACAGACCGTTACTCGACTCTCAAAAAATTAATATCTTAGTGTGGAATATTCATAAATCCGAAGACGTTCAATGGTTTACCGATATAAAAAATCTTATTTCAAACAGAG
Organism: Bdellovibrio sp.; assembly: GCA_016187935.1. Lineage (GTDB taxonomy): Bacteria > Bdellovibrionota > Bacteriovoracia > Bacteriovoracales > Bacteriovoracaceae > GWA2-49-15. The sequence goes on from JACPIU010000040.1 coordinate 49,802, forward strand.
ATTTTGTTCTCTTTCAAGAAGCTGTTTATCCCCAGGAGATTGTGGATTTTTTTAAAGAACTCGGCCCCTTTGAATGGGCCATGGCCTCCAGCTTCCGATTGATTAATAAAGATTTTAGCCGAACAGGTGTGACCACCGCCGCTAAATTTAAATCGGCCAATCAAGACGTTCTCACCACAATTTATACTGAACCCATAGTGGGCACTCCCAAAGTTTCTCTCTATACCACTTACCCCACTAACAAACGGGGGAAAAAATCTGCAACAACTTTATTGGTGGCCAATATTCATGCCATCAATTTTGTCAGCGATCTCACCTTCTTTCTGGAATTGCTACGAATTGAAAAACGCCTGATCGCCCACAAAGGTCCCATCATTTTGGGGGGAGATTTTAATACCTGGAGTTCAACACGCTTAAACCTGTTGAATAAATTGGCCAAACGCCAGAATCTCACAGCAGTACCCTTTTCCGATAGCGAAAGAAGAATCACCCTGGGACATCCCTTGGATCATGTCTTTTACCGTGAACTCACCTTGCTTAAGAAAGAAGATTTGAGTTACATCACTTCTTCAGATCACATCCCATTGTCAGTACAATTCCAACTCAATTAGCGGGATACATTTGCTTTAGGGCCTCGAAGTCGCCTCTCGACAGGCCCCGACGCTGTGCCTGAAAGGTACTGCCATCACGCTTCGTCATGGTGGGTTTGTCCGGGTCTCGGGCAAAACTATTGTACGATGGATAGAGCATAATAGAGTCAAAATCAAACGATCCGTATTTTCTGGCAAAAGGCGCGGCGAAAAAATTAAACCAGGCCTTTAGTTGAATATTACACCACTTCACTTTAATCCACTTGCGTCGATCAGGGCGGCTCTGCTCATGGTAGTACCCTAATGCGTGGAGAATTTCGTGAATCAAACTTCCCGTGCCACACCAAGCGGGAACATTGATGTTTTGTTTGCCGCCCATACGACCGACAAAAGAACTGCAATCCGATGTGCCGTTCTCTTTGAAATAAACATAATCGGATTCGGTGGTTCGAGGAACCATGCGAATAGAGGTCTGGCCATTGAAATAGGCAATGGCCGCTTCAACTCTTGCGCGATCGGGAATGGATTCATCAATTAGGTAGGGAACAATGCCATTGTGCCAACGTCCAGAGCGACGGGCAGTGGCCTTCGTGCCTTTTTTTAAGGCCGGTTGGACTAAGATATCACCTTCAGTAATATAGTAATCAGCACGCGCCTCATAAAAGGTCTTCTGTACACCCTCGGTGGTGATAATAGGTCCAAATTTCACTTCTGCGGCAACATTGAGACTTACAAGCGACAAGATACACAACCACAGACAAGAGTTCGTTCTTTTCATAAAAACTCCAGTAATAAGTGATCTAATACATTAACGAGAAGATGACGTGCCTATGGGAAATCTTTTCGTAGGTCCAAAAAAACGCTTAAAAATCCCTTTCTTGGAATACTCACTCTGACAAGTCTGGCGAGTGTCATCGTGAATTTCTATTTTATCAGCACAGCCAATACAAATCCATTGGGCGGTCGTGGCGGGATTGCGGTGTTTATATTGTTCCACATCCGGCATGATCATCTCGCAAACCTCACAAAAATCTCTCGCTTGCTGATGAACAACCGCTTTCGTTACAACTTCCTTGGCCGGTCTCTTCGGCCTTTCATTTTCAATGGTGGCAGGTTTAATGCCCGCCTTGATCAGAGCATCTTTCATTGACCCCATACACTTCCTCGCGTTTTCGCAAAAAAACATATTTTTGCCGGACCAATCCAAGAGTGTCAATAACCTTTAGCGAGGGCGTTTTCGATCATCGCGAAGAGGGCCGATAATAGTTTTGCCTTGGATTCAACTATTAAAAAACAGCTTGAATATTTTTCCAAAGATCAGGGTCAAAATGGCTCCAATTTTCTATTGTGGATTCTTTCTCAGGGCCAATTTAGGAATATTTTGCCAACACAATGCATTATTAATTGACAGCTTCTAAGTACTTGATGCAGAAGGTCTCGATGATCTTTTTGGCCTATGAATTGCTTACAGGGCCTGCGTAAATCGAACCATCTTGTAAGGGAGTGAGTATGGCGTTCTTAAACCAAAAGGCGCTTAGATGCGCTGGAATAGTTGTCGTGAGTGTGTGCACTGTCGTCAGCGGCTTAGTCTACGCCGATAACTTGACGAGCTTTTATGAATTTCTCTTTCAAGGCCAGCGTGAAGAAAGCGCTCAGTTGGCCAATCAACAAACCGAAACTCGTTATCGCTCCGAAGATGTCCCAGATACTTGCTACCGCCAGATTCCTTATACTGAAAATGTCTGTCGCATGGTGACCCGCCATCGCGAAGAGTGCCATACCGAACCTGGTTACGAAGATTGCCGTATGCAAGATGAACAACAGTGCCGCGATGTCGTTCGCTACCGTCAGGAATGTACACCTGGGCCGGTTCGTCGCGTGTGCCACCCTGGACCAGATCAGCAAGTTTGCCAACCAGGCCCCGGCCGTCAAGTGTGCGAACGGACTCCTGATCGTCAAGAGTGCCGACCAGGTCCCAGTCGCCAGGAATGTCATGCCGGGCCAACAAGACAAGAATGTACCACCGGCCCGGGACGTCAAGAGTGCCATGCCGGGCCTTCAAGGCAGGAATGTACTAATGGTCCTTCTCATCAAGAATGTCATCCCGGACCAACCAGACAAGAATGCCATGCGGGACCGTCCACTCAAGTCTGTTCGCCCGCTCGCACTGAAGAGCGCTGTGAAGATCGCAAAGTTCCTGTATGCCAAGTGGTGGCAGGACGCCGTATTTGTCGCCAAGAGACACAACGTGTTTGCGAAAATGTCTCTGTTCCTGGCGAATGTCGTAATGTGCCTGGCCCCCAAGTGTGTAGAACAGTCCCAGGCGAACAAATTTGCCGAACGGTTCCTGGGCCGCAAATGTGCCGTACAGTACCTGGACAACAAGTTTGTACCAATATTCCAGGAGAAAGAACCTGTCATAACGTTCCCGGCGAACGCGTCTGTCGCACAGTTCCCGGCGAACAGATTTGCCATACGATTCCCGGACAGAACGTCTGCCATCAGGTGCCTGGACCAAATATTTGCCATACCGTTCCTGGGCCTCAAATTTGTCGTGAAGAGCAAGGGCCGCCAGTATGCCGTCAGATCGCCTACAATGATCGTGAATGCCAAAACGTTCCACGTCGAATTTGTCAGTGGATTCCGCCTCGACCGGTTTGTGCCCAAATCCCGTATGAAGAGCGGGTATGCCAAGATGAAACTCGCTACCGAAGTGAACCTTACGCCTGTACTCGCACGGTGCAAGTGCCCTACAGCGTAGTGGTGAAACGCTACGAAGCTAAAGTGGCGGTACAATTTGAAAGTGCTCGGGAGCAAAATGCCAAGGCGCGATTTAAGCTTGATCTCTCCGAGGGTGGTGAGCTTGATCTTGCCGCCCAAAGCTTGTCGCCTGAACACCTATGGGTGGCCACTCGACAACTGGCCCGTTCAACTCAAGGGGAAGTGGATTTGATTGAAGCTCTCTTCCACGTGGATGTCCTGCCAATGTCCATTCTCACGGCCGTTTCCACGCCGATTAACGATCTCAAATTGCGCAAGAGATATTTAAGTTTCACTATTGGGCAAGTTTCTCGCCCAGATCTCTTAAGATTGCGTTTGAAGGTGGAGCGCAAAGGCAAAGTGGAATTGGATAAAATTTTAAATGCCAACGATCTGCAACTGACACGTGATGGTGCCAGCACTGTAGTCAAAATCAATACTGACAAACTCGGCTTCACCTTTGCTTGGGCCCATGCTTATATTATTAGTCTTGATTTACGAGTTGAGTTCACTGGCAAGGTATTGAATAAACCAGTACCACCGACCAAACAAGAATTTCTAGTCAAGAAAACTCGTCTTCTCTAAGATCAAGGCCAAAAAAAAGTCCGCTCGAAGGCCCTCAATTTGAGGGCCTTCTTATTTTGCACCTTACCTAACCCTGCGAAACTGTGAATGCATGTCAGGAAAAGATGTTTTTTGCCTGATGCCGAATGATAAAAAAGACGTATAATAATTAAGGCCCGAGTCGCTTGATCCAAGGAGGGATTATGACCAAATCGTTTTTTCTCATAACATTTCTCGTCTTTTCGGCCTTCTCTATTGTTCAATCTCATGCCTTAGATCAACAACGCGATGAAGAAATCGGCGATTTGCTTGCTCGTTCCAAGGCCACCAGAGCAGAGATTGCCAAAACCACTCCCCAAAGAGAAATTGCAGCTGTGGATGAACAGGATGTCGTGCGCTTCAAGGAATTTCAAAAAATGGTCGAGGAAGATGACGATAGTCCGGTTTTCGGCGAGATCGACAAAGTTATCGCAAACGAGTAATAATCCTCCTTTCGCGCCGATTTTTTAATCTCCACCGAAAAGAGGGTTCACCCATGGCAATGTGTAAATTTTGTAGCAAGGAAATCACCTGGTATAAGGAGGGACGCAAAAATATCCCTCTCAATCCGGATGGAGGCACCCACTCCTGTGAAGAAATGAAGAGAAGCTTAAGCAGTGTGCGCACGATTGGCCGCGAATCTCTCACTCCTGAAGAAATTGCGCGCTATGAAAAGCAGATCAATACTCCCAAGAAAAAGTAAGAAAAGACTCGCTGTTCATTTTTGAAAAAATGCCCGAATTGTGTCACACAATTCTTGCAAAATTTCGTTCATTTCTTCATGCTTAATTGGCCATTTAACAAAAGGTATTTCTATGAATGATTTTCTGAGACGCACCCTCATGCGAAAGGTTACCTTCTTATCTGTTGCCCTGTTAGTTCTAGGCCTTTTTGCCTGCCAGCACGGACTAGGCCAAAAGTCCCAGGTAAGCTCACTTCCACAAAACCAACCCCAATGGTTCGATGCTCCTTACGTGGTTTTGGTTTCCATTGATGGAATGAGACACGATTATGTTGAACGCTATAAGGCCTCCCATCTTCTCGAATTAAAAAAATCGGGACTATCCGCCCAGGCCTTTACGCCGGTCTTTCCCTCAATCACCTTTCCCAATCATTACAGCATTATTACCGGGCTCTATCCCAAGAATCATCGTCTCATTGCCAATGATTTTTATGATCGAACATCACAGGAACGTTATCAAATCAAGGATCGCTCCAAGGTGCAAGACGGCAAATGGTATAGTGGCCTTCCTCTTTGGCTGCTGGCCAATCGGCAGGGTATGTTATCCGCCAGTTACTTCTGGGTAGGCTCCGATGCCAATATTCATGGCGAATTTCCTAACTATTACAAAGTTTACGACACCCAAGTTCCCCATGATGTAAGGGTGGCACAAATATTAGAATGGTTGCGGCTGCCCCAAAAACACCGCCCCCATTTTCTGACTCTGTACTATAGTGTGGTGGATTCGGCCGGGCACGAGTTCGGGCCTGAATCGAAAGAAGTTGCCACGGCAGTTGCGGAAGTTAATCGTTCTATTGGCGAATTAATCCAGGGACTGTCTGCCTTGGAAAAAGAGGGCGTCGCCACCAATCTCATCATCGTCTCTGATCACGGAATGCAAAAAATCCAGGCCAAAAAGCTTGTCGCCATTCCCAAACAACTGATGACAGACGATTTCATCATCACTGGCCGCGGTGCATTTACCATGATCTATACTAAGTCTCCTGAGAAAACACAGGAGGCCATCGCCCTTCTTAAAGGGGTACCCTACGTAAAGGCCTACAAACGCCAGGAGGCCCCCAAAAACTGGCATATGGACAGTGAATTAGTCGGTGATGTTATTGTTGTGGCCCAACCGGGCGCCTATCTGACGGCCTCAATCGGAAAAGATAGAAAGCAATCCGCTGGGGGTACCCATGGTTACGATCCAGCAGTGTCAAAGGAGATGGGGGGTATTTTTATTGCCCGAGGGCCTCAGATTAAGAACGGAAAATTAGGTGCCTTTCCCAATATCAATCTCTACCCATTTGTGGCCGCTTTACTCGGTCTTAAACAAACCGAGAAGATTGATGGGAAGATTGGAATACTCGAACCTTATCTGATTAAAAAATAAAGCTGATAATTAACAAGTTATTTAACCGGCCTTTTTTATATCTCGCATTTTCGGACGGTTACTGGCCTTGGTGATGAGTTTCTCCAATTCATTCACAATTTGCTCTGGTGGCAACTTTTCAAAATCACTTTCAACTAATTCGCCCAGCGCGTCTAGTAGCTGTTTTTCTTGATCTTCTTCTTGTTCATTGAGCCAATGCAGGAACTTTTTGAGGCCCATTTTTTACTCCCCAGCACGTCGATGACCTAGTTTATATGGCCCAAAGGTAAGATGGAGGCCCCCAAAATTTTTCCCTTAAAAAATCATCTTGACGAGGTTGTAGACGAATTGGGCCAATACCATTATATTGCCGCCCACATTACACACCGTACTTTAAGGAGAAGACAATGAAACACGCTCTCATTTGGGCCTTAAGTTTGGCCTTTGCCGTTTCCACATTTGCTGCTGAGACAGTAACTCTCGAAACAGAAATCTGTGGCAACATTGCCGGGATTCAACACTGGACTTTTGAAAGGAGTGGCAATGTCACTAACGATGTTCCTGATTATCAAGGCTACGTCAGCGTGACTTTTTTACCGACCGTCATCGAAGGACGTAGGGTACAAACGACTCAGAGATTTAGCGTAAAAAATCTTGTATGGGATAAATCATTCAAAAATGTTCTCTTCCAAGGTCAAGAAGGTGTGACTGTTTGTGGAAAGAACAGTGTTTTGGGTACCAGACTGAGCAAAGCATGCGGGTTGAAATTCTCAGTCCGTGACGTTGTTCAAAGCCAAGAATGCAACAATGCCGATGCCACCGTTTTGGAAGGCACCTTTTTTGTTAAGTAACCAAAGTTCGTGATTAAATAATCAGACTTAAAAAACAAACGATAGAAGGGCCACTGCCAGTGGCCTTTCTTATTCCTGCTCTAGCTTTTTGGAAACGCTCTCGTAAATATATCGCGCCCAGCGTGCCGCCTTGATCTTGCCCTCAGAACAAGAATCAAAATGCACTCCATCAGTCGAACAAGGATACTCCATACCGCCGGGGACTTGATCAGCACGGCTGGAAATGAAAGTACAATATTGGGCCGTATCTGACATGGCATGCGAGAGCATTTTATAAAGTCGATCTTGCTTTTCGACCGGCTTCTTTTTGAAATCCCCATCCGGTGGCCCCACCCAAAAGCAGCGCACATTGGCGTCACGAGCGGCCTCGATCATTTTTACTACCGTGGCCTTCTGACTGTTATAAGTGGCATCCGTTTCGATGGAATTAATCTGATTGGCACCCAAACCAATCACCACAACATCAGGGGGCGTGGGAGTGATAAATTCATGACTGATATTTTTTAACAGGGCGATAAAAGAAGGAGTCTTCATCACACTTGCCCGCATGGCCTTGCCACTGGGGTGGACCTCGAAATGCCCGCATTTAGTGGTGGCCCAAGCGGCACTGGAAAACCAACCGAGGGGTGACGAGCCACATGAACCATAGGTAGCGACGGTATTCCCGTCATAACTGAAATGGGCGTGTATCATGGTGCCATATGATTGAGCGGTATGACTGTCACCAACGATTAAGATGCGCTTCTTGTCCTCACGGCCAAAAGCAGACGTGATCAGAACAATGAATAAAACGAGCAAGACCTTCATACCCGGCACTGTATAGGAAACTGACCGGGGATTCAATTATGGGCGAACTTTTTTCAGGTTTTCTTTTCGTACAGGCGGAAAATGAAACTTTGACAAAGGCCATGGGCGGGATAGGCCTGTTCTTCCAAGATGTTATATTGCAAGAAATCGACGGGTGGAAAGAAAGCATCCGCTTCGCCATCATAATCGATATGACTGATATAAAGTCGGTGGCACATCGGCAGCATCATGGAGTAGATCTGAGCACCACCACAAACCAATAATTCCTGCACATTATTCCTGCGGGCGAACATCATGGCCTCAAGGGAATTGGAGAAGGCATGGACATTGATATCGGAATCAAGAGGAAACTGCTGCAGAAATTTCTCATCACGAGTCAGGACCAACATCTTTCGCCCTGGCAAAGGTTTGCCGATGGAATCAAAGGTTTTTCGCCCCATCAGGAGGTGGTGACCCATGGTCAGTTTTTTAAACAGCTTCAGATCTTCGGGAATGTGCCACAACAACTGGTTGTTCTTCCCAATTTGATTGTGTTTGCCTATGGCCGCAATAATTGAAATCTTCATATCGCTATTGGCGCCTTGATAGTGGGGTGGCACTGATATCCGACCACCTCGAAATCTTCAAATTTAAAATCAAAAAGATTTTTCACATTCGAATTTATTTTCATGCTGGGTAATGGATAGGGCGCCCGTGCAAGTTGCAGCTTGGCCTGCTCAATATGATTTTGATAGAGATGAGCATCGCCGAGAGTATGAATAAATTCTCCCGGGCCTAAATCACATACCTGCGCCACCATCATGGTGAGCAAAGCATAGGAAGCAATATTAAAGGGCACGCCTAAAAAAACATCAGCAGAACGCTGATAGAGCTGACAGGAAAGCTTCCCTTTCGAAACATTAAATTGCATAAAAGCATGGCATGGAGGGAGAGCCATTTTGCCAAGCTCACCGACATTCCAGGCACTCACGATCAAACGACGGGAATCGGGATTTTTTTTTATTTGTTGAATCACATCACTCATCTGATCAATGGTGGAACCATCGGGCGCTTTCCAACGTCGCCATTGGGCCCCATAAATAGGTCCCAAATCACCGTCCTCCCTCGCCCATTCATCCCAGATAGTCACATTATTTTCCTGAAGGTAGCGCACATTGGTGTCGCCCTGAAGGAACCACAAAAGTTCATGGATGATGGAACGTAAATGCAATTTTTTGGTGGTAACAAGAGGAAAACCATGGGCCAGATCATAGCGCGCCTGATGGCCAAAAACGGCAAGTGTTCCGGTCCCAGTCCGATCACTTTTGGGCACACCATTTTTTAAGACATGTTGCATGAGATCTAAATAAGGTTTCAAAATATCTCCTTGGACACATGGGTACACTATCCTATCGCTTGAAGCACTAAACAATCAATGCGAGAATTATACAAAAGATTCTTCCATCTGAGGAGGCCTTGTGCCCGCTGTTATTACCGGTTTAGAACGTCTCGCTAACGATGCAGTTTTGCAAAAGTTACTGAAGGGAAACGTGGGCCTTCTATGCCATAGTGCTTCTATTGATCGAAATTACACCCTATCTTTCTTTCATTTGCAAAAATTTCTGGGGGCCCGTTTAAAAAAGTTGTTCGGTCCACAGCATGGCTTTGTCACCGACGTGCAAGACAACATGATTGAATCGCAAGATTATATTCACCCCTTCTTTAAGCTTCCCGTCTACAGTCTATATTCCCAGACGCGCATTCCTACCGATCAGATGCTGACAGACCTAAACACCATTGTGGTGGATCTCCAAGACGTCGGCACACGAGTCTATACCTATATTCATACCCTCACGCTTTTGATGGAAAAATGCCGTGAGAAAAATATCAAAGTGGTTATTCTTGACAGACCCAACCCAGCTGGTGGTGTCTTAGTTGAAGGCAATATTCTCCAAAGTGGTTTTGAAAGTTTTGTCGGCCGTCACCCCATCCCCCAACGCCATGGATTGACCATCGGTGAAGTGGCCCGTCTGGCCAATCGCTTTTTCGGGTGCGACTGTGATTTGGAAGTCGTGACAATGTCAGGTTGGAAGCGCTCAATGTTTTTTACTGACACAGGCCTTCCTTTCGTCTTACCTTCACCGAATCTTTCTTCCCCTGAGAGCACTTACGTATACCCGGGAACAGTCTTGTTTGAAGGAACCAATATCAGTGAGGGCCGCGGAACGACACGCGCCCTGGAAATGATTGGGCATCCCAAAATTGAGCCCTTTAGTTTCTGCCAAAAACTCCAAACCAAAATGGAGGAATGGAATTTGGAAGGTGTAAGCATACGACCCCTGGTCTTTCGACCCACCTTTCATAAATATCAGGATATTTCCTGCGGCGGCCTTCAGATTCATCCGACCAGACCACTAAACTTCTACTCATGGCGTTTTGGACAAATGCTGGTCAGGGCCTTTAAAGAAGAATTAGGCCCGGATTTTGAATGGATCAAAAAACCTTACGAATACGAATTTAATCGATTGGCCATTGATTTGATCAATGGTAGCGACAAAATCAGACACTGGTGCGAGACAGATGGACAATTGAGTACCCTCCTCAGGCTTGAAGCAGAAGGTATGGATAAATACCTGAGTATGCGAGAAAGTATTCTTCTTTATTAATGATGTTTCTACGAATCTATTCTGGTGTTAAAATTTTTGCTAGCGCTGGAGGGACATAAATGACACAAGCAGGACCTGTGTTAATCTTGGATGATGATCCCGATATCATCAATTTTTTGACCCATGAATTTAAGAAACACAAGATCACGGTGGATCCGGCCAATGATATTGATCAGGCCTTGATCTTGTTACAAAAACGGTCTTATTTATGTGCCATCGTTGATATTGTTTTGGGACCCAATAAAACGTCGGAAAAAATCATTCAATTTTTAAAAGAAGGCAGCATCGAAAGTGCCCGCAAAACTCCTCTCATTATCACCAGTGCCTTTATGAATCCCCAGTATGCCAAGAAAATTGAAGAGAGAGGAATCAATGTCTACAAGGCCGTTCCAAAGCCTTTTCGTCCCGGCCAAATTTCAAAAATTATTCAACAGCTTCATGCCGATCTGAAGAGTGGTCTTTTTACTCCCATAGATCCCAAAGTCCTAAGCGAGACATCCCCTTCTTCCTCGCACGATATAAAGGGAATTGATGACCGCTTGGTGCATGTGGAAGAAGTTCGAGAACAGCATAAGGTCAACATTGCTGTCATGGCCCAAGATGATCTCAATTATAAAAACGAAGAAGGCGAAAGTTCTCTTATGATTTTTTGCCTTAAAACCAAGGCCGAACTAGTTGAAAAATTACTCGTTCTTGGGGCCAACCCAAACCACCTGGCGCAATCCGGACAAACCGCCGTTCATTATGCTGTTTTGGGTGGCAACAAGGAAATACTGACAATGCTGATTGGGGCCGGTGCCAATATCAATGTTGTTGATAACAACCAACATGATCCTTTATTCCTTGCCATAAAAAAGAATGATTACATCATGGCCGATATTTTAATAAGTCATGGTGCCAAACTCGACAATAAGGTGGAAGGAAACTCCTATCTCTTTTGGGCCATGCAACTGGGACAATTATCCATATTCAACCGCCTGCTTGCAGCGGGTGCTGATCCCAAAGTCCGAAACGTCGCAGGCAAAGATTTAAAACAAATTGCCCGGGAAGGAAACAAAAAACACTTCATGCGTGTACTGGGAACTCTCGATATCTAAGAACTGATTTCCTGGTAGAAATGGTCTACTAGATTCGGATACGGGAATTAGCGCGACGAAGTCTTTCAAGCAAGGTATGAACGAGCGCCCGATACCAAAGCGGCAATTCCTCAAAAAACTTTTCAAACTTGGCGCTAGGAATGGCCACCAATTCGCAATCGCTAATGGCCTTGACAGAAGCACAGCGCGGTTGTTTATCAAGAAAGGACATCTCGCCCACCACCTCCCCGGCATAGATGGTTCCTATCTGTTTTTCAGTATCTGCAATTTTTTTTAGAACCGACATACTGCCTTTTTGCAAATACCACATCTGGGTGCTTTCCTCACCTTCTCGCACCAGATAATCTCCTTTGGCAATGATGACTGCATCGCTCATAATTTCTTACCTCATCTTAGTGTCTATTATACTCATAATACTTAATAAATAATCCCGGTACAATTGGCCGCGAAACTTAGTCTTTTACTCCGCCATCAGTGAAAACCAAAAAGCTTCTTCTCTTTCATAATTTTGATAACTACTGGAGGAAGCATAGTTTCCAAACCAGGTTCGCCATTTTCAATCATTTTTAAAACAGTGCGCGACCAAATTTTTAGATAATCTTTGTTATAATTTTCGATATCCACAAAAGCGCCCATTTCGAGGAGATAACTTAACAGGCCTCGCACCTTCTCAGACACACGGCAGTTTTTTACGGTAATTAGCTGTCCCGTTTTCTCATCCTCAATTGGATAGACATAGATACGCCCCTTCTGGCCCAAGGTCTGTCCAATAGCGGCCAGCGGCCCTTGAGGATGTCCCAGATGTTTATCCACGTCGAGAAAGGCCTCAACACTGTAGACGCTCAGGATATAGGCCACCTTCTTTTTACACATGGGTTCTAGATAATTATTAAGTGACCATAGGGTTTCATGATTGGAAATGAGTACCTTTTGCCCAAGTGCCGCAAGCAGGTCCACCCGTGCCAGAAAATCAGAATCATCAACGGCACCGCGCTTTAACAGCTCATGCATGCTGATCTCACACAAGCACAAAATATGTTTTTGTTCACTGTCAGGCAGGTCACGCTTAAAAGCGGCCAATCCCTTTTCTATCATATCCAGATTGAGCAAGGTGGGAGGTCGGAAACTCCCGCGTAAAACGATAACATTTTTATTATAGAGAGCATCACCTGGTCGATGTACTTGCCCATTCTCATCAAAAATAATCCCTGGGGAAAAATTTCTTTTAATCAAACCAAAGTTGAGCAAACGAGAATCAATTCCTTGGAAGGCGGGACCAAGAACTTTTATCGTCTCGATAGAGATGCGTTCAACGGTTAAGTTATCCAGCAGTGATTGTAAAAAAATATCCAGATTGTCTAAAAGAAAATAGCAGCCATAAAGCAAATTGACTCCGATAAACCCGAGGGACTCTTGCTGTAATGTGGCCTGATTGTCTAACATTCGTACATGTAGAATCACATCGCTATGAGGCCCACCGGGACGGTGCTGAAAGCGCAACCCCATCACACCATACCCTGGACTGGCGTGTCCGCGAGTCGCAACCGTATTGGCAAAAGCAAAAAAGCGGGTATTGGCCGGTCGTGTACCTACCAGACGAGTCAATAAAATGGAGAATTCCCGATCGAGCATTTTTGACAAACGGCCTTCACAGACATATCGCCCGGATTCTTCTTTCCCATAGATAGCATCACTCATGGCCATATCGTAGGCGGAGATAGTTTTTGCGATTGTCCGGGCGGCGCCTCCGGCTTGAAAAAAATGGCGGGCCACTTCTTGACCTGCCCCAATCTCGGCAAAAGCACCGTAAATGCTATCGTCCTGATTAATTTGCATGGCCTTCTGTTTGGCGCTTAAAATTTGGATGTAATTCCCCATAGATATTTCTACTCACTTGTAAGCAGTTTAAAGAATGTCTAACCTGGGGCCCGTTCTCCTGAATAAACTAAATGCTATTCTAGGTACAAATATACAGGGTTGTAGCGAATGGCGACAAGTAATGGCAACAAAAAGAATCTCAATTTACCAAGGGTGCATTGTTTTATCTGCAATCAGTGCGGTTATCAAATGGAAGATGGGGAAAAAAATCATGTCGAGGGTAAGAATTTCGGCCTCATCTTGAAAAAAATTTGTCAACATCGTTTCCCCAAAGGCCATGTCCTTGTTTATCAGACTAGTTGTCTCGGTTTTTGCAAAGAAGGCATCAGTTCTGTTATTTATCCACAGCAAATTATCAATACGTCCTTAAGGGGTGGGCAAGAATCTCAGATGGCCGATCTTATCGCTCAGTTGCTTCAATCTATGGATTAATCACACACGTTGTAATTGGCCTTGCTCAAGACTTTTCACTGTTTAGTCGAAAAGAAATCAAAGATCACTTTTAATTAGAATATAAGTATGTCAGAAGTTCCTAAGGAAAAGACATCCACAAAGACCCTTGAAATCAAGGATGTTCCATCTGCCGAAGAACTCAAGGACGCCCGTCCGGTGGAATCCACTGATCCGATCATAAAAACCAATCGCCAGGATGAAGAAAAAAAACAGAAGCATACAAAAATTTTGCTGCATGCTCGTGACGTCATTGAAAAAAGCAGCAAAGAAGATGAGGGCATTGAATTCACTGCCGCCACTACTGTATTTACCATGACTGATGCTATGAAGGCCCAACTCTCCACCACCACACCAGGTGATGCAACTCGCGCCATCACAGTTCCCAAGGTCTCCCTGAACCCCGACCAAGCGGAGTTGATAAAAGAAAAAGTGAAGGCCCATTACCAAAAGAAGGCCATGCTGCTTGAATCAGAGATCAACAAAATTTTAGAGAGTTTTAAAACCAGTAACCCGGCGGTCATGAGACGCATAGACTTGATCAAGAAACTTCTGGCGAAACACGCCGGACATGATTAGCGCTCCTTTTTTTTCCACTCACCACTAGATTCTTCATAGAATTCACGTCTTCGTCTCGGTCCTGAATGATTTTGTCCATCCGAGGCGCTAAACTCGGCCACCATAAAACTTCTAAATTCACTCCATTCATTTTCGGGACGCTGACGATCGATCGCCCGCACACGCCATTTATACTCCTTGGGGTCCAAATTACTGACCACAACATAGGAGGTGTCGGATGACAACATTTCCCCTTTTTCTTTCTCAATTCCATATTTAAAAAATTCAACATCGTACTTTTCGGCGCTCTGAGATTCCCAACGCAAAGTTACATTGGTGCTTTCCTCATCGGGACTCAGTTCAATAACCGCGTTTGCCCCCGGATAAACCAACACAGGAGCAGATTCTTTTTTGACCAAAAAGGAATAGACCGGCGCCTCGGCCATGACCTTATTTTGCACCAGTCCCACCACCTGCCAGTAGTAACGTCCCTCTTCGTTGATTTCCAAGGAGGCCTTATTCTCTCGAGTGGTGACCTGACCTACAACCGATTTCATCTGAGGATCACGAGCGGTTGTGACGGAAAATTCGTCCACCGCATTTCGCGAATCCCACTCGAAATCAATCGATTTACCTTCCTCTTTAAAAATAATTTTATCCATGCCAGGACGTTGGGGACCAATACCGAAAGTAGAAACGTCCATTTTTGTGGTATTGTCGTCAATTTTGACTTTTTCGCCTTTTTTCATATTGACCACATTCCCCTTATAGATGACTGAGGCGACACCGTCGATGACCGTAAGATTAGTGTCATTAGTTTCACCCAAACTCACATGCATTTTGGCATTATCTGACTTGACTTCAATTTTCTTTTTCCCAACATTAATCAAAAGCCGATTTTTTAAGTTCACTAAACTCATGCCTAAAACACCACGTTGCAAATCAATATCGATGGCATCGGCATCTTGCACTAGATAGACCAAGGTATTTGGTGTTAAATTAAAAGAAGTTCCGCCTTTCACATCCAATCTGATAAAGGTTTCATCCAGTGAAATAATGGAGTCTTTCGGATAGAGGGTTTCTCCCTCCTGAAGATTGCGCCAGCCCACCAGGCCTTCGCGACGGACTCTGGCCTCTCCCATGAGTTCTCCCACATTGGCCAAAGCGGCGGTCTCTTTGGGTCTATCGGGAGAGGGAGTGCGAAAAATTAGAAAGGCGGTGATGCCAGCACCTATCAGCGCAACGATAATAATTATTCTGTCGAGATACTTCATCTTACTCTATATCAATTTTGTAACAAAAATTGCATTCCACGTCCTTAATTCTGCCCTGCTTTTGTCCTTTTTAAAAGAGCTTCTTTTAAGGCGATTTTTTCTTATTTTTAATAATGCTGATTGCTGTTTTTTTTTTGCTATACTAAAGACAGGTCATATATTTGAAAAGAAGATGATGGCAATTAATTCGAAGATGGCAGGGAAATTTATTTTCCCCATCAAATTGAAGATCGTTCTTATCCTGATAGCTTTCATGCTGTCAGGACAAGCTATTTCCCTTTATTTGTCCGATAGAATTTTCCGTGATGACAAAAAGGATTTCCTCTACGAATCAGTCTTGGGTCGTGCCAATTCTCTTATGGCACAGTTTAAAAATATCATCGAGCATTACGAACTGCTATCCGACCAAATTGCCCTGTTACAGGAAGAAAAACGCAATGATCTGATTGAGAAAATGGTGGAAACAGATAGAGGAATCATTTTTGTCTCCATACTGGAGCGCCAAAGTACCACCAAAGACGGTCCCGAGGCCGATGGCCGACAGCTTGGTCTGCAAAAAATGTTCTTTTCCAAAAATTTGATTGAATTTGGCATCCAATCCCCTGAAAAAATCAATTCTATCCCTCCTCGAATTCTCTACCCCATCTCCCAAATTCAAGATAAATCAAAAACACTCTATGCCACCGATCATATTTTAGAAGTTCCTTCACTGATCTTTGTTAAGCGAATAAAAATGGGCCCCCAATTCATTGCCGTCGCCATTAGTCTCGACCTGATCAGCAATGAATTTGCCAACGATTACCTTTATACCAACATTTTATGGGAGGAAGGCGGGCACATTTTAATCGGTGGACAAAAGGCCAACCACTTTGGTTTTATTCCTTCCCTGTTTGAATCGGGTGAGACCTCGGGGGCCGATCTGGTTCATACCACGGATGGGGAAAAACTTATTATTGGTCATTCGAAACTTAAAAAATATCGGCTTATGGTCTTATCATATACTCCCGAGACTCGGGCCTTTACGGCCATGCGAGAATTGTATCGCAAAGCTGTTCTCTTCGGAGTGTGTCTCTTAAGTGTGGCGGTCTTGATATCATTTATTTTCGGTCAACGCTTTAAAAATGCCTTAGACAAACTGGCCAATGCAGTTGAGGCCATGAAACAAGGCAAAGATCCCGGTGAAATCGAAAGCAGCTCCAATGATGAAACAGCACTATTTGCCATGGAACTCAACCAACTACGCCTTAATATAGCAGAACACACCAACAGCAAGGTGCAAACCGCTGTGGTCAAGGCCCGCAGTGACAAAGAGAAGGATCTGGCACGCGCCATTTTAGATTATGCCGCTCCTTTTGAAAGCGCTACCTACGGACCGATTGAAATCGCCGGAACCTTACGCCCTTCAATCGTGTACGCAGGCAGTTTTTGGTATCACACGCTTCATCAAGATAATTTAATTTTTGCTATCGGAAAAATTTCTGAACACAGTGGACATTTGTCCGCTCTGGCCACCACATCCCTGAAATCTATTCTCTTAACGATCAGCAGTCACAACCCCCAAAGCGCTCTCGATTGCGTCAATTATGTCAACCGAACTTTCCACCAGATTTATAAAGGCAAAGTGGTAGCAACGTTGTTTTTCGGCGTATACAATTTAAGTCAACAGCAATTGTCTTATGTTTCGGCCGGTTCAGAATTTGCTCCAATTCATTTCAATCTTGCCACCCCCCAAGAATTGGCGGCCCTGAACTTAAGCCCCGGCCCGTTACTGGGAAAAGACAAGGATTCTGCTTTCCAAGAAAAAACCACCACCTTTAAAGAACAGGACATTTTGCTCATCCTCTCACCTGCTCTTTATGAACTAAAAAATGATCAGGCCAAACCTATGGGCCAAAAAGGACTTCTCAGCATGATGGTCATGGCCTTCAAAAAATTCCCGCAATTTCTGGATGCCTACATCGCCTTTAAAAACGCTATTACCGGCCAACAGGCCAAGGTGCAACAGGCAATGGATTATGCCTTTTTACTTATCAAATTCAAAAAATAGCATAACTAACCTGAGTTCGGGTTAACTAGCTGAAATATTGTCGATATCACTGTGGAAAAATTTCCCAGTGCCTCGTAAAAACACTTAAATCGCTCTATCTTGTAGTGTTTTTTTTAAATAAACCAAGGTGGATTTTCCCATGAATAAGATTAATTTGGTTATCGGTTTATTGTCCCTATTATGCCTCGGACCGACCGCCAATGCTTTTGCACCCAAGGTCATCTATGGCGCGGATAACCGCCAAGAAGTCGGGGAATATCCCGATGCTCGTTTCCGTGAAATGGCCTTATCGGTAGCGGGAAAAGTACGCAAATTCAAATTACAATCATCGCGCTTTGGCGAAAACTTCGTTGATTTTCCGCATGTCAATCTCAGCTTCTCACAAAATGTTTGCACCAGAGAACGCTTTGCCGAACAGTTTACACTCCCCCATTGCACCGGCTTCCTCATTGCTCCTGACCTCATTATGACCGCCGGCCATTGTGTCACCAACCAACTCGATTGCGAGTCATCATCTTGGATCTTTGATTACCTGCCGCAGACTGAATATTTGGAAAAGAAGAACGTCTATAATTGTGCCCGAATCGTACAGCAAGAACTCAGTTCATCGCTGTTTAAAATGCGTGACTATGCCATTATCCAGTTGGATCGCAAAGTCAGTGCTGAAAGAAAACCTCTAAGACTGCGACTTGAAGATAAGGCCAAATTAGGAACTCCTCTGGTTGTCATCGGGCATCCCACAGGATTACCGCTCAAAATTGCCGACAATTCCAAAATCCGTTCCTTGAATTGGCTGGAGATGCTTTCCCCTATCCGTTCTCTCGTCCGCAGAAGCAGTTATTTTATCTCTGATCTCGATACCTTCGCAGGAAATAGCGGCAGTCCGGTGTTTAACCAAGAGACCGGAGTGGTGGAAGGAATCCTGGTTCAAGGCGCCAAAGACTATGTCCCGGCCCCCGGCGAGCAATGCCTGATCCCCGCCCGCCGTGCCCAAAACAACTGGTTCGCCTCGGAAAAAAGTTTCCGCGTCACAAAGATCAACAACCTGAAAGAAATCCTAGAGGCCCATGGCCAATAGTTGCGCCATCTCTTTTGCGAAGTAAGTCAGAATAATATCGGCCCCAGCGCGTTTAAAAGATATCAACATTTCTGCCATGGCCTTGGTTCCATCCAGCCATCCGAGCTGCGCGGCCGCCTTGATCATGGCGTATTCGCCACTCACATTATAAACCGCCACAGGCAAGTGAGTATTCTCTCTTAGGGATTTGACAATATCCAGGTAAGGAAGGCCTGGTTTCACCATCACAATATCCACTCCTTCTTCTTGATCCAGCTGTAGCTCGCGCAATGCCTCGCGACTATTACAAGGATTCATCTGATAGGTTTTTTTATCACCTTTTTTTGGAGATGAGTCTAAGGCCTCGCGAAAAGGGCCATAGAAGCTTGAAGCATACTTGGCGGTATAAGACATGATCATGGTGTTGGAAAAGCCACCCTTTTCTAAGGCCTGTCGAATGGCCCCCACTCGGCCATCCATCATATCCGAGGGCCCGATAATATCGGCACCCTGAGCGGCCTGCAAAACACTCATTTGGGCCAACATTTCCACCGTGCTATCATTGATAATCTCACCGCTTTTCGGATCGACAAAGCCATCATGGCCATCGCTGGAATAAGGATCAAGTGCCACATCAGTCATCAAAATAATTTCCGGAAAACGTTTTTTAATCTCGCGCAAGGCCGTGAGATATAGCCCTTTTTCATTGATCGCTTCTGTACATTGAGTATTTTTTTTCTCTTCTGGAAGGGCGGGAAACAGGCAGATGGAAGGCACGCCCAAGTTCAGGAGTTCTTCAATCTCCTTGAAAATAAGATCAAGAGTGAAACGAGATTGGCCTGGCATTGAAAGAATGGGCACTTTTTTGTTGTTTCCTTCAATAATAAAAAGCGGGGCCAGAAGGTCTTTTGCCGTCACAGAATTTTCGGCCACCATGGCGCGAATACCGACACTGCTTCTTAATCGTCGCGTCCGCTCGCTTAAGATCATGGCCGACTCTCCTTCTGCATTTGCGCTTGGGCCTTAAAGGCCAGAGCATATAAATTAATTTGTTTTACCATGGCATTCAGCCCGTTGGCACGACTCATGGACAGATGTTGTTTTAAACCGATTTCTTCCAAAAAGGTTGGTCGAACGGTCAAAATAGTGTCAGGAGTCTCGCCAGAATACACTTTCAGGAGAAGGGCAATAATCCCTTTTACAATCGAAGCATCACTATCGGCGGACAAGAACACCTTCCCATCCTCGTGTTTAGCGGCAAGCCAAACTTGGCTTTGACATCCCTTTATTTTATTCGCCTCGATTTGCTCTTCAGCTGCCATGGCAGGCAGCCCTTTGCCAAGCTCAATTAATTTTTTGTAGCGCTCTTCCCAAGAATTGAGCGCCTTAAAAGTCTCCACCAATTCTTGAATTTTTTGGGTAATATCCACCGATTCCCTCAACTAATTATTTTTTTCGGTATAAGCACCAGCCCCTTTCACAATCAATTGGGGCCATGCGTTCCAAAATGGCCTGTTTAATACCTGTTTCAACAGGATTATTAGCATAATACATGGTGGAAAATAAGAGATAATCGACATCATTTAGGTCTTCAGGTTTAAATTTCCAAGGGTGCCAATCGGGAGTGTTGCTGATCCCTTTTCCCGGTTTATAACATACCGGTAAATGGGGGGCATAACAGGCCCAAAATTGTCCATTAATACCACCATTTCGAAGTGTGTAAAACATGGGAAGAAAATGGGTCAGACGAAGGATTCTGGTAAAGTACTCGCTCCTATTACCAAACATCACAGAACCAACAATACGATTGCTGGGAATGCGCGCCACCATTTTAAGCGGTACCTCGATCTCTCGCTGGTACATATAGGTTTTATAGCAATAAAGGACTATGGAGATAAGGGCAAAAGCTGTGACAATTAATTTCTGCCGGGAATTCTGAATCCACTTCCAGGGCCAAAACGAAATAACTAAAAATAGCGCTAAAGTTAAAAGACGAAAATTAATGAAAGTAATCTCTGAAGGGATATAAATTCCCCAGGGCACAAGAATAGCTACCGCCAAGAAGATTTTCACCGCCATTCTGTAAGCATATTGATATTTTTCTTCCGGCCTGTCGTGACTGTTTGAAAGCTCAATGTTTTTTTTCTTGAGATTGGTTGCCACTGCTTTCACAGGCGTGCGAAGACGATAGATGCCGTACACCAAGAGAGTATAAAGAATAAAAAGAGGGATCAAAGTGGGAAGCTGATACGGACCGATAAAGTTCCAGAACACATAATTCATAGTGACCGGCAGGGGACTCCAAGTCACATTAAACAATGAAGTTACAAATTCAAAATCATAACTATGCACAAAGGCTTCGGCCCATTGAATACTGTGGTGTTCGGTTAGTCCTCCACTCCCCAATCCGCCATACCATCGAGAGGTAATCATAAAAAATAAAAAGTTGCCAAGTAAGAGGATAAAGGAACGCTCGCCACGATCAAACAAAGTATAGAGAGCGAGAAAGAACACGACCGCGAAAGCCGTGACAACATGAGAAAGGGAGAGAAGAATGAGGGCGAGTGCAAACACGGCCCAATTCATTCGCATGTCACCGCGCTGGGTGCGCAAACGCAAGAAAGCACCGATGGCAATGGTAAAGAAGGGCATGGACTGAACGAACGGCATAAATCCCATGCCGATAGTGGCATTCCAGAGGCAAAGTTGGATGAGTAATTTATTCCAGGGTGATGCCTTCAAATCCGGAGCGTAACTATCCATGAGGTAGGACATTCCCCAACTCAAGGTTATAAAGTAGATCAAAACGAGAACCTTAAACCCCGCTTCAATCCCAAACCAGGTTCCTAGAAATGACAGCACCCAGTGATAAGTGTGATAGGTGGTAAAATGGGCCTTAAGCTCATAATAACGATCAAAGAGATTGCCGCTTTTGCCATAATCCCCGATGATTTTGGCATAGGTCAAATGCTGGGGCATATCCTGAAAGGGAAAAACATTCACCAAAAGAATGTAGAGAATGTTTATCGCGGCCAGAATTGCCAACAAAATATAGGGCGAACGCTTTTGCTCGGCCCATGCATCCCATTTCTGCAATATTTTCATGCCATCTTCTCACTGAAATAAAATACGATGGCATTATGGTACCGCAACTGACGGTTTTTTCTAGTAAAATAATCGTTGTGCCAGAGCTATTTTTTGTAATCAACAGCTCCGCGCATCGCCAGATCGTTGAGGGCCAGCATCCATTTGGCGGGTAAAAAACGCGGAAAATGCACCATCAGACTGTTGAGAAATCCGGGAACAATATACCTGCGACGCTTAAACATGCCATCCATACCGATCCGGGCCACCAGCTCAGATGACATCATGCTGGCATGGGCACTCTTTTTTAGGATTTGACCTGAGTGTTCGGTAAATTCCGAATACGTTCCGCCGGGAGCGATGAGGGTGACAGAAATATTGCTTTTCCGCAGTTCGAAATTCAGTGTTTGGGTAAATTCTTTTACAAAATGTTTAGTGGCACAATAAACCGAAAAATATGGCACGCTCAAAAAAGAAGCAATGGAACCAACATTACTGATATAAGATGTCTTTCCATGGCCCTGCATATGCCCCACAAAGTAATAGGTTAATTCCGTCAGGGCCGTGACATTGAGTTGGATGGTTTTTGAATACTGTTCCACATCGTAGTGCATAAAAGGGCCATAGACACCAACGCCTGCATTGTTAATCAGCACCTGAATCATTCGACCATTGGCAGTGGCACGCTCAAAAACTCTCTTGGTTTCTTGAGGCACGGACAAATCTGCATCAATGGCCTGGTATTCAATCTGATATTTGTCTTTCAGCTCGGCCCCCAAGATTTGCAGCCGATCCAGGCGTCGCGCCACCAAAATAAGGTTGACACCTTCACGCCCCAATTCTCGCGCCATACTTTCACCAATGCCACTGCTGGCACCGGTAATAACCGCCCACATTCCCTTCTTGACCAGTTCTGTTTGCATACTTACCTCCAGGCCAAAAGAATTTTTCCCTGCCCACGTTTTTCTTCAATAAATTGATGGGCCAGGGCCACATCTTTGGCGGGAAAAATCTTGCCAATAATTGGTTTTAAATTCCATTGTGTAATTTTGTCGAATTGCTCTAAATTTTTTCTAATATAGAGACTATCCTCCATAAGCTTGAGTGCGTTCAAAGCAAAAACGCCTCTGTTCTTATCAAACATTTTGATGACACTGAAACGCGGCATCTGTATGGCGGCCTTGGCGATAGTGAGGAAATGGCGTCCTCCGCCCTTAATTCCTTCAGACAGGCCAAGACAGACAATGCGTCCGGTGGGACCAAGGCGATCATAGTGCCGCATAATGCTTGAGCCGCCTTGCGAATTCAAAATAAAATCGTATCGGGTATCTTCGGCATCTTGCCAGAATTCACCATGGGTACGGGCCCGGGCCCCAAGCGATTCAATCAAATTCTTTTTACTGTTGGAGCTGGTCAATCCGGTCACTTCTGCCCCAACCGCCTTCAACATTTTGAGGGCGAGTGTGCCTAAACCACCACTGGCGCAATCAATTAAAACTTTATCACCACTACGCACACGTGCCATTTCAAATAGGGCGGCATAAGCGGTGATAAAGGCGACAGGAAGAGAAGCCCCTTCCTCCAGGGAAAAATTATCGGGCAGCTTTATCGCCATCCAGCTTTTCACCCGGATGTCAGAAGTATAGGCACCAAAGACCGAACCGCCGTAAACTCGATCACCGACTTTGTGCTGCTTCACATCCGATCCAATTTGAGTGATCACGCCGCTGAACTCATAACCGGGAATAAAGGGTTTAGGAGGGGCATCCTTGTAGAACCCCAAGCGCATGACAATATCAGCGAAATTGATACCGCTATAATGCACTTCCACACTCACTTCGTCAGAGGCCAAAGGCGTGCTCTCCTCTTTTCCTTCTTCCAAAGAAAGCACCGAAGGGGCACCGAATTTTCTAATATATATTTGCTGAAACACGCTCAACTCCTTAATCAGTTTTTACGCTTTTTGGTAGGACGCTCGGATTGGGATAAAAAAATTAATTTGGCCTGTTCCAGAGTTTCCAGATTGGGCCGGCAAATTAAAAATTTACCGCGCTTTTCAGTTTCAATCAGATTGGCATTCACCAATTCCTTCAAATGATGACTCAAAGTGGATGGGCCAATGCCTAAATTTCCCATGATCTTATTTAAAAAACATTCTTTGCTCATGCATCCCTCTGACTTTTCTTCATCACCACTATCGCCCAGATTGAACTCATGGGCCTCTTTGATCTTGAGAAAGAGGTCGAGACGATGGGGGTTGGCGAGGGCCTTAAATACTTTAACAGATTGTATCATGTTTAGTTTCATAGTTCGACAATATTCGAATTATCGAATGGTGTCAAGGGCCTTGCGCCTTTACGAAAACGATAAATTGAAGGAACATACTGAACAAATTCATTTTTTGGGGGGACTTAAGATATGAACAAGATAGCAATAATTGGTGGTACTCGGATTCCTTTCGCGCGATCAGTTTCGGCCTACAAAGAGGTGGGAAATTTCGAACTCCTGACCGCGACACTAAAATCCTTAAAGGAAAAATATAAACTTGATTCCTATTCTATCGGCGAAGTTTGCGCCGGGGCGGTATTAAAACGGAGCAAAGATTTTTCTCTCGCGCGCGAAGCTTTGCTGGAGGCCGGACTCTCACCCCAAACACCGGGAATTGATATTCAAAAGGCCTGCGGGACTTCTCTCGAAGCCGCCTTCATCATCGGGGCCAAGATTGCCACCGGGCAAATCGAGTGTGGGATTGCCGCCGGCACGGATACCAGTTCTGACGTTCCCATCGAACTGTCGGTAGGACTCTCTCGCAAACTAGTGATGGCCTCAAAAGAAAGGGATTTCCTGGGCAAGGCGCGCACCTTGGCGCAACTCTCGCCCAAAGATATTTTGCCCAAAATTCCTGCGGTCAAAGAACCTCGCACCGGCCTTACGATGGGAGAGCATTGTGAACTGATGGCACAAGAGTGGAAAATCAGCAGAAAAGATCAGGATGAATTGGCCTATCAAAGTCATCGCCGGGCGGCCGCTGCTTACGAATCAGGTTTTTTTCGTGACCTTGTCGTCCCTTTCTTAGGTCTGGAAAAAGATAATAATTTGCGACCCGATACAACGGTTGCGGCCTTGGCCAAGCTGCGCCCTTGTTTTGACAAAAGTGACAAAGGAACACTGACCGCAGGAAACAGCACTCCCCTCACCGATGGTGCTTCCGCGATCTTTATGTGCTCGGAAGATTTCGCGCACAAACACGGTCTGGAAATTGAATGCTTCCTGACCTATTGTGAATCGAAGGCGGTAGATTACCGCAAAGATGAAGGCCTGCTGATGGCACCGGCCTATACCGTTCCCGCCATGCTGGAACGGGCAAAACTGAAACTGCAGGATTTTGATTTCTACGAAATTCACGAGGCCTTCGCCGCTCAAGTGCTTTGCACTCTCAAGGCCTGGCAAGATCCCAAATTTTGTAAGGAAAAACTCAAGTTACCGAATGTCTTGGGCGAAATCGATCGCGATAAGCTCAATGTCAAAGGCGGTTCCATCGCCCTGGGACACCCCTTTGGCGCCACAGGCACTCGCCTGATTGCCACCGCAAGCAAGCTGTTGCGAGAAAAAGGGCAAGGACGCGCGCTCTTAAGCATTTGCACCGCAGGCGGCATGGGGGTGACGGCAATTCTAGAACGTTCTTAAGATCGCTCATCACACTGCAAGAGCAATTTCGCTTTAAAGGTGTGATGAAAGCGGGCAAACAGATTGGAATGGCCCGGCACTAATTTTTCCAGTTGGGTAAAAGTGGCGCCGGGCAATCCGCAAGGATTGATCATCTGCAAGGCCCGAGTCATGGACTCGTCTTCATAAATATTCAGCGCCATCCCGTGATAAGTAATAAGTCTGGAGATCGCCAGACCGACAGAAGCTAATTTTTTATTGTTATGCCAAAGCCCCAAAAGTTCATGGTCATAATTCAAGTTTAGCTGTGAATCCATTTCATGGATGGCCGATGAAGCTGCTTTTAACAATGCTTCGATCAGCCCAAAAACGGTAAAACCGGGTCTGGCCAAATTGATAATGGGATAGCAAACCCATTGTCCGGGGTAATGAAAAGTAATCCCACCTCCGCGAGAAATATTATGCAAAGGATAGGGCAAACGCTCTCTCAAGGCCGGATCAAAATCAATCAAGGGGGCGGACGTCTCTTTGGCCTTTAATTTCTGCAAACCCTTACCCAAGGTAAAGCAATGAGGATGACAGCAAAAAATAAAAATTGAAATATATTTATGCTGGCGCAGCTGTTCCACGCAGAATTGTTGAAACGAAAGCGCTTTGGCATAGTCCCAATTCCATTTCTCCACTAACCAGATTCTCTCACTATGAAAAATGATATTTTCAGGCGCCAGATCAAAAGTCTGCCATGCACAGGAACTCAAAAAATTTCTCTCTCCTTGGATGACATCAAACACTGAGAGTACTCCTTGCTTCGATAAATTTAAGATACTCGGCCGCTTTGTATGAACTTCGCACCAGAGGTCCCGAAGCAACAAAGCTAAACCCCAAAGAGTAGGCCTTTTCTTTCATCTCCTCAAATTCCTGAGGGGTATAATATTTGACCACTGGCAAATGGCGCATGCTAGGACGCAAATATTGTCCGAGAGTGACAATATCGACGTTCACCCGCCGCAGATCTTTAAGAGTGGCGAAAATTTCTTCTTGCCCTTCCCCTAGCCCTACCATGAGAGAACTCTTAGTGGCGATCTGGGGATAATGCGTTTTATAAAAGGCCAGACAATCCAAGGTTTTTTTATACCCCGCCCGACGATCACGAACCTCATGGGTCAAATGCTCCACCGTTTCTATATTTTGTCCGATCACAAAAGGCCGACTTTGCGCCAATCTGTGCATATGCGCAGGTTCAGCACTAAAATCGGGAATTAAAACTTCAATCTTCGTGGTTGTATGGGTCGCACGAATTTTCTCTATCACGGCGGCAAAATGTCCACTGCCCTGGTCAGGAAGATCATCCCGGTCAACACTGGTAATCACCACGTAAGCAAGATTCATGATGCCCACCATTTCGACAGCATTTTCTATCTCCTGCCGGTCGATCAGACCTTTGGGATTGCCGCTTTTCACATGGCAAAATTTGCAAGCGCGAGTACAGGTGTCCCCGAGAATCATAATTGTCGCGGTCTTCGCTGCCCAACACTCATGGATATTGGGGCAAGAAGCTTCCGTGCATACCGTGAAAAGCTTTTTCTCTTTGATGTTTTGCTTTATTTGCCTAAACTCATCAGTATGCTGCATCCTGATTTTGAGCCAATCAGGTTTTTTAATGGGAGACAGGGAGGGATTGATCTCTTTTTGCATAGACGCAGAATAGCAATATCAAAACTTTTTGTTAATACTTGTAGCGAAAGTCAAATGACATAGATAAAAAAAGGCCACCCGAAGGTGGCCTAATTCACTTTTGCGAAATTTTTTTCCTAAATTACTTAACGTGGCATCCTTTACATTGAGTAGGGCCTACGGTTCGCTCGGTATGGCACGCCTTACAGGTTGTATGGGCCAGTTCTTTTACTAATACTGCGTCATCATATTTCTGCTCAAAAGGTGGGTGGCAAGCAGCGCAGTTTTGAGATTCGCGGGTCTGGTGAGCGGTGTGGTTAAAAGTCACAGTTCCCATCTTGTTTGTGAATCTAAAAACTTGGTCATCGGCCATGGCATAAGTAGCGGTTAAAAGCATGGCAATCATTAAAAAGAGTTTCATAGGGCCTCCCATAAATTGTTATCAATCATCAATTCAAATCTTACAGATCAAATTGCATATAGCTGTTCTTTCCCTACTTTGACAATGTCATATCTCGGTCTTGAAAATTTTTTCATCACTAGAAAAATAGTATGATATTTCACAGAAAAATTCCTAAATAAAGTCACCGGGCACGAAAATGCTACCTCCGATTTCAAATAAAAATCGGAAGCAGGCCAGTCCAAAGAAAATATAAACAAGGCCCAATCCTTGTTTATTCATTAGGATTGGTCATAAAAAACCGCACGACGAGTTGTTGGTAAAATCTACGATGAAAAAAAAGCTGAAAGTTTTTTCCTTATGATGGGACCTCGGTAATCATGCTCAATTTTGGCAAAATCTTTATGACCAATAATTTAGGAATTTATATGACGATAAAATTGTACGCTACACACAGTCATCAAATTCCCTAGGCACCATACTTATATTCTATCTCTATTGGAGCATTTATTGCACTGGAATCCTGAATATCCGCAAAGAAGGTTTTCGATAGTTCCTTTTGCTCAAGCACCTGAATGTGTATCAGAACCAAATATTTCAATTGTTTCTCCTGGGCAGCCTCCAGTCCCGTTTTATCTTTAGCGTTGTCTTCCCAGAGTTTTATATTAGTGTGAGGGACACCAAGCTCTTGCCCCAGCTCTCTCAGGGACAGCTTCAAAAGTTTTCGCAAAAACTTGAGTTTGGCCCCGTTTAAAGGAACTTGGCCTTTTATAAGTGCCTTTGCAACGGCCTGCTCAAGTTCTTTCATATTGATGTCTGGGTATTCCTCGCCATCCTCTGTTTCCTTGACGGCCACGTCGTGCAGAAGCACGGGAAAACCTAGGCCAGCAAAAGTGTATTTTTTTAGCATCTTTCCCATTTCATTCCTTCTTGTTTAAATCAATCACTGTTACCACAACTGTTTTTGGGGTCTCTAGGACCACAACTATCCTTAAGTCCTTATCACCTTCATCGTTCAGACCCTAATGGCGTACCGCTTCTTCCTTCTTCGCTTCCATACAATACCAGCATAGCATGCTGTACAAAAATGTACAATACAACATCATAACAGCTTGTATTTCTGTTTGTTTTAGAGCAAGAACAAGTGAAAAAGTACAATAGCAAAGATGCCAATTTGGCATGTTTAAAATGCTGTGGTCCTTATCGAAGACGGTCGTTTAAGTTATTCTCCCGACAAAAGGGCCGCCCAATGCTGTTTATCTCGTGAAATCCATATGTTACTCGCACCAATTCCAATGCTCATATGGCCGAAGATATATCCTGAGAGGAGGGTAATTGTATGAGCAAAAAAGAGATTAAAAAAACCATCCATCAATGGCTTAGCGAAGGCGAAGAAGGATTTTGAGGACCTCTACAAAAAGAAACCTTCCAATAAGATCATGGAAATTCTTACAGAAGAAGAAATAAGTGAAACAGAAAAGACCCCGGCAGATGACGACATTGCGGCCGCATCCTATATAAATGGAACTGCCAGCACTGAAAACAAGAAGGAAACCAATCATCAAACAGGTGCCTAAGGAATGGGAAAAGTATTACCGTTTTCGCAGCTTGAAAAAACATTGGAAGAAGGAATGCAAGGAAACATTTTTTCCAGTGAGACAATCTGGAAAAAGTGGATGGGCCGAAATTTGCAAACACTTGGGCAAGCGCCAATGCTGAATATTTTGTGAGTCACTCTTAAAACAGTGACAAACGACAAGGATTGACATTAAAGCTCATTGATAGTATATATACAATCAATGAAGATTGTCCAAACAGACGCCTTTAGAAAAGAAATTGCTGAATTCCCCCAAGAATCCATGGAGGATATCTTTTCTTTGATCTTTAGGTTTCTAAAGGGAGAGAGGCTCAGGATCTGCAAGAGAAGGACAAAGATATTATTCGCCGACGGATAGGGAGGATTGATCTATGAAAAAGAAACTAAAACCACAAAGCATCGAAGAATTGGCGAAGGATTGGGGCATCGATTATCAGGTGTTTCGTATCAAGTCGGGACTTATCGACACAATTAAGAGGCACTGCGAGACCTGCAAGATTAGCCAACGCAAACTTGCCTCCATGGTCGAAGGTCTAACCCAAGACCGGGTCTCAAAGATTTTTTCCGGTCAAGTTGGCCACATGACTATCGACAAACTCATCGAAATTCTTTCGGCGCTGGAAATCAAAGTGGCACTTAAGGCCAAGGCAGCCTAACTGATTTGTGATTTTTAATCATTTTGTTTGGAGCCGACGGCCGGACTCGGCCACTATGCTCGGTCGCTTCACGCTCCCTCCCTGCGTCGCCTCACCTCGGGCGCTCAGGCAGGCTTCGTGCCTGCCTGTCCACATTGGACTTGCCTTAGGGCAACTCCAATGCGGTCGCTTCCTCGCTTCGAGTCCTTTGTGCCATTAAGTTTTTTTGATTTGTTCTATGATTTGTGATTTTTAATCATTTTTTTTGGAGCCGACGGCCGGACTCGAACCGGCGACCTACGCTTTACGAAAGCGTTGCTCTACCACCTGAGCTACGTCGGCATGTTATGTGAGTATAATCGCTTTGTTTGACTTCGTGAGGCCTCATTTTTTACAAAATGAGGTTTCAGGATTGTAGAGTGAAGTCTTGCCGGTCAATTCCCTATCTGCCACCAAGGGGATCACGCCAAGCTTCTGGGCCTGGCAAAAATAGGCATCAATCTTGGAGTTGCCTTGGATATACTCTATGGAAAAGACATGCTTGCCATGATTTTGGTAGGTTTTAAATTCCCCCACAACCTCCATATTGGGAGCATAATCGTTATCAAACCACTTTTTACCCACATAAAAGGCACTTTCTATTCCAATCCCATCAATCGCAGCAAAAAAAGCTTCGGGGGCCTCTAAAAATTGATAAATAGTGGTGGCATTTTGCGTGAATAAAAGAAACGATGGCAGGAGACTTACAGCATGTTGTTTAATTTTGGCCACAAAATCCGCCATAATTTGGGCGTTTTTCTTGACCTCTTTGGGATCATCCCAGAAAGCATCAACTATATCGAGATAGGCCCCTTGGCATCCTAAGTTAATCATTCGCTCCACATAGGAAGAACCAAACTCAGGTGTGTGAGAAACAAAAATACTCTGCCAAACGGGATCGGCATAGTTCACCCTAAAACTCCCCTTCCATACAGCATTTTCATGTTTAATAATTTTTTTACCTAAGGCCTGGTAATAGTATCGATAAGTCCCGGTCTCCCCTATACTCATGTAACACAAGAGAGTATGTCCTGCGCTTTTAAGTTCTCCCGCCAGGGCCTGAAATTTTTCGGCAGGAAGTTCGAACGGTTCAAGTACAAAAAGGGTCGGAGGGCCAGAGATAAGCGCCCTGAGGTTCTCTTCCTTTAAAAGTTGCAACTGATAATACCACCGAACAGGAGTGGGATGAGTCTTCTTACAACCCACCCAGCCGATGACGAACAGGAAAAATAACAATTTAAATTTATGTGTAAACATGTTTCTGGCGCAATGGTTGCCCCATAAATACATATTCATGAGTATGTTGAAGATGATAGTTCAATTTGTAATATGAAACACACAGCGTGATAAAAGAACTTAGTGCGTACCCAAAAGCATAATATTTCTTACCGGCATACAGAGACATGATACTCAAACTGCTATTCGCGAGAAAAAAGATGGCATAATTGAGCAAAACAGGTTTTTGGGCATTGAAGTAAAGCAAGATAATATTAAAAATCATAAAGAGTGATTGAAAATATGTTCCCAAAACGCCAAACCGAAAAATAGAAACCATGATGGTAGGGAGTCGCAAGAAGGCCAAGATATCGGCGGCAAAGAACCAAATGGTGAAAGAGGCCAAGCTTTGCACTTTGATCATGGCATTCAACCCTTGTTTCAAGGCGATCATCATGTCCTTATGGGCCGAGTCCAACATGGACAAAGGACTTTTCTCATCAAGGAGTTTGAAATAGTAAAGATATTTCACATAAAAATTGGTTTCAATCTGGACAACAAAAATGGTGAGGGCCGGTAGAATAGTTAAATAGGCCAAAAACAACGCCGTATCATATTCGGTATTGGTATACAGAGGGCCGATGATTTGCTGTCCGCAGGAACTGAACCAAAAAATAAATTTATCAACCCAAACACCTAAATAATAAAAAAGTCCGGCAAAAGAGAGTTTTTTAAAACGCCGAAAATAATTAAAAATTTCAAAACTACTAAAATCAAAAGACTCGTATTCATAATAAATGCAAACTGTGAGAATCAAAAAAACCAACAACTGTCCGCAGCTCATGCCACCGATCAGACCTCCTACCCCCCAATAATGCAGCCCGAACTGACCTGCAATCCCCATGGTCAAGGCCCCGACAATAAAGGCCATGACGATCACGTGAAAATGCTTGGCGGCGCTTAGAAAAATCATCGCCGGCCAAATTAGCATGGTGAGAGTAACAAAGAAAAAGCTGGTTATTTTAAGTAAAAATGGCACGGGGACAAAGGAAAAAAACAAAACACTTGTGAGAAGGCCCAAAGTCATCAGGACCACGCAAATTCCATAATAGAGCGGCCGAATGTCATGAAGATCTTTCAAAAAAAGCTTATCTGCCAAATATCGAGTGATGGGCATTTCAATGGCACCAAAAATAATTAAGGAAAATGCATAAGCATAACTGACGATGGCCTTATAAAGATACTTGTCAGAGTCTGCCAAATATTGAGCCGAAAATGAATTAATGTAGGCAAGAGAAAAAATGGTAATGAGCCAGGGCCCACTGGAAATAAAAACCGAATAAATGGCCCCACGCAAATTCCTGAGCAAATCGTGCGAACCGAAATAAGACTGTAAGCGGAAACCTATCCCGGCCATACTTATATCGCCATGTAGTGATTATACAAATTCATATAGCTCCTAATGTTGTTTTCCTCAGTATAGTACTTAAGCACGCGTTGCCGACCATTTTTTCCCCATTGTCGTGCCAAATTCCGATCCGAGAGAATTTTTAAAATTGCCGCACCGATTTGAACGCCATCCCCCATTGGGAGAATCATACCAGCGACACCAATGGCCTGATCTTCGAGGTCATGGCCCATCACTAATTCACGGCAAGCACCGACATCCGTAGCGACAATAGGGATTTCCATCGCCATAGCTTCAAGCAGAACCAAGGGCTGGCCTTCACTAATGCTGGTTAAAACCAAAACATCAAATTTGGGATAATAGTCATGAACATTGGCCTTGCCAGTGAAGATAACGTTATGGTCCAAGTCCAATAAGTTCACCAGCTTTTTGCATTCTTCAAAATATTCCGGCTCTTCCTCATGGGGCCCAACCAGATAGGCCTGGAAATTGGCAAATTTTTCTTTGACCACCAGCAAACCCTTGATAAAAGTTTTAACATCTTTTATTGAAACTATTCGTCCCACCATACCGATCGATGGCGGGGTTTCGGAAGATCTTGCTGTGGGGAGCGCGGGTGTGAAGTTTTCAATCGCAATCCCGTTGGGAATGATTTGCATTTTCTTGATTTGAGCCCCGTACTCGATTTGCCGAATTTGATTACCGCGAAAAAGCCCTGTGATAACATCGGCATGATGGTAGGAAAGTTTGCCAAGGAACAAAAACAACCGCGTCCACCATGTTTTGAAATAACGTGAGATTTCAGGATGAATTTCTACTGAGATATCGCGGTAAATCCAATCAGAAAGCGAAATCTCAATTTCCCTTTCATTGGAATAAATCCCATGCTCCGACAAAAGATAAGGACGCCCGGTTTTAATTTTCGCCACACTGGCAAGTAGTCCTGCATAACCGGTACAGAATGCATGGTA
Organism: Bdellovibrio sp.; assembly: GCA_016187935.1. Lineage (GTDB taxonomy): Bacteria > Bdellovibrionota > Bacteriovoracia > Bacteriovoracales > Bacteriovoracaceae > GWA2-49-15. The sequence goes on from JACPIU010000040.1 coordinate 83,201, forward strand.
CACTCGGGCGTGGGGGATCTCAATTGTCAGTATTTTAAAAATCGGAAAATGGGAAAAACGCCAGGTGTAAAAATAATCAATAAAGGATGGACCTGACTGGCCAGGAAAAAGGCGACGATAGGCCATTTCGAGATATTGCCAGACTTGCCTCGAACGCAATAAATCTTCGGGAGATGGGAAATGTTCATTTTGAAAAATCTTGATAAAAAGCTCTTCAAATTTATGCATATTGTGAGTGGAAAGGGCCTGATGGAAATCAGTTATCAGAGCGTGGTCAATGTTAAAATTCAAATCCGTGGGACCTTCGGGGATAAAATACTCATATAAGTAGATTTCGCGGAAATATTTGATATTGGCAGGCAGAGGATACTTAAATTCCATGCCATTCTTTTTTGTGGCACCGATATAAATTACGTCATAACTAATCTGCGGCGTATTTTTTATCAATTGATAAACACAAGCAGATACCCCTCCCGTCACGTAGGGATATGTTCCTTCCAAGATTAAGCAGACATCACTCATGAGGCCACCAGCGCTTTTTCCAATAAGTTTTTAAAATTAATTCTAACACTCAATGGATCATGGGCCATCGTCCAATATTCGCGCAAAGCACGCTGCTTCAAGTCCTGATTCTTGCTAAGGGCCATCTCTTCTAGAATCACAAGGGCGGTGTCGAAAGGTAAATCGCTGAAATCGACTTGGATAATGTAATCCAACAGCGCGGTATTCATGGGAATCATCTTTTTCTGGACACAGGAAAGAATTCCTTGCAAGAGTGCGGGGCCAAACTGCTGTTTCAAAAGTACTTGAACAATGCTGGCGACTTCATGTTCATGAAAGGAAAAGAAAGGCCGCAAATTCGGATGGGAAGGGCCAACAACAGGGACCATGATAATATGCTTCACCAGTTCTTCGGAAAGACCGCGAGAAAATGATTTTATAAATGCCTCCTGTTCCCAACAATATAAAATCGAACGGGCAAGTTGCGGATCTTTTTGAATCACATAGGACAAACTCTTCACGATCTCCTTGATCAAGGCCGGTTCTCGCTCTGCCACCAACATCCCATCAATTTTTTGCACGATTTTCTCATTGGCGATGTAGCGTAAGGCTTCAATGCAAAGGAGCTTAAACTCAAGGTCTGGTCCTGTCAGGTGCTTTTCTATGTGGCCTAACAGTGTGGGTGAAATGCAAAAATTCGCAGGAAAAGACTTTAAGGCGTGCAGAATGATATGGTGGCGTTCAGGATCGGTGGGGGTGCCCAGATCAAGAAATTCATCGATAGTTTTTGGTCGATCAACATGGGGATGGGCCAAAAGTGCCTTAAAGGCCATGATTGAAAGTGGATGTTTGCAATCAAAGGCCACCCGTTTGAATTGCAAAGCAATGGCAGGATCATCATGCTCTGCTAAAATCTGCATAGCGGAAATGGCCAAAAATGGAAAGTTAAGGTCGAAGGCCCACTTAAAAAGGATCGACTTTAAAATCGGGTGAGGTGTGACCTGGAGAAGATTTATAAACTTCAAGGACTGTTTTTCTGAGATATTCCGAGAATATTTTCTCAACACCAAGGCGCGATACTCTCTTGGGAAACTCACCAATGTGTTAAAAATTAAAGTGAGTATGTCCTGCCGCTCTTCCAGTAAATATTGTTCAACTAAAAATTCGATAACCTGGGAAGAGGGTTGAAATGAAAAGGTCTGAACAAAAGCATCCAAAATGGCCTTTTTGACTTGGATGTTTTGGGATAGAATGAAATATTTCTTTGGATAGTATAAAGAAAAATGCTTCCATAGCCGAACCAGGCCGACCAAAGCGCAGATTTGAATTTCCACGCTCTCATGATTGACAAATTTTACCAGGGTAAGACCATTAAAGATATTGCCAACAGTGCCAATACCTTTAATCGCCAGGGCGACTCTCTTGCAATCGGAAGAATTGATTTCTCTATAAAAGGCCCGAAGGGCACGAGGATCTTCCAAATGGATCAAGAGTTCCAAGCATAACTCGACGTTATTGTTTTTATCCACTTGATCAATAATAACAGATACCAGAGGCAGCATCCGATAGCGTGTTACCGCCTTAAGAAAGTAAGAGATTTTCTTGGAGTGAATTTTTGGATAGGCCATGCGCATACATTCATATTTAAGGGAGGTGGGGACATCCGGAGCATCTAAAAAACTTTGGATATAATTTGCCGCTTTGGATTTTACTTTTCGATTCTCATGATCTTGTAATTCAAAGGCGCGGGCCAGGCATAAACTCAAAATCTCTAAATTAAACTTGGAGGACCAAAAGGCGAAGAGATTAATCAAAAGGGTAAGAAGTTCAACATTATTTTTGGTCAAGATGAGGCGAATAATTTCCTTACACTCCATGGGAACATCAACAGTTTGCAAATATTTCAGGGCCTCAGATCTTTCATGCCAATTGGCAGATTGAACTTTTCTTAAGGCCTGTTCAAATTGTGTCATAGCTCAAGCTGCTCCAAAAATATGCCGTTTGCCTGATTTTTTCAAACTTGGGATTTTTGTCCAAAATTTGCTTGCATATTCTTTTTAACAAATCATACTCCCTAATATGGAATAGGGCCTCAGCGTAGTAAAAGGCGAGTTTACACCATTCCTCTCCCGACATGGGAAGCGTTAATATTTGAGGGCCTAGCTCGGCACATTTCTTGTATTCCTTAAGATGGATAAAAATTTCCAGGATGCGCACATACAAGGCCTTCTGATCGGGAAAGATCTGAAGTGAAAAAGTGAGACTGTCAAAGGCCTTAGTTAAAAAGCTTTTGGATAATATCTCGTCAAAAATCCCCGAACGTGCAGCGGAGATATAGGCACGGGCCATTGAATTGTGCACATGATAATCAGTCGGATGCATTTGAAGCTGGGCGTGCATGGCCTCCAATTCATCCATGATCTTTTTCTCCATTCCTTCTAAAATATTTTTTGCCATATAACGGACTTCATAAATCTCATCATGTAAAGCATTCTGAAGCGGGATAATAAAATCCTTGGGATTTGTTCTGCCTATCTCCTGAATGCTTTTAATTTTCCGCGCTTTATCCTCTCCCGCTATGACATCAATGACAGAATCAACATGCACAAATTTTAAATAGCATTCTTCCTCATGGCCTTTGCTTCCACAACTTTCGCTCTCATTAATGATCTTTTTCTCCACCATATATCTTCTATAATCTTGTTCCCCATGAGGGAGGGCGTACAAGTCTTTACCCTTCTTGGTATAAAGAGGACGGGCAATATTCAAAATTAAAAAGAACAAAAGTCCACCGATTTGCCCAATGATCGGAAAAAATAAATCAAAAGAAAAAATCGCCACTCGCAGCGAATGGGAATAGGGCAAGCGTTGCAGGATCATGAAAAGAAAAGGCGCGAAGGCCAGATGAAAGAAGAGCAATTTCATGTCACTAAACATCATGACAAGAACAATCTCAAGTATAAGCTTGCCCAGGAAATACAATATCAAAACAGGCCAAAGGTGCTTCATTTCAAGGCCCTCGCCTCAACCGCCATGCCTCTTATGAGATCAAAAGAGCTTTGCATCTCGGATGTAAAACTTGTAACGCCCACTTTTATTTTTGTCCAAGTATCAGCTGGAAAATGCTCCTGTATTTCTTGTAATTTTCCATAGGCCACGTCTTCATCAGCGATCGGCATGAGAATATAAAGATGATCTAAAGTGGGCCCCTCCGCTAAACAGTCCATTTTTCTCACACGATTCTTAGCGACTTCTATCAAACCAACCAGAACGATTTCCCGTTGATCCGATGGCAAAGCGCTGATATCTATTCTGGCAATGGAAAGAGGCAATCGGTAATTTCTGGATCGATCGAATTCTTCCTCCAAACGATCGCAAAAATACTGCCACTTGTAGATGTCGTAATCCTTATTGACGATATTGAGTTTCTCTATATGTTGAAAATGCAGTGCTTTTTCCAAAGATTCAGAGGCCCATTTGACGTAGATTTCAAATAGCTTAAAATTAAATGGCACATATTTTAAAAAAGGCAATTCATAAACAAGCACCATCCCTCGCACGACACCTCTGATCATGATTGGTGCCCCCATAAGAATTTGCCCGTTCAGAGAATTGAAATCTGTTTTAGACCAGATGTCATTCGGTGCGAGACACTGCTTCTCCGACATTATTTTGGCAATCTGTGGATTCTGCTCATGCGAAAAATTAATTTCGTTTGGCAAATAATCCCCTATTCCTTGAATCAAGTGAAAGACCTCATCATTAATTTCACGCGAAAAATAGATTCCATACTTGCTGGCCGAAAGATGTTTACTCAAAATCGACAGCAAACCATCAAAGATTGTTTCCATATCAAAAGCATTTAATTTCTTGGAGTCATTATATAAGATTGAGAATGTGTCAATTTTCGAAAGTAGCTTGGCCTTCAATTCCTCGCTGTTTTTCAAATTGTTTTCAAATTCATTAGTCATGAGATGAAGGACTTTCTCTTTTTGATTGAGCGTCTCACGCAAGTTGGCCAGCTTGACCTTCCCCATAGTTCTGAGTTCACCGATAAAAATTGCCAGAACACTAAATAACGATGCCGTCATGACGGTACTCAGATCAAAAATGGTTTCAATTGCTTCAAAATCCGCCTGCAAGTATAGCAAGGAAAAAAAGAGGATATTAGCGGCCACGATGGCGATTGCCGCCTCAGCTATTCCATAAAAAGAAGCAAAGATCAGCGCTAAAATATAGTAAGGATTAGGATTAGGGCCTTTAAAGGCCAAATTCTCCGGAAGCAAAACAAAGGCCGCGAGCAAAATACCGGCATAAAAGGAAATGAGAATAACCATGAAACGAACTTGAGGATTTACAAAAAGCTTTTTCATATCGCAGTTAATTCCTTGATTTTTGACAGCAGTTCATTGGGCAGGATAGGTTTCCTAAGATAGGTCAAATTGAGTTCTTGTACTTGTTTCAGTTCATCTTCATCTAAAGTTTTGTAAGAAATGAGAAGTATCTTGATCTCTCGGTTCATATCCGTCTGCCGGATTTTTCGAGAAAGATCCAGGCCATTGGTGTTTCCCATGAGATAATCGCTGATCACCATAAGATATTTCGTCGCTTGGATTTTTTCCAGGGCCAAATCAGGGTTACTCTCGGCTTCCACTTCAATATCATGAAATCTAAAAAGAGAACTTAAAAGCAAGAGAAAATCTTGGCTATCATCGATCAGCAGAATTTTTTTCTTCATAAATCAGCTCTCCTATTTGGCATAATATCCAACAAAATCATGGCGGAAAATTGTTCACCTTTATAATTTTGAGGCCCTTCTAAAGAATATTCCATGTGGGCCCTGAAACCGAGTCCATTTCCTTCTGGCCAAGCATACTCGGCCCAGGAACTCCAAGAATCCGCGAATCCCAAATCACGCCTGGGATCAGCGCCCACCCGTGAACCGAGCTTGATCTCTTGTTCCTGGTTATGCCCAAATGGGAGTTTAAGCTCCACTGCCAAAAAATAATATAAAGAATCATTTAGATAGATACTGCGTAACAATTCGCTCGCTGATGGCATTTTGGCAAAAGACAAACCTGGTCCTATGGATATCTGCGCCAGCGAGGACCAGTTAAGCAAATGAAAAAGGATGGTCAAATCGGCCTTACTCTGCGTTCCGGTATCACCAGCATAGTCCAGACTCTGCCATTCGGCACCTATTCTCTGATCGTACACAACCTGATTCCATTTTCTTTCCATCTCGGAGTAGAGTGAAAGGCCACTTGAGTAAGCACGCGGTGCTTGCCACTGGGCCACGGAAAAAAATTCCGGCCGGGTCACCCATGCCGAAAGGTTGATATAATGTTTATTGTCCAAGATCGGTCGCAGGGATAAAAAGAGCGGAGTTCCTTCTTTCTTCAAACGCAAATCTTCGCCAATTTTGAATTCACTCTCAAATTCATATTCCCTCACGAGAAAATTTCGTTTATACATGAGATAAGCATGGGTGAGGTCGCCGGAATTAATCCCGCTGTGCCCACGATCTATGATACCTGCAATTTTTTTCCCGTCTCCTAACCCCTTACTGAGAGTGATCTTTTCCCGATACAAATCACCATCCACCACCTGCTGTCCCTGGGCCTCTACTCTTAATCGAACACTTCTTTTGTCCCTGTTTTCTTGAAAGCGAATGATGTAATCGCGGCGCAGCTCATCCACTGGCGCAATTTTCTCAAGCAGAAGTATTTGCTCTTTGGCCTCTGCAAATGCGTTATTATCCAACAGGAAATAAATATACTCTTGTCTGAGTTCTCTTTGATGATTTTGTGTCTGCTCAAAATGTTTTCGGTAATACTCTCGGCCTCGACTAAAATCATCTTGCCTTGCATAGCAATGGGCCAAGATTAGATAGAACTCGGGAACTTCCCTTCGCTCAAGTTCAAGGCGCTTGCAGAAATTTTGATATCGCTCTTCCTGCTGGGAATAAAAAAGCGCCTCTTCCTCCATAACAAAGATATAAGATTCACGTTGATTAAAGGGAATGAGATCAATACTCTCCACCACCTTGATATATTCTTTGCGAGAAAAATATATTTCGGCCGATAATGCATGTACTTCCTGATCGGGAATGGTATTTTGAATCAGATTGTAGGCCTTGTCATAATTTCTTTTTTGAAGGTATAATCTCATGGCCCTTTTACGCGCCTCTTGATTGTTGGGATTAATATTTAACAGCTCCAAAGCACGGGCCAAGGCCTGATCCCTTTCACCCAGTTCTTCATGCAATCGGCTGATATTGGCATTGGCCTCTTCAGCATCGATTGTTTTTGATGAAGTTTTCTTTTTAAAATTCACTTGCGTGAGGGGTGAATTTTGGGCGTAAAGTTCGCTCCACTGTAAATCCAGGGAAGCCTTGGGCGCGCGTTTTAAAACCTTGTACCAAATTTCCAAGGCCTTGCGCTTTTCTCCCAGTTCCTCATAAAGGCGTGCTAGTTCTGTGGCAAGAATGAGATCATTGGGATATTGCTGTATGAGTTCTTGGTAGACTCTAAGAGCATCGCTCTTATACCCCATATTATAATAAAACCTGGCGACACTATGGCGATGGACCTGGGCCTTTTCTAGGACAGGTAAAATGGCATGGGCCCTCTCAAACTCCTTCAAGTTATAGAGAACTTCCACGTGAGTAAAAGTATATTCCAGCTGATCGGGGTATCTGATTCTGATGACCTGATAGAGCTGATCCATACGGCCATACTCATGATGAATAAAAAGGAGAGACAGAACATGTTCGAGATAAACCCGGTGCTTGGAAGAGAGGCCCTGCCATTTTAACCGCTCAAAAAAATCCTCCCATCTTATTTCTTCACCCGCAATAATTCGAGTGTATTGGAGAATGGCCTCTTCCCACTCTCCCTCCAGTTCCAAAGACTCGGCATAATAGGCCCGCTTTTCGGCATCGAAATTAGTTTGCGAGAGCAGACGTTCGAGGGCGAGGCGAACCTTTTTCACCTGACCATGGCCTAAAAAAAAGTTAAGAGCGGCGTTCATGATTCTACCATCTTTCGAGTCAAGCAATCGTTGATAGACAACTTCCGCTTCCTCGATTTTGCTCATCCAACGCAATCCTTCGGCAACTTCCAGCAACAGCTCTTCTTGTTTTTCCAAAGAAAGCAGTTCTGCCCGATCTCGCATACTGAGCAAACGCAGATAGTTCTGATTTGACCAAGCATAGAGGGTTTCCAAATCCTGACGAAAGCGCAGATTCTTTGGCCTGAGCTTCACCAGTTTCTTTTGAATTTCGATGGGTGCGGCAAGATCGCCATTCAAAAGGTAATACTGTTTAAGTTTTTTTAAGGCCTCTAAATTGGAATGATCGCTCCCATTCGCCTCGGTCAGATATTTTAAGGATTCGTCATATTGAAAACTTTCAAACAGCGCTTTGCCCATGGTTAAATTACTGGGCAGGCCCGCAATCAAGAGGGATAATGAGCACACAATAAAAAGAAAAATATAGATTGGTCGATAGAGCACCATGCTAAATAATTATACACGAAGAAAGGTTGTAAACTCATTGTGCCGGAACTATTTTTGCTTCGAGAATTTGCCCAGATTCCCCTTCTAAACGGGGAATCATATTATTCTCCACTTGAGTGGTGAATAAGGCCTTAGGTTTTCCGACACACCATTCCACGTAGGGCCCAACGCTGGCATGCTTGGTCAGCACCAGTTTACTGATCGGGCCCGGGCCGGTGATCACATAGAGTGAACCATTAATGATGCGATGGCCGATAATATTCTTCGACTTTTGGTAGTCGGGATAAACCCCAGCATGGTCGAACCGAAAATTTTGAAAACTACCTTGCTTTGAAATCTCGAAGGTATCGGGCCCTGTTTCACGGATAGTCACGGAATCAAAGTCTCTTACCAATCGAATATAGCTTTCAATCAACACCGGGTTTAAGTCGCTGCTCAAAGCATACTGGTAAACTTCGTCCAGGGCCTTGAGTGACAAATCGAATTCACCTGAATAAAAGTGATAATAGATATTCACAGGTTTAAGACGCCTGGGAATTTCTGTTCGTTTAAAAGTTTCGATGACTCGCTTATAACCGTCGTAAGGCCCCTGCCAGGAATTGGTATAGATATTTTCATTACTACTGGCCGCATAGACTTGCGTATAGGGTCCAACTCGGCGGTACAGGGGGGCCACGTGAGAGACGGAGTCAAATACCTGATCAAAACGGGAATCTCCTCCATTAACATTTAAGATGCCTTTTTTCTCCAACAGCGCCAGTGCTTCCATGGGCGGACGGCAAGATCCACTCCAAAAAAATACACCAGGGGTCTGGCCATGCAGAAACTTTTCCCCGATCAAGGTTAGAGATTGAAGCGTCTCTCTTTCGTAGATCAGTTGTTTATCTTTGGGTTGGTAGGCCAAAATAGGACCTTTGTGTTTTTTCTCTTTTAATTCGTTCGCTAAATAATTTTCCTTTTCAAACTCGGGAGGGTTCTGGGCCCAACTTAAAGGATGAAAAAAAGTATGTGAAGCAGCAAAGACATAGGGAAGGTCAAACATTGCCTGAGCAACACGATCTGAATTTGAATTGCCATAATAATCTTTATCAATTTCCGCTCCAATCAGAGAAGCGGTTGTGGGAATTTTATATTTTTTAATGATCTTCTCAACAATCACCTGACCGCTTAAGGACTTCCGATCTGTATTGGAAATGTTGATAAAACCATCCCCATCAATATGCACAAACAAGAGGCGTTTACCACACAAAGTAGTGGGATCAGGAACGGGGAAAATTTTCGGCAAAACAATTTCCACTAGTTTAAAAGGATCAATCTTCCATTTGGTTTGCCCGGTGTACCTATTTTCTTCTATCTCTTGACCGTTCAAAACCAGTGCTCCGCGGGAACTTACCGCCACTGCCGGATATTCATTTTTATTGCGACGATCTTTAAAGGATAACCATATTTCAAACGGCGCAATCACTTTGAGCAAGGGCATGTTATAGGGCCTCACCTCTCCTTTCCATTCATAGCTGCTATGAGGTGAGAAGGCGGCCTTCTGCAAAAGAATGGGGTTGTCGATAAAGCTGCCATCATAAGAAAATCCCAACGGATTTAAGGCCAGATTGACAACCGAAGGCGCAACCAAAAGGCCAGTCTTATCAAAAGTGAAACCTAAATGCCCAAAGACCATCCATTTCACGCCCCTTTTTTGCGCCTTTTGTAAAAAACGGGCGAAGTCCTGCGGTGCAATCATGCTCTCATCTTCAAACCAGGTTACGATAAAGGCGGCCCGTTCGAGAATCTCCGAGCGAAGCAATTCAGAGGGCAGACCCTGGGCCACATCGTAAAAGCGTAAATAATAACCAGCATGATTGAAAACAATTTCCAATTTGCGGTGGATATTCGAGAGGGTGTATTCAGGAATGGGATACTCGCTACTGTCATACAAGGCCAGCCCAAGACGTTTCACCGGGACTTCTCCCCAAACCTGCCATGAAAGAAGCGAGAACAAGAGCACGAGAACTCTACTCACGCACCTTCTCCCATTGCGGACCTGGACCAGTGAACACGGAAGGAACATGCCATTTGCTTGAGAGTTGAGAGGACAATTCGAGTTTGGTGGCAAGCAGAGCAATGCTTTCTTCATCATACTTTAAACTTGAGCCATATAAGTTATCACCGACAATGGGAATGTTATGTTTCATCATTTCAAATCGCAATTGATGTGGACGACCAGTACGTGGGCCTAATTCTAGCAACATCAAAGTGCCCCACTTAGTTTCTCTCTCTTCGAGCAATTTGGCGAGAGTGAAAGATTCTTTTCCGTGGGGCGCCTCAAAAGTACGCCTTTTCCCTCGAACCAACTTGGAAAACCACTCATCTTCTTTCCCAAGCACCAGTCCTGGTGGAGTTTTGTCGGACTCCCGAAGGCCAAGCGCATGATAGGTTTTTTGAATGGCATGGGACTCGAAGGCCGAGCAAAATTCGCTATGGGCCTGAGGGTCCAGGGCAAAAAGCATAGGGCCTGCCACTTCAAAATCCAGGCGATGAATGGGATAAACTTTGCTCCCCAAATGGATTTCTAATTCACGGCCTAGAACGCGACGGGGATCATTTTGATCGCGTGCCGGAACACTCAAGGTGCATGGAGGTTTTTGTACTACAATGACATATGAATTTTGAAAGAGAATTTGCGGCGTCATCATCACAAATCGTCCAGTTTAAAGCGCACACTAAAATCCCGCACCCCGGGGTTTGCCCCTTCCAAATTTTTGGCGGCCCGCACGGCTTCACCATCAAGACGCATATAACCACTACTCTTCAATACAATCACCTCTTCCACCACACCGATGCGATTGACGGCAACTCGCAAATCCACCACGCCTTCTTCTCCCCTCTGACGAGAAATTTCTGGATAGAGAATCGGCAAATGGAGATCGCCCTTCTCTTGCTTCATGGAAAAGGCCGCTTCGCTCTGGGCCGGCACAGAGACTGGTGAGGATTTTTTGAATGTGCCCTGGGACTGCGGTTTTATTTTATTGACCGTCACCGGGGAGGATATTTTAACATTCAAAAATCGCGTGGTGTCTCCCATGTTCGAGGCGATCTCATCTTGCCCCCCAAATAAATGAATAGAAGTAACTATGACACTGCCATGGAGCAGGCCGGAGAGGATTAAAAAGAAAATATATTTACTAAAAATCATACGCCAAACCAACAAAGTAGGACCGTCCTGCCGTCCCAAGTCCGTGGACTTGTTCATACTGTTTGTCCAAAACATTGTCGACACGCAAGTCGGCCTTCAGGTTCTTTTTTACACTATAGGCGGTATAAAAATGCATTAAGAAATAGGATGGCATAGATATCCTGGTGAAATCAGTTGCATGAATATCCTCTCGCCTCCCCACAAAATTGCCACTTAAACGACTGGACCATTGATCCCGCTGGTAGGTGACCTGGCCATGGACCTCATGGGTCGGTCGGCGCAAGGCCCGTTGCCTTGCCTGGTCATAACTCTGAGTGTAGCTATAGCTCATTTCTCCACTTACATCGCCATCGACCGGACTGCGAAACGACAGTTCACCACCTTTGGCACGCAGATCACCTTGATTGGAATAACGAAAAGTCACAAAATCAAAATCGATCAAATCCTCTACCGTGGTGTTAAAAAGTTGCGCCTCCACTTCCCAAGCATTCCAGACCAAGACACTTTTCAGCTGGATGGTTCTGGCCCTCTCGGGTCCCAAAGCAGTGCTGCCGAAGGCGCTATAGAGTTGGTACAAAGTAGGGGCCTTGAAAGCGGAAGACCAGCTCGCACTCACGCTGACAGGCCAATGCTCGAAAGTATAACTGGGAACGACGGAATAACTTTGAAAATCACCAAAAACTTCATGCTGATCATTGCGTCCACCCAGTAAAAATTGAAACTGCTCCCATTTGTGATCCAGGCTGAGTAAAAAGGCCTGAGTGCTCACTGATCGCTCAGGCAAAATGCCCTCGATTTCCATGGACTCTCGCGCCACCTCAACTCCGCTGGTGAATTTGCTATCCTCTCCTACCAAACTGACATTTTGCAGCGCCACTTTTCCAGTCTTTCCCTCATAATGCTCAAACAGAACGGTGTCATTGTCCGAATCCTTGGCATCATTGGCAATCTTGACATGGGAAGCGGCCTTCATTTGCAGTTGCGGGGACAACCATCGGCTTATGTTTTTGTCCATCTCAAAAAAATAAGATCGGTTCTCCTGGCGAAGTGAATAGTTGAGGTCATCTTGGCCCGCGCCTCCACCTTGGTCGAGTTCGGTTTTGCTCTTTTCCCATTTCCCACCCGCAGTCAGATGAGCAAGGCCTTCGGGGCGACCTTCGATTTTGACCTGAGCGGCTTGGCGCCAAAAAGCATCATCCTCTTGATTGCCCGGATATTCAGAGCTGGCAGCAGAAAATCCCCCGCTATAATAATGTTCCCCGGCGAGGTTTAAGGAAAAAGTTTGCCACAATGGCCCTCGCGTTTCACCCTGGAGTCCGTAGGTCTTGAAACTTCCTCCGTCTCCCCTAACGCTCGATTGCCACTCTTTTATTTTGGATTTGGTCCAAACTTTGATGACGCCACCTAAAGCGTCGCTCCCGTAATGGATACTATCTGGGCCTTTGACAATTTCAATGCGATCCACATTGAGCAGGGAGAGATGGGAAAAATCATAAGAGCGTCCAGGTGACGAAGGATCGTTCATGGGCACACCATCAATTAAGACCAAAATATGTTCGGATTTAAGGCCGTGCAAAAAAAGTGATGTTTGACCTCCAAGTGGTCCACTACGCACCACATGAATTCCGGCCTCTTCACTCAACAGTTGGTGTAAAAAATTGTATCCCTTACTCTTGATTTCCTCTGAAGTGATAGTGCGGTCTGCTCGCACCTTGTTCATCATCTGCTCAATTGAGGGCCGCTCGCCATGAACGACAATAGTTTCAGACTGGGATTGGGTGGTAAAAATAAGAAAAAAAAATAGGACAAGATATCGCAACATAATGATTCTCCTGCTCGGGAAATTGAGTACCTCAGTAGCTCGGGCTTACCCCTATGGGATTACCGTTGCGGCACAGCTCTGGATTCGCACCAGATTCCTTCTGAAATACCTGTAAAATGTCCTCGGACTATAAACTTTGAAGCGATGAGAAGTCAAACGAGTGAATCACTCGGACTTTATTGTGAATCGTTGTCGATTAGTGAACAATTGTTCACTTTTCCAGGTAAAATATTAAAAAAGATTATTGGAGATTGATTTATGGGCACGAAAAATTATCACGCCGATTGTGTGGTGGTCGGCGCCGGCCTGGCGGGAATTTATGCCTGCCTCAAACTGCTCGAGGCGGGAAAAAAAGTTATCTTGCTTGATCGCGATACGCGAGAACATATCGGCGGTCAGGCGGTGGAATCTTTTGGTGGTGTCTTCATGGCGGATTCTCCCGTGCAGCGGCGTTTTAGAATCAAAGACAATTTGGAAATGGCCTATCAAGACTGGTGCAGCTTTGCCGAATTCACGGCCGCCGATGAACTGGGCCGGGCCTGGGCGCGCGGATTCATCGAAAACTCCACTCGCCTTCTCTATCATGGTTTAAAAAAATATGCTGTGTCTTATTTTCCGGTAGTTCATTGGGTTGAGCGCGGACTGTTTGTTCCCGGCAACTCGGTGCCGCGCTTTCATATGGTCTGGGGCACCGGATATGGTTTGATCAAACGTCTCGCGGCCGCCTTGTTGGCCTATGAAGGCAAAGGAAATTTCCAACTCCATTTTCAGCACAATGTAAAAAATTTTATTGATCAGAATGGAAAAATCGCTGGAGTTCAAGGACTGTCTGAAGTGGATCAGCAAGATTTTATTGCCACTGGCGATAACGTCATCATGGCAGCAGGCGGATATGGGGCCAACCTCGATGTAGTTCGCAAAAACTGGCATCGAGATTGGAATACACCCCCCAAGGACTTACTGGTGGGATGCCATCAATTTAATAATGCCCAATTACACGATCAAGTTCAGGCGTTGGGTGGCGATGTGATTAATCAAGATCGCATGTGGAATTATGCCGCTGGAATTCCCCATCCCCACCCCAAGCGTCCGCGCCATGGACTGTCGCTAGTTCCACCCAAATCCGCCCTGTGGATGGATGCTCTGGGTAAAAGAATCGGCCCAGTGCCTTTGATCACGGCCTTCGATACTCGCTCCATGGTTTCCGCCATCTGCAAGGCCCCGGCGGGATACAGTTGGCAAATTATGAATCGCAAAATTGCCGTGAAAGAGTTGGCGGTTTCCGGCTCCGAGCATAATCCTGCCATTCGCGATGAAAAACTCATTTCCTTTTTACTCAGTGTGATCTTGGGCAATAGCACACTGGTCGATCACTTTTGCCAAGACTCCGCCCATTTTGTGAGCGCGCCGACTTTGGAAGAACTGGTGCCAAAGATGAATGCCATCAATCAACCCTACATCATTGAATCGCAGCTTTTAAGAAGCGAGATCGAGTCATATGACAATATGATTTCCCGCGGACCGACTTACTTCAATGATGATCAGCTCAGGCGTCTGTCACAATTGCGCAACTATAAAGGGGATCGCCTGCGCACCTGCAAATTTCAAAAGATTTTGGACCCCAAGGCAGGGCCACTGATTGCGGTCAAACTGAATATCCTGGTGAGAAAAAGTCTAGGTGGTGTCAAAACCAATCTCCGCTCCCAGGCCTTGCGCCCCGATAACACCCCTATCCAGGGACTTTATGCTGTGGGAGAATCGGCCGGTTTCGGCGGCGGCAGTATTCACGGACTGCGCGCTTTAGAGGGAACTTTTTTGGGCAATTGTGTTTATAATTCTGAAATGGCGGTCAATTCCATACTGGCCGGGAACTAGGAGCGACGAAATGAAACATACTGGTGCCTATCTGGCGCGTTTTGCTTTAGAGCAGTTGGGAGTGCAGTATACCTTTGGTATACCTGGAGTGCATAACACCGAACTCTATGATGAGTTGAACAATAGCGAAACTATCACACCGGTCTTAGTCACACATGAAATGGGTGCGGCGTTTATGGCCGAAGGAGTGAGTCGAACTTCTGATTCGGTGGGGGCCTTGGTTATCGTGCCTGCCGCTGGCACTACTCATGCTATGAGTGGCATCGGCGAGGCCTTTCTCGATGGTATTCCCATGCTGGTGATCTCGGGAGGAATCCGCCGCGATAGTGGGAAATCTTTTCAACTGCACCAGTTAGAACAAGGACCGCTGGTGGAAGGTATCACGAAAGGATATTTCCTGGTGCAATCCCACGCCGATATTATCCCAACCTTGTATCGCGCCTATGATGCCGCCATCCAAGATACTCCGGGGCCGGTGTTTGTGGAAATCCCTTCCAATATTCTACTCTTCGGTGGACAAGTCGAAACTTTGCCTGAATATAAAAAATCTTTTAACAATCCCTCTCTCGACAATACAAAAATTGAACAAGCGGCGCAAATGCTCTTAAACGCCAAACGCCCAGGACTCTATGTGGGTTGGGGAGCACACCAGGCCACCCATCTCTTGATTGAATTGGCCGAGACGCTACAGATGCCGGTCTCAACCACCATGCAAGGTATCTCCGTTTTTCCTCATGACCACCCTCTGCATGCCGGTATGGGCTTCGGCAAGAGCGGAGTCCCTGCTGCCAAAGAGGCCTTCGCCGATGTCGATTGTCTCTTGGCCGTTGGTGCGCGCTTTGGTGAGCTGGCCACAGGTTCATATGGTCTGCCGGTTCCCGCCAATCTCATACACCTGGATATTAATCCCAACGTTTTTGATAAAAACTATCCCAGCACAATCTCCATCTGTGCCGATGCTACTGAAGGATTGCAAGCTCTTGTGGAAAAATTGAAAACCATCAGTCCTCCCGGACAGCTACCAAGACCTTCTTCCAATCTGCCAAAATTAATTCATGAAAAAAAGACGGATTATTTTCATGAATGGGAATTGCACGATTCCCAAGGCCGCGTCAACCCTTATCTCTTTTTTCGATCACTCAGGCAAAAACTGGCGCGGGATGCTTTTGTCTTGCTCGATGACGGAAATCATACTTTTCTGGCGGCGGAACTTTTCCCCAGCTTTGAATCTCGTCACCTTATTTCCCCCACCGATTTCAATGCCATGGGATATTGTGTCCCGGCCGCCATTGGGGCCAAGCTCAGCAATCGGAATAAACAGGTTGTCGGAATCGTCGGCGACGGCGGACTGTTAATGACGGGGCTGGAACTTCTGACCGCCTCGACACTCGAACTTGGTGTTATCATTTTTGTTTTTCACGATGGCGAGTTGGGACAGATTAGCCAATTCCAAAAAATCCCCCTCAATCGAAAAACCTGCACAATCTTAGGTGACATAAAAATTGAGGGTCTGGCCCTGGCCACTGGGGCGCATTTCATCGGCATGCAACAGAACAGTCAGATCGATGCCAAGATAGACGAGGCCTTACGGGTCTCCGCCACCGGCCGCCCGGTCTTGGTGGATGTCAATATTGATTATTCTCGCAAAACTTGTTTCACCAAAGGTGTCGTTTCTACCAATTTGAGCCGTTTTCCTCTGGGAGAAAAAGTGCGTTTTATCGGTCGCGCTTTGAAACGACATTTATTGGAACAAGGTGAATAGTGACTCAGTCGATTCGCTTGTAGACCACTCCGGTTTCATAGCGATCCAGATCACCATGGCAACCACCGCCACAAGTTCCGCCTTTGGGCATAGGCTTCCATTGCAATCTAATTAAATGCTGGCGCTCGCTCCCGTGCAAGTTGTGGCACATCGAGCACCACATGCTGTGTGAACGGTGCAGATTTTTGGTGACGATTTTGGTCTTACCACCCAAATACCAAGGCCTTTTTACCAGTTCATCATTTCTAAAAAAGGTCTCCTTGGTGATCTTTTCATTGAGCATGTTGATGTCGTGACATTTAAAGCAGGTCTTAAAGCGATCATCCAACAACTTCCAATTTTTGGATTGAACGTTTCTGTTATCAGTTGGGATCTCGGTCTTAAGCAACCACCACTTATCACTTTGATGCGGAGTATGGCATAGCGTACATTTTTTTTCTTTTGCCGGAGCATGAGTGTAAGGGGCCGTTTCAATGATTTTTTTGATATCCGAGATGACCCTATTATTGGTTGGATAGTGGCCGACGTAATCCAGATTTTTGTTGTGACAATTTAAACAGAGATCTTCTTTTGGTAATTTTAGCAGCCTTTGGTTAACACTCCCATGGGGTTGATGGCATTTGACACAGCCGCCTTCAGAATAGGCCACATCATGGGTGGATTTGGCCGCTTTATCTTTGGCATCGGTATGGCAGCCGGTACATAGTTCAATTATCGGTTTTCTTAAAAAAGATTTTTGCTCAGAACCATGAGGATTATGACATGTCACGCACTGCTTCGTGAGATCAAGGGCCTTGTGCTTAAATGGTAAGTTACTTTGAACTTCATGGCAGTTGGCACAAACTTCTGAGGAATAGTTGATACTAAAATGCTGATCGTTTTTTTCGTGGCAGGTATCGCACATATTATCTGCCGCAGGGGTGTGAGTCAGTTTGGCAGTTTGTCCCTCAAAGTGGCAGGTAAGACAATTCTCTTCACCTGGTGTCTGTGCCCAACTGGAGAAAATCATCAAGGTTAAGACGATACTAGGCCAAAGTGAACATAATACAGTTTTCATGAGCATCCCTTTTACCAATTCATGTGAACTCATATACACCTAGCCAAGACTTCTTCATAATGAGAAGGGCCAAACCATGCATAAAATACATAGCTCGAATTTATCATTAGTAGCTTAAGAAACTGATACATGTCATAATCGCAAAAGAATTCTTCAGAAAATTTTGCAATTTTGCCATGATTAAGAACTTCAAGGAGTGAGTCTATGGAAAGCAAAATCAGATTGGCGACGTTATTGATGCTATTACTCAGTTTTGCCTCTTGCGCGACAGTAGGACGGCATTTTCAATTTATGGGCACCGAGAGTATCCAAATCGGTAAAACGACCCGTGCTGATATTTTCAAAACTTACGGAGAACCTTTTCGTGTGGGGTATGACAACGGCAACGTGAAATGGACCTATGGTTACTATCTCTATCGCGTGATCGGAACAACCGAAACCAAAGACTTGATCATCACTTTTGATGCAAATGGCGTGGTAAAAGATTATACCTATTCCACATCGATGAAAGACGAAAAGAGCGCCATTTTGCACGAAAAACCATAGGGCCGAATTGAGAGTGAACTGTATGAAAACTCTTTTATTCCTCATCTCAAGTGTGCTGCTATGCCTACCTCCCGTCCTTGACTGCCAGGAAAGAGAACCCGATTCCACTCCCAGTTCTCTTGCCAATATCAAACTCAAGGAGAAGTTGAGACAACAAGTCACCAGCAATTTTAAAACGTATTTTTTTGGGGAAAAATCTCATATCTTCGCCGTAGATAATAGAAAGAATATCCTCATTACTCGGCGCTGTAACACAAAATTGGAAACCTCCAAATGTTTGGCCGCCCTCAATTTGAAGCAAGTGAATATGAATGACATCAACGATGAAGATTTGGCCGGAGGAAAAAATCCGGGTAGTGTTTTATGCCAGAAGTCGCTCAAAGCGGATATCATTATTGGCAAAGATCAGGATGGCAATATCACGACTTTCTGCTCCTTCAAAGACGGCACTATGGTTTCCGCCGACACTCTGGCGGCCTGGGGGAATAAAAATGCCCAGAGGAACAAGCAGTAGACTACTTAGCAAACCATTGGGAGTATTTTTTGACAAAATAGGGCAAGAAGATGGCGACATTGAATCGATGGAGCTTTTGTCTTTCTCCTTCCACCGTACCAATCACACCTGGGCCATAATTGGGAATACCTCGAAAATGTATCCCAAGCAATTCTCCCTTGGAGGTCAAAACGGGAGAACCGGAATGCCCGCCTTCGGTATCAACGAGATGTAAAAAATGCGGTAAATCGGGATCACCCGAGCCATCGAAAAAGATTTTTCCTTCTGAGACAACTTTAAATGATTGGGCGTAATCCATGGCATGGGGATGTCCGGCAATAATAACAAAGCGTTCCTCAGAACTCTGTTCCCCACTGGCGATGGGCATATAGGGCAATTGCGGTAAATCGCTGGGGGGACGAACTCGCAACAGAGCAAAATCAGCATTATAGTTGTAAATCAAAACTTCTTCACACGGTAAAAGAATCGGCCTTTCCAATTGACCACCTTGCGCTAACTGGTGATTTAAATGAAAAACAATTTTTCCACAATCCTTTGTTTCACCTATCACTTTATGGGCAATGACATGGGCCGCTGTCACCACCAGTCCCTGATCAGAAATGAGAGATGCCGTGCCTCGCTTTGGTAAAAAGATAGTGGCATTAAAAGCACGCCTTAAGGCCTCATCATGGCGATTTGCCGGATGGTCCGGCCGGCTTATTATTTCGCTTAAGTATTGCTCGGGGAGAAAATAATCTGTCGCACCGATTTCGATGGCCTGGCCGAGACTGGTTACACAGAAAAGGAGTAAAAAAATAGTTGGAAAAGTCATGTTTTGCTCTTCCCATGCTTGACCTTCCCTGTCAAGGTGTCCACTTCACCAAAATCCCAGGTTTGTGCTAAAATAATCCAACAAATTTCCCAATTTTTTTAGAAATCGGGCATGAATGCTGATCTTGAGCAATTAAGAGTTCTTCAATGGAAAAATAGATGGCACAGGTAATTCATGCAGGCTACATCGGATTAGATCAACGTTACTGGCGTCGATTTAAAACCGACTTTACTGAAGAATATGCCAAAGTTTTAGAACCCGTATTCCATCAGTATGATCAAATCGATTCGAAAGATTTTCCCGCTGTGATCAAGGCCATACTGAATCGCCCTTGCCATATTCTCTATCTTGATTTCAGTGACCAATTCGAACTAATTTTAAAATTGTCCATGACACTTCAACGCCTAAACTGTTTTGGCCACATGGTGATTATTGGGTTCTTCTCCATGAACGAATTTGCCAAGATGGAAGTCAATGCCCTACCTATCGGCATGACTTCACTTCACCTCAAATCCAGTGAAGAAACCCGTGATGCCATCTATGCTGGTGTGTTGTCGGCCTTTCCGCTCCTGGCAAAAAAACCTGCCACCTACAACTTGAATTTGGCAAAAGGAAAAGATTACACTGTCTTTGAAATTTGTCGCATTAACTTTGCTCACGCCACGGGCATTCATCTGGAAACTTGCATTCCATTTGAAGCTTCCGAAGCTATATCCCTTCCTCATAAGATATGCCCTAACACCATCAAGTCAGACGAGTTGAAGGTCATAAGCATGGACCAGGGCCCCCTCTATTATGATTCTTCCATAGGAGCTTCCCTGGATTTTGAATTCGTTGACACCATTGACGAATCCAAAAAGGACTCCAAGGACAAGATGGAAAAGGCCAGAGTTTTGGATGCCCTGGAAGTAAGAAAAGGTGAAGTGGCGAAAGTCAAAGAGCAATATCTTCAATGGTTAAAGGAAAAAGTAAAAGATTCCGCCCCAAAACGGACCAAACTTTTGATCATCGACCCGACTTTTAATACTATTGCTCAACAAGATTCGCTCTTATGGGACTCGGCCTTTTCCTTCCGTATCCAAACCCATCTCATCAGGGCCGAAGCTGAACTGCAATGCTACCTCCCGGATTTTATTGCCATAGAGTATTGCGAAACACCCTATGCTCCACCACCGCCTCCCTCAGACCAGGCCAAACCTAATGTTGAATCTAAAGAAATTCCCTTTGAGAATGGCTTTGTGATTCCACCTTTGGATAATAATGCGATTAAGAACATCGTGGCGGCGATAAAAAAAATTCCCAATTACTCTCCCATTCTCGTGCTGTTCGGAAACAAAAGCCTCTCCTCTGAACAGGCCCGGGCGATCTATAGCTACAGCAAAATTGTGGTGGACCAAAATCCCATTTCCACTCAGACCTTGGTGGAAATGGCAAAAACTTTTGATAAAAAGAATGTCTTGTTTAAAGATAGCAAGAACTTGAAATTATTTTTTTCAAAGCGTGATCCTCTTTCTTTTTGTAACCGCCCGGTAGAAATCAAACTCCTGAATATTTCGGAATTTGAACTTTATTTCGAATGTGATCTTGTTCTCGACAGACGGTGCCGTTTTAAGGTGATAAACCCTGCTGCCTTTTTCTTTACCATAGCCCCGATCCCCAGCACCTCCCCGTTTGCCAACCGACGCAATACTTACCGCGGTATCATCCAGCTCCTCTCGCGCCAGCAAATTGATGATTTGAGAAAGTTTATTATTAAAAAAGATACATAAGATGGACCACGAAGCTATAGCTAAAGAGGTTACATTCACCGCCATTCGAGGGCGCGGGCCTGGCGGACAAAATGTCAACAAGGTTTCTTCCGCTGCCCATATGCTCTGGGCATTTTTAGATTCAAATACTCTCACGCAAGAGCAAAAGGATTTAATCCGCAGTAAACTTGCCAATTCTATTAATAAAGACAATCTGCTTTATATCCGCAGCGATGAGTTTCGCGATCTGGAAAGAAACAAAGAACGCTGTCTAAAAAAATTAGAAATCATGCTTAAGTCGGCCTTCCATCGCCCCAAGCCGCGCACAAAAACCAAACCTACCTACGCTTCCGTAGTGAAAAAAAAGGAAAGCAAAACGCGTCGAAGCCAGGTCAAAAAATTGCGGACAAAAGTTTCTTATTAATCCAACACCTATCCAAAAGTCACCTGGCACGTACTCCCCACATTCCATTTATCGTCCGACACAAAGAATGGAACCAATGCTGCGAGCACTATAGGTATGGGTTGTGCCATCATGGCCAAAGAAAATACAGGGCCCATCAGAATGTTCTGGATGAGCTGATGCGGACCAATACCATCGTTCCGGGATTTGCATGGAGGGCAATACCTCGCGAAATCCGTATGCCTCATTGCGCTCAAAATCAGTGCATGAGGGAAGTGTGGCGCGTCTTTGTGCACATCTCTGTCGCGCAAGACTTTGAGTCCCGGTATCAACCTGGTCACTCCAAACAACACTATCCGGCCCTTTCCATACTTCGCCGAGGGTCGGGCTTACAACTCTCTCGAAAATCGCCCCCTTGGAAGTGCGGCACTTGAAACCGATCGGCACAGTGTAGATGCTAAAGCTCTCGTGCCATAAATCTGCATCCTTGCACGAGATAATTGTTGAAGTGATCCTATCGACATTCCTCTGAATTGCTTCGACCGCATTTTTTGTATTGTCGAGTGCATCAGGCTTTTTCTTATTTTCAGCTTCGACACAGCCTTCGCGATGTTCAGCTCTGGCAATAGGCGCGAAAGTAACCAAGAAGAGAATAGAAGCCAATGCGGCCATACTTTTCTTTGAATAATTCATACCGGCAAAAACCTCTTTCATAAAAGAAATTATGATTTGTATTTATCGGAAAAAAAATAGAAACACTTTAGTCTAGAATTGGCCTAAATATTGGCCCCCAAAAAACTGGACTAATCCGGCAGATTGCGAATGATCGCCGTGGCACCTTCGGCGTGATCTTCCAAGTGACGCACATCCGGGGCGCTGATCGGGTCCGGGGAAGGGCAATGAGGAGCACCAGGACTTGCGGCGGCAGGCGCGACAGCGGCCGGATTTCGACTGGCAGGACAGTGGACCAAAGTTGTATCAATGGATTTTTTGAAAGTGGGTTTTGTGCGCGAGGCATCCGCAAGTCCGGAATGATCCCAGTTGCCACTATTCCAAAAGGCGGCACTAATTTCAGGATCACCGGTTTCTCGGCCGTATTCCTTCATTTCGCGGTGAAATTTTTCATATTCTCCCGAATTGTCCAAGGAAAATTCGGTGATGCCAAAACGCTTGCGCGACACCTCTTTCTTAATCGCCCCCATCTGTTTGGGACAATGTTTCTGCAATCTTTCAAACAGTCTTTTGAAAAATAACTTGCGCGTCTTATGAAAAGAACCATCCACTACATGGCCATAATTTTCATAGATAGAAGGTGAGATGCGATCGATGGAGGAAAGGAGCGGCACCAGCTTGCTGCAATCCATGCGCGAGGTGGGATATTTAAACCAGCCATTATTCTCAAAAAAATCACCATTAGGACTCCAAATCACCTCACTTTTGGTTCCCATGCCGCTGAGGGCGGTCTTCAACTTTCTCACAGTGCCTAAACTGGTGGTGGGATCGCCTAAAAAAGTTGGGTCTAATTCCGCTGCCGCCGAAACATTGATAGTTTTTCCCCGAAGACCGGCCTTGTTCTTATTCATATATTCAAGAAGCGGCCCATAGGCCTTGTCGTAATATTTATCATCAAGCGGTAAATCGGAACGAATTCTCCATTCCGCCTCACCATTGGCACTCATGGTAACGATACTCTCAGCATGGGGAATAAAGTTGAGCTTAAGTCCTGCCTTCATCACGTAATCCAAGCAACGATGAAGTTCTTCCTTGCCAATACCACCGGCCTCTTCATATTGATAATCCCAGCCGTATCTCATGGGGCGATTGCCCTCAATAGTGACACGGCCACCGGAATGTCCTCCCGAATAATGAATGGGAAAATGCAACGTCACTTTGTCATGGCCTGAAGCCACCCCACGATCAACAATTTCTTTGCATTTGGCATCAAGATCGCCGGTTTTAAAAGGAATAAGCGAAAAAGCATAGCCAGATTGATTGGCAGGTGCACATGATGACACTTTTTTTGGTGGCTCCCCATAGCTGGTCGGGGTGTGCCCAACCAGCTTCGCTCTACGTTCCATGGCCTGAATAAAATAATGAAAACGTTCCTTTTTATATACCTCGGCCATGGGGGGCGTGATAATGCTGTCAACCTTTTCGCGCCGTAGATCTCGATTAAAATGAATATCGTTCACCATTCTCTTCATCTCTGCAATGAAGTTTTCATATTTGGGATAAAACTTGGGATATGTAGCTCGATCAATTTTTAAAATGGCCTCTTTTAAATTGTAACGATCATTATTAAAAACATTTCCGGGCACACGAACCCGAAGCGGACCAATTCGGTAATAACGGGTCGTGACTCCTTTCTCCACCACCCTATCCACATAGGCGGCCTCAGAACGATCCGGCATTCCCCCGGGCACTGATCCCTCTCCTGAAAGCGTCGGAATGCTCTCGTCACTCCCAAAGAGCGCCTGCGTTTCCACATCGGCATATTCATCAACCAGTAACATTTGATGATGATTAGAAGAGCGGTTCTCAAACCCGTCCACTTGCGAGAGAGTTTGAGGAGACAAAAATAGGACAAGCAGAAAAAATACCATACACTCTTATCGGACTTTTTCATGATCTGCTATAAATCCCTAACTACCTAATTTTACACTCCCGCCATGAGAGAAATTGAAGAGACCAATTTTTCTGTGAATAAAGACATCCTGGAAAATACTCGCGGCGAGCACTTTGACAGTGACACCTTCTCCGCCGGATCGACCTTAATTAAAGAGCAATTTTAAGCATGCACTCACTCACCTAGAGCGTGGTGATGACACCAAATAACTTCTCTGTGCCGCGAAGCATGATGGCAGCTTCAAATTAGACCATGCTAGAATCCGCCCGCTAAGAATCATTCAACTATTCCAAGGAGTTTTCTATGCCCGTGGCAACCTATGACCAATATTGCAAAATGCTCGACCGCGCTTTTAAAGGTGGTTTTGCTTATCCCGCCATCAATGTCACCTCTCCTTCAACCGCCAATGCCGCCATTAAGGCCTTTGCCGATAAAAAATGTGATGGCATTATTCAAGTTTCCACTGGCGGCGGAGAATTTATGTCCGGTCAGGCCGTGAAAGATATGGCGTTAGGTTCCATCAGTTTGGCCCAACATGTTCACTTGGTGGCGGAAAAATATAATGTTCTCATCGCACTCCACACCGATCACTGCCACCCCAAATACATGGCAAAATTCTTGGTTCCACTGATCACCGAAACTGAAAATCGTCGGAAAAAAGGGTTACCTAATCTTTTCAATAGCCATATGTTTGATGGTTCTGAAGTTCCTTTGGAAGAAAATCTCAAAACCTCTTCCGAACTTTTAGAGCGTTGTGCCCGTGCCCAGATTATTTTAGAAGTTGAAACGGGTGTGGTCGGGGGCGAAGAAGACGGTCACAACAATGAAGGAGCCCCCAGTTCAAAACTCTATACCACTCCGGAAGAAATGGTGGCCGTGGCGAAAAGACTACGCCCTCTCGGTCGCTTTCTCTACGCCGCCACATTTGGCAACGTCCACGGTGTCTATAAACCCGGCAATGTAAAATTGCGACCTGAAATCTTGAAGAAGGGCCAAGAGGCGGTGATTGCGGCACTCGGAAAAGAGGCCCGCCACCAGTTAGTGTTCCACGGCGGTAGCGGTTCTGAACTATCCGAAATTCATGAAACTCTCCAGTACGGTGTGGTCAAAATGAACATCGACACTGACACTCAGTACGCCTACACTCGCGCTGTGGCCGATCATATGTTCAAAAATTACGACCAAGTCCTCAAGGTGGATAGCGAAGTCGGTGGCAAGAAATTCTATGACCCCCGCGCTTGGCTCAAGGCCGCCGAAAACAAAATGACCGAGCGGATTTACCAGGCGGTATCAGACCTAAAGGCCGAAGGGACTTCTCTTCTTCACTCTTAAGACGAGGCGTTATGAAATTTGCAGTTCATTTTTTTGTATGCTGCTTCTTGTTGTCCTTATGGGGCGTCACTCAGGCCTTTGAATTCAAGGCCGGCCCTTACGTGCAAAGTGTGGCAGCGAACTCGGCTTCAATCAGAATGGAGGCCGAGTTCGCCGGAACGCCTAAAGTGGTTTTTTTCCGTGAAGGCGAAACCGAAACTTTCTCGGTTAATGCCACACTGATCGAACGGAATTACCATGCTGATAAGAAAGTAGGGCTCTTTGAAGCAAAACTGATGGGATTGGTGAGCGGGGCCCGCTATCTCTATCAAATCCAGCAGGGATCTCAAAAAAGTGGACTTTTCCTTTTTAAAACTTTGTTTAAAGAACCACATACCTTTGCCTTTCTTGCCTTAAGTGATGCCCAAAGCGGATACAAAGTGACACGCCAGGCAGTCAATCAGAGTCTCATGAAATACGCCTTTGCAAGCTACGTTGATGAACGAACCTTTCCCGTCAGCTTTGCCCTCTTTACTGGAGACTTAGTGCAAAAGGGCAATGAGTATAAACGTTGGAATGAGGAATTTTTCGCTCCTATGGCCCCTCTGATGTCTCGCTTATGTGTCTATCCGGCGATAGGCAATCACGAGGAAAATACCCCCTATTATTTTTCCTATTTTGCTCTTCCCAGAAATGGTTCGCCGGAAAGTTTGGGCCATTGGTATTACTTTGATTATCAAAATGTGCGCTTCATCACCCTCAACTCGAACCCGCCCTATACCAATGAAATCCAACTGGCCTGGTTGGATACCTTATTACTTGAAACCGAGGGCCGAGGCGATGTGGATTTCGTCGTGCTTCAACTCCACCATCCGGCAGAATCCGAGTTATGGCCTGAAGGCGAATCGCCCTTTTCAAAAACCGTCAATACAAAGTTGGCCGAATTTATCGGCAAAAGCGGAAAAGCGACCATCGTGCTCTCGGGCCATACCCATGGTTATTCCCGCGGACAAGACCCAAATCAGCCGCTGTTTAAATTAATCAATGGGTCTATCGGCGGGGCCACGGATAACTGGGGCGAATTCAAACAGAAAGATTATTTGAATTACGTTATGAGCAAAGATGAATACGGCTGGCTTTTCGTTCAAGTCACACGTGGTGAGAACGCCGCCATGTCTTTCAAACGTTATAGCTTTGGCAAAGACGGAAATGTGAAAGATCAAGGAGTGGTTGATCAGTTTATCTTACGCAAAAATAATGCAACTCCCGATACTCCTCATTTAACCATTACAAAAGTGAGCAAACAAATCGCCAATATTGAAAGTAGTCCTTTTAAGGAAGCGCAAGGAGATACCCACCTCACCAGCGAGTGGCAGGCAGGAACAACTCCGGCGATGGACAACATCTTCTGGGGCCGCACCACTCATGCCTATAATGAATACGGCGGGAGTTTCTATGACTACAAACCGCTTCTAACTAAACTTTCCATAGCTGAAGTTACCGGATCAGGTGAACTTAAAACCTTTTACGTGAGACTGAGGTACCGCGATTCGGCCTTAGCTTACTCTGACTGGAGTACGCCAATTAAAGTGGAAAGACCGTAATAGAGCGCCATTAACCGTTCTTTTTTCCCAATGTCTTTGAGACAATTTCAAATGTATTTTTACTTGGGTTGGCAGCAAGAATCTTGTCCAGGGCCCCTTTCATATGCTTTTTCAATTCCAAAGGAAGCCTATGATAGAGAGAAAAACCTTTCGACAATCCGCTTGCCATCTGGGGATTTATTTTATCAATTTGAATAATACGATCTGATATGAACTGATACCCTTCACCGTCCAGACGATGGAACTGGGCATGGTTTTGCCTGAAAACTCCATATAACGCGCGAACAAAATTGGGAATTTTTTTGTCAAAGACCGGGTCTTGCTCCAATTTTTCCACCCTATTTAAGGCCTTCACATGGGGAACCAAGGCATGGGTGGAAATCCATTTTTGAATGGTGAGATTATCGTGTTTCCATTGATCATAAAAACGCCTGCTGATCTTATCGCTCTCCTCTTCACTACCCCACCAAATCAAGGCCTGGAAGGCCGCTAACTGGTCCGTGAAATTTTGTGCGGTTTCATATTGCTTTAAGGCCAAGGCAATCCCATCTGGACCACTTTGGGCCATGTAGTGCAGGAGCTTATTTTTAAGCGCACGAATTCCCACAGCGCGAGGATCAAGGCAATAAGGGCCTTGATTTTTACGATCCAAATCCCCATAAAGATCCTGCATATCACGGCCCAGGGCATGGGCAAGTTCCCTATGTAAATCGAGCGAAGCCTGATGAACAGGATGGATGAGGGCAATTTTACCCTCAAGATGCAGCACCCCTTCAGGGGGCAGAGACAAGGCCTTGGCCTTCAAACTTTCGTTAATCTTGGAATCACGTAAAAGTTTGGCATAAGCATTGAAGTAGTCCTGAGGAATCTGTTTTGGTGAGATTTTTTTTTGCGCCAAATCCAAAAGCACTTTGGTGCCCATAACCTGTGAGGCCTCATAACGATTAAAAGCATCCGTATCATGCGCCATCAAAAAGGCCAGCTCTTCAAATGAATAGGGCGTTTCAAGAATGACAGGAGCAGAAAAAAAGCGGTTGAGCGAAGGGAGGGGTTTTTCTTTCACATTCTTAAAAACAAAAGTCTCTTTTTTCTTTCGAACGTGCAAAATATCCTGTTTGATAGGGATCTCGGCACCTGCCCTATTCAACAAACCCACTCGCACCGGTAAATGCAGCGGCAATTTTTTGGGTTGTCCCTTGGTGGGAGCGCACGATTGTTCCAAAGTTAATTCAAACACTGAACGTTCTTTTTTCCATTGCCATTTTGCCTTGAGCTTAGGCGTTCCCGCCTGCTTATACCAACGCTTAAACTGAGTAAAATCGAAACCTCGATTAGCGACGCTCAAGGCGTGCAGAAAATCATCCGTGGTTACGGCCTGGCCGTCGTAGAGTTTAAAATAGCGGTCGATTCCTTTTCTAAAACCGACCGGTCCAAGCATGGTATGGGCCATGCGAATAACTTCCGCTCCTTTTTCATAAACCGTAGGGGTATAGAAATTATTAATTTCAATATAACTTGCGGGACGAATGGGATGGGCGGTAGGGCCTTGATCCTCGGGGAATTGAGCTGCACGCAAACGGGCCACTTGATGAATTCGATCGACTGCGCGGGAGCCTAAATCGGAGGTAAATTCCTGATCGCGAAAAACCGTCAGACCTTCTTTTAAGGTGAGTTGAAACCAATCTCGGCAAGTCACACGGTTACCTGTCCAATTATGAAAATACTCATGCCCTATGACGCCCTGAATGGCGTTAAAATCATCATCGCTAGCGCTTTTGGTGTCGGCCAGAACAAATGCCGAGTTAAAAATGTTCAGCCCCTTATTTTCCATCGCCCCCATATTAAAGGCACCCACCGCCACAATCATGAAAATATCCAAATCGTATTCGAGCCCAAAAGTATCCTCATCCCATTTCATGGATTCTCTTAAGGATTGCATGGCATGCTGGCAGCGCGACTCGGCACCTTGATCACAATAAATTCGTAAATCAATTTTTCGCCCGGATTTGGTGATGAAATGATCTTGAATCATGCCCAGGTCCCCGGCCACCAGGGCATAAAGATAGCAGGGCTTGGGAAAAGGATCGTGCCATTCCACAAAATGTCGCCCACCGGTAAGGTCGCCTGAAGCAATCGGGTTTCCATTGGAAAGCATGACCGGACAAGTAACTTTGTCAGCAATAATTTTTGTAGTGTATCGGGCCATGACATCAGGGCGATCCAAAAAATAAGTAATGCGACGAAAGCCCTCCGGTTCATTTTGGGTACAAAAGAGATTCCCGGTTAAATACAATCCATCGAGAGCGGTATTGGCCTGGGGATTGATCACATTTTTAATACTTAACTCGAAGCTCTTGTTGGATTTCTTGGGTAATCGGTTCAGTGTAAAATGGTCCGGTCCGACGGAATAATCACCTTCACTCAAGGTTTGACCGTCAAGGGCCGCCTCAAGAAATTTCAATTCCTCGCCATTTAAGACTAAAGTTCCTTTCTTCTTCCCTGAACGCGCGCGGATCTTTAATTTTGTCTCGACCACCGTCTCTGTGGGATGCAGATTAAAGGTCAAATGCACGTCAGTAATATCGAATGCTGGCGGTTGGTAATCTTTAAGAAAAATTGCCTTCGGTTGTGCTTTCTTCATATCTTTACCTCAAAAGATGGCGTTGACCGCAATTCGGGCCTGGCTTAAAATAATATACGACTGAACACGAAAATCATAACTCCACTTGGCAGAACAGAATGTCAAATAAAAGTCATAAGGACCCCAATAAAAAACACTATTTCACAACCGTTTCCATCGAGGAAACACAGCAAGTTTTTGCCAAAATAGCTCAACAAAATTGTGAAATTCACCTGTGGAAAAAAGGTCACGAAGAGGAAGATATCGAAGTTTTTGAGGTCTTCAACTATCTTCCCTTGCGCAAGCGATTACTGCTGCGAAAAAAGGGTAGCCTTTTAATCAAACTTATTCCCACCACTTTGTTGAATGAAAACATTTTCTTCAAAATACCCTATGAGAAATTCAACTACCTCTCAACGGGCATCTTGCTTAAGGATGATGAAACAAAAGAGTATGTCATTAATCTTTGCAATGAAGTCTTTAAGGGACAACAACGAACCAATTATCGCTTGGCCACCGGACCTCATATTACAGTCCAATTTAAAATGGATGAGACTGTCTTTGAGGCCCTGGACATAAGCGCTGGTGGGATTTCCACCATTATCCCCATTACAGAGAAGGAACGATTCAAAAAGGGAAGAATTATTGAAGGCTGCATTCTACGTTTTAATAAAAAGAACTATGATATTCCAAAGGCCCTTATCGCTGGGGTTTGGGAGCAAAAAGACAGGGATGGCGACATTCTGCCGGAACTTAAAATAGGCGTTCAGTTTTTAGACCTCACCAAAGAAGTCGAGGAGTCCCTGGTCCAGCACGTTAACAGCGAGGCCAGAGGCGAAGAAATTAGAAAAAAATTTTTTATGAAGTAATCCGCTAACTAGCGAAAAAGACTCTCTCCCCTATTACTTTTCAAATTGACGAACCAGGCCCAGATAGGTATGCATGGTGCATAAAAAACGCTGGCTTCCTAGAAAAAAATCCCTTTAGCTTTGAAAATTAAAGAGGGCCCATGAGCAATACTTACTCTTACTCAGATAACAAAATTATTCAAAAGGCCAACCTGCTTCGACAGATGAAGCTCTATCCCTTCCTTCGCCCCATAGAGGCCACTGAGGGCGCTACCGTGACGGTGGGAGGAAAACGCCAAGTCATGATTGGCTCTAATAACTATTTGGGACTTACCCACCATCCAGAGGTCATCGAGGCCACAATTAAAGCGGTCATGCAGTATGGTACAGGATGCACAGGGTCACGTTTTTTAAACGGCAATCTCTCCATCCATGAAGAATTGGAAGAAAAGTTGGCCCGTTATATCGGACACGAAGCTGCGATCTTATTCTCCACCGGGATGCAATCCAACTTAGGTGCTCTTCCGGCCCTCTCTGGCCCGAAAGACTGCCTCATTTTTGATAATGAAAACCACGCCTCGTTGGTGGATGCCACAAGACTCGCCATGGGAGCAACCTTTAAGTACAAGCACAATGACATGGAAGGACTGGAGGAGCAACTCCAGCAGGCCTCCGGTCGCTTTAAAAACATAACGATCGTGGCCGATGGCGTATTCTCCATGACCGGAACCATCGTCAACCTACCTGAAGTGACCAAACTGGCGCGTAAATATAGCGCCGCCATTTATATTGACGATGCCCACGGCCTTGGCGTGCTAGGCCACCAAGGTCGCGGAACCTTAAACCATTTTGAGCTGACCGATCAAGTTGATTTCAATATGGGAACTTTCTCAAAATCCTTTGCCAGTATTGGCGGCTTTGTCTCAGGGCCTAAAGAGGTCATGGATTACATTCGCCATGCGGCCCGTTCCTTTATGTTTTCCGCTTCCATGCCTCCATCCGCTGTAGCGACTGTTTTAAAATGTCTGGATGTCGTTCAAAGGGACGAGGAAATTCATACCAAGCTCTGGAGCAATGTGAAGTTCATGCAACAAGGCTATAAAGATTTAGGTTTTTACACCTATAATTCCCAAACCCCCATCATTCCAATTTTCATCGGGGATGATATTAAAGCGATGCAAGTGACGGCCTTCCTGCAAGAAAATGGTATTTTCTGCACTCCGGTGATTCCTCCTGCAGTTCCCAAAGGTGAGGCGCTTATCAGGACCAGCTATATGCCCATCCATACCAAAGATGATCTCACTTATGTTTTGGAAATTTTTGCCAAGGCCAAAAAGACTTTTCAAATACCCACTCGACAATAGGAATTTATGGAAACACAAACAACCTCCTCTTGCTGTACCAATGGACAATGCCAATCGACTCAATCCTCTGAACTACAAATCATTGAGGTAGAAGGAAAAAAGGCGATTGCTGACTTTATCAATCTGCCATGGGCCATCTACAAAAACGACGCCCATTGGGTTCCACCGCTTAAAATGGCGGTCAAAGACCTGCTTGCTCCCAAGCACCCGGTCTATGAGACATGTTCCGCCAAGATGTTTCTCGCCTATAAAAAGGGAGAATGCTGCGGGAGAATTATGGGCGTGGTCAACCATCACCATAATCAGTTTCATGGTGAAAAATCCGCTCAGTTTGGTTTTTTTGAGGCCATCGATGATAGTGAAGTCGCCCAATGCCTTCTAAAAAAGGTGGAAGATTGGTCTCTCGCCCAAGGAATGGAAATCGTTCGAGGGCCTTTTAATCCTTCCAGTAATTACGAATGTGGCCTTTTGGTGGAAGGCTTTCACGATGACCCTCAAATCATGATGACCTACAATCCACCCTACTTTCAAAGCTTAATCGAAGGCGCCGCTTACCAGAAATCGATGGACCTGCTGGCGTACCAATTCGATATGTCTTTTGTAATGCCCGAAAAAATCTCGAAAATTTCCAAAAAAGTTGAAGAATCGGCCAACATCACTTATCGAATCATCAATATGAAAAATTGGCCCGAGGAAGTGGCCCTGATGCGCGAAATCTATAATGCTGCCTGGGAGAAAAACTGGGGTTTTATCCCCATGACCGAAGAGGAATTTGCCCATACCGCAAAGGACCTCAAAACTGTTCTTGATCCCAATTTGATTCTCTTTGTTTATGTTAAAAACGAACCGGCGGGATTTATCGTGGGGCTACCCGATTATAACCAGATTTTCAAAACCATCCCGAACGGTAAGCTCTTCCCTACCGGACTTTTCAAACTCTTAACTGGCAAAAAGAAAATTAATCGCTTCCGCGTTCTCACCATGGGCGTAAAAGAAAAATTCAGAAATCTCGGTCTGGCATCACTGATGTATGTCAAGGCCTATGAGAACGCCCGAAAAAGCTATCGTGAATGCGAAATGAGCTGGATTCTGGAAAGCAATTTCAATATGAATCGTCCGCTTCAACTGATGGGAGCAACTCCCTATAAACGCTATCGCATTTTTGAAAAAGTCTTACGCGTTCATTAGCAGGTTGTTGAAAAAGTCCCAGATGCTAATACGTTTAATACGTTAAAGATACCCATGGTCCCATGGCCTCATGGCCTTTTTTCTCATAATGCATAAGCGATACTTTGAGATCATGCTGGGCCCACCACTTGTAAAAGGGATGATGATCTTGAAACTTAGATGCTGCCCGCACCCCTTCAGATGCAAATCCTGCTAGAAAAAAACCTCCCACCACATCAGAGAGGTAATGCTTTCCGTCCTGCACGCGATGAACCGCGGACATGACCGTAAACACCAACGGCACCGTACTCCACAAAGGGCCGTAAAACTGCAAAGTTTTAAAAAAAAGCGAGGCATAAGGGACCACATGCCCAGAAGGGAAACTGGAATTGCCCCGAAAATCGGTTTCCCAATTGGATAAGTTCTCCTCATTGGGCCGATGATGAATCTGGACATAGCTCAAGACCCCACTTTCCAATAAGGCAATATAGACAGTAGCAGCGTATTCCTTACTGAACTGAATAAATTTTTCATCCTCAAGGTATTTTCCCGTATACCACACTCCCATATGAAAGAAGGGCATATTCATGACGATGCCGAAATTACCGATGGTCGACAAGTGCCATGCAACATCCCCTCGCATATAGTGATTACTAACCCTTTTGTCCTCTTGAAAAGAATACCAAAGAGAAGGCGTTGCCACCCCCGCCCAGTACAAGTTAGCTTGCTGAGTAAATTGTAGGCCTGCTCCGACATACATGTAGCGGCCGGTTTCTTTCATGGCACCCCAAAGGGATGATTCTATGGAAGGACTGCTTTCATTGGCCCAACACTTCATGCCGACCATAACCATAAGCGACAAGATGATGAATTTTTTCATGCTCAATCAATCGTTTTAAGAAGATAGTCCCATAAAGGCGAACTAACACCATACTTGCATGGTTTATGATTATAGTGATGCTTGAGGTGATAGGCACGCAAAAAACGACCAACAGGTCCCGTCATGGGAAAGTGGTGAGTAGCATAATGAATATAATCATAGCTCAGATAGCCCATCAAAAAAAAGGCCATAAAGAGAGATAGATACTCAGGAGCAATGACCAGTTTGAAGCATAAATAAAGGACACTTACAATCAAGACCGCTGGCACAGGAGGCATAACCAACCGTCGACCATCTTGCGGGTCATCGTGATGAAGACCATGAAAAAGATAAACCAATCTCTTAACGACAGAGCTTGAGGCCTGGTAATGGAAGATAAAACGATGAAGCGCATATTCCGTGAAGGTCCAAACCAATAAAGCGATCCCCCCCCACACGACATGAATGAGCGTACTGTGATGATAAGTCCGATAACTCTGATAAAACAGTCCCAAGATAATAGGTGTCCAGAATACCGCCGGGATGGCCGGGTGAATGTAGGTCAGTGATTCCAAAAATGGATTTTTAAAGAGGCGTATTGAAGTGTGTTCTTTGCCCATGAACTTGATCCTAGTTGGAGAGGCAAAAAACCATAATTGATGGGATTATTTTTGTAAACCTCCACCGAGGCCCGACAGACTTCAATGGCCGTTATGACGAATTGGTGGCATTATCTCGATCATGCGATTGCTAAGCTTATTTCTTTTCTTTTTTCTGGGTCTCTTGTCCTCATCCTCGGCCTGGTCAATGGGCCGCCCTTTTACAGTTCAAGTTGTCGAGGTAAAAGGCGAAGTATGGCCTAAAATAATTATTACCGGAGCTATCGCAACCGATCCTCTCACCGCCGTGGCGCTTTACTATGATCTCGATAATCAACACAGCTATATCCCCGATCTTCCTGTCTCACTGCCGATGAAACATATCTCGCCCACAGAGGTGCATACTTACTACGAAAGAAAACTGCCTTGGCCTTTCGATAAAGGAATTTACGTCAATGGAACAACTTTAGAGAAGCTGCCCGATGGACATCGCGTAAGATGGTATCAAGTTTACAATCCTGATTCTCACGATGCCACCGGCAGTGCCACCTTTGTCACACACCCCGAAGGAACATGGATGACCTATGAAACTTTTGTTCGCCCTAAAAGTTTTTTTGCCGGCATTATAAAAAAGATTTTTCAAAAGGAAACTCTCGCCGCCCTCTATGCGCTGAGAGAGCATATCGAATCGACGGCCAAAAACTCTCCTGGCCTTGCCGAACAATATCGCCAATATATTTTACAGGCCTATCAGGGTCTTTCCCCCTACGAACCTAGCATTAAAAAAAATGCTACAAAAATCGAACAAATCCAAAAAGAAATTTCCAAGCACTAAACAAGAACCCTTCTTCCCTCTGAGCTGCTCACTTTGGTATTTATTAGGTTTCGGATACTTGCACAAATCTGTAGAATTGATTTTCGCACTGTGAACAAATGTTAGAAAAAAGACTTTTAATTTTTCAAATACATTCTTAGAATGAAAGTAAGTGAGATACCACACAATGTGATCGACGTTAAAAAATGGATTTTGCAACGTCGATTTTAACCATCCCCTTACTGTAAGATTCTGTAGATATAATCAATCACGATTCTCGGAAATAGACCAAACTGAATAGTCACAAGCAACATAATGCCGGCCACGGCAATAGGACCGGCAAGCAGGCCTGGTTTGGCCTTCTCCAATCCCCCCGTCTCAGGCTCCATGTACATCAGCACAATCACGCGCAGATAGTAATAAACCGAAATGAGAGAGCTTAGAACCGCAATAACCACCAACAGCGTGCCTCCTTGAGTCACCACATTACTAAGCAGGATGTATTTCCCGATAAAGCCTGCGGTCATGGGAATGCCGGCCATGGCCAGCATAAAGATTGAAAGCGCAAAGGCCAAATAAGGCCGTTTCTCGGCGACTCCGGCAAGATCCGTAAAGCTGACATCACGTTGATGCTTGTCGGCCAGTAAAATCACGATTCCCATGGCCCCCAAGGCACTGAAAACATAGAAAGTTAAATAAACGATGATGGGTGCGGCCCCAGTCTTTCCTTCAGCACAGACTAAAACACCCGCCAATAAGTAACCTGTATGGGCAATCGCAGAGTAGGCCAAGAGACGTTTGAGTTCATGTTGCGTCAAAGCTGTAAAATTGGCATAAATCATTGTAAGCGCGGCAAGTAACCAGATAATCACATAAAAGAGATGCCCGTATGATCCAGGTAATGCAAAGTATAGCTGTTGAGAAATCTTGATTAAAGGAATAAAGGCAGCGAATTTCACCGCCGCACTCATAAAACCGGTCACCGAATGGGCAGCTCCCTGATAAACATCCGGAATCCAAAAATGAAAGGGAAAGGCGCCAACTTTAAAAAGCAGGCCGCATAAAACAAGCAAACCTCCAGCAGACAGAAGTGAAAGGGCCGGTACTGAATTCATGCTCAGCAGATTCGAGATTGTTCTTAAACCGAAAGTCCCGGTGGCCCCGTACACTAAGGCCGATCCGTACACCAACATGGCAGAAGCAGCGCCGCCTAAAATAAAGTATTTGATGGAAGCTTCCACAGAATAAGAAGCCGTACGTTGCATTCCGACTAATACATAAACCGCCAGAGACATGATCTCAATAGCGATAAACATAAACATGAGATGATTAGTCTGCGCCAGCAGCACCATCCCTGCCATGGAAAACAACACCAGAGGATAAATTTCAGGTGATAATCCCTCACGTTTCGACTGGCCGGTGACGAGCAAGAGCGATAAGAAACCAATACCCATTACAATCAGGGATAAGACGCGCGTAAAAGGGTTAAAGATTAAAATGTCGCCGAGGATTGTGACTTCAGGGGCATGAATATCTTGCGCCTGAAAGATCATAATCACCAAAGTTCCAATCAAGGATGTCCAACTGGATAAACTGTGTCCTCTATCATTCGCCGTTGCTGCGATAATAAGCACAATCACTGCCAAGAAAGAAAGGACAATGATAGGGCCCAAGGCACACAGCTCCGAGGAACTAAGAGTCGTGTATTTAAATAATTCAGTTAATCGCTCCATATCTCATCTCCACTACTTTACTTTAAGAATGGTACTAATCCATTGGCATAGATTTCCAAGGTGGCCTTCGATTTGGCAAAGAAAAATTCCGGAAAAAATCCGATACCGAACACCAAAATGGCAAGCCCAACCATAGCGGCAATTTCTTTGGCGTTGATATCATACAGATGTTGGACCCCCTCATGGCCGCTGACAGGACCGAGCATGACCATCTGATAGGCCTTCAGGGCATACACCGCCCCCAAAATCACCCCCAACCCACAAACCGCAGCAACCACCGGGGCGACTTGAAAGGAACCAATCAAAATAGCGAATTCACCCACAAAACCATTGGTGCCCGGAAGAGCGACGGAAGACAGGGTGATGATCATGAAGGCCACGGCCATCATGGGTACAACCTTCGCCAATCCACCAAAATCGGCCAAATTACGGGTATGCATCCGTTCATAGAGAAAACCAACAATCATGAAGAGACCGCCAGCGGAAATTCCATGGTTAATCATTTGATAGAGTGAGCCGGACAGGGCGACTTTCTCAAAACTGAATAACCCGACAATAATGTATCCCATATGGGAAACGGAAGAGTAGGCCACCAATCTTTTAAAATCAGTCTGCCCTAAGGCACAAAGAGCACCATGAATGATGCCGATGATCCCCAGAGCATAGAAGAAGGGAGAAAGCATGGCGGCCGATTGAGGAAAAAATGGAATCGCAACGCGCATCAGCCCATAAGTTCCCATTTTGAGTAGAACCGCGGCCAGAAAAACTGAGCCAAGAGTCGGGGCCTGCACGTGAGCATCAGGCAACCAGGTATGAAAAGGCACCATGGGAACTTTGATAACAAAGGCCAGAGCGAAGGCCAGAAAAAGTAACATCTGGGGACTCGCCAAAGCCGCTCCCCATGACGACTGATCTAAGGGAATCTTAACAGAATTAAAATTGGTCATGATTGCAGATGGAACACCCGTTACTTCTTGCTGTGTTCGCACAAGATAAAAGATGGCCACCAACATAAGAAGTGAACCCACCATGGTATAGAGAAAGAACTTCACCGTAGCATAGACACGCTCTTTTCCACCCCAAATCCCGATCATGAAAAACATCGGAATCAGCACAATTTCCCAGAAAAAATAAAATAAAAATAGATCTGTGGCCAAAAATGTTCCGTACATTCCAGTCTGTAACAAAAGAACCATGGCCACAAAGAATCGTTCTTTTTTAAGAGGATTACCGGCCTTTGGCCATGTTCCAAGAATCGCGATGGGGGAAATCACGGCCGTTAACATGACAAGAGGAAGAGAAATACCGTCAATGCCCAAGGCATAGGAGATTCCGAATGATGGGATCCAGGGAAGAATTTCGATAAACTGAAACCCGCCAATCTGCCCGTCAAAGCCATACCATAACTTCAAGCTCAAGAGTAGATTCGCAAGAGAAGCAATCAAGGCCCAAGAACGGAAGTGTTGTTCCCAAGCTTTCGGAAGCAGAAATAAAATCACGGCCATTAATAGTGGCGTAAAAATAATCCAACTCAGTAAACATGACGTCATAACTTCCTCACAAAACTCAAAGTAATTACGGCAATAACTTATGGCCCATCCATAAGAGTGTAATTAAACCGATTGCCAAACCTAAGGCATAGGTTTGAATATCTCCAGTTTGAATCACGCGCATACGTTTTCCCAAATCACGGGTGGCACGCCCAAAGGAAAGCACTATGTTATCAATCACAAGTTTATCAATGATATTGGCACTAAAATCGGCCAAGGCACGCAAGGGCACGACCACGATGGTATGATAAATTTCATCGACGTAATATTTATTTTCCCAAAGCTTTTGCGCACCGGTGAATGAAGGAATAAATTGCGATACATTGAATTTCTCTCGAAATGCTCTAAATCCCAGGGAAAAGCAGCCCACCGCCAGGATGATCGAGCCCACCATCACCACACCTTCATGAAGACTCAATTGGATTCCGACTAGAGGTAAATGCGGGGTATGAATAACCGGGTCCAGCCAACCAGAAAGAACATGAGGGAGATGGCCTAAAAAACCTCCCAATAAATGGGGGATTCCTAGCAAACCTCCAAAGGTCGCCAATATTGCCAGGACATATAAGGGGACCAGCATGGTTGCCGGTGATTCATGCAGATGATGCAATTTTTCATGCTCAAGGCGTTCAGACCCGAAGAAAGTTATTGCGAGCATCCTTCCTGTATAAATGGCGGTGAGTGCCGCGGTGATCACACCAATGATGAAAAGGTGAGACTGCCCAGCAGGAAGAGCAATGGTACTATACAAGATTTCATCTTTGGAAAAAAATCCGGAAAAAATCGGGATGCCTGAAATGGCCAATGATCCAACGAGCATTGTAAGGTAGGTATGGGGCAAGTGCTTTTTCAAACCTCCCATCTTGGTCATATCCTGCTCACCACTGCAAGCATGAATCACAGAACCTGACCCCAAGAACAAGAGGGCCTTAAAAAAAGCATGCGTCATGAGGTGAAAAACGGCGGTTTGGTAGGCCCCCACGCCGCAGGCCAAAAACATAAATCCCAGTTGTGAGACGGTGGAATAGGCCAATACTTTCTTAATATCTTTCTGGGCAATCGCAATTGTCCCCGCCATTAAGGCCGTAAAGGCACCGACATTCGCAATCACCGACATGGCCATGGGAGATAAATCAAAAAGCGGATTTAATCGAGCAATCATGTAAACACCGGCGGTGACCATGGTGGCGGCGTGGATCAAGGCCGAGACCGGCGTCGGTCCGCTCATGGCATCAGGCAACCAAACGAACAGTGGAATTTGCGCCGACTTGCCTGTGGCACCGACAAATAAGGCCAGGCAAATACCGGTCGCCAATCCAGTGGAGAGAATTGTCCCGCTTGCAATGGCCTGCCCAATCTCGGTAATCGTTAAAGTTCCGAAGGTTTTGTAGATCAAAAACATGCCGATCAAGAAGCCCAAATCACCGATTCGGTTGACAATAAAGGCCTTTTTGCCTGCATTGGCCTTTTCAGTGTCCGCATACCAAAAACCAATCAGCAGATAAGAACAAAGGCCGACACCTTCCCAACCAAAAAATAGCAAGGGCAGATTGTTGCCCATGACCAGAAGAAGCATGGCGAAACAGAAGAGATTTAAATAGCTAAAATATCGCCCCACACACTTTTCGTGAGACATATATCCTATACTATAGAGATGAATCAACGATCCCACACCTGTGATGATCAACACCAAAACTCCCGACAATCTATCAATCCTGAGTTCAAAAGGGATCTGCAAATTTCCGATTTCCAACCATTGATAAACGAAACTCCCCACGGCAGGATTCTCACCATGGCCGACAGGTCCAGAGATACCCGAGACACTTACAACGGCCAAGACAAAAGAGGTGGCAATTGCCAGCGTAGCAACAATACCGGCTTCTTGAGCACTGGCCTTAGAAAACCCCCGATGAACGAGAGGTAATACAACTCCGTTAAGGAGAAATCCAATCAACGGCAAAAGCAAGATCAGGAGGGGAAGAATTGATTCGGTCATATCATTATCCTTTCTTGTTATCCTTCGAGTTAACCTTTTAAGGTCACGGCATTGTCGGTTTTTATAGAAGTAAAATTGCGATAGAGATTGACCAAGATAGAAAGACCAATGGCCGATTCGGCCGCGGCAATCGTGATGATAAAAAAGACTTGCACCTGGCCATTAATTTGGGCGAGATAGTGAGAGAAACCCACCAGGGACAAGTTCGCGGCATTGAGCATCATCTCAATTCCCATAAGGATGATAATGGTATTACGCCGAACAATCACCGTAAGGAGCCCCAGAGCAAACAAAAAAGCGGCCAGCATTTGAATCGTTGTTTCCATATTTCTCTCCACTCTTCGCCAATCTTTCCAATCCTTAATCAATTCAACTTTCGTTTTGCCAGAACCACAGCACCAACTAAAGCAATCAACAGGGCCAAGGAAATGGCCTCGAAAGAAACAAAATGCTGGGTAAATAATGAATGCGCCAAAACTTGGGAATTTCCCCCTAAGTCCGTCACCATCTCTCGTGTGAAAATTCCTTTTTGCGACTCAATAACGGGAGTGTCAAAATATTGCAAAATGGTTCGGCCGAGAAGAACGAAGACGGCCGCGGTAACCACCGAAGTAAAAAGGAAAAGGGGACTTTTCCAATTAAAGGATTCACGATCATGCTTAACATTAAAAAGCATAATGGAAAAAATAAACAGAACCATGATGGCACCGGCATAAACAACCAACTGAATCGTAGCGATAAAATGCTCCCCGATAATGGCGTAAATCCCAGCAGTGAATATCAAAACCCCCAAGAGTCCCAAAGCACAGGAGAGAGGTTCTTTTGCAAACAACAAGACCAGACCACAAATAGCGGCAAAAATACCGAAGACGGTAACTACGGAATTAATAAAATCTAAATTATCCACGGCCTTTTACCTCCCGTTTTAGATGGTTTAAATCATAGATGCCTTCTTGCCGCGAGAGAATGGACAACTCATAATTGCGAGACAACTTGATGGCATCTTTAGGACAGGCCTCTTCACAAAAGCCACAAAAACAACATCTCAAAACTTCAATATCAAAACTTAACGGTTTCTTTTCTTTTCTCACTCCGTATGGATTACTGGCGGAGTCCCTTTCCTCCGCCACAATATGAATACACTCGGCA
Source organism: Bdellovibrio sp. (assembly GCA_016187935.1). Classification (GTDB taxonomy): domain Bacteria; phylum Bdellovibrionota; class Bacteriovoracia; order Bacteriovoracales; family Bacteriovoracaceae; genus GWA2-49-15. The sequence continues at coordinate 125,188 of JACPIU010000040.1, forward strand.
GGGCAAACGGTTTCACATAAAAAACAGGCAGTGCAATTTTCAACCTTATTCTCGTCAACGGAAATAAAATGCATGCCACGAAAGCGCTGTGAGTAATTGCGCCTTTCTTCGGGATACATAATGGTGTACTTTTTATGAAAAATAAAACCTTGAATAAAACGTTTCAGAGTGATGATCATGCCTTGGATAATCGCGGGCAAGAACATCTTTTCCTTTACACTATATTCTCTCGAAACATTGATTGTTCCCATGTCTTCTCCTTAAAAATGTCTTCGGGCCATCATACCCGCTGTTCTAGCTCATGAGGTAAACAACGACCGACATGAATACTACATTGGCCAAGGCCAATGGGAATAACATCTTCCATCCCAAGTTAATGACCTGATCAAAACGGAAACGCGGGAAAGTCCAACGTACCCAGATCATCACCACCATAAAAAAGGCAACTTTTAAAAACAGGCAGCCAAATTGAAAAACGGCCTTCAAATTTTGTGCCGCTGCGTCTGATAACCCATTCATGGAGACGATGGCATCGACCGCAGCCTGCACGCCAGGAAGTAATTGATAACCACCAAAAAAGAGAGTAACCAAAAGGGCCGAGGCCATAATCATGGCGACATATTCGGCCATGAAGAAAAGAGCAAATTTCATGGCCCCATATTCAAGGTGATAACCGGCGACAATCTCGGAATCACCTTCTGGCAAATCAAAGGGTAAGCGATTGGTTTCTGCAAAAGTCGAAATCCAGAAAATTAAAGCCCCGATAGGATTGATGAAAACACCCCAAGCAGGCACAAAGCCAAAAAATTTCTGACCTTGCCATGCCACCATCGAGTGTAGATCAAAGGTACCATAAACCAGCAACATCGAAAGAAGTGCCAGCCCCATAGAAATTTCATACGAGATTATTTGCGAAGAACCGCGCAAGGCCCCTAGGATGGAGTATTTGTTGTTCGATGCCCAGCCCGCAACAATGATGGGATAAACTTCCAATCCGGCAAAGGCCAAAATAAAAAGCACACCGGAATTTACATTGGCAATTTGCAGATTCACAATCTGATCACCAATCATCAGATAAGAACCAAACGGGATGACTGTCAAGGCCGCCATGGGGGCGACTAAGGCAAAGATAGGCGCAAGATGATAATACCATTTATTGGCTTCGGCCGGAGTCCAAAACTCCTTAAAGAAAAATTTGGCGACATCAGCAAAAGGCTGAATCAAGCCAAAAGGGCCGACTCGATTAGGTCCCACCCTGCCTTGAATCCAAGCGGAACCTCGGCGTTCAAACCACACCAGAAATGGAATAACCCCAAGGCATACGGCAAAAACAAAGACTATTTTTGCTAAAAGCTGAGCTAAAGTAAAAATATCCATAAAAGAACCCCATAGATGACGTTAAAATTTCTCTATGATTCTGGTCACATCGAGCCCATAACCGCGATGTTCCACTGCCTTCTTAAACGATTGCAAGATGCCGTCACAGTTCATAAATGTTCCACTTTTTTCTTGTGTCGCAAGACCGGGCAGTAAGGCCCTGACATTTTTTTGGGCCCGGACTTCTTCATCACTCCAGACACCCCACAAAATAAGATTCTTAGCTGCGGCAACAGAAGGAATGCCAGCACGACCGCTTCTAAAGAGAATCACAGTGTCAAAACCGTTGACCCCGGCCACATCAAGGGGTTTTAATCCTAATGATTCAACTCCTTTGGTATTGGGCGTCTTATCATTCTGGCGAAGAAGATGATCAAGCGCTTTGTTCTCTGATGACGTCGTAATGCCAGTACCATTGAAATATCGAATCTCACCATTTTGAACGAACTTGGAAAAAAACTTTCTCAAATTTTCACATTCTTCCATGGTGGAATCTGTCCCCAAAACTAGCAGCGCGCGCGAACTGTTTTTTAATAGCGATGCAGTAACAGGAATTAATGTTTCCCAAGAAGTCGCCGTCGGACCATGCCCAGCGACCTCCAACAAAGGTGCGATCACGCGATGCGAATTGGTCACCATTTTATAGGATAAACGGCCTTCATCACATATCCAGTGTGCATTAACTTTTGGGTTATAGATGGGTACAAAACGATAGATAATTTCCTTTTCGGAGTGCACCTCGATATTGCATCCTTTGGCACATCGGTCACAAATAGAAGCATTCCCTCTTAAAAACCAGACTCTTTTTTGGAATCTGAAATCCGACCAGGTCAAGGCGCCGACGGGACAAAAATCGCTCAAACAACCTTGATAATCGTTGTAAAGTCCTTTGTCTTCATCTCCAACGGTGAGTTCTTTTTTCCAACCACGATTCAGCATGACGAGATCATTGGTTTTGGTTACTTCATCGGTAAACCGCACACAACGCTCGCACGCAACACAGCGATTCATATTCAAAACAATTTTGTCCGAAAGTTTTCTGGTGCTCGATTTTGGAAAAACTCTTTTCTCATCAACAAAAGAACTGCGACTCGGACCGTATTCATAATCATAATCTTGCAGTTCACACTCCCCTGCCTTATCACACACAGGACAATCAAGCGGATGACTGGCCAGCAGACAATCCACCACCCCGGAACGACTCTTTAAAACTTTCTCTGAGCGAGTGCGAACCACCATACCATCAGTTGCGGGGGTCGAGCATGCCGTCATCAATTTGGGTGCTTTCTCTACTTCAACAGTACACATGCGGCAGGTGCCTGCAATAGATAATCCAGGGTGATAACAATAGCGTGGTATCCGTGACGCCACTTTGGCCCTCTCCGCCACCTGCATAATGGTGTCTCCCGGCACGAACTCCACCACCTGACCATCCAAAGTCATTTTGGGTAGTGGTTTGGCATCAGGACCTGTCACTGGTAATGGCCGGATTTTATCTGAACAATAATTTAAATAGTTTTCACTTTTAGAGATTTCATAACTAGACATGGGTAACTCCTGGAACTCCTTGAACCGAGGATGCTTTGTGGCCTATATGTTTGTGGTCTTTCTTAAAGGGGCAACATTTTTGATGAATGTGTTGCTCGAATTCCGCCCTGAATTTGCGTACTGATGAGAGTGCCGGTCCTGTGACGGCATCTGCGAAAGCACAAATCGTCTGCCCGGCCATATTGCCACAAAGAGAGGCAATGGTATCCAGATCGGCCATGGTACCGCCTCCATTTTCAATGCGTTGAAAGAGCTGGGCCAACCAATGACTACCTTCTCGACATTGGGAACACTGACCGCACGATTCGTGCTCGTAAAATTTCAGTAAAATACAGGCCATCTCGACGATACAAACGGTTTCATCAATGACAATAACACCACCGGAACCGGCCATACTGCCGGCCTTCATCAAGGAATCAAAATCCATTTTAACGTCAATGTCTTCAGCGGACAGCATAGGTGCTGAAGCTCCTCCGGGAATAACCGCCTTAAGTTTCTTACCGCCACGCACGCCACCACAATGATTGATCAACTCACGGATGGAAATGGTAAGAGGAAGTTCATACACCCCCGGTCTTTCGATATGTCCAGAGACGCCATAGAGTCGCGTCCCGCCTGATTTCTCGGTTCCCATGGCGGCAAATTTTTGTGCCCCTTCCGTTATGATATAAGGAACAGCAGCAAAGGTTTCAACGTTATTAACACAAGAAGGCATGCCAAAAGCTCCGACCTGGGCCGGAAAGGGAGGTTTTAACCGTGGTTCCCCCCGTTTCCCTTCAAGGGAGTTCAGTAGGGCAGTTTCTTCGCCGCAGATATAGGCCCCGGCACCACGATAGACATAAATGTCGAAAGAATGCTGGGTGCCATACAAATTTTTACCCAAATGTCCATTGGCACGCGCCTCTGAGATGGCGAATTCCAACATCCTGGCCTCACGAAAAAATTCACCTCGAATATAGACGTACCCCACATGCGCCCCAATAGCATAAGAGGCAATTATCATTCCTTCGATCATGGCATGGGGATTTCTGGTGATGATTAAACGATCTTTAAAAGTACCAGGTTCACCCTCATCAGCGTTACACACTAAATATTTGGTCTTACTGCTATCCTTGGGCATAAAGGACCATTTCATACCAGTGGGAAATCCCGCCCCACCACGGCCACGCAAGTTTGATTTTTTGACTTCATCAATAACCTGGTCAGGGGTCAAGGTAGTACAGACACGGGCCGAAGCTTTATAGCCATCATGCTTTAAATAATTTTCAATTTTAAAGCTATCTTTCTCGTGAATATTTTTCGTGATGACGAGATCGCTCATAACTTAAACTCCAATCTTAAATTCTTCTCTTGATGCACATCCTATGTCTTTTTTACCGGCCGCCAATTGGGTGTCTAAATCATCAAGAAGTTTGGTCAAACGCTCAACATTGAGTCCTTCATAATAATCTTCATTGACTTGGATAGCAGGCGCTGTGCCACAAGCGGCCAAACATTCAACCTCAGAGAGGGTATAACGACCATCTTTGGTCGTTTCGCCGCAATCAATCCCCAGTCGTTTCTCAATACAACTTAATAGCTCAGGGGAACCATTGAGCCAGCATGAGACGTTTGTGCATACCTGAAGATGAACTTTTCCCACAGGTTTTTGATTAAACATGGTATAGAAAGTCACCACTTCTCTCACTTTTGCGAGCGGAAGATGGAGATACTCTGCAATCTCTTTGATTGATTCACCTGAAATGAATTTTTTTTCCTCTTGAACAAAATGCAGTGCTGGAATCAGGAGGGCCTGCTCGGTTGGAAATTGATGCCGCATTTTCTCAAGTCTATTTTTAATTGTTTCTGATAAGGCCATAACTTCTCACTTTATGTCGTTAGTTTTTCCAGTTATCTATCTAGTTCTCCAGCAATAATATTGACACTACCCAAGGCCGAGATGGCATCGGGAATCTTATCGCCGACCACTGAATGCTCGAAACTTTGGAAAAGCATAAAGGACGGTGCTTTCACACGCATTCTCCAGGCCTTGGGGCCGCCTCGGCTCACAATATAAAATCCCAATTCTCCATTGGGACCTTCAACTGCGGAGTAAACCTCGCCGGGGGGAACATCAATTCCTTCCATGAAAATCTTAAAATGGTGAATGAGAACTTCCATTTTGGTGTAGACGTCTATTTTATCGGGAATGCGAACACGAGGATCATCAACCCAGATCGGGCCGCCAGGCAAGCGCTCAATGCATTGTTCGATGATGCGCACACTTTGTTTCATCTCTTCCATGCGCACCAAATAGCGGTCAAAAACATCCCCATAAGTTCCAATCGCAACATCAAATTTAACTTCGTTATAGGCATAATAGGGACGATCTCGACGCAAATCCAAATCAATACCCGAGGCACGCAAACACGGTCCGGTGATTGAATATTTGAGGGCATCTTCCTTACTTAACTTGCCTACTCCCTTGGTTCTATCAATCCAAATGCGATTTCCCGTTAAAAGACCATGGACTTCTCTTAAACAACTGGGAAATTCTTTGACAAATTTTTTCATGCGAGGAATAAAATCATCCGGAATATCGTGGACCATACCACCAACTCGAGTGGCGGTAGTGATTAAACGCATTCCGCATAAAGATTCAATCATGGTGTAGGCTTCTTCTCGCCAGTGATACATGAGCCAAAAGACTGTCATGGCCCCCATATCGAGAGCATTGATGGCAACACAAATGATGTGATCGATAATCCGCGAGAGTTCCATCAGCATCATCCGCAACCACATGCATCGCTCGGTGACAGAAATACTCATCAGGTTTTCCACGGTCATGCAGTAGGCAATATTGTTATTGAGTGCCGAACAATAATTCATTCGATCGGTATAAACGATCCATTGATGATAGGTCTTGTTTTCACCCAATTTTTCCATGGCCCTATGGAGATAACCAATTTCGCAAGCGGCATCTTCAATTGTTTCACCATTAATTCGGCACATGACCCTCAAGGTACCGTGCATGGCCGGGTGTGCAGGACCAATATTAATTAAAACATTGGGATTATAAAAATCAGTCAGATTTTTTCCATCCAGTGAAGGATCCCATTGGTTAATGTCGTCTTTACCCATATTATGATTCCTCTAAGTCTATGTGTTCTTTGTTGGCAAAGGATGGGGACCGAGATGAAGAGGCACATTGTCCGGAAATGGTTGCCTCTGCTTCAAGGGATACTCTTTTCTAAGCGGATGCCCGACAAATCTCTCATCCATTAAAATGCGTCGTAAATTGGGGTGTCCCTTAAATTTGATTCCGTACATGTCAAAGACTTCGCGCTCCAACCAATTTGCCCCTGGCCATAATGAAGTCCAACTGGTCGGTTCCTCTCCTAAATCAACCGCCAACTTAAGTCGTAGGCGCACATGGGTCGTGGTAGAAAGAATCTGGTAAACCATGACAAATCGTTTTGCACCATCTTTCCCATCCACATTGTCATAGGCCGTAATGTCCGAGAGAAAGTCAAACTTAAGTACATCATCAGCACGCAACAGTTGTATCAAATCAAAAGCGTCCATAAGAGATTTGGCCCATAAAATAGGTTCACCGAGAGCATCGGTGAGAAATTGTCGGCCCTCGGAAAATTTTTCTTGTATGCGCGCAGTAGCTATGGCCTGTCTTTTTACAAATTCCGCATTTTTAGCAACAGCATTTCCCATTTTGATTTCCTCCAAGATTACAGTCTATTGGGTTTTGCCCGGCGGGATTTTGGGCCACTCCATCCTTTGTCACGATATAGGCAGATTTCACCACAGCAGCTTGGGCGCACTTGCTATAGGTCATGGCATTCATCGCATCCTCGTAAGTCGGTTTCACTGCTGGTGTGCGCTCGATATTCTTCTCAATGACTTTTTGAAGATGAAGAATGGCGTGGATCAATCCCTCTGGAATCGGTGGACAACCAGGAACATAAACGTCTACTGGAATTATTTCATCAATGCCCGGAAGAACCGAATAAGTATCAAAAATACCGTTGCCCGATGATGCGCAAGCCCCCATGGAAATGACCCATTTGGGTTCCAAAATTTGCTCATAGATGGAACGCAACACAGGTGCCATTTTAGTGGTGATGGTGCCTGCAACAATCAACATATCAGCTTGTCTGGGGGAAAATCTTACAACCTCGGCACCAAAGCGCGACAAATCGTAAGTGCTGGATAGTGTCGACATCAATTCAATCCCGCAACATGAAGTCCCGTATGGCATCGGCCAAAGCGAGTTCTTGCGCGCCCACTTAACAGCTTCGGCCAATAATGAGGGATAAATCATTGCACTTCCATCTTTACTCATATGATCAAATCTCCTAATCCCAATCAAGAGCGTGACGTCTTCGTAGATAAATATAGCCACCCAAAAGAATCGCAACAAAAAGTGCCATTTCCATCATGATAAAAGCACCCTGCGATAGGTACTTGTTATAAACCACTGCCCACGGATACATGAAGATAACCTCAACATCAAATAAGAGAAAAACGATACCTACCAAATAATAACGAACTGAAAATTGTTGACGAGCATCCCCTACGCGCTTCACACCGCATTCATAGGGTTCGCCTTTTTTGACGGTGACTTCGCTCGGCCGTTGCCCGAGAATTTTATTCAAGATTAACAGTGCGCAAGCAACAACGAGGGATATAACAATAACAACAAACACAGCGGCATAGGCCAGAAAGTCCTGACTGATAGATTGCATATTGGATCTCCAGATCCTGAATATATTTTTGTTGCAATACTATCATCACGTTATAAGGAAATACAATGAGATAGACGCGATTTGTGGACCCTAATAAAAATCATCTCTAGGGTTCAAATCAACAAAAGATTTAATCAGCCCATCGCATAACGAGTTCTAACTTGCGCACTTGTAGTCAATTGGCCATAATCTGACTTAATAATTTTTTTTTATCAACGGTTGCATGGCGAAATTTAACGCATGAGACCAAGGCGAAAAGGAAGTCCGATATGGCTTTTGCCCCCAAAAAATACCAGATCTTTCGTAAAAAATTCAACAATTTAGATTTTTCTCACGTCAACACGTTGAAGATGGTACGCAGTTCCTACTTGGCCGACAGTTCTTTTGAAGCAACCAACATGGAAAATATCAAAGTAAGACACTCAACTTTCAGAAAAATTAATTTAAAAAAATGCATCCTGATTCGAAGTCGTTTCGCCCATAGTGCACTGGAGCAGTGCAACTTCGAGTATTCTAACCTTTCGCAAAATTCTTTTTTTCGCACCGCTCTCCGGAGAACCAATCTTCAATGTACTTCTTTTCGCAATAGCACTTTTAATGAATGTAACCTTGTGAACGCCGATCTTCGTTGGGCCAATCTCGAAGGGGCCGCCTTTGTAAAATCGAATTTGAGTAAAGTCAACTTCTGCAATTCCAATATGACCAATGTGAAATTTATGAAGTGTAACTTGAAAGGTGCCAAGTATAATATTCATACCATCCTACCCTTTAACCAAGATCATGCTTCGGGATTAGGAATGGTCTTTGTTCATTAAAATCAAACTATCCTGCCAATGAAAAAACTGGTTGCTCATCCGAATGCATTAATAGTCGATGATGACCCGGTGATTGTAGAAATGTTGAATACGGCCTTGGAAATTACCGGGCTGTTTGATGGCATTCACAAAGCTTCAAGCTATCAGGAAGGAAAATCCGCGCTCAAGTCAATAAACTTCGGACTGATTATTTTTGATAACAATCTGCCTGACGGGAAGGGATTTCAATTGTTGCACGATCTCCGGCATGATCTATCAAACAAAAATTCACAAGTCCCTGCTATCTTTACCACGGTGGCCATTACCCCAGAAATGGAGAGGGACCTAAAGTCCCTCCCACACACTCGCTTTCTTCCTAAACCCTACGTCATTGAAAACGTGGTTGAAATTATGGTTGAGTTATTAGGACTTAAATAATTAACGTAATCCAAGCTTAGTTTCGAGATATTCAACCATGACTTTACGGCCATAAAGATTCTTACTGTCCAGACAGAATTGGTTCACGCTATTGCCTTCAGCAATGAGTGCAGCAAGTTTCTGGGCGGTCACTGCGGCTTCGCCAGAGAGATCATATTTATCATTAAGATCATCGGCCAATTCATCGAGATGGTCACCTGTTCCAACTTGAGACTCTTTAATGAGTTTAAGCGCCTTAAAAAGTGAAACGAAGCGTGAAGCACTCTTAACAGAACTCACGGTTAAGGCAATTCCGCCAGCTGCGGAAAGTCCACCAGCGACAGTGCCTAAAATCACAATCCCTTCGGATGAAGCTGTAATTCCTAAGATAGCTCCGACATACGCGGCAACAACCCCTAGCGCCACGCCCCCGGTACCACTTGTCGTGAGTAAAGTAGAATTCACAACTGCCTTCACTTTATATTTCTTGTACATGGGCATACAGTCGGCTTGAGCTGTTGTAACTGTCATTGCTAAAATCATGATTAAGGCCAATAATTTTTTCATTCGTCCTCCCCTTATCTTTTAAAGTTTGCTTAATAGCTCAATAAAACTCAGAAAATCAAGCTGCTTTTCTACCAGTTTAAGAAGCTCCGTTTTTTTGTAATCACGTCGATACAGCTTCCACTCCTCCAAGGCCTCTTTGACACGCACCTCACCCAAATGGGTCATCGCTGCGGCCAACTGGGACTGAATACAGGCCTGATCGGCACACAACTCATAGAGTTCATTAGGCATATTTTTCAAATCATAGATTTCACCGTATGAGAGACGATCTTCTAAAGGAGGCAGGGTCTCAACAAGACTATCACGAACTTCATCTGGCATATTTTCCAACTGATCAAGAATCAACATCTTGTCCTTCAGTTCGAGAGTGGTCAATTTTGCTAAAGCATCCTTAGGCCATTTTTCACCCTTCTCCAAATCTGACAGCGAGATATTAAAATTTTTCGCCACCTCGCCTCTCACATCGACGGCACGCGTAGCGCGGAAGGCCGGAAATGGATTGACCAGAGAACGACGATAAAAATTGGGCAACTTATTGGGAATCCGTGCCCATACGCCATGGGCGCGCTTGCTTGGAATACCGGATTGCTCTAAAAAACGGACTAAGGCCCCGGCACAGTTATTACCGGCAAAAGTGTAGCGACCAAAATCTTCCTGAAATTGGGGATTATAATGAACGGCATAGAGAATCCGCTGCTTCTTCTCTTCTTTCTTGCTCTCCAGACCCTGCTCATCTGTGCTGTTCAAGTCATCCTCATCATTGACTTGAGTTCCAGGTGAGGCAACAAAGGCAAAAATATCGCCGCTTTCCTCGTCTGACATGGCCTCAATCGTAAATCCACCTTCGCCCCATTTTTTGCGTGCTTTATGTTCAACTTGGCGACGGGCCAATTTTACCGCATTTTCATACACAAACTGGTTTTTCTTATCCAAATCCTTCCATTCACTTAACAAGCGATTCACCATTTGGTTTCTGATCTTTTGGTTGGAGGGGAGAACGTAACGATCGAGTGGTCGACTTTCACTTTTGACATACTGAGTGTTGTACAATCGAAGAGATTTTATCACCGGAAAAACGGGATATCCCCCGAGCAAACCCATCACATAATTCACACTTGTGGCATTGAGATCGGCAACAAACCCCAGTCCCACGTCATTTTCCGCATCACCAACATTGTCCACAAAGCGGAAAAGAGCATGGCCCCATTGACTCTCAAAACGAATACTGGTTGAACTCGCCACCACTAGTTCAAGACCGACAATTTCCCCTCGTGTTTGTTTATCCGCAAGCCGTTTGGCATATTTGCGATTGGTTTGTATAATTTGACGGTGATTTTGTACCCAGACTATTTTCATCGCTTGTCTTTGCTCTTTGCGAGTTATCTTGATTGGCTTGCTTTCCTGGGCAAGACCCGCGGTCAGCAAAACTTGCAAGATTAAGAAACCAAACAAGAACGGCATCAACATGCAGAATTTCACTTTCATAACCTACCTCTACTTTGGGCGCCTTTATGACATTGTTAATGTCTTGTGACAAGATTTTGTAAAAAACACCCACTTATGCGACAATGAATGAATAACATATGGATATTGCAATATACACTGACTATGTTCCCTACGCCTTTGTACTCACTTCCCTTTTTTTCGGGCAGCGCTACCATAGACATTTCTTCGCTTTAGTGGGCGCTGTAGTGGCCTGCCTTAGGCTACCCATAGACCAGCATTTAGCAGGGGCCAAATTTTTAAACTCTCCAGCCGAATGCTTCTGGCTGGGTATGGTTGTCATTAATTTGGTCTTTCTCATGCACGCCGCCTGGCTGCATTATCTTCCCCTGAGTGAACCACACCGTATGCTTTACAATAATTTTTTTAAAAAATTCTCACGTGCCAATTTTAAACAACTCATAGAACTTGGTACGATTGAGAACAAGGCCCACGGCGCTCTCTTGATCAAACAAGGGGAAGTCATGGAGTTTGTCATGTGTATCTTAGATGGCAGTGCCGGTGTCATCATTGATGGTGATAAAGTCGCCTCCTTAAAAAATGGCGACTTTATCGGTGAGATGAGCTTCTTGAGTGGCAATCTGTCCTCAGCAACTGTGCGGGCAGAAGTTCTTTCAACTCTCATCATCTGGCGTCAGACGGATTTGAAAGAACTGCTGCGCAAAAATCCAAGTCTCTTAGTGGAATTTAACCGCACGATCGAAAGGCAACTGGCCGGTAAACTGATCCATAAGAATCGCCAAATAAGCTAGGTCTTTTGCACCTACTGCAAGCGGCAAGACCTTCGTCCCTGGGCATCGAAGCTCACGACTTCGTGTGAAGAATCACTAGCGGCCAAGGATGGTGCGGCGGGAGCGGGTAATACCGGAACCGGTGTGGAATCTTTTTCTATGGCGCAAATCTTTTTGTAATCCTTGTCATATGCCTTAAAGGCATCTTGCATGCTCTCGAACAAAGAGTCGCTTCGCTCCTGACTTTTAGGCATCTCATATCGCCATATCTAGCTGCTCATAAAAATCATTTACCAAATCCAAAGGTTCTGTCGGCCTGACCTTAAGCAGAGAAAGCATTTCATCAGGCGGGGGCCGGG
>JACPIU010000042.1 GCA_016187935.1 Bdellovibrio sp.
AAAAAAACTGCCCGCCAACGGATTGAAATAAGACGGGAATCCTGCCCTGTGAAAGTGACTCCCCACCCCCAACATGAAGTTGTGTGTAGGGAGTCACTTTCACAGGGCAGGAAGAAGACTTGAAGATTGGTAGGCGGGCAGAAACTAATGGGAGGTAGTATGGAAAAAATAATAATAAGAGAAGAGAAATCGGGATCGGGTACGGGAACGGAATCGGGTACGGGAACGGAATCGGGTGCGGGAACGAAGAAAAAACGGAAGGCATCGGCAAAAAAAGAGGGTGTGGTTATTAGAAGAGAGCAGACGAAGTTTTTCGTAGATGTATCGAATGAAAAAGAATCACTTGAGCTGATTTTAGGCCTCTTAGAGAAGGCAAATCACAAAGAGCATGGTTGCCTGATCACGTTTAAGGACGTGTGCCTTTTGGCCTTGCCTAAGCTCACTGATAAAGACATCGAACGTCTTCAAGAAGCGAGCCTCACAGAAATGGAAAAGGTCAACCGTGCTCTGATTGAGTTCAACCAAAAAAATTCCACTTCGCTTAGCCTTGGTGAATTTTTAGTGAAGAGACTTGGAATTAATTAACAAGCAGGGAGTATTTATGGAAGGAAGCAATCGTATTTTGATTTACGGACGTATCGGACAAAAGCCAGAGCTTCGCTATACGGCGAAGCGTGAAGCCGTGTGTAGTTTTAGTGTCGCTGAAAATATTCCAGACAGTGAAGCACCCAAATGGCACAAGGTGGTCGTCTGGGGACGTGAGGCAGAACTTTGCCAGGCCCAACTCGACAAGGGGCTCCCTATCTTTGTCAGAGGCCGCAATGTGGACTGCGAGTTTAAAACCAAGGAGGGTAATCTTAAAAAGTACACAGAACTTAGAGCGGATCGGGTCGGAATTTCAATCGCATAAAGGAGGTTTTGTCGTGAGCAAAATTTCTCTAGGAAGTGATTACAAATCGCCAATTCCACGCTACAGTACCCTTGCCGGAGCACATGCTTCGGCAAGGCTCTTTGACAATAGAATATTTGACAAGAATGAAGACGAGAAGGTGGAGTGGCTTGATACTGACGAAGCGGCCGCTTATTTGAGAGTGACACCGAATGCGCTCAGAATTTTAGTTCATCGCGCCCGGGTGAAATCTTTCAAGTTAGGTAGTCGCCTCCGATTCAGATTAAGCGATCTTCTATCAGTCCTCCAACAAAAGGAGGATTGATATGCCAATCTATCAAGAAACAAAAAACAATAAAACAACCTATACTGTCGTCGCAACTGCTCAAATCAATGGCAAACAAGTCAACCGTAAAAAACGAAGCATCACCTCCTTGGCTGCGGCCAAGAGGATCGAAATCGACCTTCGTATTGAACTGAAACTTTTGAAAGAACGTCCAAATCGACATTCATGGTCTGACTGGAGTGAAATCTGTGTTCAAAGAATGCGGGTTGAATTTAAAAACAGCACGATCATGGGCTATCAGGGTAGTCTCAGGAAATGGCTTAATCCTCACATGGGGAATTTTTTCTTGGACGAAATCACTGGTTCCATGATTCATGAACTCATCTTTGAAAAAATACAGGGATTGAGTCTTGAAGGGCGTCGTGGTGTCCTAAAGCAAGTAAAGCGGATTTTATCTATGGCCATGGATGAAGGAATTCTGGCCCGAAATCCGGCCAAAGGCATCTCCGTAAAAGTACCAGAAGCAAGGCAGTTGATTTTAAATCGTACCGAAATCGACACCCTACTCCTTGCGGGGAAATCGACCAACCACCCTTTTTTCAACCACTGGGCAACGGCCATTTTGACCGGGATGAGAAACGGAGAACTGCACGCTTTAAACTGGACTGACATCGATTTTGAAAATCGAGTTATTTCAGTAACCAAGAGTTGGAACAGTAAGGACGGCATAGGGCCAACCAAAAGCACAAAAAACCGCTACATACCGATCTCAAATGAACTTGAAGGATTTTTGAAGAATCTAAAGGCAAAATCTCACCTATCCGATAGCAGGGTTCTAGAAAAAGTGCCCCATTGGGAAAGTGGTGAACAGGCAAAGATTCTTAAAATTTTTTGTAGAACAATTGGAATTACTCCAATTAAGTTCCACGATCTTCGAGCAACATTTATAACGCAAATGTTGTTACGGGGCGTTCCCGTGGCAATAGTCATGAACATTGTCGGACACTCGACAATCAAAACAACCATGCGTTATCTCCGACTGGTGGCCCAGGATACTCAAGGGGCCACGGAATCGTTGGGGATCACACTTCCCAGAGACTGTGACATGGGAAATGTCGTCAGTCTCTTTCAACACTAAAATATCAAGGCAAAGTCTTGCCAAAACTTACCACACCATTCAAAGTTCAAGTATATCGGCTCGTTACGATTTTTTCGTCTGCCGCTCCAAAAAAAAATCTTAAATAATCCAATCATCGAAATCCAAAAAACAAACTAGAAAGCTAAAAGAGACTCGAAGCGAGGAAGCGACCGCGTTGGAGTTGCCCAAAGGCAAGTCCAATGCGGGCAGGCAGGCAGGATGCTCCGACGATATTCGACATTACCGCCAGATTATGTGGCGCAAATATTTTTTTCTCCAAAAACTGGTCGCATTTTTTTCGAGCTTGGCCAAAAACGCCTCGTCACTGCACCCCTGGCGTGTATTGGAGTGCAACGAACAACTTTCTGGGCACGTAGCTCCGCTGGGAGATTTACCTAATTATTCTTTTGTCAAAGAGCGGACACTTACAAGGGCGTAGTGTGCCTATCAATTGCAAGTGCAGGAAAAATCCTTAGCGAAGTAAAAAGTTTGTGGATTGCTCCACTGATCCGGGTCACCTCCTGGTAAATATGATTGCTAAATCTGATCACAATTTTTCTTTGTCCCTGTCGAACTTCACTGGCGAGATAAACCATTCTTCGTCGAACGCGTTTTAGAAAGCATCCCGTTTCAGGGGCCACGATGAAAGCGGCAAAACGCATGAGGTTGTAGGCAAAAATCCCCATCAGACCCCAAGCGCGATTGGCATTGAGCTTTTGACACGGGAAATGCAAAAAATCCATGCCGTATTTCAGGTCTTTAATGTGATTTTCGCAGTTGGCGCGCTGGCGATAAAAGGTAATGATTTTTTCATTTTTCATCTCACTTTCACTAATATTGGTGATGATGGCGTAGTAGTCATAGTGACGTTTGTCTTCTTTAGTTACCACTCGTTTTTTTGCACGAATGAAAACCACGCGCAAAAATGACCGGCCTCTGAGGCCCTTGTTGAGATAAAAACAATTCGCAACCTGGCATTGCCTCTTCTGACCTAACTCAATATCTTCTTTATTGAAAAAAATTGCAACTTGGTTTTGAACCAAGGCATTTTAAATTCCTGCTGCTCAAGTAATGGTCCTCAAACAACCTCGCTTAAGCAGATGGCAAACTTCACGTCGTGGGCCAGTAGCGTATTGTACGTTTCCACGTTGCCATAGGCGCTGTCAGCGCGGAAGTAGCGTGGCGAATCTTTGGGGATGATGCTAAAGATTTTTTGAATCATGTTGGTGGCACCAACACTGGAGTGAGTGGCCCCGCGCCGAAGATCCCAACCATAACAGAATCCATATTGGTCAAAAGCATTTTGACTGCTAAGTCCGAGCTGCTTTTTATGGCCATCAAATTCCACGCCTTCCATTTTCACGCCGTACTGCTTGTGACCGGTGGCATCCATCGTAATGATAATCCGCTCGTCTTGAATGCAAAATTTTTGGCGCAATCTAAGGCACAACTTAGGCAAAAAATTTTGAATTTGTTCAATTTCCTTTAAGCAGAACATCCGCAAAAACTTCCCCATTGTTGTCGAGGCAACGCCACCATCGCATAACTGTTCAAAAATCTGATCCTCACGCAAATCGTCGAGGTCATCCAAGCAATCCGCACCAGCGATAAAGGCCAGGATGGCCGCTTTAAACTTATTTTTTGCTGCGAGGCCACGAAATCTCTGCATGCGCGGCAAGATTTTGGCCAGTTCTCCCATAAACCCAAGGCGATTGAGCAGGTCATTGAAAAAAATTAAACCTGAAAGTGCAGAAAGTTCTTTTCTTGTTTTTTCGATCACGATACTTTTTAGACTCAAGAGAACCTCTTTGGTTGTTATGTTGTTGTGTGGTAACAAAAATATAATCAATCAAAGAGGTTTTTT
>JACPIU010000021.1 GCA_016187935.1 Bdellovibrio sp.
CACGATTTTTCCCGCACTCTACCACACTTTTTTATTTTGTATTTGTCTCGTTAAAATTGCCCATGATACGACTTTGAACATTTTGAATCATGCACCGGCGGTTAAAAATTTGCGTGCGCTTAAAACTGAAATGCCCTCGCCTACAGGCCCATTACAGGGAAAAAAATTGCAAGAACCTCAACTCAAGTTGCACGCAAAAACAAAAAAAATTCTGACTTTTAAAAATATTTTCTCACAGGAATTCGATGCCTGGTGGAACTAATTGGCCCATGGCGAGCTTACGTTATGGCACACAACACCGAGTACATGGCACGAATTCCCGAATTCCGAATTCAATTTGAATTCAATTGCCCTCTGTCGGGCCATAATTTTGAATTGTATTATGCATTGCAGTGATTGTTTTTTCCCTATGATTCCTGACTGAGTATGAGATAATTACATACTTTTAAATTCAAAAATTGATTAGAATTTATTTTTCATTACAGTTTTGCGAGGAGCATTTTAAATGGTTAAGGTAATCATCTTTTTTTTAAATCTTATTCAGCTTTCGGCCTTTGCCGATTATTCAGGATTAGGTGCAGATAGTATTTCTGCCGAAATATTAACAAAATATGCTCCTCCCAGTCTTAATCCTATAATAGCGAACAAGCTAAAAAAAATGTTTGATGTGACTTCTCCGGGAGTAGGGATTTTATCACCCAATAAAAAAACGCTCTATTTTACATGGAGAGTAACTGGAATTTCTCAGGTTTGGAAAATTGATGCACCCAAGAGTTTTCCGGTTCAACTTACCAGTGGTAATGATGCGGTATCGATCAACACCGTGGCACCAAATGGAAAGTTTTTAATTCTTTCCAAAGATCTAAATGGCGAAGAAAATCCGGGCATATTTAAATTGGATCTGGCCACCGGACTCATGCAAGAGCTTTATCGACGGCCGAAGGTGAAGGCCTTATTTTCTTTTATCACAGATGATTCTTCGACAATTTATTATACGGCAAATGAGAAATCGGCCGATTCCTATTCGATATATAAAATGAAACTTGCCGATAAATCGATTGAAACGGTCTATGATGGTGTTGGCCCATGGTATGTAGCAGATCAAAAAAATGATGGGAAAAAAATAATGCTGGTAAAATACAACGGGGCCAAGCAAAATGAGTATTTTGATTATGACACCAGTACTAAAGAACTTAAACCTATTATTGGGCAAAATGAAAAGGAAGAGTACGATGTTTCCTATGCCTTCAAAGATGATCAATACCTTGTGCTTTCAAATAAAACTACTGATTTTAAAAAATTATATTTATTGGCAGATGGGCAATTAAAGCAAATCACAAAAGATATAGACCATGAGATTTTTGGTTTCGATATTGATCACGCCAAAACACGTATTATTTATTTTATAAATCGTAATGGTTATACGGATATTGCAGGACTCGATGCCCGTACCTTGAAACCAATTTCAATGCCGAAGTTATCAGTGAAGGATGGCAAAATCGATCATATGTTTGCCGCCTCAACCACGCGTGATGGAAAAGTTTCCATGTTTGGAATTGTTACCTCAAAGGCGCCACGTTTGGCCTATTCCTATGAATGGTCAAGCAAAAAGCTGACTCAGTGGGTATTACCTTCTGCTCCGGAAATTGACCTGTCGACTTTCTCAGAATCGGAAATGATGTCTTATGAAGGCCGCGATCATGTCAAAATCCCAATGTTGGTTAGATTTCCCAGTAAGTGTAAATTAGAAAAGGAAAGTATGATTAATTGTCCGGTAGTGGTGCATTTTCATGGTGGGCCTGAAGGGCAAAGTCGGCCGGGCTTTGATACCATCGCCCAATCCTTTGTGGATGAAGGATTTATCTTTGTTGAACCCAATGTTCGAGGGAGTGATGGTTATGGGAAAAAGTGGATCAGACTGGATGATGGCCCACAACGCGAAAGTGTTATTACTGATATCGAGGATGCTGCAATTTGGATTAAGGAAAATTGGAAAAATGCTGAAGGTGTCGCACCCAAAGTCGGGGTTATGGGATGGAGTTATGGAGGTTATTCGGCCCTAATGGCGATGACTCGTTTTGCTGGTGCCTATGAGGCGGGAGTTGCATTGGTAGGGATGAGTAATTTGGTATCATTCCTCAATAATACGGCACCATATAGAAGAATTTTGCGCATCTCCGAGTATGGCGATCCTGAAAAGGACAAAGATGCACTGATAAAACTTTCTCCAGTGACTTATGTGGATAAAGTAAAATCACCAATGATGATAATTCAAGGGGCCAACGATCCACGCGTCCCGGTTGGTGAGGCCTTACAGATTCATGAAAATCTCATTAAAAGGAAAATTGCAAGCGAGCTCATTATTTTTTCTGATGAAGGACATGGTTCAGACAAAAAAGATAATCAGGTTCTTGAAATCGGCCATACGATTGAATTTATGAAAAAGCATTTATTTTAATCTGCCTTACCCTTTCAGCTTAAAAACCCTGTCTGAACTTGTGGTCGATTTTGAATAGGAAAACTATAAGGCCTGCATGACTGTTGGAAAAGAAATGCTGCCAAATTTCATTGGAAAGAAATTAAAAGAAATAATAAATTTGCTGGATATTATTAAACACGAAAGGATGGAAGACAGCTTCCGCGCCTGGTCGTGGTCCGCGAACGCGTTCGAGTACGGTCTCGTTGGGAAGTTCTTTTATATAATCATCTGGAATACTGAAACGAGCAAAAAAATAGACGGTATCTTTCCCAAATATCTCGACTAGGGCCGCGAGCCCATAGGGGCTAAAGGCCGATTCAGAGAGATAAGTTACTTCTTTGATGGCATTGGCCAGGCCGCGCAGTTGTTCCACGGCTTTTGGTTTGGTTTGATATTTCATGAGCGACTTAATCAAGGCCCGAACGTTATGGGCCACGCGTAGAAGGTGGCGATTTTTCCATAAGTGCTTGCGCAGTAAGCGGCGTCCCTCAAGGCTTGCCATTTTTGGTTCGGCGGTTACCTTGGCGACATTCTCCCAAATTTCCGTGCTGGTGACTGTTTCGAGGCGTTTTAAATTGTGCTCTGAAAAGTAGATATCCATTTTTAAGTTGGTGGTTCCCCAGTGACCTTTTTTCACCAGATAATGAAAATTTAGAAAATTTTGTTCCCGCGTGATGGTATCAATCATATGCAAGTAACCGGGCCCTATTTCGCGCTTATTGGCCTTGAGATCGAGCACGCGCAAAGAAACTAACATGCTGGCACGTTTGATCTTGCCATCCGTCTCGGGTTCCCCTGTCAGCACGACATTTTTGTATTTTTTCTCGCCTGAAGTCGGCCACATCCATTTGGCGGTTTTGTCGTGATAAAGCTGATAGTGTTCATAGATATTAGGTGAAGATTGACCGGGAATGGGCAGGGTCTCGATAAAATGGTCTTCACGGTTTCTGGCCTCGACGTAGGCCAGTCCGAAAGCGGTATAGCGATAGTATTTTTCTGTGAAAGAATCATCGAGCAGGCGAATGGTTCCATATTTTTTGAGACCCACCAAATTATTTTCCCACATTCCAAGCGAAATTGAGTCTGCCGCTTCGGAATTTTTATCCAGCACCGAGCGCGCTACCCGCAAATAATGGCGTTTGAGTTCCCCTGCTTCAACTGAGCCATTAAGCATCGGGAGATTGAGATTCGAAAGACCGGCATAGAGTTCAGTGGCCACTTTGGTAGAAGTGGAGTGATCTTCAAAAATCAACATGGAATCGCTTTCTTTGGCATCGTAGAAAGTGCGATGGAGTTTGATGGCCGAAAGGCTTGTGTCGAGTCCTACGGGGAACTGGATGAAACCACCGAGGTTGAGTCTTCCGCGTCCTTCGAGCGTGTCTTCAATCATCAGAACGTATTTGGGAGGAAGTTTATTTTTTGCCACCTGATAAGGGAGAAAAAGATTGACGATAAATTTATTGTGAAAGGCCCCTTGGCGTTTGGTGGCGACAGGGTAGATGAGGGAATACTTGCGCACCAAAGAAACATCACCTGATGCCACCATCCCAAAGCCTAAGCGCATGCCAATTTTGAGGGTATCACGCACCAGGAATTTATCTCCCGGGCCGGAGGGAGTATCGTTTTTTTCAATTGAACGATAAATGGTGAAAATGACTTTGGCGATAAGGCCTTCGTCCAGGCCTAATTCCACCGCATCGACACCCCAACTATCGAGATCGTTAACTCCCTTGGTAATCAGATGGATCAAAAGATTGTCTTGCAGGGCCTTGGTATGGGTGTTCAATTTCTTCCATACCGAAGAGGATTGCAAGCTGTCGCTGGCGCGCTCGGCCTCCGTAACAGCAAAGGACGGCACCGTCGTAATGGCCAGGATGGATACCAAAAGTAGGCAATAACAATACTTTAAGAACATGGCGCCTCATTGTTCGCTAGAATCTCTTATGTTGCCAGAAATAGGTTTTTGGCTCAATTGGGTGGGTGCTTTTTATAGGGTATTATATTATTTAAGCGGCATGTTTCTGGCCGTGGGAATGTTCACCGCTGTCTTTGAGATATCTTGCTTTCACCACGCAGGTTCCTGCCATTTTATCGTGCCAGCCTTGCTTTTTTTCGGAGAAACCGACCCATAGATATCCCAGGCAAAAAATTAGGGAAGACACCCATGAGGCAAAATATCGACCAAGGCACTGACCGAAACTTACGGGAGTTAAATCCGCCGCTACAATCTTGAGACCCACCGCCCGTTTCCCAGGAGTACCATGCATGAAGGCCTGGAGAATTCCAAAATAAAGCACGCTACAAAAAATTTGAAAAAACATATTTAAAAAAATAATTTGCGGATTTTCATTTATAGTCGCTGGATTTGAAGCGCTAGGGAAAATCAAACGGGAAGCAATGGCAACGGGAATCATAAATAAAACACAGTCGATCAATAATGCCACTGTTCTGATCCAAAAACCGGCATAGACTTCGTGCCCTTTTGTCATAATTATCCCCTTGTTGAGTCATGTAAAAATAAACTCTTGAGATGAGAATTATCGGAATATGCCAAAAAAAAATTTAAAACTGGACCACCCTAATGGTGAAAATACTTCAAAATATTATTTAATTCCATATAGTTACATATCATTTCGCCGGGCAGTCCACATTAAGATTAATAATCGGGTAATCATTCAAACTAGTTGATCCAATCCAACACCACGCTTGTGGTCCAGTTTACTTTTACTCTAACAGGTTGAAATTACTGATAAGAAAGTTTTTCCCACCCGTCTTTATTGATATCTTTCTTTACAATGGTCGATGAAGCTTTGAAAGAGAGTGGTCAGGGGTGGTCATATGATACGTTTTTGGATGCAAAGTCTAATTTGGATGGGAATGGCCTTTTCTTCCATGGCATTGGCGGTTGGGTCGGGGTCCATTGAAGTGCCAAATCAACTGGATTTAAAACAAGTGACGACGAGCTTTCGCATGACCCGGGTTATGCGATCCATTACCGGCAAAAAAGACAGTTATCAAATTTGGCTTAAGGCCAACGGCAAGTTTTATTTTAGCGGACTATATCTAGGCAGTTCGGCGAGCGCCTGTACCGACCGGGGCGGAGAAGTAGAGCTGTCGATCAGCGATGACAGACGATTAGAACTACTCCGCCTGGCGGCCTTGGCCTACAACGAAAATCTATCTGAATCCAAGGCAAAGAGGTCGCTTAAAGGTCCCGGGGAAGCGGGGAATGTCTTGTTCTTGGAGTTGGGAGAAAAAAGTGGACAGGTAGGGCTGAGAAAAAATGGCCCCCATACCAAGAACTTGCGTCGGGAGCTGCTGGCGGAAGTGGAAAAGTTATTTCTTAACAGTGATGCCCGTACTCATGTCCTCTCAATGCAAACTTCAAACCAGGACGGCAATACCGAAGATAAGGATCAGAGCATCCTCGTAAGATTGACCAATATCGGGAGAATGCCAAATCAACTCGGGCTGCCCACCGAAGCGGGAGAGCATTTTCTTTTTCAAGGTCCCTCCGGCCGGATTCCCCTGCATTATGCAAGTCCTCCCAAGGATGCCAAAGTCGCACTTGCCCCGGGCAAATCCTACGATGTCATTTTGCGAAGACCTCCAGATTTGGATCTCAAGTCCGGCGTGGTGATTTATGA
Organism: Bdellovibrio sp.; assembly: GCA_016187935.1. Taxonomy (GTDB): domain Bacteria; phylum Bdellovibrionota; class Bacteriovoracia; order Bacteriovoracales; family Bacteriovoracaceae; genus GWA2-49-15. Next base: position 6,127 of record JACPIU010000021.1, read on the forward strand.
AAATATTTCCGCCATCGTCCAGCGGGATGTGCAACTTCCTAATCGACCAATGGTGCGCTTATGCTCTCAAAGCTTGGTCAAGGAGTAGTGCTATGAAGAGAATCGATTTCCTGGCCCTCTCTATCTTGATCGCGCAATCTTTCGCACCACCGGTCGAAGCGCATGCCAACCGCAATCGTCCGGTCTATCAGGTTCCTGGAATCTCGGGCGCGGTCGAGCAAAATCGCGCAGGCTACGGTTGGCTCAACACCTCCAGTGAATCGGAGGCCGAAGCCCTGTTTTTGGAAGAGTGCCCGCGTCCCAATCAAACCCCCGCCGCCCCGTGCGTCCGGCGTGATTCTGAGCTTGGGGCGGCCTTGAGTTTGGCCAGCGGAAATTTGGAGACGGCCTTTGAGGAAATACTCAAACGACGCATTTATGAGTATTCCGCCTTACAGCTATCGGCCTTAGGTAAAAATGTACCCGCGCTGCCCGATTGTCTTGCCAATGATCCGAAAATGGCTGCAGAGAGGGCCCAGATTAACAATCTGAAGACCACCGATAATGCCGACCTGAGCGGACAAATTAGCGAATTGGTGGGCGAGATTGCCAAGCTCAAGAAGAAAAGAAATTTGAGTGCCGGCGAGAGGGCGGAGTTGGCAAGAAAACAGGAGCAACTCGAACTGCGAGTCAAACTTAGGGCCGTACGCCAGTCCCATAATAATAAACGCATGTCTGAGGCCCTATTGCTGGAACGGCAGTTAAAGGATCGTGAAGCGGAGTATTGTGGCGATGATCCGCAAAGCGGGTATTGTTTGAGTATTCGAAGCAATCGCGATCGCGTCCGATTGGCCTTTCCCAGTGTTTTTGCGGGTGGGGTCGCGGAAGAGCTGGCCTTGTCGGAGGATCAACGCGCCCGTTGGGATATGCGCAAAGGCCTTGCTACAGATATGCATAGAACTGATGCGTGCGGCAAGGTGCCCTTGCAGCAGTTTGAGCGGGAACTGTCCCGCATGGTCGGACTTATGGGCGCGCCCAATCCGTTGCCGGCCCATCGGGGGCCCGCAGGAGCACCCTCTCGTCCCAATACCCATGCCTGTCCGTTGACCGATGACCAGCAGGAGCTTCAAATTCGACGCGGTAATAATGTCTTGGCAACAATAAATAGTGACGATTCCGGTTATCCAGAACTGGTCACCCCTAATGACGATAATGAAGACGGCCGTCCGGATGGAATTTTCAACCAGGCCTGGGGCAATGCCCTCTTGGACAGGGAAGATGAAAACTACGATCCGCGTATGGCCGAGGCCTACGGTAAAATGGAAAAGGCGGCAGAAAAGATGAAGGATGTTTTTGCTTATGAGGTCACTCGCGGGATGGCCGGACTTTGCGGGCCGCACCTGAGGGGCGTCAAGGGTCTGGCCGAAAAGTATCCCCAAGCATTACGGCAGACAGTACTCGACATGAACAAGGGCGGGGCACAGGATGCTTTGAAGATGCTTCTCTGTCAGAAAGGTTTGATGGGCCGGTTTCAGGCCTATTCCCAGTCTCATTCATGCAATGGCGTGAGCGGTGACATTAATAGTGCCGAAGGGGTTCATGTGGAGCGCCAATCGGTTGGTTTTCCTTATGTCAGCGATGTCAACTACGATGTCACCAAATCTGCTGATGGGACGCTCAAGATCAAGAGTAAAATCAATTATGTCTTTAAATATGATTCCAGTATTGATCCAACTTCCGGCGACTATGCCGGCAACAACAAAATTCCGGCGGCCTTGCGAGCGAACAAAGCGCAGCAGGAAAGTAAATTTAATACCAAAGTGACCAACTGGCTTCGGGATGCCAATAAATTTTATGACGATGCCGCCAAAAAGGAACTGCCGCAACCCAAGATCAAGTTTGAGCTGGTGCAGTGTTCCGACTGCGAAAATGATTATAAACCTACCGTCAATGTCGCCACCTGCTATCGCGCAGAGGAACCGGAAAGTTTCAGCACGGATTTTCCCGATGAAACTTTTGACGCCCATTCCTGCCGCCATGTTAACCCTTACGGGAATTGGGAAGATGCGGGAAACTACACCCTCGGAACCTCTAACCCAACTATCATGCACGAGACAGGACATGTCCTTGGACTTGCCGATGAATATGATGCCGACTATTATCCGGCCCATGCCTTGGGCGAGGACGGGAGTGTCAGCTGCAATAGCACTATGGCCAGCAATGACGGAGTGGACTGCCACAAGATTTATCCGCGCCATCTCCTAGAAATGATCCGACCTACACGCATTTGCCCCAAAGAGATCGAATTCGATTGATGTGTATCTGGTGCCATGTACTCGGTGCATAGTGGCGAGTACATGGCACCAGGTAGAACACGCATTTGCCCCCAAAGCGGCCGAATCCGAATGATGTGTATCAGGAGCACCTAACCATGCCCACCTTGCATAAAATCATCATCGAGTCCTTGACGGAAAATTGCTCCGTTTTGCTCGCTTTGCTGTTGCAGGCCTTTAAAATATTGCTCAATGAGACCCCACAAGACTACGAGGTTTGGACAGGCAAAAACGTTGGAACGAAATTGGGAAGCTCCCGGCATTCCCGCCACCATCCATACGGCGTGTTTTTTGATTTGAGTTTCAAGCACTCTTGCGAAAGGGGTATAGGATTCCAGATAGTGTCGATAGCGTGAGAGTATTTCCAAATAATCATGGGGTCCAAAGGTAATTTTGTCTTCGGCGGTTAGGTAACTTTCTAAAAATAAAAAAGGCGAACGCAAAGGCCCTCGCCCGAGCATTAAGGCCTGGCAATGAGTATGCGATAAACGTTTGAGGATTTCTCCCGGCACATTCAGATCTCCGTTCCCAATGATGGGAAGGGGGGCCGCTTGAGCGACACTTTCAATAACATCCCAGTTGGCCTTGCCACGATATTGTTGTTTGCTGGTGCGTCCGTGAATGCTGACGAATTCAAGTCCTTCATGATGGGCAATCTTGGCAATCTCAAGCGCATTAATGGATTCCTCGTCCCAACCGGTTCTGATTTTCACCGTAAGGGGCAAACTAATGGCCTTGCGGATAGTGGAAAAAAAAATGGCCAGCTTGTCTGACGTGCGTAAGAGTGCTGAACCGGCGCCCTTGGTGACAACTTTGCGAACCGGACATCCCATATTGATATCAATAAATTTGGGCGGAATTTCAAGTTCCTCGACCTGTTTGGCCGCTTTCGCCATGGCCTCTGGGTCTTCCCCGAAAAGTTGGATACCCACATTTTTTTCTTGGGGAGAAATCCCTAGCATGTGTAAAGTTTTCTGGCCTTTGTAATTGATACCATGGCAGGAGATTAACTCACTGATGGTCCCACCGGCACCGAGGTCCTCCATGAGCAGCCGATACGGGGAGGAAGTGATGGCCGACATGGGGGCCAAAAGTAAAGGCCCGGTAAAAGACACTCGCCCCAACTGGACAGCTTTTCTCCGGCCTTTAAGCAAGTCTATTTTTTTCTGCAGCTCGAGCGAAAACGGTGGAGTTAATGTCATCACGGCACCTAAAATTCCGGAGCGATGTAAACATCTATTTCTGGATTAAATTCTTCTTTGAGGATAGCGCGAATAGCTTCGAGAGTACCCGTGGTGGAACTGGGGCAGGTCCCGCAGGCACCACTGTAGCGGATCAAGAGAACATTGCCATCCAGGTTTAAAGTTTGAATGTCTCCGCCGTCACCTTGCAGTCCGGGACGGATGGTGCGATCCAGAATCTCCTCAATTTTTTGCAGCTCGGGCGAAAGATTTCTGCGCCGATCAGCTTCGGGGTCCGGGTCGAAATAATCGGGATTATGGGAATCAATAAGAGCATTAATGGTAAGCGTGGCATGTTGCTCTACCGATTCCCAATCGGCGTAGCTGAATTTGGTAAGGGTGATCGTATTGTCAAAAAAGTGAATCTGATCGACCCCGCGAATGGCAAAAAGTTGACGTGCCAGTTGGTTCTCTCCGCATTCCATGGGGGAACGATAAGTGGAATTACCTTCTTTCTTGACTGGCCGGTTGAGAATGAATTTGAGCGCATTGGGATTGGGTGTGGGGGCAATTTCGATGGTGGTTTCCATTAGAGTAACTCCTGGGCCTTGATCAAGGCCCGGATAAAACGGTCAATATCTTCTTGTGAGTTATAAAAAGCAAAAGAGGCCCGCAGTGTTCCGGGAATTTTAAAAAACTGCATCAGCGGCTGATTGCAGTGGTGGCCGGTGCGCACGGCGATACCTTGTTGATCAAGGAGCGTTCCTAAATCATGGGGGTGAGCATCTTGAATCGTAAATGAGACAAGCGAACTACGCTCTTTGGGATTGCCAAGAATTCGCAGCGAGGGGATTTTCCGCAACTCATCCAGGGCATATTCCACCAGGGAGTGCTCATAAGCGGCGATCTGATCGAGACCAATGGTGGTTAAGTATTCCAAAGAGGTCTTGAAAGCAATGCCTTCAGCGATGGGAGGCGTGCCTGCCTCAAACTTATGAGGTAGGTCGTTATAGGTAGTTTTGGCGAAGGTGACGATATCAATCATGTCACCACCTCCCTGATAGGGAGGCATTTTTTCCAAGAGGGATTTTTTTCCGTAGAGAACTCCCAAGGCAGTCGGGCCTAAGGCCTTATGGGCGGAAAAAACATAAAAATCACAGTTCAACTTTTGTACGTCCACGCGAGTATGGGCAATGGCCTGGGCACCATCAATTAAAAATAAGGCGCCGGCCTCATGTGCCAGATCGATCATTTCCTTGATGGGAGTGACAGTTCCAATACCATTACTGATTTGGGTGATGGCGACCATTTTAACTTTGTCGCCATGGCGTTTTAAGATTCTGCGGTACTCTTCAAGATCAATATCTCCCTGTTGGGTAATGGGGACTTCCATAATACTGGCGCCAACTTTTTCTATCGCCAATTGCCAGGGAACGATATTGGAATGGTGTTCGAGGGTGGAGAGTAAAACCACATCGCCGGAAGTTAAGAAATTTGTTCCCTGAGATAAAGATTGCGCCACAAGATTAATGGATTCCGTGGTTCCTCTGGTGAAAATGATTTCTTCACTCCTTTTAGCGTTGATAAAGGAGCAGACACTTTGGCGTGTCTCTTCGTATCGCCGTGTGCCTTCTTCACTCAAAAAGTGCACGCCACGGTGAATATTGGCGGTATCCTGAGTATAATATTTTTCCATGGCGCGAATGACCGGCCAGGGTTTCAGAGATGTGGCGGCATTATCCAGATACACCAGGCGATGGCCGTGAACTTGCCGCTCCAAAACCGGGAAATCTTTTCTGATGGTGGTGATATCTAACTTTGCATTCATGATAAATGACCCGGCGATGTTTGAAAGTAATCACTCACGGCGCTTTCTAATTCGAACTTTGCCATGGGGAGGGAAACATTCTGAAGAATCTCACCGACAAAGGCCGCGAGTAAAATCTGACGTGTTCGTTCCGGTGGAATTCCACGGGAAGCTAAATAAAAGGATTCATCTTCATTGAGCTGACCCACCGCTGCGCCGTGGCCGCATTTTACATCATCATTACAAACTTCGAGCTGCGGGCGAGTGGAAAAATGGGCCTGTTTGCTCAGCAGGAGACCCAGGGCCTTTTGGCCGGCATTTGAACCAGTGGCCCCAGGATGAATGACCACTTTCCCGGTATAGACTCCATGGGCCTCATCTTGCACGACCGCTTTTAAGAGTTGGGAACTGGTGGTATGGGGGGCCATGTGATGAATAATGGTATGGATGTCGGCATGATGCTTTTGTTTCAAAAGGTAGAGTCCTTGCACTGATACCGTTGCTCCGGTTTCGAGGAGCTGGGCCTCAAACTCATGGCGTGTGGGTTGGCCGCCCATGGTCAAGATAACTGAATCCAAACGTGCATCGCGCTTTAAAAAAGCTCGCCAGCGATGAAAGGTGAGACGGCCGGAATTTGCCGAAGTAATGATTGCTACCCGAACTTGAGCATTTTCTTCTAGGCCTAGTTCTATGTGGGAAAGAGACAGACCTGGGTTGGAGACGTTGTTCAAGACGAAAATTAAATTGACCTTGCGATTAGGCAAGATGGCAAATTTGAGGCGGGTAGGGGTAATTGTACCCACGGCACTTTCAGATTCTCTCACATGGACGAGCAAAGTTTCTTCTTCATCACTGGCGGTTTTTGAAGTGCTGATAAGGTTAGTATGGGCCTCAGGGTGAATGCCATGCAAAGTATCAAAACCGTCGAGGAAGTGGAGGCTTTGTTCTCTGGGTAATTTCTGATAGGAAAAATCTTTGGGCAGGACGTACTCAATTATTCTGCCGTCTTGCAGGGTTAGCCCCGGCCGGCCTTGAAGAATGGAGATGCGATCCATCGGCCTTTTTTGAGCAAACGAGGGTACCAAATCACTTAAGGCACTCAAGGTCTTTGTATAGGCCCATGACTCCAGATGCTGATCGGGAAGCCCCAAATTTGAAAAGGCCAGGAGAGCTTTCTTTTGCTCCGGACCTTGGCATAGCGGGTCCAAGGTATTGGCCCAGCTTTGTGTAATTTCTGATATATTTTGCACTCTTGTTTCCTTATGAATCATAGCCGTGGACTTCTAAGTCCCTGGCCAAGTCTTTATCTCCAGTTTTGATAATTTTTCCGTCCTTTAAAATATGCACAAAATCGGGAACGATATAATCGAGCAGGCGTTGGTAGTGAGTGACTAAAATAATGGCATTGAAGCGATTTTTTAGTTTGTTCACACCCTCCGCCACAATCCTCAGGGCATCAATATCCAGGCCTGAATCAATCTCGTCGAGCATTCCAATGCGCGGATTTAAAACACTCATCTGCAGAATTTCATTTTTCTTTTTCTCCCCACCGGAAAAACCTGCATTGACAGAGCGATCTAAAAAAGTTTCGTTCATTTCGAGCAGCTTAAGTTTTGGGATTAAATGTTGCCGAAAGTTTTTTTCATCCATTTCAGGCGCGCCTTGGAATTTGCAAACAGCATTAAAGGATTCACGCAGAAAATTAATGTTGCTGACGCCGGGAATTTCCACCGGATATTGCATGCCCAAAAAGATTCCCCGCTGGGCGCGTTCATAGGCCGACAATAACTGAAGCGAAAGGCCTTTTCCATTGTATTGATATTCAATATCTCCCGACGTCACCGTTACGGCAGGATGTCCGGCGATGGCCTTGGAGAGGGTACTCTTGCCTGAGCCATTGGGCCCCATAATGGCATGGACTTCGCCGGCCTTAACCGTGAGATTCAGGCCCTTCAAAATGTCCCGTCCGGCAACTTTGGCGTGAAGATTTTTGATGACTAGCATATCGTTCCTTTATTAGCCTACAGAGTTCTCTAATTTCATTTCAATTAATTTGACCGCCTCAACCGCAAATTCCAGCGGCAGCTCTTTAAACACCCGATGGCAGAATCCATTGACGATCAGGGAAATACTCTTCTCATGGTCCAGACCACGGGACTGCAAGTAAAAAAGCTGGTCCTCGGAGATTTTAGAGGTGGTGGCTTCATGCTCCACTATTGAATTGGTATTTTTGACATCAATGGTGGGAAAAGTATTGGCGCCACACTTATCACCAATCAACATCGAGTCGCACTGACTGTAGTTGCGGGCGCCTACGGCACTGGGATTAATTTTAACCAATCCGCGATAACTATTTTCTGATGAGTCTGTCGAGATGCCTTTGGAAATAATGGTGCTTTTAGTATTCTTCCCGATGTGAATCATCTTTGTGCCGGTATCGGCCTGCATTTTATTATTCGTCAGTGCTACCGAGAAAAAGGCCCCTTGGGAATTATCGCCAATTAAGTTGCAACCGGGATATTTCCAGGTAATCGCCGAGCCTGCCTCGACTTGCGTCCAGCTAATAGTGCTGTTAACTCCTAAACAATTGCCACGCTTGGTGACAAAGTTATAAATGCCGCCATTGCCTTGCTTGTCGCCTGCATACCAATTCTGCACAGTGGAGTAGCGAATGGTGGCATGATCGAGGGCAATTAATTCAACCACTGCCGCATGCAGCTGATTTTCATCGCGTTGAGGCGCGGTACAACCCTCAAGATAATTCACAAAGCTGCCTTCTTCCGCCACGATGAGGGTGCGTTCAAACTGTCCGGTTTGTTTGGCGTTGATGCGGAAATAAGTTGAAAGATCAAGTGGGCATCGCACCCCTTTGGGAATATAGGCGAAGGAGCCGTCGCTAAAAACCGCCGAATTTAAGGCGGCGTAATAGTTGTCCGAGTGAGGTACCACGGTGCCAAGATATTTTTTGATGAGTTCGGGATGTTGCTTAACCGCTTCCGAAAAGGAGCAGAAGATGACCCCGGCCTTCTCTAATTCTTCCTGATGGGTAGTATGGACAGAGACGCTGTCAAAAACAGCATCCACCGCCACACCGCTTAAGCGTTTTTGCTCGGAAATGGGAATTCCCAATTTCTCAAAAGTGGCCAGGAGATCGGGATCGACTTCATCCAAGTTTTGAACCGCCGGTTTTTCTTTTGGCCTGGAAAAATAATAGAGGTCCTGAAAATCAATTTTGGGGATGTTAAGTTTCGCCCATGAGGGTTCGGTCATGGTGAGCCAATGACGGTAGGCCTTGAGGCGAAAATTCAGAAGCCATTCAGGTTCCTCTTTCTTTTTTGACAAGAGGTGAATGATCTCTTCGTTTAAACCTTTGGGAAAATCTTCGGTCTCGATGTCGGTGTAAAAACCATACTTATATTCACTGTTTACCGGTAAATCTGTCATACATGAAAACTCGTTTGTTTTTGATAAGGAGTCGCATTGAAGGCCATATCAAAAAGCTGTTTAATGCTTAGTTGGTCTAGATATTGATTGAGTGTGATGTTGAGGCGTTCAATCGGCGCGGCAATGTTGCAGTCTTTGAGCAGCTCGCAATTACCTTCTGATCCTCGACACAGAGATTCGCCCATTTTCTTCTCTAAGATGCGCGCCAGTTCCATATAGGTTAAGGTGTTCAAGTCTCGCGCCAGGATATACCCACCCTTGATGCCTTTCACCGATTGCAGAATGCCCGAGTTGTTCATGGCCTGCATAACTTTGGCCGTAGTATCGAAGGGAGTATGGAATTTATCACAAACTTCTCTGGCAGAGGCCAATTCACCTTGAGTTTTTTCGTCGGACATAAATTTTAGCGCCATCAGCGCATACTCAACTTTCTTATTAATTCTCAACATAGGGCCTACTTATCTCAAAATAGGCCAAAAATAAACCTATTTGTGGCATACTAGCATAGAAAATAGGGCAAAATAAGGCCTATTTTAATAATTCTGGCCAGACAGGAGATAGACGCTCAGTCAATTTCTCTGATAGTCATACCGGCCTTTTTAAGTAGGGTGGTGAAGATGCCATCACCGTGCGTCAAGGTGCCTGTATGGGCCCCATCGTAGATTTTCCCACATCCACACATCGGAGATTTGGATTTAAGCCAGGCCTGATTCGCGCCGGCGGTGAGTGCCAAGAAGAGAGCGGCCTTGGCGCCGGCCTGGTATTGGTCGGTAACATCGATGCCATTTTTAGTGATGACTTTTCCACCGGAAACTTCGGCCGCTGGCCTAGGCGTAGGCAGGCCACCCAATTGCTCAGGACAAACTGGCAGTGCACGCCCTTCGCTTAAGAGTTGCATCACCTCGGCCCGTTCTCTTGCCTCACAGTTGTAGCGGCATGGAACCCCTGCCAGGCAGGCGCTGACGACGATGAGTGGGCCATTTTTTGTCATAAGCAGTTCTCAACCGCCAGTGAAATTCCCTGGCCAACGCCCACACACATGGAAGCCAGCCCGCGTTTTAATTTTGAATCTTGTTTCATAATGTGCGCCAGAGTGGTGATCAGACGAGCACCGGAGCAGCCTAATGGATGTCCGAGAGCAATCGCACCGCCACGGATATTCACTTTTTCCGGGTCAAGTTTGAGTTCACGCATACAGGCCAGGGATTGGGCGGCGAAGGCCTCGTTTAATTCCACCACATCAAACTGACCGGGATTCATGCCGTACCGCTGACAGAGTGTTTGGGTTGCCACGACGGGACCAAGCCCCATGACATTGGGGTGCAGACCGCGAGAGGCGGCACCGCTTATTTTGAGCAGTGGTTTTAAGTTATGTTGCTTTAAGAATTTTTCCGAGACAATCAGAACGCCGCTGGCCCCATCGTTCATGGGAGAAGAGTTCCCTGCCGTGACACTGCCTGTGGGGCGAAAAACGGGTTTGAGTTTTTGCAATTTTTCCAGACTTGAATCTTCGCGAACGCATTCATCCCGTATCACCAGCATGGACTCTTTACCTTTTTGCACTTTGACCGGAATGATCTCGTCTTGGAAGAGATTTCGCTGGTAGGCCGCGCCCGCCTTTTGATGGGAGTTTAAGGCAAAGCGATCTTGGTCTTCACGGGAAATCTTATGTAACGTGGCCACTTCTTCCGCCGTTTCCCCCATGGACATGAGAGGAAATAGCGCCGCCATTTTGGAATTCTGAAAACGCCAGCCAAAGGAAGAATCGTACATTTTCTGTCCGCGGTCGAATTCGCTCTCGGCCTTGGAGATAA
>JACPIU010000045.1 GCA_016187935.1 Bdellovibrio sp.
AGCGGATAATACCCATGAGCTGGCGAGGGAACTTTTACTCACCGAACGCGAGCGCAAAATGGCCTTAGACCAGATGCTATCCAAACCTGTTCTTGAGAAGGCCTGGGCCGAGTTGCGCCACTTTGAAGTGCCGCCGGCGGAGATTGAAAGTGAATAGAATCGGCCAGCATACCTTGCCAATTCACTTAGGCAATAAAGTAAAAAACTCAAGATAATTGCATCCGTGATGATAGAGGCTTTTAGTCCAATATTTCTTGAACAGTTTTTGCCCATTTTAGAAAAGCTACAATGCGTAGCATAATTAATCTTGGGATTATGTATTTAGAGGCAAACTGTTATGTCTTTACCCGAAGAACGCTTTCTCTTTTATTTGAAATTGCGACCGGAATTACCTCAATTTTTCTTCCCATTGGCACGTCTACTTTCCGGCTTTGGGGTCGATCTCGTTCCTGTAAATTTTGAAGATTTAAAAAATTTATCTTCCTATGGCAAGGCCTCATTAATTTTATCGATATGCCAAGATTTAACCGCCTATAGAAGCTTTTTGATTGGTAGAAAATATTATCTTGATCAAGCACTACTCAATGGGAAGCACAAACTTATCGATGTGACCAGTTTTTCACCTGTAGTTCATATGGTGGCGTTACAGAGAAAAAATCGTTATTTTTATCACAAGCTCCCGATTACCATGGATGATCTGGCAAGAGAGGCGGCGATTGTTTACTATAATGAACACAAGCAATCGGAACAATGGCCAGGTGGCAAGAGAACAACCCTCCCGCTCCTCACGGAGTGAGAAATCGATGGAACGAGAGATGAAAGACCAACAGATAATCGTGCGTAGCTTACTAGTCTTAATTAAGTTAGACGCTGAGTCACTGTTCGAAAGGCTCAAGTACAATTTTCGTGAATATATGCAGATCTTCGCCAACAAAAGAACCCGGGAACACTTCAAGGATGTTCTCAGAACTCGTTTTTTTGAAATCCCGATAACAGACCTAAAGTATCTCAGCGAAGAATTGCTACTGGCCTTGGATAAATTTTATAAGGAAGTGGATGGGTTGAAATGGTATCTGAATGCTACTGAAGATATGCCGGCCACAGTGGAAGATAGAGTCGTACGTGTTTTGAGGGATATACAGATACATTACGATTTATTGAAATTATATCTTGAAGCAGAGCTCGGCCACGTAGGAGCTGTACCACCTTCCCAAGAAGAACCGACACTCGATCCTTTCAAAATCGATCTTCCTGAATCATAATCATGCTGAAATTCGGAGAAAAAAGCATGTGGGCCATCTTGTGTTCGCTTCTAATAATTAGTTCAGTATTTGGGGAAGAATCTTCGCGCAATAAATTTGAGATGCTCTCCGGCGTACGTCAGAACAAAGATGAAAAGTCCATGTGGGATACGAAATACTCTCACAGCCAATATGTTTTTGGGAAAACTCCGGCCAAGTTTTTGGCCGCCAATTTTGATTATATACCTTCGGGCGCTACCGTGCTTGATATGGGGATGGGTGAGGGGCGGAACGCCGTTTTTTTGGCGCGCAAAGGCTACAAGGTGGTAGGAATTGACATTAGTTCTGTCGCCGTTCGAAAGGCCCGGGCCTTGGCACAAGAATTTGGAGTTCGAATTGAGACGATCGTTGCTTCCATGACAGATTTTAAAATACCTGACAGCAGTTATGATGCCATCATTTGCTTTTATTATGTTGAAAGGTCTTTGCATGAAAAAATGATGAAATGGTTGCGCCCTGGCGGGATTCTTATTTATGAGGCCCATACTGAAAATCAATTGAAAGTTCCCGGTAATGAGCATTATTCTCGAAAATATCTCCTGCGCCCAGGAGAACTCTTGGGGCTTTTCCCAAACTTGAAACTTCTCAAGTATGAGGAACCTCTCCATCACAAAGAATATACAACCAGTATTATTTTACAAAAATCGAAGTAATAGGTTTATCCTCCTCTTTCAAAAAATTTCACTCTCTTGCATAATAATGAGTATATGAAGCTAATACTTGGAGTGAGCATTTTTATTTTTGGGATATTGGCTTCCCATTCTGGTTTTGCAAAAGAAGATACGGCCGGAATTTTTTCTGGCCGAGTCTCAAAGATCAATGTGGAAGGCGGCCTCGTTCGTGTACGCGCTCAATTTGATAATGTGCGCTATTTAAACAAAAGAGATAAAGTAAGTTTTTGGGATGTGCATCACCCTTTAATTCGCTGTAATGCCTATGTCGTAGGTAAAAGTAATGAATACTTCATGATGCGAGTTCCTGATTATAAGAGTTGTTTAATTGGTGTGACTTTGGGCCTTGGGCGCTACTTACAATTTTACTCCCAAGATTTGGCCAATAATATAGCGATGGGTCGAGAACTGGTAGATATTCTGCTTAAAAAACGTGTAGCGATTCAAGGCAAAGTATCACGCAATCAGAAAGAACTAGATAGCTTCACTGAAAAAGTTAATGCCGTTAATGAGAGATACAAATTATTACGCGAAAAATTGGAAGCTGAATGGAGAGAAGAATTGGGGCTGATCGAAGATGACCGCTTGGTGGCCCTAAGAAATTTTAAAGATCTGCAAATGAGGTTAGATGAAATTGATTTGAAATTGCAGAAATATAAGATTGAGGATGAGAATCTTGTGACAGATCGATGGTCACTCGACCCACGCTTGTTTTATAAAAAGTAACACAATGCATCCTCGACACATTTCTGTATAATATTTTTTTGATTCACCTGGCTTTTTACACTACACTTACTCATTAAATCTTGAATGCTTAAGTACAAAATGATTGTTGGTTAAGGAGTGACTATGCGATTTATTGTCGGTTTATTTGCGTTGCTTTTGATAGCGAATTCTTATGCTGAAAACCTAGGGAATCCAAATGCTCCCAAGGGGGGAACTTTTCTTTATAATTTGGAATCAGTTCCAACCACCATGCATCCCCTATCTTCCACAGATCATTACGGGCAAGTTGTGCAGGATTATGTTCTTGATTCACTGGCGCAACGTCACCCTGATACATATGAATGGGTACCGGCGGTTGCTACTTCTTGGACCATTTCAAAAGACGGAAAAGTTTTTGAATTTGTTTTGCGCGATGGGATTAAATGGCATGATGGAAAACCTCTCACGGCTGAAGACGTGAAATTTTCCTTTGATGCCATTGTTGAACCGACTAATAAATATAAAACCGCTCATTTGCGGCCATATTATGAGGATATTGAAAAAGTAGAAATTCTCGCTCCCAACAAAGTGCGGTTCACTTGTAAGAAAACTTACTTCCAAAATTTTGCCGTTGCCGCCGGCTTAGCGCTTCTACCAAAACATGTTTATGAAAATCCCAGCAAAGAAGAAGAAAAGAAATTAAATAAGACCATCATTGGAACCGGCGCTTATAAAGTCGATACGTATGATCGCACTAAAGGAATTACACTGAAGAGAAATGCCGATTGGTGGGGCAATAATGTTGATTTTTACAAGAGCACACACAATCACGATAAAATCCTCATGAAATTTGTGAAAGAAGATACCATCGCCATCACCATGATCGAAAAAGAAGAATTAGATTTTATTTCACTTACGACTGAAGCCTACAACAAGAAAACTTCCGGGCCACGTTGGGGTAAATCAGTGTTAAAAGTAAAATATGAATCAAAGGCCGCTAAAGGCTATGCTTTTCTTGGCTTCAATTTGAAAGAACCGATGTTTAAAAGTAAAAATGTGCGCTTGGCCCTCAATCACCTGGTGAATCGTGAGTTGATGAATGAAAAATTCCTTTTTGGACAAAGTGAATTGGCCAATGGACCCTGGTACAAGCAGAGTGAATATGCCAATCCGGATGTGAAACCTATCCTTTTCGACCTCAAAAAGGCGATGGATTTATTAAGCGAGGATGGCTGGAAAGACACAGATGGTGATCAAATTCTGGATAAGATGATCGATGGGCAAAAGGTTAAGTTGAGCTTCACAATTTTGGAACCACTGCAGGATTTTGTAAAATATTTGACGGTTTTTAAAGAGGATGCCAAAAAGGCCGGAGTTGACGTCAATATAAAATATGTTGAGTGGAACACCTTTATTAAACTCTTGGATGAGCGCAAATTTCAAATGGTGCGCTTAGCTTGGGGGGCCGGTTCTGTTGATGTTGACCCCAAACAGATATGGCATTCGTCGTCCTATGAACAGCAGGGATCAAATTTTATCGGGTATAACAATCCTAAGGTAGACAAGCTGATTGATGAGGCCAGAATGGCAATTGAGAAAAAGGATAGAATTAAACTTCTCCACCAGGTCTACAAACTTATTGCCGATGATGTGCCTTATATTTTCTTTTTTAACTCCAGATATGGATATTATGGCCATACAAAGCGTTTAAAACGCGTTAAGGATACGTATAATTATACTGTTGGCCTTTCTTATTGGTGGCTAGAAAAGTAATAAATTAGTTGGGTGTGTGGGACTCGGAACCTATATTCTAAGACGATTTTTGATTATGATCCCAACTTTGTTGGGTGTGACATTAATCGTCTTTTTTATCATTAACCTCGCTCCAGGTAGCCCCATCGAGCAAAAAATTCAGCAGCTTAAGTTTTCCGGCATGGGCAATGCTGGTGGTGGCGGGGGCATGGATTCAAGGAGTGGTGAGCGCGGCAGTGCCATCTCCTCCGAAGTCATTGAGGCCTTAAAGAAGCAATATGGTTTCGATAAACCTGTCCACATTCGTTACCTCTTATGGCTTAAAAATTTGTCTCATCTGAATTTTGGTGACTCGTTTACTTATGGAGATTCGGTCATCAGTGTCATCGTCAGCAAGTTTCCTGTTTCCCTGCAATTTGGTGTGACCAGTTTATTACTTAGTTACGTTGTGTGCGTTCTCTTGGGGGTATTTAAGGCCATCAGAAACGGTGGCCAGTTTGATATGATTTCCAGCGTTCTGCTCTTTGCCCTCTATTCCATCCCTAGTTTTATGTTGGCCATTGTTTTGATTCAGTTTGTGGCAGGAGGGAATTATTTGGAATGGTTCCCGATTGGAGGACTGCTTTCGGATAATTATGATGATTTGACGTGGACGGGTAAACTTTGGGATCGCTTGCACCACTTTATTCTTCCGCTGGTATGCTACATGATCGGTAGTTTTACCGTGCTTACCATGTTGATGAAAAATTCCCTCTTGGATGAAATTAAAAAAGATTATATTCGTACTGCCCGAGCAAAAGGCCTCTCAGAAAAAGTGGTCTATTTAAAGCATGCACTAAGAAACGCCTTGATTCCTATTGTAACGGGTCTTGGTGGATTCTTGTCGGTATTTTTTGCAGGATCACTTTTGTTAGAAGTAATTTTCCGTTTGGATGGGATTGGTTTAATGAGCTACCAAGCTGTTTTAGAGCGTGATTACAATGTGATTATGGGATCAGTCTTTATGCAAAGTGTTTTGATGTTGGTAGGAAATTTGTTAAGTGACATCGCCTACGTAATGGTTGATCCAAGAATTGATTTTTCATGAGATCAAAATGATTGAACGTTTAATTACAAATGAACTAACACTCAAAAGGTATCGACGTTTTAAAAAAAGAAAATTGTCGGTGGTCTCAGTGTATTTATTGATTTTGGGCATCGCCTTGACCTTAATTGCTCCGGTGCTTTGTAACAGTCGTCCGATTGTGATGAAGTATCATGGCCATATCTATTTTCCCGCCATTTTTAATTATCACCCCAAGGAATTGGGGATTACAGATACTTTTGATACCGACTATCGTGCCCTGACTTTCACCAATGGGGACTTTGCCTTATGGCCTTTCAATAAGTGGGATCCCTATGAAAGTAATAAGGTGATCGAAAACTATCCTGGCCCTCCAACAAAACAAAATTGGATGGGAACAGATGATCGAGGCCGTGACGTCTTTACCAGGCTTCTCTATGGTTTCAAGTATAGCATAGTCTATGCCGTTCTTGTCTGGGCGATTGATTTTGGTATTGGGACTATCTTGGGTAGTTTGATGGGGTTTTATGGTGGCAAATTAGATTTTTTTGGGCAAAGGCTGGTTGAAATTATGAGTACCGTGCCGCAATTCTTTTTGCTCATTATTTTGATTTCTATCTTTACCCCAAGTCTTTTTATGCTGGTCCTGATTTCTAGTCTTTTTTCCTGGATTAGCATCAGCTATTATGTTCGCGCTGAATTTTTAAAAAATAGAAAAAGGGAATTTGTCGAAGCCGCTCGCGCCATGGGCGCTTCATCTGCCAAGATCGTTTTCAAACATATCTTGCCAAATTCCCTGACTCCACTCATCACCTTCGCTCCTTTTGCTATTGCCGGCCATATTTCAGGATTGGCATCGCTTGATTATCTCGGATTTGGTCTTGAAGTGCCGACACCAAGCTGGGGAGAGTTGTTGGCCCAGGCACAGAAAAATTACACCATTGCTTGGTGGTTAGCGGTTTACCCATCCCTCGCTCTTTTTTCGACACTAACTCTTTTGAACTTAATTGGAGAAGGGATTCGAGATGCCATGGATCCCAACATGGTCTAATGCCCATTCAATTAATTTTCATTCTTGTTTTTCTGACTTGTTCAATTGCTCGCGCCGCAATTCCACAACCCATTTTGGATTGTTTGAAGAAGCATAATGAAACTGTTCAGGAAGAAATTCCAATTTATGCGAAAGGTTTTAGTCTCTATAAGAATACGAAATTTTCTTTTATTGAAATTAAGAGAGGTTTTTGGTTGAAAGGTGAGATGGTGACTCTCTTGATTTCTCCTAAACCAATAGACTGTTCTCATGTTAAAATTCTTCGCTCGCCGTTTAAAAAAGTCTTAAGTCTTTCCACAACGTTCATTCCTCTTTTTGAATTAGGAAAAAATAAGGATTTTCTTCAGGGTATAAGCGGTAAAAATTTTATTAATAGCTCGTGGGCGATGGAAAAGATAAATAAAGGCCAAATGAAGGATGTTGGTTACCCACCCAACTTGGAAATGGTGGCACATTTAGCGCCCGATCTCATTTTAATATACCCTTTGATCGATCAGGAATTCTCGCTTGAGGAAAAATTGAAAGCACTAAAATTGAATTATCTGAGTTTTGCGGAATATCTTGAACCACATCCTTTAGGTAGGGCGGAGTGGATCAAAGTATTTTGTACCGTCCTTGAGTGTGGAGTGAATATTCAAGATGAATTTACTAAAATCGTGAGAGGTTATGAGAGCGCCAAAAGCGTTGCTCAAAAAAGTCGATCGAAGCCAAAAATCATGATGGGATCATTTTGGGGTGGTGATTGGCATTCTCCTGGGGGAGATAGTTATTTGGCAAAGTTGGTTGGAGATGCGGGAGGAGATTACATATTTGCCACACCCAAGAGTGCTCAAACCAAAGTCATGGATTTCGAATATGTCTATTCCATTTTTCCGACAATCGATATTTGGTTGCCCCATGCCAGTATGCGCGATTTAAATTCACTTGAGCAGGAGGATTCACGATATAAGATGTTGAAAAAATTTAAGCTTAAAATTTTCAACTATGACAAAATTAAAAGTGAAAATGGTGGCATTGATTTTTGGGAGAATGGAGTTTATCGTCCCGATCTTATATTGTCAGATCTAGTGCAAATCTTCCATCCCGAACTTGCCTCCGAGCGAACGCTCGTTTGGTACAGAGATTTGAAGTGGTAAGAAAATGGTAAAGAAAAAAATAATATTAACATTCATTTTGACCATTTTGCTTGTCCTGACTTTATGTCCCCTTTATTCAGAATCGATGACCTTTTCTTCAGATGTATTCTGGCAATTGAGATTTCCGAGAATCATGACGGCTTTTCTTGCGGGAGGTGCTGTGGCCTTGTCAGGTCTGTTAATGCAAAGCTACTTTCAAAATCCCTTGGCCGGTCCCTATGTGTTAGGTATCCATAGTGGGGCGACGTTTTTTGTCGCATTATGGTTTATGTTTTTTAATCAAATGACAGGCCAGATTGCTCGACTTGGACCGATCGGCTCTGCGCTGATAGGATCATTTTTAATGATGTCCGTGATTATCAGCATTTCAAAAAAGGTTGGTAATAAAATCCTCTTGGTTCTGCTTGGATTATTTGTATCACAACTTGCTAGCGGTCTTCTCACGGTTTGCTTGAACTTTGCCCAGCAAGATCATATTAAGGCCATTTTGCTATGGTCTTTTGGGACTTTTCAGCGAACGGCCCTCAGTGATTTACCTTTTTTGCTTTTAGCATCACTCATGCCCTTGATCTTGGCGTTCCGTATGGCCGCACATTTGGATTTGCTTAATTTGGGAGAAACCTATGCTCATTTGAGCGGTATGAATTTTAAAAAAATTTCACTTTATGTGATTATGCTCACCGGATTTTCTACCGGTCTGGTGGTTGCATTTTGTGGCCCTATTGCCTTCATTGGCTTGGCCGCGATTCATTTAAGCAAGATGATTTTTAAAACAGAACAGCATGTAGTTTTAATTCCTGCTTCTTTCATGATTGGCGCGATAATGGCACTATTTGTTGAAGCATTAAATTTATGGATGGCCCCTCTATCGCTTCCTCTGAACGCTGTACTTGGTATTTTGGGTGCTCCTGTAATTATATTATTTATTTATCAAATGAATTTTAGGCAAGCATGATTTTATCTGCAAAAAATATTACTCTCAATTATTCTCCGCGTAGTTTGCTTCGAAACATTAGTCTTGAATTTTCGCAGGGAAGCTTCATGGGATTACTGGGAAAAAATGGCAGTGGAAAAACCACACTTTTGAAGGCCTTGGCCGGTATCCATAAACCCCAGGAAGGTACTATTTGTCTTGATGATCAATCGTTATATCAGATTTCACCGATTCATCGTGCCCGCATGGTTGCGATGGTAACGACTATTTGGCCTACAAATATGTTAATGATTGGACGAGATATTTTGTTACTAGGGCGTTATCCTTATTTGTCGGGACCAAATTACAGTGCACAAGATGATGAGATTGTAAGTGAGTTGGCCAATAAACTGAATATTCAGGAACTTTTGATTAAACCTTTTTTTGCCATGTCTGATGGACAGAAACAAAAAATAATGATTGGGAGAGCTTTAGCGCAAAAAACTAAATTTCTCTTTCTTGATGAACCATTTACTTATTTGGATATTAAACAAAAAGACTGGCTGTTTGAATTTTTACGAGATTATTCTCAGTTGCAAAAAGTGGGGATTTTGTTTTCCACCCATGATCGTTTCATTGTAGATCAGCTTGATAATGTTTTTGCTCTCGATGGCAGCGGTTGTGGAGCTGTCCTTACGGGCGAAAGCATACAAAATTATCTTGATAATTTTTAGATCGCGCTGAGTTTGACCTTTACAGTTTTAGTTTTCCCCTCACGAACATATTTAATCGTAACCTCATCGCCAATTTTCATTTGATCCAAAATATGGAAAATATCGTCATAGTTATTGACTTCTTTTCCGTCAATTTCCAGAACCACATCACCTAAATAATAACGTCCAAATTCATCTTGCCCCATTCCCACCAGACCGGCCTTGGCGGCAGCTCCATTCTCGTCAATATAGGTAATGATAATTCCTTTGGATATGCCGAAACGTTCGCGCATATTTTCAGGTAAAACACCAATGCCAAGTCCGGGGCGAATGACTTTCCCAAATTTGATTAATTGGGGGACAACTCTCAAAATAGCATCGATAGGTACAGCAAATCCCACTCCGGCACTTGTTCCGCTGGCACTGAAAATAACGGTGTTCATTCCAATCAGAAGCCCTGAGCTGTCGAGCAACGGACCGCCGGAATTCCCCGGATTAATGGAGGCATCGGTTTGGATCATACCATGAATATTGACACCACCAATTCCTTCAATTTTGCGATCAAGCGCTGAAACAATACCTTGTGTTACCGTATGATCGAGACCGAAGGGATTTCCAATTGCAACGGCCTTCTGGCCTACTTGCAGATATTGGGAAGACCCCAAGCGAATAGGGGTTAATTTTGGCGGACGCTTAACCAGTTTTAAAACCGCGACATCTTTTTTGGGTTCAACGCCAACAACCGTGGCCTCATATTGATTTTTGTCGTTATGAAAAGAAATCTGAAATTTATTCCCATTTTGAACGACATGAAAATTAGTCAGGATATGTCCGGCTTCATCCCAGACAATACCAGTCCCGGCCCCTGCCGGCATTTCGTAATCTCCATAAAACCATCCACCACGTCTTTGTTGAATAGTAGCAACGTTGACGACGGAATTAACGTTGTCTTGAAAAATCTTTATTGTATTTTTTTCACTTTCAATGAGCCCTGAAAGATCTCCATTTGAAGCACCAAGAGCACCTGATGCCCAAAAGGTGAGTAACAAAGTCAAAACGAATGATATGTGCGAATGCATTTTTTTTTCCCTTGTTGTTGCTGCGCATTACGATTGTGGGAGCCATATATAAAGGATATAATCACGTCTTATTAATTTTGCAAGTATATGATGATTCAATTTTTCAATCGAGAGAAAGGAAATATCGAAGTAGAAAAAGTCTATGGTGATCGCGCCATAGAGTGGCTTTATGATTCTTTTATGGGGCGCATCTTTTGCAATTTTTTAATCAAGCGCTTTGTTAGTAAATGGCACGGATTTTATCAGAATACTCGTTGGAGTCATCGCAAGATTAAATCGTTTCTGGGCACTTTTCAGATTAGTTTAGAGGAGTTTCTTCCTGAGGATTCCGGGACCTCGGTGATGCCTTATTCATCGTTTAATAATTTTTTCATTCGAAGATTTAAATCTGGCGTTAGACAAATTTCGGACGTGCAAGGTGAGATGCCGGCGTTTGCTGAGGCCCGATATTTTGGTCATAGAGAATTATCACCGAATCTGACAATCCCGGTGAAAGGTGAATTTCTGACGGTGCCGCGGTTGTTAGCGGATGAGCGTTGGGCCCCCTTGTTTGTTGGCGGACCGATCTTGATTGCTCGATTGTGTCCAGTTGATTATCACCGATTTCATTTTCCTGATGATGGGCGATGCATGGACCATTATCGTATTCCAGGTTTATTTCATTCCGTAAATCCACTGGCGCTAAAAAAGAAGTCAGATATTTTTATTACTAATGAACGCCATGTAACAATCTTGGACACGGTGAACTTTGGGAAATTGGCTTACATCGAAGTTGGTGCATTGTGTGTCGGAAAAATTGTGCAAACATATTCCAAGCGAATTTTTAGGCGTGGTGAGGAAAAAGGTTATTTTCTTTTTGGCGCCAGCACAGTCATTGTCATAGGACAAAAAGGACTATGGTTTCCAACCCATGATATTCTCGAAAATACCCAAAAAGGTTTGGAAACTCTGGTCAAATTGGGCGCTCGAGTTGCTGTTAAAAATTGACGGTTAACTTTACCGGGAAATGATCTGAAGGATAGATATCGTTGTCACAAGAGATGTCAAAACTGATATCGGTAATGTTGAAAGTCTCTGAGGCCAATATCCAGTCAATTCTTTTTTTCTCTAGATTTTTTCCATCAAACTTATGATGTGAACCAATTTCTTTTTTTTTCAAAACAATCCAAGGGTCCACTAACTTTGGGTAATGTTTGAAAATTCGTGCCTGAACGCCATCGCCAGGTCCTTCATTGAAATCTCCCATAAAAAAACAGTGATCTATTGGAAGGTTAAGCTTCTGTAACTCATGCAGCAAAACACTGATCTGCTCTAATCGGGTTTCACCGTGCAAATGATCCAAGTGAGTATTAATGATTAAAACAATACGTTTAGAGCTTAGATGCTCAAGTTGTGCCCAAACGGCCAATCGAGGAAATTGGCTATTAAAACTCAGACTGCCAGGAATGTGAGGGGTTTGAGAGAGCCAAATATCACCACTGCTAAGAAGCTTAAAAAAGTCCCTGTGATAAAACAGATTCGGATACATGCGATCAACCATCCATGAGCGGTGTTGATCAATGATTTGGAGAGGGGAAATGTTTGGAATGAAGGCCTGGATTTGAGGATGCAGGCCCTCTTGGGTTCCGAGAAGGTGAGGTGCAAAGTTATTAATACATTTAGTCCATATTTTTTGTCGAAAAGACCATTGATGGGGGCCATCTTTTGGGTCGTCATAACGAATATTTGAGGTGATAATCTTCACATCCATGGGCCTAATTATAATCTGAAATGACAAATTAGACGAAATATGAAAGTAAAGGGTCTGATTAAAAAAATACTTTTTTGGTCGTTTACTCTCACAATGTTTGCCGCTTTGCTCGGAACTGCCTATTTTTTAAGAAGTATCACGCCTTTATTTGAAATTGATGAAAGTACCAACAAGATCGCATTGTTTGGTGGGAAATATAAGCTAGATTTCAAAAAGGATGTACAGCCAAAAATCAAAGTAGCACTCCAAGAGGAGAATTATCGCGTATCGATAGAAGGCGATATAACCACGAAAGATTATGACACGATTAGCATCGATGCTGAGCAAACGGATATGTCTTTAGAGTCCCGTGGTAAAAAACTAAGTTATCATTGCCGTGCTACTAAACAGGATGACGGGTTGATTGAAACTTCGGATGACGATTTAAAACTTAAAATTGAGGGTGAGGCCATCTGCCAAGTCGTTGTTCCAGAGCGCAAGAGAGTAAGAGTTTTTTTTAGAAGTGGACTCTTGCGTTTGCATTCAGTCGACCAGGATATTGATCTAAAAATTTCAGATGGAATGGTGATCTGGGGCAGTGGCAATTACTCCAAGTTTAAATTAGATCTTGAAATTGAGGATGGCCATGTCTATGGCAGTTATGCAAAATTTAAAGGTAAATCCGATAATGACCGAGGTTTATATACGGCGAAACTACATGTAAAAAATGCCATTATCTTCTTTCGCTAGTTTTAAAATCAAAACAAATTCCCCTCAAAAAAGCTAAGTTTCTTGATTCTTCCCGGCAAAATGCTATTAAGGCGCCCTTTCATTAAAAGGGGGGAGATATGCTTAGCTCGCAAAGAATTATAAATGATTTCAAATACGAATTTGGAAATCTAACTTATCGTGAAATCGCCGCCTTGACTGGCATTCAAATGACAAGGGTCTTTCGCATTTTTAATTATCAGGAAATGAAAGTATCTGAATATGAAAGATTCAAAAATTTGTTACTTCAGAAAAAATCTGGCACCGCACGATTGCTTGAACTTTTCAATCAATATGCTCTTTTTTTAAGCCCGTGCTTCGTTCGGAAATTAGAAAAACAGATAGAGCGGGAAATAAAAATCGTTAATCTTATTCAGGAGGGAGAGAAATAATATGGGAAATTTAATTTTTTTAGAGAGAGCTATACTGGAATCTTTATCGAGTGGAGCAAAAAGTACAAAAGAAATATCGCAGGATTTAAATTTTTCGTTGCCGATGGTCAAAGGTATTTTATTCAACATGGCGAAGAAGAATATGGTCAAATTTATGGGGGAGAAATACGCGCTAAATCGAGAGATTGTCACTCATTGCATTGATGAATGGAATCATCCTGATTCATTATCTTGGGAGGCCAGAGAAATTTTAGATGGGATAGTCGAGAATAGTCCTATGAATTTTCCTTCAAATTCTTTTTTGAAGTTAAGGAAAATGTATTTCTCGGATCGAGATTTGACTATTTTTAAGTCCCAACTTACCAATTTGGAAAAATTCCTAGAGTCACTTCCCGCCAAACCGGGGATGTGTGAAAAAACATGTGATAAAACAATTTTTTTCTGGGGTATGACCAATTATAATACCGTGCTAAGATCAATTTTGATCAGATGAATGAAATGACAAAAATTGATATTGCCGTTGTTGGAGGTGGGATTGCCGGTCTCATGGTGGCGTATGAGGTTACACGGCAATTCCCCGATCTACACACGTTTGTATTTGAAAAAGAAAAATTTCTTGGAGATCATACCAGCTCTCGAAATTCAGGAGTGGTACATTCGGGTCTGTATTATACAAAAAATTCACTCAAACATCGATTGTGCCTTGAAGGTAATCGTCTTTGGGAAAAGTTGTCGCGCGATCTAGAAATCACCTTTCGCAGGTGTGGCAAATTTATCTTCTGTAGCAATGATCTTGAGCAGGCGACTCTTGAGCAATTAAAAGTTCTTGCTGAGCAGAATTCAGTCGAAGGTGTGCGTTGGGCCACGTCGGCCGAAATGGCCGGCTTGAAAGCATTCGTCGCGATCAAAAACGCCATCTTTGTTCCTTCATCTGGCATCATTGACGTCCCCGCTGCCATGAGCGCTTTAGAGCGAGAAATAATTAATCATGATGGTAATATTTTAAAAAGTAATTTTATTTCGCGTGTCAGTCAGCACCAACAAGGATTCCTTCTTGAAACCCGTGATGGGCCAATTTTGAGTCGCGCCTTAGTGAATACGGCTGGATTATGGAGTGTTTCATTGGGACAGCAATTATGGCAGAACGGCTTAGACGATTATTATGTTAAGGGTAATTACCTTAGATATAGTGGAGATTTTTATCGAACATCCTTCATTTATCCATGTCCTCTGCCTCATTTAAAAGGATTGGGTATACATTCAACTTTTGATATAGCGGGGCAAGTTAAGTTCGGGCCTAACACAGAAGATGTTAAAGCGATTGATTATTCTATCGATCTTAATTCATTGGAACAGATGAAAAGTGAGATCGTGCGCTATTATCCAAGTGTGGGCCTAAATAAACTATCTCCCGATTATTGTGGCATTCGAAGTAAAATAAAATTAAACGGCCAGTTGTTTCAAGATTTTTGGATTAAAGGCCAAAAGGAAACTAACATACCTAACTATGTTGAGGTTTGCGGATACGAATCCCCTGGATTGACAGCGTCTCCAGCGATGGCACGATCAGTAGTGAAAATGTTGGGAATTTAGAGAATTGGCGCTAACCATTTTTTGCCCAGATCGATACCCCATCCCTTACGTTGGCAATAATTTTTCAACTGATCTTCCCCAATTTTTAAAATATTAAAGTAGCGTGATTCTGGATGAGCGAAGATATAGCCTGCCACAGTACTTGCGGGTGACATGGAAAAATTTTCAGTAAGGTGGGCATTAAGCTTGTCTTTGACTTGTAATAAATCCCAAATTTTTGCTTTCTCAGTGTGATCAGGACAAGCAGGATAACCAGGCGCAGGACGGATTGTCTTGTACTTCTCATTGAGAAAATCAGCGTGATTTAGCTCTTTATTGTTCTCGATACCCAGTTGTAACCTGGCCCAATGATGGATCATCTCTGCCATCGCTTCTGCCAGTCGATCACCAATCGACTTGATTAAAATGGAACTATAATCATCGCGTCTGTCTTGATATTCTTTGGCGAGAAATTCTACTTCTTGGCCTGTGGTAACCGTAAATAATCCGATGAAATCCTGTTTTGATGAAATGAAATCTGCCAGACAATGAGGTGTCTCGATATCTTTCAGTTGTTGTCGTAAAAAATTCAAATTAACAATTTTTTGTTTTTGGTCATTATAGACATGGACGTCATCGTGGTGTCGAGTCGCAGGCCAAAAACCAAGAGCAGCTCGGGGGTGTAGGCGCTTGCTTTTTTTCAAGGTTTCAAGCATCGCAAGAGCGTCATTATACAATTTCTTTGCTTCATTTCCATAATTTTGATTTTCGAGAATTTTAGGAAATGTACCTTTCAAACTCCAGGCCCAAAACAAGGGAGACCAATCAATATAGGGAATAATTTCTTCAAGTGTCAGGTCGTTAAAATATTTAACACCATAAAATGGCATAGTAGCGACTGTGCTGTGGGAGAATGTAAGCGAGGGGGCGCGAGATTGAGCGTCCTCATAAGTCCACATTTCCCGTTCTGGTTTTTGTCCGAAATGCAGCCGTAAGGCCTCCTGCTTATCCCTGTGATCTTTTATAAAACGCTCGCGCAAACTGGGATTTTTCAATTGTGTTATGGTGTCGATAACCAAAGATGCGTCGGCAACTCTAACGACAGGAGGGGTATAGTGCGGGGCGATTTTCAAAGCGGTGTGAGCATTCGAAGTAGTTGCACCGCCAATCAGGAGTGGTATATTAATCTTGAGACGTTCAAATTCTTTTGCGTTGAAAATAATTTCGTCAAGTGATGGTGTGATAAGTCCGCTCAGCCCAATAAAATCTGGATTATGTTTTTTTATGGCTTCGATGATGTGTTCACACGTCACCATTACACCCAGATCGACAACATTATAACCGTTACATCCTAAAACGACTGAAACAATATTTTTACCTATATCGTGCACATCACCTTTTACTGTCGCAATAACAATCGTGCCCTGACGGTTTTGGCCACCTGTAATTTTATCTTTGGCCATAAAAGGTTCGAGGTAGGCCACAGATTGCTTCATTACACGAGCACTTTTTACCACCTGTGGCAGAAACATTTTGCCCTGGCCAAATAGATCGCCAACGATTTTCATGCCGGACATGAGTGGGCCTTCAATAACGTTTAATGGTGTGCCGTATTTTTTGAGCGCTTCTTCTGTATCCTGATCAACATAATTAGTAATACCTTTGACCAAGGCGTGGGACAAACGCTCATCAACGCTTGCTTCTCGCCATGAATCCAAAACTCTTGTGTCAATCTTGGCATCTTTTCCCTGTGCCAGTTTTGTGGCGAATTCAATTAAGTTTTCCGAGGCGTCGGGATGTCGACAGAGAACCACATCTTCAACTTTTTGCCTTAAAGTCGGTTCAATTTCTTCATAGACTTCGAGCATGCCAGCATTGACGATTGCCATATCCAGACCAGCTTGAATAGCATGGTAGAGAAAAACGCTATGCATAGCTTCACGGACTTTGTTATTACCGCGGAAACTAAAAGACACATTACTGATACCACCGCTGGTGAAAGAGCCTGGGCAACGTTTTTTTATCTCACGAATAGCTTCAATGAAATTAATGCCATATCGGTCATGTTCCTTCATTCCTGTTGCTATGGTTAAAACATTGGGATCAAAAATAATATCGGCCGGCGGAATTCCTGCCTTCTCTGTCAAAAGCTTATAGGCCCTCACGCAGATATTTACTTTTTCTTCAAGAGTCGCAGCTTGTCCTTTTTCATCAAAGGCCATGACAATCATGGCAGCGCCATAGCGGTGGATTAATTTGGCGTGCTCTAAGAATTTGGTTTCACCTTCTTTCATGCTGATTGAGTTGACGATGCATTTACCTTGAAGGCACTTTAGTCCTTCCTCGATGACTGACCATTTTGAGCTATCAATCATGATGGGAACTTTGGCGATATCAGGTTCAACAGCGAGTAAATTTAAAAAAGTGCGCATGCATTCTTCGCCATTTAAGAGCGCTTCATCAAAGTTAACGTCGAGTATGTTGGCGCCGCTCTCAACTTGTTGGCGGGCCACCTCCAGCGCCTCGGTTATTTTTCCTTCTTTGATGAGTTTGGAAAATTTTGGACTGCCTGTAACATTTGTGCGTTCACCCACCATCATGAAGGGATGCTGACCCTGGCATGGTGTATTGAGCGGTTCAAGTCCGGAGAGACGGAGGGCCTTTTCCACGATGGGAATTTTTCGCGGCGGCAACGTGCTGACATATTTTGTAATTTGTTTGATATGGTCAGGAGTTGTACCGCAACAACCGCCCACTAAATTAATCAGCCCGGCGGTGGCAAATTCTTGCACATGTCGGCCGGTAATCTCAGGTGTTTCATCATAGCCAGAAGGGGCCAAGGGATTGGGCAATCCCGCATTGGGGTAGCAGCTGACAAAGCATTCTGCGACTTTGGAAAGTTGGGCAAGAAAAGGCCGCATTTCACGGGCACCCAGAGCGCAATTGATTCCAACACTCAAGGCATTGGCGTGTTGGATAGAATTGTAGCAAGCTTCTGCGGTTTGGCCGCTTAGAACCCGGCCCGAATTATCTGTGATGGTCATAGAGATCATGACAGGCCAACGTTGGCCTAGCTCTTCAAATAATTCTTCAAAGGCAAAAATAACCGCTTTGAGGTTCAAGGTATCAAAGACTGTTTCAGGCAGAAGAATATCGACTCCCCCTTCGAGAAGCGCCCTGGCCTGTTCCGAATAGGCATGTTTTAGCTGATCGAAAGTAATAGACCGAAAGCCTGGATCAGAAACACGAGGAGACATGGAGGCGGTGGTATTTGTCGGTCCCAAGCAACCTGCCACGAAGACAGGTCGGGTGGGGTTGTCCTTTTTAAATTGTTCCGCGGCATTTCTAGCACAGCGAGCAGCGGCCAGATTGATATCACGGATTCGAGATTCTAATTTATAGTCTCGCTGTGAGATCCATGTGGCGTTAAAGCTATTGGTCTCGATGATATTGGCACCGGCTTCCAGGTATTCCAGATGAATGCGCTCAATGATCTCGGGACGGGTGAGGCACAGAATGTCGTTATTGCCTTTGAGCGCGACCGAATGGTCACTAAATTCTTTGCCGCGAAATTCCTCTTCAGTGAGTTTATATTTCTGAATCATGGTGCCCATGGCGCCATCAATAATTAAAATGCGATCCTGTAGAAGACCTTCCAGTTGGAGGTATGTTGCAGTTTTTTTCAATGACATCTGTTTTACTACCTAAATTTTTTAATAACATCGACCACCAATTCCGTGTCATTCATGATGTAAAAATGAACATCAGGAACGTCGGCCTTAAGCAGTCCTTCAACTTGTTTTTGTGCCCAACGGATGCCGATAGCGGGTATATGGTCAGGATTTTTCAAGGCCTCTTCCACTAACTCATCGGGGAGATCAATATAGAAATTACTGGGAATTGACTGTAGTTGATTTTTTGTTTTAAGAATTTTTATACCCGGGATAATCGGGACTGTAATTCCCTCGCCCCTGCAAGCGGTGACAAAATCAAAATATTTTTGATTATCAAAAAACATCTGAGTCATGATGTATTCAGCACCCATTTCGACTTTTTTCTTAAGATAGAAGAGATCTTGTTTTAAACTTGGTGATTCAAAATGTTTTTCAGGATAACCTGCCACACCGACACAGAAATTAAGTGGGCGCGCCAAACTTAACTCATCGAGATAGAGTCCGCGCTTGATACTCGACATCTGGGAGACGAGGTCACTGGCATATAAATTCACGCTGCGGTCTTTGGCAATATTTTTCTTATAATTAAGTCCATCACCTCGCACGGCCAAAATATTTTGCACACCCAAAAAATTTAATTCGATTAAAGCATCTTCAGTTTCTTCCTTGGTAAAACCATTGCACAGAAGATGTCCTACGGTATCGATGTTAAAGCGATTTTGAATGATCCCGCAGATCCCGATTGTCCCCGGACGCTTTTTGTAAATACGCCGCTGAACTGTACCATCTGCCCGTTCATTGTAATATGCACTGGCAGAGTGAGCTGTTACATCGATCCAAGAGGGACTAAAAGGCACAAGGGCATTAATGATATCGAAGATATCTTGCACGGTACGTCCGCGAGGGGGCGGGACAATTTCAAAACTAAATAACGGTCCCTTGCGATTATTAATGTGCTCAATGACTTTCATCTTAGTAATTCCTCGTAATTCCTTAAAACATTTTACGGTTGAGACTAGTGTTCAACTATAGGTAAAAAAGTGCCTTTTGGGTAGAGTTTCGTGACTAATATCAATGTTGAAGCAGCGCGCTCATGCCGTTTGTACCAACTCATTGAGTCGTTTGAGGAAAAGCTCCTTTGCCTTGGGATTAAAGCGGAAAAATAATTCTGGCTCGAAGAGCTCAAGTTCCATCAGATAGTATCGATCTTGATGTAAAACCCAATCACTGCGTGAATAGAGAAGCGAGTCGGTGACCTCACTCAACTTTTCTACTTCATTATGCAATTCCTTTGGAACATCAAAGTGATCAACTGATCCGCCATGAATTTTAAATTCGTTGGCCAAAGGCTTCTTTACTACAGAGTGAGAAAAATAGGGCCCAAATTTAATGATTGATATCTCACCCTTAAAAATCCCGGGAATAAATTCTTGCGCCAGGTATACCCGACGATCACCAGCGGAGTGAAGCTCAATGAATTTTTCAAGAACTTTCTCTCGTGTAATATGAAAGGTGTTTTTGCCTGAAGCACTTAGAGTCGGTTTGAGCACCATTTCCTGGGACTGAATGTTGAGTCGCGCCTTTGGGCCGCTTATAATTTGCGTCGCCGGTATGGCAATGTTATTTTCGTTTTCAAGATCAAAGAGATACATTTTATCAATGTTGCCGCGAATAGTATCAACCGAATTCAAGCAACAGATTTTTGCCTTTTCAATTTTCTCCAGCAAGAGCAAGAAATCATCCACTTTTGATTGGTAATCCCACACACTACGAATGATAAGCACATCATACTTTTTAGGATTAAATTCGGAATTCCAGATGATCGGAGTAACGGTGAAACTTTCTTGTGACTCCAAATATTGATACAGAATCTGATCGTCTGGGGTTAGTTTCGGGTGGTCGTTGGAAGTGAGTAATCCGATATGCACCTTGGTTTCCTTGATGACAAAAGAGTAGCACGCTTAAGTTAAACAGGGCCAGTCTATCTGCGAGCTTGAGGCAAATGCTCAGACAATAAAATCATTGAATAAAATTTGAAGTATCTTATAATCGTATGGCAATGATTATTCTCAAAGATATTTTCATTATTTGTATCATGTATGTAAGCTCTTTTTGTGCTTGGAGTGCCTCTATTCCGTCATATGAGAACATCCAAAATTGTCAGTGCGATAAGAAATTTCAAACACATTTTTTTAAAGATTCACAAAATAAATCAGAAATTCAGATTTCAAAAGCACGCTGTGAATGTAACGGTAAAAAACAAGATGTTACTGCTATTTGCCCAACCAAAAAACGGGCTTTGAAAAAATTCATGATCTGTGCCCAAGATGCTACGATATCCGCAGAAATGTCACCTCCAGAGAAAATAGATTCGCCGTCAAATACCGAAGGGTCTCCCCATGAGTCTCAAACGCGCTAAAAGTTGGTGTTATCTCATGGTGTTGCTCGGAAGTGCGCCTTTGGTGGAAGCGAGTCCACGAGTGCAATGGGTGCGTGACCAAGGATATCCTTATGTCCTGACTTATAAGGAGTACAGTATTGTTGCAAAATATTGCTATGGTGAAGTTGAAGATATTCTCTCTGACAAGAAATCAGAAATACTTTGCCGCGCGATGCAGGATGGAAAATGCCCCATCGTCTCTATTTGTTATGAAAATCGTGCGATTGATGGAGTAATCAGATAAATGCTTTCGACAATGCATTTCGCTGTGCTGTTATTTATTCTGTTTGGCGCTGAGGCCATTTGGGCCGATTCATGGGTCTACCAGACCAAAGAAAATAAACTACGTGGTATTATATTGACCAAATATCTGGATGAAAATGGGTTAGAACATTTTCGCGTTGGTCATTTTCTTAATGCTAAGGCGATTGAAAAAGAGAGCATCACTAAATCAGAATTCGTCTATTTAATCGAATATGGTGAACGTCTGAAAAAAGATTTAGGCCTCGCTCCAAATGACATTGACTGCAAAAAAGGTCTTCAGGTTACCCAAAATAATTCCATAAGGATTTGCTACCATCTCGATGATAATGCGCGGAAAGATTTTTTCGAATGGCATGATTACATCGAAAAATTCATTTTGGGAAAGGAAGAAAAAGACAATCTAATTTTAAAACGCCATCTCAAAAAACCGTAATGGTCATTCAATTTTCTTAATAATTGCCACAACAGAAGTTCCCAGGAGATAATCGGCACGGACAAGATATTCAAGCTTTCCCGCCAGGTAAAAAATCCAATTGAAGAAAAAATTGGTTGGCCTCAAGCTGGCCGAAGGCTTTGCTTTGCGAAAAAGAATTTTACGCGCAATGAATACAAGAGGAAAGGCCCATGAAAAAATGTATCGGCAGTAAATCACTTCAAAACCACATCGTTTCGCTAAGGTCATAATTTCTCGTCTTCGATAGCGTCGAAGGTGACGTAAGAATTTATCTTTAGGACTCCAAAGTAATTGAAAAGCCGGAACAGTGATAACAGCGATTCCATCAGGTTTTAAGTATCGTTTCCATTGATTGAGAGCATCGAAATCATCCGGAATATGTTCTAAGACATCCATGACCAAAAGTAGATTGGTCTGTTCATTAGTGTCTTGAGATTGTTTCACTATATCCTTGGGATATTGATTTTCCTGGGCGTTGGCCTGCGGACTCGACGCCTGCGGACTCGACGCCTGCGACATGTTGGAAGCATGCCTCAGCGTCGCGCCTTGTCCGCCTACTTGAAAATCAAACTGCGAAGGGTATAACTGAACTTTTGACGATTCCAAGAAAGGAGAACAGGGGTTGCTCAGCTTGGGATCGATTCCAATAGCTGAGATGACGCGTGCACGATAAGGAGAAAGTTGGGCCAGATAATAAAGATTTTGGCCAGTTCCACATCCAAATTCCAATGCATGAATTGCCTCTGTATTATTTGGAAGACACCGGATGGCCTTATCAATATATAAAAAACGCGTGCGAATCCACCAGTGATTAATTTCTTGTTCAAAGGAGAGTTGGTGCGCTTCTTTTAGGTCTGCCATATTTGACGTAGTTAAGGAAATAGTGATTGTCATTGTATTCGACTTAAGGTCAATGGAAAACTGGAGATTTTTGAGAACTAGTTCCTTGAGTCACATGGAAGTTCTTTTTCTGGAACGTCCTAGTGATTTTTCACGGCCCTTTTCTCATTCAAGTCAATTACCAGACTCCCAGGGCATCCGGCCACACTTCCATGGGATGCATATGCGTGAGGAATCCAATCCTAATTCTTTACAAAAAGCCTTGCCATTATTGCGTTTGACTAGAATGTGTCGATTTAACCAAGGCCGTTATTACTACAATAAATTATTTGACCCCAAAGCGAATGAAAATGAGCGGATTGACTGCCCTCCGGCAGACTCAGCAATTTTTTCAGTGACACCGCCAGTCTCTTCTGGCGAATGGCCAAGCACTTGCCCCATAAAAATCATTTCAGTGTTCTGATCTTTTACATGTTAACGTCGAAGGCAGGAGTGCAGACAGCAACATCACAAATTAAAGAAGTTTGCATCTGTTATCAGTGTCGGCCCTCAAAACTTTTATCGAAGACT
>JACPIU010000006.1 GCA_016187935.1 Bdellovibrio sp.
CCATCTCTGCAAACAAAGTCACTTTTTTTAAAAAAAGAACATGTTAAATTAGGGCAGCCATGGTTCATTCCCTTTGATATGCAACATGAGAATTGAATCCCATTGCATAACAGCTTGAAATTATTATTAGAGAAAAAAATGACAGATCAAAAGTTCGCTGCTTTCAACAAAACCTACCCCATTGTTGTGGGCCAGTTTTTGCCATTTACGATTGATGTTGCTCGCACGTATTTGTGCAATGTACATCATTGCTACTTTTCCTCTTGATACACAAATTGCCGTTCAGGATAGCAATGCAAACTCTTGAGTTAATGGTGTACGTCAGGACACCAAAAGACCAGATCGCCATGCAAATCCAAAATTCGTGTAACGAAGGCGAATATTCGACAATGTCTCCGAACACAGAGGGTATAAAGGCCGGGATAATGAGTCCCATGCCCTTTTCCGTCCACGTTCCAAGAATTGCCAAACCACAGGCCACGTAAACAAGAACATTTTTTTCTCGCAACTTGGTCATAAATACAATCATCGCCAGAGTATTAAAACAAATGGCCGTCCAAATATATGGAACAAGCATGTGATGCCCGTGCAATCCAAAAAAGAGATACTGTGCGGAAGCCACATGCAGTGAATCAGTATAAAATTCCTTAAAAAGTTCGCAGAAAAGTAAAAACATATTTAGTGGGAGAGTATAAAAGAGCACGCTCTTCAAAATTTTAAAAACTTCTTCCTTGACCTTGAAATCTTTATAGAAGTGATTAATGGCCGTAAAAGTCAGAATAAGCAGCGCCGGCCCACAGGCGAAAGCACTAACCAGAAAACGAGGAGCGAGAATGGCCGAGTTCCAAAAAGGCCGGCCGCCTAAACCCGAGTAAAGAAATGCCGTTACGGTGTGGATACTAACGGCCCAAAAAATAGAAATAAATACAAAGGGCATATAAAATTTTGGAACTGCCTTTTGCTTACTATACATATTGTAGAGAAGGTATCCGGGAATATACATATTCAATAAAAGGTAGCCATTGAGAACAATTACATCCCACGCCAGGATGGAATTTGGAAAATTAAATCGTCCGAGGAATGGAATAATGTGCCAGAAACGATCGGGCCTTCCGAGATCAACTGTAATAAAGAGAAGACACATCACCAGCGCACTAAAGGCCATCAATTCTCCGAGTAATACGATGTCATGAATGGCCTTATTATGATAAACATAGGCGGCAGTCACTAAAA
The DNA here is from genome assembly GCA_016187935.1 of Bdellovibrio sp. Lineage (GTDB taxonomy): Bacteria > Bdellovibrionota > Bacteriovoracia > Bacteriovoracales > Bacteriovoracaceae > GWA2-49-15. Next base: position 1,234 of record JACPIU010000006.1, read on the forward strand.
TAACCGCTGCAGCTGCCACCCCGACGAGATAGGTAAAATTAGCAATATAAGCACCCCAGCTGACGTTATCAGAAAGATTAGTGACAATGAGTCCATGATTTAACTGGTAGAAGTAGCTGCGTAACCCCATGAGGCAAATTGCCAGTAAAAAACCAAGCCAAATATAATATCTCTTTGACCCAGTTAGGGCCGTCTGAAACATACGCAACCAGAAGACAAGATACGAACTCATATAGATCACTCCCTATGCCTGCCCATCATAAACGATGGGCGCTTAAATAAATTCTCGCAAAAAACATTTGTGATTATTTAACCACTTTCACTTGAGATTGAACAGTTTAACCTTTGATTGTTTTGTATTCAAAAAAATGACAATTAGTCTTTTTTCCCAATGAACAAGAATGCCTGAGCAGAACATGAGAAAAAACAGTAAATGGAAACTGTCCGCACAATTTCATTTTTTTGACTCGTTCTTATTTAGTATTGGAAAATTGAAACCAGCACATATCTCAACGCAAGGCAGCTTCTCTTGCCCCCCAAGGAATATGTTAATCTGGAATAATTTTTTGTGACGGCCACTAATGCTGTGAGGCTACATGATAAAAAATGTACCTGAACCTAAATATCGGGTCACGGGGATGCATATTCCTGTGGCCGATATTTTTGCCTACCTGGATAGAAATGGAGAGGCCAGCTTGTATCGAATTACGAAAGAAATAAACATCACTTATTTCGCGGGCCCATGTTATGTATCAAAAACATGTGAGGCCATATCAAAAGGCAAGATAAGAAGGTAGATGTGTTACCTTGAAGTATTCGGCATCTAAATCATGAGTAAAACAATTACACTAAAAATCTCCCTAAAGGGAGGATCCCTCTTGAAAACAATTTAAATCCCGTTTATTATCTCCCGATAGGGAGATATACAAAAATGAGAACACCGGTAGAAGATACTGAGCAAATAGTTAAAGCGCTCGTCGAGAGAAGAAAAGAACTTGGCATCTCTCAGTCTGAATTGGCCAGGCTTTGTGATCTTTCAGTAAACGGAATCAGCAAGTTTGAGAGCAACGCCGGGGAGAGAGAAGTCAAGCTTTCAACGCTATTCAAACTTGCCCAGATACTTGGCCTTAAGCTTGTTTTGGAGTTTGAAGAATGAAAAAGGAGAATCACCAGCATCTTAACGTTTTTTATGAAGATATTTTGGTTGGCGTGCTAAAGAGAGATCCTGAACTCGTTTATTCTTTTACTTACAGCAAAGACTGGCCCAAACATCCTAAAAAATTTCAATTAAGCTTGGCCATGCCTTTCCAAGAACAACCTTTTGGAAATAGAGTAACTCTTTCCTTTTTTGAGAACCTCCTGCCAGAAGGGGAAGCAAGAGACGTACTTGAGAAAAGCCGGCAGATCAAAGGTACATTTGATTTTTTAGATGAGTTTGGAGCGGATTGTGCTGGCGCCGTCATCATTACCCATGAATCTGTTTCTCCTTTTACCAAGGGAGCGACAAATGAAATAAAAATAGACAAGGCCAAAATTTATGAAGCAATAAAGCATAAAAAATCGGTCGCGGAAGTTATTGCGGACATGGACCCCGGCTACCTGTCCATTGCCGGCGCTCAGGATAAGTTTACCGCAAGATTTAGGGACAATGAATTTTATCTTCCCACAAACGGAAGGCCGACGACCCATATAATTAAGCCCCCGATCCACCGAGCAGGCGTAAAAGAGTCTGTTTATAATGAACACTATTGTATGAAGTTAGCGAAGGCCATCGGGTTCAAAGTTTCAAACTGCATCGTTTTAGACGGGGACATACACCCGCTTTTTATCACTGAAAGATATGATCGCATCATCGATAGTGGCGGCAACATCCATCGAATCCATCAACAGGACTTTTGTCAGGCACAGGGAATTGTCAGTGATAAGAAGTACGAAGAAAAAGGCGGACCTACTCTAAAAGATAATTATAAGCTGATTAAATCACATGTTACGATCAAGCAAAGAGCATCCGCTCTTTTTAGTTATCTGGACTGGATTTGTTTTAATCTTCTTATTGGAAATAACGATTGTCATTCGAAGAATCTTTCATTTCTATCAAAAGACGACAAAATTGAACTTGCTCCATTTTATGATCTGATGTGCACTGCCATTTATCAAAATTTAAAAAGAAACTTTTCCTTTAATATTGGTGACAGAAATGACGCCTCTCGAATTGGGAAAAATCAATTGGAAATGGTTGATTCGAACCTTGGACTTAAGGTCGGGACGATGACTGAGAGGATGTTATCCGTCAAAGACAAATTGATGGCCCACAAAGATTTAGTTGCGAATACCATCAAAGCGGAGCACCCAAATGCGAAAATTGTTCCTCGCATTTCTGAGCTGATTGGTGCTCGTTGCAAGAGTTTAAAAAGACAGGGTCTATCGTAACATTTAAGTCTGGAACATGCCAAGGCCGCCGGAGGTTGGAAGAGTTCGAGAATTGTGGATAGAGCGTTTTTTGCGATTTTTTTTGTAAACAATTTCAAAATGTTAAGTAATAAAAAAGGGGCCTCCTGCAAAGGCCCCTTTCTTTTTGGCATCCTGCCACAACGTAAGTGACATCCTGTCCCTTACTCTTGTAAGTATATCCCATATTAGGAAAGAAAAAAGATGCCAAAAACATAGGTAAACTTTTCCATAAGAACGCCCTAAGCGATCTATTAAAGAGATAAATAACAAGAATTAAATGGCCTTGATGATTGACGGTAGCAGACATGCGATATTAACATTTTTACATACTTATTAGAAATGCAACTAGAAAGGACCACTTCTTGTTTAAACGACTCACCTCTTGGTTTACCCAACATTGTCACCAGACTGAATATAAAATTCAAAGCTTTACCTTCTATCTCCCTTCTCCTCCCGAGCGAAAAATGGGATATCGAGAGAAACAGTTTGACAAAGTTTTTTATCACTTTATTAATCGTGGCTATAAAATTATTTCTACTCATGTTGTCCCCAATAACAACCCATCCCACTCGGGTATGTGGTTTATTTGCCTGGTTCAGGCCACCACAGCTGAAGCCGATGGCTTAGATTTAGAGACGTATTTCAACGATCAACTCGAGCTACAAGTGCACTCTTCAGAGTCAATTTTAGACTCTGACCATAAAGCGATAGATACTCAAAAAGAAATTTTATATGTTGAACGTAATGAAAAGTAGACGCTGGATATGGTTTGCTGTGATTTGTCTTGCCGGTTGCACATCTCTGTTCAAACTAACTGAAGGCCCCACTCAACTTGTAAGGAACCGCTCCCCTTTTGAGGAAACTTCTTTCCTTTGTACCCGATCCACTCAGCAAAGCATTCTTGGCGCACAAAAAAACCTTAACGAAGATTTTTCTGATTTTTTAAAACAAAAAAATGCTCCAAAAGACTTTGAGAGCAAAATGATCTTATGGGCACTCCTCAATCAGAACGCCCATCCTTTTTTGGCCGGACCTTCAAGTGGAGTTGTACTCCTTCTTATCAAAGGTCATCATCTGCAATTTTTGAACTTTGCTCCCTCAAAAAATCCAAAAGATTACCCCTACTTTAGAATGATGCAATTTTTGCGCAACAGGAATATCAAAGGGCCATCGCTAATATCGCTCGGCAACTTGCTTGATAAAGATTATCGAGGAGGTATTAAAGTCTCACCCTTTTTCCAAGAATCCCTGCAAAACGAATCAGGCCTTATTAATAGTAATCCACAACTTAAAAAGGCTTTTATTCGTGGGGATCAAGTATTAAGTTTGAATGAATCAATTTCTGCATTTCCTTTCTCTGCGATGATGCAAAATTTCGAATCAGCACTCATAACCAATCCACATTTAAAAAACATACAACCGATACCAATCACTTTTGCTCATCAAGAGACTGCCGATAATAACGTCATAAAATGTAATGTCGAAGTCCAAGATTATGCGCAAGGAAAGTTTGAGATTGCGAAGACCCCGGTTCAAAATCTCTTTTTTGGAATGAAGGAAGAGCAAACTCTTGCCTTAGCTGTTACCTATTTTCAATCGAATCTTCGAAAACCTTTTCTCGACACTGCGACCATAACAGGAATCAATCAGGCAAGACCACCGGTTTTTTGCACATTTGAAAGTAATAACAATATGAGCATTGTGTTTTCATCACATTCCCGTGATCCGTTGCAATTGCTGATGCAAATTATTACCAAAGTAAAAACGCAAGCTCTCGCTCATGGAATATGGGAAACATTGGATAAAGAATTTTATATGTACCTTGATTCCCCCCCTAGAGTCATCTATAGCGAAAAGGATGCTCTCTCTCACCCACCGGCCATGTACGCCAAGCAGATTGAGGATTTTCCGAGTTATTATGTGCAAAAATTGGGTGAACTCATTGGCGTTCAATATGATCCCGATGGCGCGGCCTTTTTTTTAAAAAGGCCATCCCATTTTGCCCAAGATTGTCATAATTAGGTTTCAGTATGTCAGCTTGTGACCAGCCGCCTGAGTTGATTGTGTATGGATGCGCAAGTCACAAAACCATTCTCCATATGCAACAAATCCGGCACGAAGACAAAAAAATATCTTTATTGGCCTTCCTTGCGCAGCGCAGTATCAAGATTGCTTCTGCCTGCAACGGAAAAGGCCTTTGTCAAAAATGTAACGTTTGGTTCAACAGTAAGAAAATATTGGCCTGCCAACAGACTCTCGATTCGCTCTCAGAGGCATTAAATGGGCAAAACGACTCCTGTAGAATTGTTTTAACGGTTGATTATCTCTAATGGCCCATTAATAATATTCAGGGTGTTTATTTCTTGAAAGGTTCAGTTGAATTAGCTATACCTTTATAGAAGTATTAATTTCCCTAATACGTACAAAGTGCAGAAAGGGGCTTGTAACATGACGTTCACAACTTTCACCGCTCTCTTGTTCATCATGCTTGTTTCATCCAAAACGTTCGGTTTGGACATTGTCAGCTACAATATTCGAAATTTCGATAAAGACGTAAGAGAAGGCACTGATACCAATAAACCCGTTTTAACCGCGACCCTCAAATCACTCAACGCTGATTTATTTGCCATTCAGGAAGTTGTCAACCAAACGGCTTTTGCTCAGATGATCAGCACTTCTTTGCCTGAGTACGGTTATGCCATTACCGCCTGTGGTGGAACCGGTAAACAAAAACTGGGATTTCTGTATAAAAAATCCACAATTCAACTCAATAACTTTCGTGAAGATGCTCGCTTAGCGGCAGGCGGTAATTGCAATAAAGGTCTGCGCCCGGCCGCCATTGGTCACTTTACTTATCTCCCGAATGGAATGACATTTACGGCGGTAGCGGTCCATCTCAAGGCCGGGGGAAAACAAGCTAATGCCGATGTCCGGTACCGACAATATGGTATTATCGCACAAATTCTTAAAGAGATTCGTCAGCAAGGACAGAATAACCTCGTAGTTCTGGGAGATTTCAATACGACTGATTATGTTCTGCGAAACCAAAATTATGCTCGTTTCATGGAATTTATCGACAACAACCAACTCATTGACTTTAGTGCCGAAATCAATTGCACCGCTTACTGGTGGGGCGAAACAGATGATAATATGGAGGACCCATCTATCCTTGACCATGTTATCGCTTCTCAAGAATTTAGGTCATTCTTTAAAGGCCATACTGTGCAGGTGAAGGCCCATTGTGAAAAAGTACAATGCCAGATCGCTTCTTCCACCGATCTGGGGGTTACCTATAAGGAAGTATCCGACCATTGTCCAATGCTTACCTCACTCAAAGAATAATTTATGCGTTACCTGTCAATCGACCTTGAGGCCACCGGGCTGCGTGAGCAGGATTCCATCATTGAATTTGCCATGGCACCTTTTTGTACCGTCGATAAAGCTATCGCTACAACATTATGTCGTTCCGTTTATGTTAAATGTGAGGCGTTTGATACTCTCAAACCGACTCTCGATCCATGGGTGATAGAGCACAATGAGAAGCTTATTCGACAGGCCCATAGCGAAGGGCTCACCCTGATAGAATTACAACAGTATTTGACTGATTATCTCGCCTCACCCGAAGTCATAAATTATTTTGGAACCCAAAACGGCCAAAAAATCATCCTCTTTGGTAAGTCGATGAATGCCCTTGACCTACCCTTTTTAAATCGCGATCTAGGATGGGAATTTATGCGGAAATATTTTCACCATCAAGTCCTTGACCTATCTTCGGTGGTACGAGCGTTTGTTGACAAGAGATTATTACCGCCAGAAACCGTCTCTGGTTCTGCCCTCATGAAGCATCTTAAAATGGGAGATGTAGCACACACTGCTCTTGAAGATGCCATGAATGCTGCAAAAATTTATCTTCAATTGTTAAGTTAATTCCTGGCCAATAAATCTATCGGATTTAAAGCACGAGATTCTTTGCGCAACTCAAAGTGAAGATGTGGACCTGTGGCACGACCAGTACGACCGACTTGCCCTAACACTTGCCCTCTATAAACCTTCTGCCCTTTTTTCGTATGATTCTTTTTAGCATGGGCATAAACAGAAAAAAAACCATCTTTATGTGCCAAAACCGTCAGGTTTCCATAAGCTCGGATACCTCGCCCGGCATAAATGACAAGTCCATCATCCACCGCCAAAAAAGGTGTGCCTTGTGGAGCGGGGATATCAATTCCTTCATGCTTTCTTCCCCATCGACCACCATAGTTTGAACTGACCGCATGAGCGGATGGAACTGGCCATAGAAATTTTTTACCATATGAATTGATATCGACTTGAGCTGGAACTTCTTCATCTATTTGAAAAGCACGCAGAATACCTTTCTCTTGCGGAATGAAAATCCATTGACCTCTGATAAATGGACGACCTTTATTGGCATCAACAATTTTCCGTTCGGATACATGATATTTTTTGCTTAACTCACTTGGACCGATATTATTGTTCAGCAACACATATTGACCACTTTGGATGGAACTGCACGCCCCAGTCACTAAGGCCATTATTAAAAGTAACAAGCAAGATAGACGTTTCATTTTGGCTTCCTGGCCAAACTTATTCTCTTTCAACCCATTATAAACTGATTTACAAACGTTTCCATTCCTGTGCGATCGAAATTGGAATGGTCAAGTAAATTAAGAAGAGAAACGGAAATCTGTTTTCTCTCAATCGCCATACAATCAGTGCCTTCATCACAAACAGGGCCTTGGTATTTGCCACCAATCCAATAATAGGGACGTTGCCTCGCATCTGTGCGCTCCTCAATGGCGTCATTATATCGTCGAAAACCCAGACGAGATAATTTTACACCTTGAATTTGTTCCAAAGGAAGATTTGGCACATTAACATTCACAACGCCAAATTGAGGGCAAAATTTATGTCCCCCCAATGTCAAAAATTTCTTCAAAAAATGGGCCGCGGCCGCATAATGTATTTCCTCTTCGTGGCCTAAATTATCAAGGACTGAACTAATCGCTATTGCAGGAACCCTATGAAAAGCCCCCTCGCGGGCCGCCGCAACAGTGCCAGAATAGTACACATCCTGGCCGAGATTGGCCCCTCTATTTATTCCCGATACGACGACATCGAATTGCACTTCCCTTGCTAGATGCCCCAACCCCATAAATACACAATCGGCGGGAAAACCACTACAGCCCCAAACATTTTTTCTAATTTCCACAGTTCTTAGCGGATCAGTTAATGTCAGAGAATGTCCGGTAGTTGATCTTTCCCTCAGAGGAGCAACAACATAAAGTTCGGCAATGTTATTCAGGGCATGCATTAAAATTTGTATTCCATCTGCATGAATCCCGTCGTCATTACTCAGCAGAACTTTTAACATCTCATTTGCCTAATGCTGATTAATTTTTCTTTAATCAGATCCATATTGGGAACCCGATAGCTCAATTCCACATGCCGATTGATGGGATATGAAAAAATATCTATATCCATAAACTCCAATACTGAAGGGAGCATTTCATGAAGCCAGTCAGAGGCCAAGATAATATAACAATTTTTACTTTTCAATTGAGGGATAAAACTTGAACAGATATTTTTATAAAAATCATCGAAACGCCCTTGATGATATAATTTCAATATTTGCTCATAAGGAAAAACGACACCTCTTAAATATGTGCATCCCAGCATCTTTTCAAGATCGGCCATGGGATGCCAATGCCAAATGAATGGAGATGCAAATTGATCATAAAATTCAGCTTCACGCAAATCTGAGAATTCCAAAAAAAGCTTGGTCAGACCTTCTGATGTTATTGGGCCTAAGACACTCGTCCCATCATCAACAAATTTTTGGATTACAAAGTTAGGTGATTGCTCAAAATGCAGAAAAATATTGGCAAGACGATTTTTAACACTATTCAATATTTCAAGAAAAATATGATGTTGCAGGAAATTAAAACTCTTCGGACGAAAATCAAGGGTAAAAGAATCAATACCTTCTTGCGCTAGAATATCTATATATTTCTCACCATAGATTCCTTCAATTCTCAATCTTACACTCATTCATCAGATTATACCGGAACTGTTCTACGACTGCGAAAAAGAGCTTGGGGCAAGAAGTACCAATGGATTCAGGATGAAATTGCATTGTCAAAAAATTGGGACCGGCCGACATGATCACTTCATCATTTACAATCAAATCATGCTGATCTTGTTTGCCTATAGTCCCTTTCTTCACACATAAAGAATTATAGCGTTGAACTTTTGTCACTTGATGATGAGAACCTTCTGGAAAAATTCCCCAGGGAGGAATAGTCATCTCTATACTCTCTCCATGACAGGCCACACGGCTAGGCAAAATTTGCCCTCCGATCATCTTCCAATACAATTGATGCCCCAAGCAAATCCCAAGATTAAAAATTTTTGGCGAAGCAAATGCTTTTTGCATTATCAATAAAATATCTTCATATTCAGAAGGATGGCCGGGACCAGGTCCCCAGATGAGAATCTGAGTATTCTTCAATACCGTCTCTTGCTCAAGATGAAATTTCTTCCAATGCAAAACTTTTGGGTTAATTTTCAAAATTTCATAAAATGAATTTGCAACATTGTATGTGAAGCTGTCATCAAAATCTATAATTACGACCTGAGAACTGGGTCTGTTATCAATCCGACTCTTTGAATAATTAGAAGGCATTATATCCCTGGCATAGTCATGAAATTATTTTCATTAAAATTGACATAAAAGTTTAAACTATAACTCTTTTGAACTTGCGTAACAGTATAGGCAAAGTCGAGTTTCCAACAACGGTTGAGAGGAGTATATCCGATCTTGTAATTCTCCTGAGTTCTTTCCTTTTGAACTATATTGTAATCAAAACCAAGTCCCAAAGTGAAGAGATCAGAGGGAGCCGTGGAACCTGAGAATGTGATGTATTTATTAATTGGGGTTGTGAACGAATCGTAGATAAGACTCGTTGACAGACTCGTCGATTGGAAAGATTTACTCACAGAAATACTCATCAGATGCTGATTATTGCGCGGATAATAGTATTCGGATATTGACGTTCCAAAACCTTGCCCGCTCATTCCTGCATTAATGGCCAAACGAGTTAAGCGCTCAGTGAATTCTTCAGTCATGGCATTAAAATCCACACCCTGGCCGATGTTAAAATAGGCCACCTCAGAATAACTAAAGTTATTTCTTAAATAGCGATCATCTACCAAAGGACGATAGATCTGAGGAGATTTTCGCACCACTGAATTATTCCATTGAAACTCCAAAGTATTGCTTGTTGGAAGGGCCGTACGAGATTCCTTAAAATTTAACTCGTTTTCACGACCACGAATAGCATCTACGCCGTCAAACAACCCATTATTATTCGGTATGCCATTGGGACCTTTGATTTGATTGGAAAAACGTGTATTCCCCCAATTTCGCTGATTGGAAATGTAGTAATGTTTAAGTTTAAATCCTTGAATATGACGATAAGCATGCCGCGGAATTTCGACCTTATCTTTAGAAAATTCCTTTTTAAAAGGCATCATAGAACCAATTAGATCTGGGATTTCTTTTGTGTTTGTGCTCTTGGGTGTCTCCGTCTGAACCTCTCCAATAATCTGATCGGGATTCACAATTTCCTGGTAGGCAACCCCAAAATATTTTTGAAATTCAATATTAGCTTCAGACTCATACAAAATTCCATTTTTACCGAAGCTTTTCTGTTCCACCTCAAAAGGAAAATAATACTGTTGATGCTCAAAAAATGTTTTATTCGTTACCGATACCGGGCCGATCTGAGCGATATTCCATTGCATATAGGGGGCAGCATTAAAACGATAGGCATTTCTTATGTAGTTTCCTTCAACCAGATGGTCTTGCTTGAAAAAATTCAAATCGCCTTCTATACCAATATTGGCCATAGATAGCACACTTCGTTTTGAATTAAAAAGTTGAACAGGAACCATCGATGCTTTTATCTCTGGCATGATTTGAACCGTGGGATAATCAAATTCCTTGGCATTATCCACCAACATATTTTTTTTATAATAACTTTCCACGCTGAACAATGTTGAGGGGAAGCGTTTCTCCAAAAAGGTTTCACCTCCCAATTCCCCTCCACTTACTTTATATCCAATGAATTGTTCGTAATCGCGAATTGTATCCAGATCGCGAACATCATTGACATACATATAGTGGTTAACATCATAACCGAACGTGAAAAGATGTTCCCACTCTGAGAAGTGTCTATAATAATGTTCTCCACTTAATTCATCGCTGTATTGCCCATCCTGGTAGATTCGATCCCAGGCCATCAGGCTATCAAACTCAAACCATTTTCTTTCTCCTAACGTTTGCCGGTATTCGATTTCGGTGCCTGTCCCACGCTTTCCCCATATACTTGGGGTTAATGTCATATCCTGCTGATCATTAATGGCCCAAAAAAAAGGCTGTTGAAAACGGGTGCCTTGATTTAAGTTGAGACCAAAGCGTGGAAAAAGTAATCCTGTTTCTCTTTTCTTTTTGATCGGCAACACAAAATACGGAACATATAATGCAACAACCCCCTTGATTTTGATTAAGGCATGTCGAATCCGGATATATTGTCCTACCGTGATATTGACTTTTTTACCGAAAACACTCCATGACTCCGGACAATCGCGGCAGGTTGTGTATTCAGCATCTTCTCCAATTAAAACATCTTGGGAAATACGTGAAATCTTTTTTCCTAAAACAATGTAATTATCAGAGATAATTCTGGCATTTAGAACAGTTAGATCCTGAGTAATAAAATTATAGTCAATCTGACTACCATACAATGTGAATCCCGGACCTACATAACGAACATTCCCTTCCATCTTGGTGTCACCTGTTTCCATGAACATAGTTGCCTTTTCACCATAGATAGTTTCATTAGCATGCGTGATAACTACATTTCCAATTGCTTCAAAAATATTTTCTTTAGTTTTGCGATAACCTTTATCGGAATAGACGTTAATATTATCACCGATTTTAAATTCGAATGCCTGCTGCGATTGGGCCATGATGGGAAAATTCACGATAATCCCAAGCGCGACTGCCCTTCCAAAGAACACAAGATTAATTTGTGCGTTGAATAAATTCCTGAACCTTACCAATGAAATAATACGATCCGACAACAACAACGGGAGCGTTTTGATTTTCTGTTTCAATCCAATATTGCCAGTTCTCACACCACTCAATGGTTGTGCCCTTCCCTATGCCTCCAGCTCCGGGACAGTCCTTAAGGACTGACGTCGCTTGGCGCTTCTGCGCCTCCGTGTATTCCATGACAATGGCCTCTAATTCATTTCGATTATAGGCCTTAGCATGTTCAAAAAAACTCACTACTATTTTTTCTAAAGAATCAAGGCCAAGAAGTTGCCCAAGCATGTAATGGATCTCAGGCCGCGGTCGCTTAGAAAACGATACGAGGACACACTTCGCATCCAAATAACTTTTCCGCGCTTCATTTCTAATCCGACTTCTTTGCTCGGTTTTAACTGCCTCATTTTTCTTTAAAAGAATAGCAAGTTCTCTCATTCCTTCAACATTATGTGCACCTACAAAGATAAAGCTTTTGTCTCCTAAAGTCATCTGCTCTCGACGGGCCTGAAAAATCGGAAACGGAATCCTATCTTCAAAGTTACTAAACTCAAGCAACAAATTTTTATTATCAATCATGGAATGTTTTAGAACATGGAAGGCCGCAAAGGCCAAGAGATGGTTTCGTTTAAAGTATGGCAAGTTAGAAAAATTTTCTACGATATCAAATAAATCCGTCCATGGAATTTGCTTTGACTCGACAAATTGCTGTACTAACTCACGACAATAGTTCGAACGTAAAGTAGTCAAGAGAGGAACACCGTTCCGGGTAATTCCCAATTTTTCTGTCAAAATGGATCGGTAGGTATGACCTAACAATTCCATATGATCTCGACCGATACTCGAAAGAAGGCATAGGGAAGGTTCAAGTACGTTAATCGCATCTAAACGTCCACCTACCCCAACCTCTAGAATCAAAATTTGCGGAGATTGCTGCTCGGCCCATTGGCAAAAGACATAAAAAAGAAATTCGTAATATGACAAGAAATTCAATTGATTTCCCAATTCCTTCTTCGCTAGGTTCAATTGATTCCATAACTCCGCTTCACAAATCGGTCCGACATGAGATTGGAAACGTTCTCGCACAGATAAAATATGGGGTGATGTCCACAGGAGAGATTGGATTCCACTTTGCTGGCATAAAAAATGTACCGAATGCGCCGTCTCACCTTTCCCATTTGTCCCTGCAATGGAAATAATTCTGGTTCCTTTCCGACCAAATGAATCATTAAATTTTGAAAAAATCTTTTGTAAATCCTTAAATGACAGTTTGGGAGAGAATTTTTCGGTGCCAAAAGTTCTCTCTAGAAATTGAGAGATTTGAGAATCATGTGAAGCCTCCATATTTATTTGGCCAGCATGTTCACATAGAAGGCAAGTTCATCTCGCAATCGATGACGATGCAAAATGGCATCAATAAGACCCTTTTCCAAAAGAAATTCCGAACGCTGAAACCCCTCTGGCAAAGTTTGTCGCAGCGACTGTTCAATGACCCTAGGTCCAGCAAATCCCACAAGTGCTTTGGGTTCTGCCAAAATTACATCTCCCAACAATGCATAACTTGCCGCCACTCCACCTGTAGTGGGGTCTGTCAGAATAGAAATAAAGGGAACACCTGCATCTCTCAGACGTGATAAGGCACCTGCCGTTTTTGCCATTTGCATAAGAGATAAAATCCCTTCCTGCATTCGCGCCCCACCAGAGCAGGAAACAATAATAAGAGGACGCTTCATCTCTAAGGCCTTTTCAGCTGCCATGGCGACTTTTTCGCCTGTGACAACGCCCATCGAACCGCCCATAAATTTAAAATCCATCACCACTAAAACGACGGTGGCCGTTTTTATTCTTGCCAGTCCAAGAAGTGTCCCATCGCGACGCCCCGTTTTATTTTCAACCTCTATCAGTCGTTCGCTATAGGGTTTTTTATCTTCAAAGGCCAATGGGTCTGACGATCCCATTTGAGATGCTAATTCCTCATAACTCCCTGGATCCACCAACATATTAATCCGTTCATCGGCCGATAAGCGATAATGGTGCTGGCAAAATGGACAAACTTGAAAATTCTCCTCCAAGCGGGACGTCTGCACAATTTCCTGGCAAGCTGTGCATTTTTGCCAAAGACCACTTGGAATATCGTTCCCGACTTTTCGCGTTGCCTTAAGCTTCGGACTTTTAATTGAGTCAAACCACGGCATGAATGCATCCTGACTAGAATCTATAAATAATAATGAGTTATCTAATCTGCCTCAGCCGATCAGAGAAATCAAGCGCCAAATCTACTGCCATAAATTGTTGTCAGTTAGAAAGGGCACCAACGAACTGTAGATTCAATAAAAATACTAAAATTTCCGATCAGTTAACTAGCTGTTGGAGCGAACAAAATGTTTTTTGCTTTGAGAAAAAATGTCTATACGGAATGATATGATTGGGGACATTGGAAAAGGAAAAAGAACTTTTATGTTTAGGCATGCAGGCCAGTTGATGTCCTCCATCCTCAATCTGTTGTTATTGACTCTATCAATATCAATCGGGACTGTAAGCGCGGTCGTCCCCGAAGCCGATGATGGCGCAAGCCTTCTCCCTGCCGATTTGGAGTTCGAAAGACCAAGTCCCGCCAAACTGGCCGCCCTGGCCGCAGACACGACATTGGATACTGAACATAAAAGAAAATTACTGGCCTGTTTGTCTGATTTAGAAAAAAAAATCAGAGAACTTATGAAACAACCACAGGCCAAGCTTGATGATCTTCTCCAGGCCCAAGCTGACATGGCCTTACTCAAAGTGGCGAAGGCCTTTTTGGAACTTCAAAAAATTGAGAAAAAATTTGATAGCGACATGGGATCGAGGGATCGCAGATTGAGAGCGATTGGAAGTGGACTCAGCTCCTCCGGAGCGACGAAAACAGAGATGTCGGAAACACTGGATAGTTTCTACCAATATATCGCCCTTTCCGATCAAGAAAACGGATTTACAGATTCTTCGGCACAAGACAAATTACTCAACGCTTTAGAAAATTTTTCGAAAAAAAAGCTCTCTGGAACTGAGAGGACTCAGTTTGCCATTACCGCAACTGATAAATATATCATTAAAAACCTCTATAGTAAGTACCAGCCGGCCAACCTTCCAACTGGTGAAAGCAATTTATTTGAAACCATATTTAATCAATTAGGTAGAAATTTTAAAACTCGCGATTTAGGAGAAAGCGATCGTCGTTCACTTCAATACCAAATGACATGTACTACTAACTGCACGAAAAAAGGGGCCCTCACCAGATATACTGAAGCTAAGGCAGCGTTTGTGAAACACATGAAGGATGAACTGAAAAAATTTCTTCTAGATCCAGACAAAAACCACAACTGTAAAGACTTCTATGACCCTAACACCTTAAAGATGAAAACTCCGTATCGCCCCTATGAGACGTATATGTGTTCGACCGGAGGATTTCTGCGAGGTCTCACGGATACAACACCATTCCAAAACATCGAGAATCTCCTTAACTTCATGTCCAAAGATCGTTCTGGTCTTGGGCCGATCAATCCTCAGATCCATGCGCGTCGGATGTTTCACAATCGTTTAAGCTGCAAGTTTAAGAAAAAACCTGCCCCCAGCAAAGACTGGGAAGTGGAATTAGAACTCTACATGGAACACCTCCACGGTTCAAACGAAGCCGATACCACCTGGTTTATCAATACTGGAAAACCACCCACAACAACAACGATAGGGGGAGGTTCCTATAACAGTTGCGATCGTGCAGGGTCTTCCTACAGTAACTATTCGGCAACGACCTTTGCCACTTCGGATAAATGTATCGATCGCCCGGTCCACCACAATAATGGTGGGGTCAAACACGAAGCCGTAATCAAGGTTACGGTGAACCTTGGAGACACCCATCAGGATTCTGTTATTCTTCGTGGCACATCCGAACCAAGAGGAACCATGGGCGTAACCATCCGACCAAGACCAGCAGGAGGTGGCGTACCAACTCCGCGAGTAGAAGGAACTGACGCAAATGGTGGGATGGCCGAAAGCGATGTGAGTACCAGAATTATCTCCTTAGATGGATGCTCAGGTAGTGGGCCCTACAACGATTCTGGATCAGGCGCCGCCAATGTGTCAGGCATCGAGATAATTGATCAAAATGGCACTCCTGTATCAGGTGTCGGACTTCGCCCTGAATCCCTGATCCTACAGGCCAGAACCACACCAGTTCTCTCGGGTGGACGTTACCGATGGTCATGCGAAGCTGATATTCCAGGAAAGAACGCCACAGAACAGGCCGAAATTTGCAACAAAGTTTCTAAATATCACGAAAACAACGCAACTTTTCCTCGTCTCGATGTAGATTATACCGTGAAAGTACAATATACCTCATCAGTGCAACGCCCCGAGGCGCCTACTGCCACTAAAGTCATCCCAAAACGAAAACCCATTACCTTCGAGTTTCAAGTTATTCCTGAAAAATCTGATGATACAAAAACTACAGTCAAGTTGGTTTATACCGGTGAAGAGAATAAAGAAGCGATCATTGATCATGGCACACTCCGTTGGAAGACCTGCCCAACTGTTGCAGACCATCCGGCCATCGCCATTTGCGGGCCTGGAAAGTCCCTGGCCCTCGATACTGAATACACCTTTCCCTTTACGGCAGATTCTTATCGCATAGATGCTGAATGGAAATGGGCACCTAATTGGCCTGCAGTCATAACATCAAAGGAAATTGGACGCACCGAAATTGGCGTCGATCTGGTTGAGAAATCTCACACTGCTGATGCATTCGTCTTGCGTCCCACGGTGCATGCTCCCACCTCAGGCGACATTCCCGATAATTCAAAAGCAGCGATTGTCAGCCGTCTCAAATGGTCTTGCACCTTGGTTGGTTCAGGTTCGACCGTTCTCCCTGAACTTTGTAATAATCAAACCGCAAGTGTTACGAGCGATACTACCTTTCCTCGACTTGTTCAGGCCTATACAGTCACGGCCGTGACATCTAAAAAAATCGGAAGTGCTGATCATCCTATAAGAAGTAATTCAATACCTATCCCGGCCAAAGATGCGCCCGTCCATGGCGTGCCAAATCTTGAAATTGCACGACAGGCCCACCCTACTAATCCGGATAAAGTGCAAATCAAGGTCACGCTAAGAAGCAGCACGGCGCACCCACTTCCTCCCGGCCATACTTTAACTTGGGTGTGCGAACCAGCTCGCTCTGATTGCTCAGGCAGTATTAACTCAGGCGAATGGAAAGACTTTAATAAAGACGCTGAAGCTTATACCGTTAAGGCCGTATATACCTCTGCAGGATCTCCTTCGCTTGAAAGATCCACTACCGTGCCAAGAAAAGATTCACCTGCATCCCCCGATTTTGCCGTCGCACGCGTGGGGATAGCACCAAATTCAGGTTCAGGATCAGGTTCAGGTGCAGCAACCCATATCGAACTTAAGGCCAATTTAACCTTCACTCCTCCTACCGGCAAAGAGAAACATCCTCGCGTAAGCTTTAAGTGGATGTGCGGTACGGAAAGACCAGGATGTAATCCTACAGATATTGTAGGCAATGAAGGAATTAAGCAGTTCGAAATGGATGCCAATGGGCCTTATGATGTAAAAGCTGTTTACGTAGAAACTGACGGACCAGGCGATACAGCTGTCTATACCATTCCTCAAAAACCTTCTGCCGTAGCTTACAATCTCGAAATCTCAGAGGATAAAACACCAGATGCAGCCAATGCCAAATTTGAGGCCAGTGTTTTCAAAAGTGGTAGTTATGAGGATGTCAGCGGAGATGGCACCATTGAATGGATATATAAATCTCCTGGCGGAAGTGAAATAAAAAAGACTGGAAAAACTATCGAAGCCGAACGTGGCACTGAAGATATCAAAGGAAAGGCAGTCTTCAAAGTAGGCACGGAAGAGAAAGACTCCGAAGAATTCACCATTAAAAAGAAGCCGGCCACGGATTCAGACGATGACCCAGGACTTGAACCGTTGCCAGACATCCCCCCATCGCCTCCTCCAGCACGGTTTACGCCAATCATACTACCGCCGATGCCTGGAATGTTTATTACACCTGGATTTGATTAGAATACAAAAGATGTATCGTCTGTACCCATAATGCTGATTCGATCATTTCCCAGCGCCTCAATTTCCTGAAAAAGTTGCGCTTGATAATTGGGCTTCAAATGGCCCAAGAAAATAGGAATATCTTTTGGCATTTTGGCGATTTCCGCATCAATCGTCATGGGAGTATGGTGTTTGGAATCCTGGGCCACTTTGCTAAAGGCACTCGGAAAACTGACCTCTGTAAAAATTGCTTTTAGATTTTTGTACGTCTTGGCGACTTCCCAAATACGCTCGGTCGGTCCTGTATCCTGGGTAAATAAAACCGATCGTCCCTTTCGCTCAATAATAAAGCCAAAGGCACCCCCAAAATGATTCACGTGAATTGGGAAAATTTTATAATCATCCAGCATCAATGGAACTTCAGGTTGGATCTCATGAAAACGTAAGGTAGGATTTTTTTCATTGGGCAGTTTGGAAAAATCCGGCCAGATAACGTCATTAATCAAATGCTTTCGAATGGCATCGATAACTTCTTTATTGGAATAAATTTCATACGGTCGGTTTTTCATACCAAAACAATTATCAGAAAGAAATGCCAACTCGTTGATATGATCAAGATGGGGATGAGAGATCAGAATATTATCAATTTGTAATTGTTCATCGATTAAGAGACCACTCGCAACACTTCCCGCGTCGATCATCAATTTCCCATCGATCAAATAGGAAGTTGCTCTAAAGCCAGGACAAACCCCGCCATGACCACCGATAATTCGAACAATCATCTATCTTTCCAATTAAAAAAAAGGAACAGCTCCCTTCTATTTTAACTGGCCTTCTTGATGTTTGTCATTATTTTGCTGTGGCCATCTGGTCGGTACATACTCGTCTTTTTAAATCCACTTTTAAATGCTTCGACTACAATTGAAGAAAACTGCGTCCCGGCGTTTTTCACAATCTCCTCATAGGCGATCATGGGAGGCAATCCTTTCCTATATGGTCGAGTACTGATCATGGCATCAAAGGTATCTGCGACCGAAATAATTTGTGCACATAAGGGGATTTCGCCTTCTTTCATGCCGTAGGGATAGCCTTTTCCATCTGGGCGTTCATGGTGAAATTTCATCCCGCTAGTAACCGATTCGATTCCTTCAATGTGCTGTAGGATTTCAAATCCAATACGCGGATGCTCTTTCATAATATGGAACTCTTCATCATTGAGTGGTGCATTTTTTTGCAAAATGTAATCAGGAACACCGATTTTGCCAATATCATGTAATGCTGCCGCCATCCGTACATCCAACATCTCTTGCGGGGAGAGATTCAATTCTTTAGCTATCATTTCGGAAAACATGGATACTCTTTTCGTATGTCCCCCTGTATAAGGGTCTTTTTTTGAAATGGCATCACCCAGGGCCGCAAAAATTTGCACAAATTGCTCATGCACCTTCTGCAATAATTTGCTGTTCTGAACACAAATGGCAAGCTGATCTACCAATAGCTTGGCAAATTCAATATCTGCCTCAATAAAGCTGAGACCTGTCACGCGTACAGTTTTGACAACTCCTAATAAATCCCCATTAAAGACCAAGGGCATGAGAAGAAACTCACCACAATCAAGTTCTTTAACAAACTCTGGCTCACGCGCAAAACGAATATCATCGTTGGGAGTTTTGACATGAAAAATAGCAGAAAAATGTGCACAATATCCTGCAAAACTATATTCATCTATTGGCACAGAAATATGCATTTCGTGACCTTTGGCATCGATAATGCTCGTCTCCAATGTATTTTTTTTGGAATCAAAGATAAAAAGCGAAGCATGACAGCAATTGAGTAATTTCTTAAGCCTGCCGACGGCCTTTTTTTGGATATGCTTAAAATCCAGCGAACTAAAGAGCAGCCTCCCAAACTCCAAGATCTCCTCGTCGTGCTGTCTAATTAATGAACAAGATTTACTCAATGTTATCCCCTAACAAAGTATAGATACCCTACAATAATGTCGGTATTTTCAAGAAAAATTAAAGTTTGGTATCAGAGAGTTCTTGATAGATTTGCTTGGTTGGAGTTCCAAGTAGTTTTGACAAAAGCTTTGCCAATGACTTTTTATGACCCTTTGCCTGGAGTACATCCTGGGCCAAGCGAGAAAGCTCTAAATCTTTGGAAATGGATTGACCTGAATGTTCCACATAGGCCAAACATACATACTCTCCTTTCTCCGGTAATTCATCCACAAGGGATATAGTCTGTGGGCCTTTAAAAAAATAGACGCTTTCATACAACTTCGTCATCTCGCGACAAGCGCAAAAATGTACTTCGGGCAAAACAAGTATGCCCATTGTTAATGTTTCTCGAACTCTCTGTGGAGCTTCGAAAAAAATATGGGTCATTCCATTTAAAACTGCCAAGGATTCAAAAAACTTCCTGCGCTCTTCATGTCCTCTGGCCAAGAAACCATGATATGTGAAGGGATGGGCCGGAAAAGTAGACAACTCAAGGGCCATCACTAATGAAGAAGGTCCAGGCATTGACGTGATTTTTATATTTTGAGTTCTGGCCAATTTGAGAAGAGGATAAGCTGGATCAGAAATTACAGGGCTGCCGGCCTCACTACATAAATAGGCCTTCCCACGTATCAATATTTTTTCCAGAACATTCTCGCAAGATCCCATGGAACTTTGATCATGAAAGGAAAGAATTTCCTTGCCCTCAAACGAACAGCCTAAATGAGCCAAGAGAGATTTAAATGTCCGAGTATCTTCGACAACAAATAAACCTGGGCCATTTAATGCATCTTGTACCCGTCTGGTCAGGTCTCCTAAATTTCCAATGGGAAGTGACAGTAAAATTATCTCAGGCATATAAAAAACATCCCTTATACTCGACGCAAAAGGTGGTTATGGAGTATTTTTCCCGGGCATCCCACTCTGACCGTGTCCCATTATACTCTTAAATAGGGCCCACTTTCTATGAAAAGGAGTTCTCCATGTCATTACAGATAAGAACCGCAAGTAATTCTTTGGGCAATCTTTTTGTCTTATTGGAAGGAGAACTTGAAATTGAGAGCTGCATTATCCTCAAGAAACAACTCATTATGTTAGCAAAAAAAAATCCCTGTTCAATCATCACTCTTGATTTTCAACGACTCGAATTCGTCGGGGCATCAGGTATCGGTCATCTGGTCGAGATCGTACAACATCTCGTTACGTCTCACGTTCACATCAAAATCGCCAACCTAAGAGCTGAGTTCATCAGAGTTTTTAAACTTTATAATTTCGATCCATGCCATCTATTAGTAGATGATTTTAAGCTTGATTCTGAGCAGGAAACACCAGTCGGACGTTCGAACAGAAAATCGAGTGAAATTTAAAACGTAATATTCAGTACATTTATGAAAAATGATGGGGCTGCAACATCTGATTTCAAAGCTGTACGCTCATTCCATGATTGAATTCTACCCTCTTCAACAAAGGTCGATGGAAACTGCAGACTGCGAACGGGTGGCATTTTTAGAGACTGCGATTGGAAAGGTCCTTCGTAAGGCGATTCCGGAGTTTCGGGATAATAATTTTCATCTTCAGGATCGCCAGGATTTTCCAGCTTATGCTTCTTAACAGCATAAGTAACCACCACGTAAGTCCCAAATAAAATCCCGGCATAGAGCCCCAGCGAAGCTCCAATGAACGGCGATCTACCTGGAGCGTCGAAAGCCAAAGCAGCAGTTCCCAGTAAAAAACCGCCGGCCGTACCATAAACGGCCATCATTCCCAGTGCCTTCATGCGAGGATCTAGCCCACCACCCTGCTCTTGGGCCTGAACCTCAAGCGGTGGCAAAACCAGCATTACGCCCAAAATGAGGAGGATAATAGCACTCTTAATGTTTGACATAATAGAATAGAGATTAATGAATGAGATGCTCTTTGTAAATGAAACTTCCCTTGTCCCAATAGCGACGCAATAAAAATATCTGAGTAGATATGCCAAAAAGCGAACTCAAAATTATGGCCGATTTTTTCAGTCTTGCGATTTGTTTATGGGAAGGATAACGGGACGATTTAACTTCATAAATCTTTATCAGACGCTCGCCATTTGCAGGGTCAAAGATTGCAATATCAACCTGACCAGCTCCGTTTTTGCGAAAAAAATCAGGATTAATTAAAATAGGAACACCCTGTCTGTGTAGTCTGCCAGAAGAGTCACGCTCCATCTGTTGCCCTCTGCTTTGTTTTGCATTTTCCATTATCTCACTCCCTTAAATGTTCGCCGATGTATTGGAGAAGGCCCAAAGCGTCTCAAGGCCTCTAAGTGGGTCACCGTAGGGTATCCGGCATGCTTCTCAAGACCATACTGAGGGTACTTATGAGCAAATTGAGACATCGTAAAATCTCGAAACTCTTTTGCGATGATCGAAGCTAAGCCGATCAAGAGCATTTTAGAATCTCCTTTGACGATAGGAATGAGTTCAAAACGTTTCCCCAGCGAATGCAAGACTGGTGTTTGAACAATATGTGCTTTACGTGGAACATGGTTACCATCGATATACCAAACTCCTTCTTCTCCCTTCTCATTTAAATCGGCCCCCGATTCCCACATAGCGCTTAAGCTTGCATTTAAGATATTATTTCGATCGATGTAACATGCTGATTTTGAAACAATTTTAAATTGAGCATGGATATCAATGGATGTCTTCAGAGAATAAATTCGGTCTTCCCCTACGCCATTCATGCAATTCAAACATTGTCTTTGCAGCATAGGAAACTGTATTTCTTCCGGTTGCTTAGAATGAAACTCGACTATCCCCAGCCGCGATAAAATGATCCTACGTCTAATCCCCGATATTTTTTTTGAATCCTTAATACCGAGCCTTTTCCATTGATTTAAGAGTTTTGCAAGTTTTTCCAAAGAATCCACCAGGAGCGAAACGGTACAGCCAACAACTGGTCCAGCAAGAGGACCCCGACCGGATTCATCACTTCCCTGCAAAATAAATGGAAATTTGCAAGGTCTGTTCCGAATACCTGATAAATGAGAAATATCTTGGTACATAAAAACGGTACAAAAAAAAGGGCCTCAGATGTTATGAGGCCCTAAAAATAATTGATTTGCACACCAATTTTAACGGTCGTAATCAATTTGTACACGAGCAGATTTTCCAAGACGCTCACGTAAATAGTACAGTTTGGATCTAGCCGTCTTACCACGTTGAACAATTTCCACTTTTTGAACATTGGGAGAATGATAGGGAAATAATCTCTCTACGCCCACTCCGTCAGAAACTTTACGTACACTATAGCTACCACGATAATTTTTTTGCTTCTTTATCGCAATCACAGTTCCCTGAAAAATTTGGACACGCTTTTTATCCCCTTCTTTAATAAATGCATGAACCGCCACTGTATCACCGGTTCTAAAGTCGGGTAATGATTTCACATTTGGATTGGCGTGATCTTGATTCACAACGTCCACGAGATTCATGGTTAACTCCTAATTCCGGGATGCCAGAGGGCCAACACCATGTTGTCCTTAATCAAATCCCTATTTGCACTGGCATCTCTCCTGATTTTTTGAAAGTCTATCAAGATAAATGGCCACGGCTGAACGAACAGAAAGATGATTATAACCATCCTCAGCAGCTCCGTGAATAGAAGCTAACTTAAAATCGGCCCGTTCATGCACCTCAGGATGCAATCCTGAGCCCGTACCAAATAACAAAAGGCACGGACGATTGTCAACGTGTATTTTCAAGGGGATATCTTCTATCGCCAGGGTTGGCCCATTCCATTTCGCCCCAGTGATTGCCAAAAACGGCTTGGACGAGCATTCTTGCTCAATTGCGACGAGGGCATCATCGATACTCCCTCTCAATTCTACAGATGACAGCGCGTCAAAACGATCCGGATTGTAAATAGATGATTTCTCTTTTTGCCAATGCTCTAAAATGCGAGAGACTAACTGCTGCTGGGGCACCAGCGGCGTGATAATAAAATATTTCTTGATCCCAAACGTTCTGCAGGATCTGGCAATATCATGGATATCGAGGTTCGTGACCGAGGTGCAAACCTTCTCACCTGCCTTATTTTTCATGGGATAATGGGCAAGCCCCAAATACAGTCCCTTCACTTTTTACCGCCCTTCACATTTTGAGATCGTATATATTTCTGAAATAAATCTGGGCGATGCTTTTGGGTGAGTTGAATTCGTTGCTCCCTCTGCCATTTGGCCACTTTCTCATGGTGTCCCGAGAGCAAGATTTCTGGAACCATATTTCCCTCAAATTCCCGTGGCCTGGTATATTGTGGCTGTTCTAATAGGCCACATTCAAAGGATTCTGCCACTGCACTCTCGGCATTGCCTAACACTCCCGGAATGTAGCGTAAGGACGAATCAAGAAAGGCCATCACAGCAAGTTCTCCACCACTCAAAATAAAATCTCCGAGCGACAATTCAAGATCAACATAGGTCTGGACAAAGCGTTCATCAATTCCTTCATATCTGCCGCAAATAAATACGATATCGCAGAGAGTTTCTGGCATCAGATATTGCAATGAAAACTGTTTGGCGGAATCGCTATTCCAAACACGCCCGCGCGGTCCTGCCAAAATGACTTTCAACTGTTCTCTAAAATTATCTCGGCCATAACCTCCGGCCACGACAACTCCATCAATAAGTGCATTCTTAAGTACATCAGCACGCATCACCATGCCTGGTCCTCCACCAAACGGAGAATCATCTACACCCTTATAGTCATTTGGTGCATGATTACGTATTTGCACCAAATGGACATGGTAGCCTAAACTCTTATGCCCCGAGAGGGCGGTACCAATGAGTCCTTTGTTTAAAAAACCCTCAAACATTTCAGGAAAAAGAGTTAATATCCAAATGCGCTTCTTATTCACTAATTACCTCTGGCATTCTGATTCTCATTTCACCACGAGCAAGATTTATTTCGGGAAAAAAATAGTCGATAAATGGCAATTCAATTGTCTCGTTTTGCAATTTTAAAACAAGTACATATTGTGCGCCATTATGGTAATGGTTCAAGCATTTCCCTAAAAAATCGCCGGTTTCAAATGAATAAATTTTTAAACCTATAAGATCAGCTAAATAAAACTCGCTCTTACTCTCTAATTTTGGAAAGGCCTCTCGCGCACAATAAACTTCTGCAGGAGTTAATGACTCCACCTGATTGCGGTCAATGATTTGATCAAAGAACAAAATCCATTTATTCCCCTTATTGATCTTGGCAATTTTATAAGGTTCGCAACTGTTATCGGTACTGTTTGATTTCTTGAGAAAAACTTCCATACCATGTTGTAAAATTGAATCTTTTCTACTTATTGGGAAAAAGCTAAATCCACCATGCACACCATGGGGATTAGGGCAATATCCCATCAGAATCAACTCATTACGCTGTTTTCTCATACAGGCCCTAACCTAACTGAAGCATTCCAGCAAAGCAAGGTTGAGGCCTAAAGATCACTAACTGGAGCCATCTCGACTGACAAGTTTCCGCAACATCTCGACGTGCTCGGTGACAAAACGTTTCTCGCCTAAATGAAACAATTCAATATCGTGCACATGACACAACTTTACTGTTGCGGCCTTACCAACTAGCACTTTATAAAGAATATTTTTTCGCAAGACATTTTTCTTCCCGTTTAAAAAATGAGAATCTAGGCCTTGAGCAAGGCAAACGTCACAATAATCTTTTTCTGCCACGAGAGACTCCCCAGCATTCGAGTAGCCATCATATCGTTAATTTGAAATACTGGCCTTAGAAAAAAAGATTCTGTTTAGTGACTAATCATCTATCTGTCTGATTTTGCATGTATGCACACGTTCAAGTGTCTAAACTTTTGACATTTCCTGCAAGTTTTTCAAGGAGAAGCACAAAATTGAGCAGTCTCGTCTATAATGCGATGCGCCTTTATAAGAGAAGTAATAAAGGCTTAGTTAAATCGCCATCCTGGGGAGGATGAATCATGATTCGAAATATGTCTCTTATGAGGTATCTAAGCTGGTGGCGATCGGCCCTGCTGATGATGACCTTTTTACTGCCTTCGATTTCTGTTGGAGCTTCCTCAGAACTCAAAACAAGTATTTCAGAAAATCTTTTCAGTGCCACCAATTGGGCCCTTGAGCATAATCAAAAAGCAGGTATTAACGCTCTCACAATTGATCTTACACCCTTGATCAAACGGCCAGTTACGATAGCGGTTATTGATACAGGAATTCAATTTAACCATCCTCTTCTTCAGGGTGGCGTAACCAATCACAATGGCTTGAAAGTAGCGACTGCTGAAGATTATGGTAGAGATTTTTCTTTTGGTGCCGTGAGCACTACTCAACCAAGTGATCAGCATGGGCACGGAACACATATAGCCGGCATTCTTCGCAGCGTTTTTCCAAGTGCCCGTATCATTCCAATCAAATATTATAATGCTAAAGCAGGGGAGAAGGAAAATCTCAATTCAACCATTAAAGCTTTAGAATATGCCGTCTCTTTGAAAGTTGATATTATAAACTACTCGAGCGGTGGCGCAGGTGCTTCTCTCGATGAATTGCGCGCTCTCAAAAAGGCCGAGGAAAAAGGAAT
Source organism: Bdellovibrio sp. (assembly GCA_016187935.1). GTDB lineage: Bacteria > Bdellovibrionota > Bacteriovoracia > Bacteriovoracales > Bacteriovoracaceae > GWA2-49-15. The sequence continues at coordinate 27,465 of JACPIU010000006.1, forward strand.
TCTAGTAGTTGCTGCTGCTGGTAACTTCGCTTCTAATATTGATGAACCCCGCAATTACTATTACCCGGCCAGCTACGGACTTCAAAATATAATTTCAGTGATTAATCACGATTTTAATTTAGACATCAATCCAAGCTCTAACTATGGAGCAGAATCCGCCGATATCTCTGCACCTGGTTCTCGCATTAAATCTTCTCTACCTCACGATCGCTATGGCTTTTTATCGGGTACGAGTCAGTCAACTGCTTTTGTTAGCGGCGTAGCTGCCCAGATCAAGGCACTCCATCCAGAAGCTACACCTTATCAAATCAAAACAATTCTTCGCCAATCGGCCAGAGCAAGTACAAGCCTCAAAGGAAAATGCCGATCGGGAGGAAGTCTTGATGCACAAATGGCAATCATCGTAGCAGAACAAATCTTTCGTCCAAAATCCAGTCGATTTATCGCTAGCAAGCTAATGCGATAACTATACTTATAGGATGAGTTTTCCAGTATCTTGATGGTGATGAATATAAAAGAATGACATTCTTCATGTATGGAAGTTCCTGATCTTCATCAAGTTTCTAATGAGTCCCTGAAGCTCCTTCATCCGTATTAGGATGCTTCCCTTGAACACCCTTTAATGCGGCCAAAGCAACACTTGCTCTTACATAAAGGAACTCGACATCACGAACTTCAATATGTCTTCCATTCCTCAATACTAATGTTTCATTGTTTTTAATTTCCTCAACTTTTACATTTTTCGGTTTTTCCACATTTTTAATTTTCTGAGCAGCAACAATTAAACCATAATATGTCTCTACTCCTAAAACTTTTGCCTCTGCTGAGGCATCCTCAATAGCAACTCTCACCACACCGGCATCAGCAGTTTCACCTCCTAAAGCAACTCCTTCAGCACAATTAAGCAAAAAAACTAAAAACAAAGAAATTGTTCTCTTCACTTTGACCCTCCCTTCCTAGAGTTTCACTTTGCCGATTTATATATTCAAAATCCTTGCCAAAAACACTCAACAACTATCATATAGTTGCCAATTTCCCAGAATCGCTAGTGTCACCTTGAGACCGAAATCCATGTTTTCTGGTGTCAGATAAGGTAAAAATGACGTTATATCACATTGAAAATAATCAAACTTCAGAGCAAAAAAAAACCCTGGCCGAAACCAGGGTTTATTAAAATTGGTGCATCTTGCTATTCTTGCACTTAGTTTCCCAAGCACTACCTTCGCCGCAACTGGACTTAACTGCCGAGTTCGGGATGGGATCGGGTGTTTCCCCAG
>JACPIU010000039.1 GCA_016187935.1 Bdellovibrio sp.
AGAGTTGAAGCAACTGAATGTGAAGAACATGGATGAAATGTTGCAGCTTAATTCCCAGTATGCCCAAAAGCATCCTGATATCGACTTTGCCCATTCGACCTTCACCCAAACCAAGATATGGTACGGCAAAAGACCGCCTCTCGGAGTGACAGTCAATAGAATTAATCATACCTATGATTTTTATGATGAAGACAACAGCTTAAATTCTGTTTCCAATCTCATTTCTGCGGACAAATATTTTGATAATTCTTACATGATATGGACCTTTATTCCCTTTGAAGGAGGGACGCTGATTCAATTGTACAGCGAAGACACAATCAATGTTTCCTTTCCGGAATTCGTCCTGAATATTATTAAAAAAGAGGCACCAGAGGAAACCGTCAAACTAATCAATAAACTCAAAAATGAGTTTACAAATTAAAAGATCCCCGCGCTTTAATCAAAGCCAACTCATCCTATTGGCAATTATTTCAACATGATAGCCAGACTTCTCTCCTCGATAGTTTTTTGCTATAGAGGGACGCTATGAAAAAAAATATTGTTATTCTTGGGATGTCCTTCTTTTTTTTAACTCATGCTTTGGGCGCTACGACGGCCTACTTATTGCCGACAGCATACACCACGCTTCCGAGCACTCAACCTCTTATCCCGTATGGGAATGTTCAGCTCGGTTCATTGAATGGGGTGGTGGGATTTTCTTTCAGTATTCCCGATCAAAACATAATCGAAGTTCCTGGGGGGGAAATTGAATTTCAAGCGCCACAGCAGTTTGCACCTTTTCCTATTCCAGGCGGTGGAGTGGGGCAAATTCTCACTGTAAATCCTGCTAGTTTTTGGAAGGCCGATTTTCCTGGCTTCAGAATGCCAATGCCACCAAATCAAGGACTGGTGAAAGGATGCAAAACCTATGTTCTAAATATGAATAAACCTTATCAAGTCTCTGTCCAACCTCCCCAGGGCATTCAGTTTGCCGGCCTGGAAACTAATCTGCCCAATCCTCCCATGCAAAAAACTTACTTTCTACAAAACAGCAATCTGATACTTCAAACTGTCCCAATGACGGAAGTACGCTTGAACATCTGTCACTACCCTGATGATCCAGATGATGGTGGTATTCACGGGACGACCTGTGCGCCCATGGTTACCGATTATGTGAGATTGCTTACAAAGAAGACTCTCTTCGGCCCGTTTCTGCCTTCCGTTTTAACCGGTGTTGCCAGTGCGGGCGCATCTGCCGGCGCCGTCTATTTGATGGCAGAGAACCTTCCAATATGGCTGATCAATCTCTTAGGGCGCGAAGTTATCAAGCAACCTCTGTTGGCCATGGCACCTATGGCAGGGGCCGTGGGAATCGCCGTGGCCGCCTCGACCTTTATTGGATATGAGGCGATCGTTCTGACCAAATTGATCAGAGCAGGACAAGTTTTAAAATCAATCAAAATGGCGGCAAATGGAGCGGCGGAAAAATCCTGGGTTCGAAGCCTTGAAAAGCGAATCGACTGGGATCCTAAATTGGATTTCAAGAAGAAGGAGGCGACCCTGGCCAGCGCCATAAAGCGCCTGGATACCGAAGGTCTTCTTTGTAATGGCGAATTAGGCGGAAAGAAGGTGAAGAAAAATCCCAAACTCCGTGATCTTATTGCCAGTAAACGTGAGATCATCAACTATCTTTCAAAAAATACCCATTATCTTTTATCAAATTAATACCTGGAATTTTTCACTTCGTTCACGATTTCTCTTCTCCTCTCGTTGCGAGGGCAATTTTTTCTTCGCGGCTAATGCATGGCGGTTTCCTCACTACTTTCTTGAGAAGTTTCACCTTTCTTTTTTGGGGATGTCCTGAGGCCTGATTCCTGTTCTTCTACTTCTTCCTCTTCTTCTCCCATCTCGACAGGCTCCTCCTCCCGCAATTCAAAACGCTGGAAAATCTCTGAAACTTTTGCACTGTAAGTTTCTGGTTTTCCTCCATATTTTTTATGAATTAGACCGCAGATCATGCCCTCATCGCCTTCAGTCTTTTCCAGCTCTTTATCAGTAAGCTTGGACCATTTCCTTCTTAATTCTGTTTTAATTTCTTCCCAGTTTTCCTTTACCATTTCACTTAATGCCATGATCGCTCCTTGGTTGAATGCAATTTAAAATCCATTAGGATTGGTGCAACTTTAAAGCAAAAATAATTTTTAAAAAAAGACCTACACGATTGAATCGAGTAAGAAATATTATGTTTTAAACTGATTCAATTTTCTTGGTCGGTGAGGTGGGGGTTTTTTCAGCTTGGGGAAAAATACTCTCGAGATCAGACCACGCCGGGCCCTCAATCACTTTTCCAAACTTATTAAAGCGTGAGCCATGACAAGGACAATCCCATGATTTTTCCACGCTATTCCAGTGGACGATGCCACCTAAATGAGGACAGACCGCAGATAGAAACGAGAATTCATTGTTGTTATTCTTGTAGGCAGCGATCATCTTTAGACCCTTTCTGTAGACAGTGCCTTCTTCGGTATGAAGTTTTTCCAAGTTGGGTGATGATTTACGCCCAAACCAGTCTGCATATTGGGCCAGGACATTGGCATTTTCCTTCATGAAACCTGCGGTGGCGCGGAGATTGATACGTGAAGGATTGTATAATTCTTCCCAAGGATTTTTTCGCCCCATGATCTGATCAGTGATAAGCATGGCCCCGATCGTACAATGGGTCATGCCGTTACCGGAATCTCCAGTGATAATATAGACGTTGTCGCGATCGGCCGGATTATGTCCGAGAAATGCTACGCCATCAACTGGTTCCATGACCTGTCCCGACCAGCTATTGAGCAATTCTCCCGCCATGGGGAAGCGTTTTCTAACCCAAGTTTCCAGTGCATTGAAGCGTGCTTCCGGATGGTGTTCTTGACCTGTCTTATGATCCTCACCTCCAACGATTAAAATATCGTTATCATTCATATCACGGGCCAAGCGGATATAGTGATAGGGTTTGAGTGTGTCCCAAAATAAAGCATTGGGTATACTGCCTTTTGGAATGGCAAATCCCAGCACGTAAGTTCGATAAGGGGCTTGCTTGGTATGGATAGCAAACAAATCATTGACAGGAGTATTGGTGGCCATGACGATTGATTTGCATTGAATCGTAAAACCATCTTTTGATCGGACCTCGGCGTTTTTTCCACCTTGTACATGATTCACATGGGTATTGGTAAAAATTCGCCCACCAGCTTGGATAATGAGACGAGCAAGAGCATTTAAATATTTTAATGGGTGAAGTTGCATTTGATTAGGAAAATACAGGCTTGGCGAAGTTTTAACAAATTCCAGCGGCGTGTGATCCACAATTTTTACATCTTTGAGTCCGGCACGTTGAGCGGCTTCGAACTCACGCTGGAGAATGTTCGGTCTGGTATCTCCGGCGGCAAAAAGATGGCCATCAACATTTTCCAGATCGCAAGCAATTTTCTCCTCCAAGACAATCTGTTTGACTTTTGAAATGGCGGCAGCATGACTTTCTGCCACAATTTGAGCTCCTTTGTGGCCGTGATATTTTTCGATTTCAAAATAACGGTTATCAATGGCCGTGACAAAATGTGCCGTCGTTCGACCGGTCTGTCCACTGCCCAGTTCGGCACTTTCCAACACACAAACCCGCTTACCTTCTTTCGATAAAAGATAGGCCGTTGTTAGTCCTGCGATTCCTCCACCGACAATGCAAACATCTGTTTCATAATTGTCCATGAGGGGTGTAAGCGTTGGCATATTGATATTCTCTGACCAAACTGAAATTCTTTTACTGGTGGGATTTGGACTCATAAGTTCTCCATGAATAACTTGTTTTAGAGTGTCTGTGCCCTACTCTAATGCAAAAAAAATGATTCTGAAAAAATCAGCAATGGTGGAAGCGAAGAATTATATTAGTTCTCGCAGTGATTTTAATTACGTTACTGGGCAATGATTTCTTTCATCGCCTTTAAGAAGAGATCCGACTTGGTGGCATAATTCTCACAGACTCCCGGCCATATTGATGCGTCACAGGCGGCGTTTTTAGGGTCCCCACTCACTCCCGAAAAGTGAACTCCCACGATATAGGGCAGGCCATCCACATAAGTGAAGAGGGGAGAGCCTGAATTACCGGGACCGGTGTCACAATCGTGAACTAAGGCCCGGGCCAATAAGGTCGGTCTTGAAACCTTGCAGGGGTGAGAGTTCACCGCCTGTGTTGTGATGATAGAACTGAGCAAACCGAAATTTGATCCGTAACCGGCAACGTAAAACCGATTCGTTCGATACCATGAAAAGTTCATGGTTTTGACTCCAAACCAACCGGTGGTATTTCCAACCGCTTTTTCTAATAGCAAAAAGCCATAATCAATATCCACTTTACGTTGTTGAAAGCTGGTGGAGACATAGATTTTTTTGACGCTTATTTCTCCCAGCGGCCCCGGTGATGTTTGGTGCCCTGGAGAGAATTTAAAATTTTTATAAAACTTATTGGTGGCCTGATCAAAGACACAATGTCCATTTGTTAAGACGACGTTGGGCGAAACCAGCGCGCCAGTGCATCCATAGGAGCTTTCATCGTCTTCAAAGCTTATGTATCCGACCGCAGTAAAAGGGTATTTGCTGGTATCCGATTCTTCCCGACCTTCAGAACCAATTCGAACTTTATTGCTTGAGTCGCCGATGAAGTTGGCCTCTTCTAAATCGAAAGGCTTATAGGCCCTATGAGTTTCGGCAAAAATTGAACGACACAGTAAAAGTGTGATCACGGCATAAGCTATTTTTTTTCCATACATAAGACTCTCTCCTCGAAAAACATGACCTTGATTAGAACTACTAAGAAAGCAGCACCTTGTTCAAAGGAGTGAGAATTTTATACAGAGTGTGGAAAACCAATTAATGATTACTTAGGCCCAAGTGTAAATTAATGTTAGAAATTGGATATCATCGCACCTCTCAATAGAGTGCTCGCTCAACCTAAATAAAAGTAAGTCTATTTCTGTCTTGGTGGGCACAATCTTGTGGCTATCAGTTTCACATTTTCATCTAAGTACCCAATTTTTCGTATTTCACTTAAAATATTATTTTTTTCTAACTCATTGATAATATAGAGAAATACACATACAGTCTAGAATGTAATGAATAATTAACGGGGACCCACACCATCTCAAAAAATGGAGAAGAAGACCATGGCCGAAGATTTTAAATACTTGTTGGCCGAGCAAAAGGAATTTTGCGTAATCTCTTTTGTCGGAACATTAGATTATCGGGCATCCAGCAGTCTAGGAGAGTGTTTAACCAAAGTTAAAGAGTCGAATTGCAAATACTTCATCTTGAATTTTAGGGATGTGGTGGAAATTCACAATACCTTCCATCGTCCCTTGGTTCAATTGCAGCATACCATCCGAAAAGAAAAAAACGCTCTCCTGCGGCTGTGTGGCGTAAACCCAAAATGGAAAACTGACCTGACCGATGACGGGACTGTCAGAGCGGATGAGATCGTTGATAACGTTAGGGTGGCCCTGGCCGAATTTAACAAATACTTATTATAAATAATATTTTGAAGTATTATCACCATTAGGGTGGTCCAGTTTTAAAATGGAATATTGGCGAGATGGAAATAGGTCTTCAACACGCCCGTTCGATTATTTTACAGGCACAAAATTTATATATAAGTGCCCTCTGCGTGCCAAATACCTTGCAGGTTATTAAGGATTTAGGCCACGTTCAGATTGATACGATCTCAGTCGTTGAGCGTGCCCATCATCACATCCTTTGGTCGCGTAATCCGAATTATCAAATTAAAGAGTTAGATGAACTTCAAAGCAAGCGGAAGATTTTTGAGTATTGGTCTCACGCCGCCTCTTATCTGCCTATGGAATCCTATCGTTTTTGCCTCCCGCGCATGCATCTCTATCAAACTGGCAAAAACCACTGGTTTAAAGTGGATAAGAAGATTAAGCGAAATGTCTTGGAGATCATTAAGGCGGAAGGGCCAAAAAAGGCCAGCGATTTTAAATCTCCCCGCAAAAGGGCAGGATGGTTTGACTGGGCCCCTTCCAAAAAGGCGTTGGAACTTCTTTTTATGGAAGGGACTTTAATGGCCACCAGGCGAGAGGGCTTTCACAAGGTCTATGACTTAAAGGAAAATGTTTTGCCGGTGCAGTTGGATACCCGTTTTCCCAGTGACAAAGAATATGCTGAGTTTTTAATCTTCGAGCAACTCAAGAATTTGGGTCTGGCACTCTCAGATGAAATTGCTTATCAAAGAGGCGCACAGGTGAAATCGTTGGTAAGAAAAAGGCTTGATGAATTGGTCGAGGATAAGAAATTAATTAAAGTTTATGTTAAAAAGCAAAAACGGCCTTATTATCTCCGTTCGATGTCTTTAGAGGCTAAACATTCACCTATGGATATTCATATTCTTTCTCCCTTTGATAATCTGGTGATCCAAAGAAAACGTCTGGAATTCTTCTTTGATTTTAGCTATCAAATTGAATGTTACGTGCCGGCAAATAAAAGAAAGTTTGGCTATTTTTGTCTTCCCATTTTGGCCGGCAATGAATTCATCGGGCGTATGGATACCAAAGCTGATCGTAAAAAGGGAGTGTTAGAAATAAAAAAAATTTTCTTTGAAAATCCCCTGATGCAGAAAAAGTACGGGGAGGCCTTGAGAAAGAAGATGGGGGAATTTGCACAATTTAATAATTGCTCAGAATTGTCTTATGGTGAGGGGCTTTTTCATAATAAGTTCGCTTAGTTAAGTGCTCAGCCCGCTTGACAAAAAAACTAAGTTTAAGTCCTAAAATACCGATTAGATTTAAGTGAAGTACATTCTTTTTTTATGCATTTGTTTGCTGCTGGCAGCTTGTAGCAAAAAATCCGGCCAAGGCCAAGCGGCAGCGGAAAATTCATCGGAGAGTTCGATACCGATCTCCCGCGTGGATATCACCATTGTGCAAAGTCCGCTCAAACAAACTCTGGCGGAAAGTACCAGCGATGTGCGGTGGATTCGTTACAAGATCACTGATTCCCAGGCGAGAACTGTTGCCTTGTCGGTGCAGTATTCCCTGAATGGTTCGACATTTATGACCGCCACACCAAAAAATATTGCCGGGCATGATGGAATAGAAAATATCGCCACTTCTTCCTCCGGCGTCGTTCACTATTTTGCCTGGGATATGTTCACCGATTTGGGCAGCACCAATCGCGAAAATGTTACGCTGAGAATGGAGGCGGTCATTGATGCCACCACTCATGGGCAAATTTCCGACGTGACCGGTTATGATTTTCTTGATCGTAAAACGCGCATTCATCGGGTGGAAAAATATCTGGTGTTCTATGGTATTTTGAATAGCTCCACCATCGCCGCTATCAAATCGGGCGGGTATCAGATGCTGATAATCGATTTAAATCCTGACTCCAGCTACTTGCACACCTATGACAACTTGGAAGAATTAAAAAAGGGCAGCAGTTTAACCGATGCTTCCGATGATCTCATGATCTTGGGTTATATTGCCGCCACGGAAGACCCTCGAACTAAATTACTAACCGATGTCCAGGCCCTTGCCATTCCGGCGGCAAATTCAGGCGACCCCCATTTCAAATTCAAGGATGGGGGAGGTGCCAACTCAGGGCCTTCACGCGATCCCCGTGGCGCAACCGCGGCGGGAAATCAAACAACTCTTGCCAGTATTACGGATTACGATGGCATTCAAGAGGGACTGGGTTATAAAACTTATTATCTCTATGACAACTACACCAACTTAGGCGCCACTGCCAACCCACCGCACGCTTATCCCATTACCGCCAATCGCGCCGACCGCAATGCTCAGTGGGGTGGGTTTTTCGTCAATCCTGGAGATCCCAACTGGTTTAGTGATTACAAGCAAACCACACTGGCCGAGCACGACACTGCCAACAATGTTTATGGTGTTGCCGGCCTTGATGAGATCTATTCCTATTTTACCGGGAATGGTTTTCACCTGGATGGGTTTTACGTGGATGTTTTAGATACTGTCTCTCCCAACGGATGGTCAAACGCGGCGGCCGATAATCCCGTGCAGTTTGAATGGTGTGCGAAAGGCACTATGCTCAATTATTTTGGCAGTGGGGGAATTCGTGGTAACTATCCTTCGGCCATGGTTATCGCCAACCGTGGACTCTTTTTTTACTACCCGGAGTTATATGGGCACTATGGTCTCCAGATTGGCCAATATCTGGATGGGATACTTTTTGAATCATTCTACAGTGACAATTCGAACGCGGCCCTGGCCAATCAAACCTATGCCGATGGAAACAAATGGCAGGGGATGCCGCTGGTTATGGCCGAATCCCAACGTCATGGATTTAAGGTATTCTCCTTGGGCTATGTCAATGGTGGCAGCGCCACTCCCGCTGGCCCTAATTACAAAAATCATGAATTGTTACTTGGGCCTTTTGATTATGATCGCTACGAAAATAGTGGTCCTGCCAGTTTGCAAAGTGACTGGGATATTTTCAAACTGGAGTTTGCCGAAATTAGGCAGGCCGGTTTTGGGCATTATGTCTCGACCATTTATTTAGATACCGTCAATTCTTTTGTCACCGATGCTCTAGCAGTACTCTATCCCGCGATCGCCGCTCCCAGTTTTAATACCACCGCCTACTGGCATAAGTCCGATGATTCTGAAGCCCCCTATATGAATCGGGCCGGATTACAATATGTCCTGGCCGGAGATGGGCAGGTGACCGTTTTTTGGGATGTGGCCACCGGCCCCAAGGCGCCAGTCACGTATCAGCTTATTTACGGCACTGAGAGCACGCTTACGAGTGGTACTACGACGGTGAATTTGAATCATACCAACCTTGGTAACGACTCGTACAACCACATTTTAGGTGGCAACACGCAAAAAGGTTTTATGTCTTTTCCATTTGCCTACACCGTCTCGGGTTTAACTAACGGTACGCTTTATTACTTTGCCGTCAGGGCCAAAGGCAGTGATGGCCAATTGGATTCTAATCAAAGCGCAGGGATGGTGATTTTACGAGGGACTCCCAATGCGACTCCATCTGCAAGCTTCAACAATATGGAGATAACCGGTGAAGATGCTTCATGGGCCGGGTTGGTATCCAACTATTCCGGTTTTTACAATCCTGCTGCCGATATTCCTGACCCTAACACTGCGACCCTCTTCAACAATATTAAAATTAGTAATAGCGACCATTATCTTTTCATTCACTTGACCACACAAAACGCTCTTACTCTAGATAACGATTTTTTTGTTTTTATTGATACCGATGGCAACCTCACCAATGGCTACGCCTACAAAGGCATCGGTGCTGAGTTTATGCTTCAGGCAGGTTCTCTCTATCAAAATACGGCGCCTGGCTGGAACTGGAACGGACTGGGGGCCATTCAAAGTTGGCAAGCGGGCAATCAAAAAACCACCATCCTCGCGCTTGATAGGGTGAAGCTGGGCAATCCCAGCAACCTCTCTCTTCTGATCTCTCATGCGGGAGTTGATCAATACGGCATAGATACCAGTCAGATGTATCATGAATCTGTTCCGAGGGCCTCTAAGTTGGATTATACCTTCGCTACTTATACTGAAGGTCAACGAACGCCCACGGTTGACGGAACGGTTGAAGCTTCTTGGGCAAGTTCCAAGGGATACCTGCTTGATCCTGCATCCGACTCAGCTTGCTCCAGCGACTTTGCAACTTTGAATATGATGAATGACGGTACCTGGCTCTATTTGTTGGTGCAAGGAAGCATCAAGGCCGCAATTGATAACGACTTTTTTCTTTTCATCGATGAGGATAATAATCAGGCCAGCGGATATGATGCCGCAACCTACGGTGCGGAGTTTATGATTCAAGGAACAACGCTTTATCAATATACCGGTAGCGGCGCTGACTGGAGCTGGAATGCACTGGATTCAAGTAATCGGCAAATAAGTTCAAATGGTTCAAGCACCATTGAAATCGCGGTCAAGTTCTCGGCCATCTCGGCCGTTGCCGGAAACACCGTGGCGGCGCGGGTGGTTTGCTCCAATGGAAGTTCGGATTATATGGATCGCTATTCCTTTGCATCAGAGTAACTAAATTAAAAAAGCCAGAAGATTCCCAGTCCTGCGATGGCGTAATTTTTTACTTTGACCAGGGGACTGTCTTCGAAGACGGCGCCCTTCAAATAATCCCAACGGGCGAAAGGAATGATGGCAATGTTCCCCACGCGTTTATTCATTACGATTGCTGTTTGAAAACCACTGTATCCTCCGCGAGCACGATAGTACGGCCTGTCTTCGCGCACATATTGAGGATCGACACCATAATAATATTGATGGAACCTTTGATCGGCAAACATGGGACTGACGGAGAATTCGGAATTCCAATTCCATTTGGAAGGAATGGGGGTATGAATGATGTTAATATAGGGAACAGTGAATAATCCTACCGGTCTGACATAATGAAGATTGGTGGCGAAACTTTCTCTCACGGGTATTTCAAGATTAACCGCCAAACTTTTGTTTTCAGAATGCCAGAGGTAAAAAATCACCATCGGCCCAGCTTCGACGGTGTAATCCAGAGATGGCATTCCTTCCCGCGCGCGATTATTTTCACTTTCGACTCTGAGACCAAGCAGTAAACTAAGCTTAAAGGAAAATAACTTAGTACGAGTAAAGATTCCTCTTATAAAAGAAGTTTCGGCCTCAATTCTTTCAGAAGTGTAGCTGAAATAAGGCATGGGAAAAAACCAACTTTTTGCCTGATCACTTCCGCGGTAGTGATGCCCGTAAATGCTTAAAAGTCCAACACCCCATTCAAATTTTTTATAGGGAACGTCAACATGATCTGCGATGGCATTGTGCCAGATGAGGGTAAGAAAGAAAAAAAGAAAGATCGCACGTATCATGCTGGAACATTACCGTAATTAATTTATTACTCATATCGTTTCATTTTTGTGTCTCATCCTTGCCATGCAGAGTCTTTTTATTAGATGATGGGGCCTTCATAGAAAAATAATTTTCAAAGGTAAATATCATGATTAAAACAAATGCCTATGCTGCTCTTTCTGCAACTTCAGCACTGCAACCCTTCGAGTTGGAACGACGGTCACCGCGCTCGGATGATGTTCTGATTGAAATCGCCTATTGCGGTATTTGCCATTCCGACATCCACACCGCTCGGGGCGAGTGGGGGCCGACTCTGTATCCCTTTGTACCTGGGCATGAGATCGTCGGACGTGTGCTGGCGGTTGGAAAAAAAGTGAAGCGTTTCAAAATGGGCGATCTGGTTGGTGTCGGATGTTTCGTAGATTCCTGTGGCAAGTGCCCTAGTTGCAAATCGCATGAAGAACAGTTCTGCCTGGATCATACCGTTTTTACTTATAATAGCGTGGAGCTCGACGGTAAAACCCCCACCTACGGCGGTTATTCTACCCACATCACAGTCCGCGATAAGTATGTTTTAAAAATCAAAAAAGGACTTCCGCTGGAACGAATCGCACCACTTTTATGCGCTGGGATTACCACCTATTCTCCGCTCAAGCGCTATGGCACCAAGAAGGGGAAGAAAGTGGGTGTGATCGGATTAGGCGGCCTGGGCCACATGGCGGTGAAGATCGCCAGGGCCATGGGAGCGGAAGTGACCGTTTTCAGCACATCAGCTGAAAAAGAACCAGATGCCAAAAAATTGGGGGCCAAGAAATTTGTTCTCACAACCAATCCAGAAAACTTTTCGTCCCATCGCGGGAAACTGGATTTGATCATTGACACGGTTTCTGCCAATCACGATTTGTCACCCTACCTGGGCACGCTTAAAATCGCAGGCCTGCATGTCCTCGTGGGTGTTCCGCCCAAACCGAGTGAAGTGGAAGCGATGGACCTGATTTATGGCCGCAAACACTTGGCCGGTTCTTTAATTGGCGGGATAAAAGAAACACAAGAAATGCTGGATTTTTGTGCGCGCAAAAAAGTCTTTGCGGACATCGAACTCATTTCCGCTACCGGCATTAACGAGGCCTATGAAAGAACCATCAAAGGCCAAGTGAAATATCGTTTCGTGATTGATGCTAAAACATTTCTGCCCTAGCTGAATTTATTTCGTTGGGCCAGAGTCTTGGACTTGGCCATTATGGGGCAGCAGTTTGCTTTCGGATATATTTCGAAACGACGCTGGCCTCGATACAATAATATTGAAGAGAGCTGGGATCGGGTTCCCAATTGATGCCAATCAAGGTGTGGGAGTAACGGAGTTCGCTGGCGATGCAAACCAATTTCCCGTCATCATCGAAGATGGGACCGCCACTGAAACCAGGGCGCACTGGTACGCTGACTTCGAGTCTTCGTGCACCTTTAGATTCAGGAGTCGAAGGCAAGAGAAGGCGACCGGCCAAGATTTCAAAATCTTTATTGAGAGGATTGCCTATCATGTAGAGGGCGGTGTAAGGCGTCGGCAATTTTATCTTCAAGGGAAACCAATAATGAGGTTTGGTGTTTAAACGGACTATGCATAAATCGATTCCTGGTTGATCATCACACTTGATAAAAGTTGAACTATGTAAGACCGTGCCATTTCTCAGAAGGTATGTGACTTTGACTTTGGGGTTGTCTCTCAGAGGTTTGAGCACGTGAAGGTTTGAGATCAAATGGCCCTCGGCTGAGAGAAAGGTGCCGGTGCCGAAGGATTCTTGGCCGTTGGCATGCGTGAGCTGGATTTTCGCCACACCGTGTGCCTCTCGCGAGAGAATTTTATTGAACTTGCCAGCGACGATGCCATCACCGGGACGTTCAAAAAAATTGTCCGGTGGCCTGGGCACGAGATTGTCAGCGAATGTTGGCGGCAGCAAACAGACCGCAAAAATGAAAGCGAGGAAGAGCATAAAACCAATTTACACTAGAAAAGCTTAATGGCAAATATAGAAGGTGTTCTTCATATAGGAGAGTTCTTTCACCTTCGGTGTGTTGACAATCAGCAAGCGGATCGCATTATCAAAAGCATGCTCATTAAAGAATTTCAACTCATACTTCATTTTTTCATGCTCACAAACCGTTCCTTTCACATTGGAGCAGGCAAATTTTCGAGCGATGTACTTCCAATAAAATTTTATCTTGAACAAAGAATCAAGATTTAAATATTCCGACATCTCAACTATTTTATTGTCTTTGGCCTTAAATCCAAAGACCATCGGGCCGGGGGCGGCCGGCAACTTATCATCCTCCGTACCATCAAATTTATATTTATAAAGTTGGCAGGTATTGAGCCTTAAGAGAAGGCCCAAAAGTAAACCTGATGCGGCCGCGAATTTGCCAATCTGATCGACTTTTTCCAAATCATGGGATTCTTCGTAATACTTAATCGCCAGATCCGAATTGGGAAAGGGAGTACTATCGCTGCCTGACGGAAAATCAAAATCTGCGAGAGCTTGCCAAGATAACATACTGATAATCAGCAGAAAAAATTTCATGAGTGACCTCGACAAATAGAAAGAAATTTAACAGCACAACAAGATATATTGGAATGGCATTAGGGGCAATGGTTAACGACAGACCCGATACTTTTTACATGAGAAAATTTGACCAGAACGACAAGAAACACACACTTCAATGATTTTGCTTATTCTCTGGATGTGGAAGATCTGCTTAAGATTTGTCACAATTTTTATCACAGGTGGGGTCTATGGAAGAATTGGCAAACAAAACATGTATTCCTTGCAAGGGAGGCGTACCTCCGCTCCCCGTGGAGGAAAGAAAGAATCTTTTGGAAAAACTGGCAATAGGTTGGGAACTCACCCATGATAATAACCATCTTTTCAAAAGTTTTAAATTTAACGAATTTAAGACGCCCATGAAATACTCGGTAGAGATTGGGCGTTTGGCCGAAGAGCAGGGACATCATCCCGATATGACCGTTGGATGGGGCCATCTTGAGGTGGAGATTTGGACTCACAAAATCGGCTCTTTGGTTGAAAGTGATTTCATTTTGGCGGCAAAGATCGATCGATTGATGCAGAAAAAAGGTGAGAGTAAGCTGCAAAAAATTACACCATGCTTGTGGTTTGATAACCAGGCGGAAATGGCAGTAGAGTTTTATACTTCCATTTTCAAAAATTCAAAAGTGACAGGACTTACCCGTTACGGAGAGGCCGGGGCGGAAGCTTCAGGCAGGCCCAAGGGATCGGTCATGACTGTGACGTTCCAACTGGAGGGACAAGATTTCATGGCCTTAAACGGCGGCCCAGTGTTTACTTTTTCTCCGGCAATCTCGTTGATGGTGAACTGCCAGACCCAACAGGAAATAGATATTTTGTGGAAGCGGTTATCTGAGGGCGGTCAAGTGGAACAATGCGGATGGCTTAAAGATAAATATGGTGTTTCGTGGCAGCTCGTGCCCACTATCATGGATGAGTTGTTCCAAACCGAGGATTACCAGAAATCCGAAAGAGTGATGAAGGCCATGCTTAAAATGGACAAGATTGATCTTGCCGCTCTAAAACGCGCCTCCTTGGATTAACTGTCCGGCCTCTTTTTGAAAATTCCCAATTTGAAAATTCCGAAGTAGTATTCTCAACATTAATCTGCCATCTTTAAGATCGAGGTACATATGACGACTGAGACCGATGCCAAACGAGTGATCGCCAACCTTCGTGAGCTAGCACGGAAAACATCCACCCCAGAGGGCGCGCAGCGCGTTGCATGGGGTCCTGTATGGCGTGAAGCACGGACTTGGTTTAAAGCTAAGATCGCCGAGTTGGGGCTTGAAACAAAACAGGATGCTGCCGGAAATCTGTGGGTCACATTGCCCGGAGAATCATCGCGATCAATCCTTATGGGAAGCCACATCGATTGTGTTCCAAACGGCGGTTGGTTGGATGGCTGCTTCGGCGTCGTGGCGGGAATTGAAGCACTCAGGCGATATTCCAAAGGTAAAAAACCACCTGTCACGCTCAGACTGGTGGATTGGGCGGATGAAGAGGGAGCACGATTTGGCCGAAGTCTCTTTGGTTCGTCGGCGGCATCAGGCACGCTGGCCCTCAAGGATGTTGAGAACTTGCAAGACCGCCAAGGCATAAAATTGGTCGATGCCCTGGCGGAAAATGGCGTTGAACTTTCGGTTGTTCTTGAAGCCAAAAAAGCGCTTAAATCCATCGATGCCCGCGCTTATCTTGAATTGCACATCGAACAAGGGCCTGTGCTCGAATCTTTGGGGAAACCTACCGGCGTAGTTATAGGCACATTTGGAGTTGAACGGCATATGATCCGATTTACCGGACAGGCGGCACATTCGGGATCAACGCCGATTCCTATGCGTCGTGACGCCTTTTTGGCGGCGGCCCAAACTGCACTGGCCTGTCGCGATATCGGACTTCGTCATTCAAAACCAGGGGCCGGCGTGGTTTGTACCGTGGGAGTAGTGAATGTTGAACCGAAGATTGTTACGGCAGTTCCAGGTGTGTGCGAGATTTCGCTCGACCAGCGCGCTCTCGATGCATCGGTCCTGGCCGCTATGAATCGAGAGGCCCGAGAGGCCTCCGAGCGATTTGCTAAAGAGAATGGTGTTTCCGTGGAATGGAAACACCTTTGGCATATTGAACCGCGTCCGTTCGATCCGAAGCTGCTCGCCTTGTGTGAAGAAGCGGTCCGTGAAGAAACCGGTGAGGCCACCCGCCTTCCCTCGGGACCCTTGCACGACGCCGCCGAAATGGTGCCGCTCATGCCCGTGGTGATGATGTTCTCATCTTCTTCGCGGGGTCTCTCGCATTGTAAAGAAGAAGATACACCGGATTCCCACTTGGAAACCACCATCAGGTCATTTCAGAGGTTAGTGGATAAGACCGTGTCGTATGTGGCCCAAGTGAAATAGAAAGACGAAAATAAGGAGAATCGAATGAAGCGATTTTTGCTTTTAAGCGCGATGATTTTTTTGACTGTGAGTGCATTCGCAAAGGACAAAATCGTCGGTGGAGTGGATATCAATTCCCCTGGATACTTTGTCTCGCTAGTCGATTCATCGCTTCGGGATGATAACTCCATTGAGTATTATCCTGTCTGCGGCGGGACGCTCATTCACAAAGATGGCGTGTACGTGGTTTTGACTGCTGCTCATTGCGTAGAAAATCTTACCACCAAATTATTTGTCACCATGAAGGCCAGCTTAAGTAGCGAAATAAATCGGGATACCCTGGTCCCGATTAAGGCCATTGTGTCCCATCCCAGTTACGATAAAAACCTGATCATTAACGATCTGGCCTTGCTTATCTTGGATGAAACTTCTCCTCTGTTGCAGAATCCCGCCATTACAATAATTCCGATTCATGCTGATGCGACGGAATTTAGCGGCCGTGAACTCACTTCGATTGGTTTTGGAAATGTCAGCTCTTATGGTGACCTCTATCTTGATCAAATGCAATCAGTGGTTTTAAATGAAGTCTTGATAGAGGAGTGCCGAAAAGGCGGCGTTGACTATCAAACAGTGGATCAAAAACAAATCTGTGCTGGCAACAAGCGACAAGGAAAAAGAGATACTTGCTTTGGTGACTCCGGAGGCCCGCTCATTTTACAGACTCCCACCGGCCCAGAGCAAATCGGGATTGTCAGTTGGGGAATGGACTGCGCTCAAAGTGAGACTGCCGGAGTTTATACCAGACCATCGGCCTTCAGCGCATGGATCAAGCAGCAAATTGATTTGTTTACTCCCAATAGCGTGCGAATTTACACTGCTCAAGACATGAAAACTTTTTCCAATGCATACTGCTACTCCCATAATCACACTGCCAGTGATAACACGGAAGAAGATGGGTACATGAAGGAAATGCAAGCACTCTTTCTTCTCGATAATGCAAACTATAGTGTGACAACCCAGCTCCCAGATCCGAATGATATGCGGCTCCCCCTTGATGCTTGTACTTTTAATCTTCCAAATGGAGAGTCAGTTTCTCGCTCGGTATCGCTTAAAAATAATAATGATGAAAGCGGTTACGATTTTGAGCACATTATTAAAATGGGAGAAAAAATTTTCAGTTCATCATCGCCTCTAAAAATGGAATATAAAATTTCTTGTGTCGGCCTCGATAAGACCGATGGCCTTATTGCAAGTGTTAATGAAGATCATAGCATTAGCATTCAGATTCCTCTCACCCCTGCCGACCGCGATGTTGTGCGCTATCAATCCTATAAATCTCATGGTGAATTGCTAAAAACGCTTCCGGCAGGACATAAAGAAATCCAGAGCTGTGGATTTAATGAGAGCGAAGTCAAATTTTATTCTTCCGCCGATGACAAACGCTTTTTTGCCCAGCTTACCGGGCCGGTCTTTAGTCACTCTTATAATAAGTTTTATCAATTATCACTCGTTCCGCTCCGTGATGAAGTTCAACAGATTTTAATTAGCATTGCCCCCGACAAAGATAATCCCTTGAGCGGCACCATGACCTTCACCAATCAAACCAAGGTGGATGTCTATAGCTGGCAACTTGAGTGTGAGAATCTTAGATTTGCCATCTCACCACAGACGGAACTCAAAAATCACAGCGAAAAGTTTCTGGTATTTCGATCATCCATTGGCAGCATCCCCAAAAAACAAAGTATCACTGTCAAGGCGACCTTTGACCAAGACCTGCGTCAACAAGGCACTGAAGAAATAAACTGCACGATTAACCGCCAAGAGTCACCTTTGGAAATTATTTTATAAAGAGCAGGACATGTGCGGGACATAACTCCAAGGGATGATAAGAGAGTTTTGCCTTTCTCAGGCCTTCAAGGCCCAAATCCTCTTCTCTGTTGATATACTTGTAACCGTCTGCAAGAATTATTTTTGCGGTCTCCCGATTAATTAATTGATACAGCCCTTTATATTCTCTCATGGCCTTTTCAAAATGTACGACACAAGTTGAGGCATTGAGATGGGCAAAGATGGAGAAAGCTACCGGCCGGCCATCAATTCGAATCAAAACGCCTTTTTCTTTGAATTGCGGAAAATGCTTTAAAACGAAAGTAAGAACATTTAATTCATGAGCAAGAAATGAATTTTTATCCAAATTATTTTGATGATAGATTGATGTGAGGACTTCAAAGCAGGCGGGAATATTTGCAGGCGTGATTGCTTCACTGGACCAATCATAACTAGTTTCGAATTGATGTAATAAGTTTCTCTTGGCCTGATATTTTTTCCCTTTCAGCAGAGCAAGATCTTCTGTTAAATAAATATAATCATCCATATCCCGATGCTCGGTTTGCTCGAAATGGGAAACAAATTCGGCATGTTTAGAAATAAATGTATTTGAAGCGCCATAAATGGCGAGTCGATAATCTAATGATTGAGCGTATTGGATGATTTTTTTTTGCAAATCCGATGGGAATTCACCGATTGGCTGCAAGAAATGTTCTTTATTATCATCGTGAGTTACTAGTTTTATAAGCAAGGTGTTTTGTAAAACGGCCCATTGATAATGATAGACTGTCTCCCATGCAACCAGACCGGGGAAAGAAAAAGCTGAAAGGCAGAATGTGGAATAATTATTGAGATAAAATTCAATGCTTTCTTTATCTTCAATAGTGATTTTTTTAAAAGTGATATCTTTCATGAACTATTCCGCATCTGACTCTATCGATTTTTCATGGAACTGCATGGGAGTGTAATCGGTCATTTCCTTGAAACCTAATTTTTCATAGAGAGGGACACTCCCGGGAGCGGCGATTAAAGCGATCCAATGAATGTTTTTTGAAAGGCAATAATCTCTTAATTGCCCTACGATCTTCGCCGCAATGCCTTGGCGGCGAAATTCTTCCTCGACAAATATATCTTGAAGATAAGCATCATCACTGCCGTCAGAAATTGCACGACCCATCCCAACCAGTTTATCGTGCCACCAAGCTGTCATAAAACAAAGACTACCCGATATAAGGTCAGAAACTTGCTTGGAAGAACAAGGCCCTTCCCACCAGCCGGCCGATTTATATAGATTGCAAATTTTTGAAAAGTCTTCCTCTGCGATATCAAATTTATAGTTAATCATTTGCCCCCATTTGCCCCCCTGGCCCCAAAGATATCCTGCCGCTGGCGAATTGTTAACTGAAACACTTTTAAATTAAGCAGTTCGCAGCATAGGGGCAGATAAGTTAAAATTCTTGGACGTCCCAGAAAGACAATGCACTCAAGATGGCTAACCACCTGAAATAACGTCAGTATTAACTCGATTGTTGGAAACACCGATAAGTTTGAAGTTGTTGTGTCTTAGCATTTGGGAGTCGGCGATGAAGACGTTTATTGTGCTGTTGATGGCCATGATGCTTAGTTTACAAGGTATTGCGGATGAGGTTGCGCATGTTAAAGAAGCTCGGGGCGCCCAGATCGGCGATGTCATGAAACATCATCTCGTTGGGCATTTTATCCAGGAACTTGAGGGTGTGATTAAAAATGAAGTTGATGAATATAATAAAAATAGAACGAGTGGAATGCTGATACAGAAGTCCGCACTTCGTCTCGATCCTCAAGATGCCCAGTACCTTCTCTCCTTAACTCAACAGACACTGCCCGAATTGATCTGGAAAAAAAGTAAGTATCGTGCTGTCCTCCATGGGGTGGAAATAAGTTTCGGGGCCGAGGATATTTTGTATGGGCAAATCTTAATTGCGGGCAGGCCCTTTCATATTGACGGCAATAAACCTTTGAGTGAGATTCAAAGCGATCTAGAGGCCTTTATGCATGCGCAGAAAATTGTCCAAGGTGAGCGCCCTGACCCTTTATTCATTCGTATTGTGACATCCCTTTTTGGGATATCACAGGCCCAGGCCGCCATCCCACTCCTCGTCGTTGCAGTTCTTTTATTGATAACCACCATTGGAGTAGGTTTTTGGTTAAAATCCAAGAATGCCAAATTGAAGGCCATGAAAGCTGCCTTGAGACAGGCAAATCAAGATCTCGCCGCCAAGGCCGATATTTGTGAACAAGGTGATTCAGAGGCGGCTTATAATAGTACATTTGATTTGATGGCGAGTATTTTGGCCAAGAAAACTGAAAAGAGCGCTGCCGGGGCCTTTTATTCAACGATGCTGCAGCCCTCAGCTGAGGGAACTCAACCGGTTGAAGATTGTCGAACTATGGTCAATGACTTTATGGACCGAACCTTGGGTAGCAGCACCTCAGCGGCAGGCGATGCATCCGAGATCGGCCAATTACGGACCCAACTCTGTGGTGGATCGGAACATCAGCAAATCTTATCAGGCGAGATTGGGAGAGTTGGAAGTTATGTACGACTCAGAAACTGCTTAAGCGAGTTCTACCGTACTCATCGCAGCATTACCGATAATAACCGTAATTCTGTTTGGATAGATGGCGATGTCGGACTGGTGAGGAACAGAAGTTATTACAGCGATTCAGTCGGGCGATAGCAGGCCATTTTCTTTATTCAAAAATTATTCCAATAAATATTCTATCTGCTACCATGTACAAGTAGGATGATTTAACGATGCAGGCGATTTATGAAGTTTCTGTATATTGAGCCAGACCAAGATATTCGCGACATTTACGCCATGAAATTGGAGGCGGATTTTTGTGCGGATATTATCGCTGTCTCCGATGAAAAAGAGGCCTTAGAACGATATCAAGAGCAATGTAAAAACGGCCCAAATAGGCCTGATTTGGCGTTAGTTTTATTAGATGCTGGAGTTGCCTCGACCAATTTTCAAGCTCTCTACGATTTTTTCAATAAACTTCATAAGATTCCTTTTCTTCTCTTGTATGATGGGGATTCCCTCATGCTCTTGGCCTGTTTGGACACATTCTTGAGTGATCATGCTGGAAACCGCACGCTCAAAAAACCATTTCGTCCCGAAGTATTTCGTAAAACAGTGCATGAATGTTTGAGCAGTAATAATAATAATTTCAATTGGGTAAAGAACGCCGAAAATGGCCATAACAAAGTAAAAATACAGAATTTTTTGAAGTTTAATTCTCTTCCCTGTGATGTTTTTATTCGTCTCAATGATATGAAATTTGTCAAACTTCTTAATGCCAATGATATGTACACTACCGAAGTGATTCAAAAATATATAGATAAAGATGTGAGAGAACTCTATGTCCATCAAGAGGATTATCCCGTTTTGGCCAACACCGGCCTGCAAAACCTCATCTCTCTTTATGATCGCAAATCAGAATTTCAATCAATTCAGGAGTTGAATCTTGAATCATTGGAAAATATTCATCGTGCCATTCAGGAGATTGGTTTAAGTACTGAGGCCGTGACTTTAACCACAAAAACCATTATTTCCTCTGTCCGTCTCGCCAAGGGGGTGCGAAGTATTGCCGATCTTTTGAACAAGATGAAGAGCAGTGGCAACTATATCTATGATCATAGCATGAAGATGAGTTATATCTGCACCGCCATTGCCAAACATACAGAATGGGGATCTGATTCAACTGTTTTTAAATTGAGTTTGGCCTGTACTATGCATGATATGACTTTAAATAATGATGATCTCGCTCGGATTGAATTACTGACCGATCCAAGATTGAAAATTTTTACTTCAGATGAAATTGAGGCCTTTAAAAATCATCCTCAAGACGCGGCAAAATTAATCAAAGACTCGAAAGCATTTCCCTCCGATGTGGATTTTATTGTGGCCCAACATCATGAAAGACCAGATGGGTCCGGTTTTCCTCACGGACTATTGAAATTGAGAATAGCACCTCTCTCCTGCGTTTTTATTTTGGCCCACGAGTTTGTGAATAGAATCGAAGAATTAGGAAATGTCTATAACCTGGAAAATCGAGATCGAGTCTATCAAGCTTTAAGCCAAGAGATGTATACAAGAGGCAATTTTAAAAAACCTTTTGAAGGTTTACGGCGCGCTTTTAATCTCGCTCCCAAAAATATCAATGACACCTAATCCTTGTCGACTATTTTGTGATTGAAAAGAATAAAAGGACCGATTTCGTTTTGCTCTTTTTGATTTTGCGCATCGGCCAGCCAGAATAGTTTTTCGACTCTGACCTCCAATGCTTCTGCCAATTTTAATGCTACCTCAATACTGGGGATGGAGTGCCCATTTTCAATAGCATGCAATGCCTGTCGGGAAATACTGACGGTTTCCGCTAAGCTTTTTTGCGAGATGTCCTTGTCGGTCCTGGTGTCTTTAAGTCTGTTTTTTAGCATGTGTAAAGTATACTTTACTTTAAAAATATGTCAAGTTAAGTTTACGTTAATCCGATAAGTCTGAGGACTGTGCTAAGCTAAACACAACATCAATCTGAGGAGGTTGTTATGACTGCAAAAGCAAAAGAAAGAATTCAAGGCACCATTAAGAACATCGAAAAGAATTTTCAACAACTGTTGAAAAATGAAGATGTAAAAAAAGTACTTGCTGATATGAAAAGATTCAAGAGCAAGCGCACCAGGCAAATTGACAAAATGTTAAATGATTCATGGGGAGAAGTTAAAAAAGGGTATGCAAGGGAAGTTCGTGCCATGGAAAAACTTTTTGCCAATGAGAAGAAAAAAGTTAACACCGTTTTCCAAGAACAATTGGCCGAATTGAAAAAAATGAAAAAAGTGGTTGAAGACCATATTGCTACCGCTCGGGGCAAGAAAGTTCGTAAGGTTGCGAAAGGTAAGGGTGCTCGCAAGGCCGCTCGTAAGACCGCCGCTCCTCGCAAAAGAGCGGCAACTGCTAAGCACAGAACCGCCAGGACATCACCAGTAGTTATTAGTCAGCCCGCTAGTTAAGACCTTTTTCTTTTCCTCGTGAGAGTCTTCTCACGAGGAAAAATCTTAAATTTCAAGCACCTATCCATGGTGCTTTTTTTACACTGCAATTGACCCCATGCGCCAGTAACGGTATAACCTCTGCAAAATTCTTTGGGAGAAGCTTATGTCTAAATTATTGGCCGTATTTGTGCTGTTGCTGAGTAGTTTTGCTTACAGCTCTGAATGTAACTTAGAACAAGGTCTGACTCAAAAACAACTCAAGGCCTTGCGCAGTGCTGATGCCATAAAACGTGTCGGCGTAAATCGAATTTTACTGGGGAGAGAAGTTTATGATGTAGCGGTTGTCTACAACCCTCAAAATAATCAGTTTGTGGCCTTTTTAGGCGAGGCCCATATCAAAGGCCCTCGCTCATCCGTTCTGGGAAAACGAGTGGTGAAGCAATTCCCAGTTCGCCTGGTGGAGGGAATTCCCCGAAGGGAAGCGGAATATATCGACCAAAATTTGAAGGATCTTTCCAAATCACTAGGCTGGCAACGAGTTCTCTTACGTTATCTAACGTTTAATCCTTTTGGCAGCACCATTACCTCTGCCCAGAAGCAAGGATATACTTTTCTTCCCGGATATGACTTGGTTCTGCTGAATAAGAAACGGCTAAGCCGTGTCGCCACTGATACCTCTGAAGAGATCGTTTCTCTGGTGAGTGCCGATATGCTGGCCTCAGGCGAGTATCTCAATCTTCCCATGGAGTCAGGCGATTTCATCACACCTTCGACCAAGGACAGTTACATTTTGGACGCTCGAAATGTCCGCATGGCCAAAAATATTGTTTTTTATATTGAGGAACAAGTTGTGAAGAAAACACCACTGGTTGTCGTGGGGGCCGCTCATTTGCCAGGACTGCTGGAATTGCTCGAAGAAAGCGGCTATGAGAGATGCACTAAGCTCTAATTCGTAGGCACAGGTGAGGGGATCGGGGCCGGATTTTGCAGGACTTCTCCGGCGGCCACCGCTGGCGGAAGGAAAACAGTCCCAGCAGTGTTCAGACGATGTTCTTTGGCCACAACGGTACGGAAGGCGCGTTCGATTATTTTCCTTTCTTTGTCTGAAATATCGCCTCCCAAAAAGAGATTAAATTTTCCTGCCCCAGCGGCATTGGTGGGATGAAATTCAATCGCGGCCATTAACTGGTTGGCGCGAGTTGGGGGAATTAAATTGCCGCTGCCGGAACCGACAAACATCTTGCGCATGCTTTTTTCCAAATTTTCCGCTTTTACCACCATTTGGGAATTCAATTGGGCCGGAATAGGTGAGCCATCTGGAAAACGGGATTCGACAAAAGTTACCCGAAATTGGCCTGGATTGGTCCGTCCCAGTTCCGCCACTAAAGTGCGACGTTGCTCCTGCGAGAAGGCCTGTGTGGGAAAGAACATGCCATCGTCGCCGCTAAAATAGGTTGATCCCTCACCTCCGATTCTTCGTGCCGTTTCATTAAACGATTTTTGCGCGACTTCAACTCGACGGGAAACCAAATCTTGCGCCGCTCTGACGTCTTTGAATGCGCTATCGACCAATTGACCGGCCTCGACTCCCTGACTATCCAGACGGGCCATGGCCTGCATTGTTTCATAGGCATTATCAGTTCCAAGACCAGCGAAATCGACCGAGACGACACCTTGAGGGGCGTGATCAATTGGAATGGGAACGCGTCCGGCGGAGAAAATGGGAGGAGAAAAACCATCTATACCCTCAAAATATCGGACCATGCCATTGATCACATGATCTTCAAGTTGAACTGCAAAGAGCTTTTTCATTCGCGCCGCAATGGCAGCACGGTGAGCGGCATCGGAGGGAAAATCAGAGCGTTTAACTTTTCTTAATACTTCAATCGCTTCCCTTGAGAGAATATGCTTGCCGCCCTCCACTGATTGCATAATACCTTTGGCCTTCAAGATGTCGATGCCTTCAAGACTCTTGCGCAGATTTTCGATCTGATGAAATTCCTGATAGTAACGGGCCATGTGGTCACTAAAATTGGCCATAGGAACATGGCCGCTGGCGCTCTCACCGGTGCGCAATCTGGCTTCAGCACGGGCAGCACGGGCCGCCATATTGGCCTCGACAGAGGATTGTCCCGTTCCCGCCAAAAACCAGGTCCGTGGATTGCCCAGTGGACCTTGGAAATTTTGCCATAATCCACCGAGCTTGGCAGCTTCGAGAGTGCTGCTAAATTCCGCCAAAGTGGCATTGTAGGTTTCGCTTAGTAAGCGTCGGATGAGGGCGGCCTCATCTCCTTCAGAGGCCGTGAGCATCAGCCTTATAGATTTATAATCACTATAGGTGGCGGTCATCTTCGAGGCCAACTGCGGATTTTTGGAAACTTTATCCATAAAGTTCTTAAAGAACATTCCGTTGACAGCATCGCTTAGACCCTTATCTTCGAGCACATAATCATTTAAGGGTTTGAGAACAGAATTTTCCACATCGAAGAAAATGGCCTTTTTGCCCGCTGGCACCGGAGCGTCCATGAGACGCAAAAATTCCTCATTATTGGTATTGAGAGTGATGCCTTGATAGGCCTCTTTAAAAGCATGGGCCTCAGGGGAAGTTCGCAAGGCGACTCGTGCTTCCGTACTCAAAGCTCGTGTTCCCCGTCTCAAAACCGCGCGTTCAATGGTTGAATCCACCATGCTCTCTCCAGCATGGAAAACAGCACGATGGAGTCGGGTGTGTGCGGAATTAAGTTCGCTCATAATACGGGCGACACGAGTATTTTTCATCCACTGTACTCGCCTCATGGCGGCGGCATAGGCCGCGGTGTTACGCAAATTTCGCATACGCCGTGAAATGGCACGAAAGCTGCGCTTCAAAACATTGAGGGCCGGGTCGACAACAAAGCGCACCACTGTACGTGTGCGGGTGATTGTTCTAGTAACCGTTTCACCTATGCGTGCCATGGTACGGATGGCCTTGAGATGGGAGAGATCATCGACATGGGATACAACTGTGCGGTAGGCACGCGAGGCCTTGATAAATTTAGCGAAACCACTGGCACCTTTGGCGCCCCATTTGACCGCCGCTAGCCCGCCGCCGGTCAAAAAGCTTGGCACCACTTCGGCAATAATCACTCCGGCCGCGGCACATGTTCCCGCGATCATGGTACGACAGCTCATGCAATCAAAATCGGTGTAGGGTTTGATGCAAGTGCCGAAATGGGGAACACCTTTCCATTCTTCACAGAAAATATCGGTCTTGAGCCATTCTTTGATGCCTTCCCAAAGCACATTGAAAAGATTTTTGAAGAAGGCCACGGGATCGCGTTTGATTTGCTCGAACTGACTTTCTGATAATTTATCCACCGCCAGCTGGGCATTAGAGGTTGCGTCTTCCGCCCCAACCGCCCAGTGATAAAGGTCCACGATGCGATCTCCCGCCCACGTTCCCGCCATTTTGATTAAATCCCACACCCCTGTGATCAGCGACCACACTGATTTCAAGAGGGCCGTCACAATATGGGTCATGCAGTTGTTATCGCTATTGATGCAATCGGTGGGCAGGGAAGGAAGATAGTGGGCCAGTAATTCATAACCGCTCGAGACCACACCCAGCAAACTGGACCCCAGCGCACAGCTGACCTCCTTGGCGCAATTGGCCCTGGTCCGCGTCTTTTCCTCTTCGCTGCAGCTCATGTTATTGACCACTCTGGCAGATTCAGTGATCAGCTCGTCGTAATTTTCAGTGGATTCAATTTTTTCGCAGTTCACATTGGTATTGAAATGAGTCCGGATGTCTGCTTCGATTTCGCTTAAGCGCTGTTCTTCGCTGATAATTCGTCCTGCCAAAGTTTTGCATTCTTCCACCACGCTGACTTCCATATGGGGCGCACAATTGGCCTCAAATTGCGTCAGGTGTTGCCGCAAGTGTTCTGCGACATTTTCATATTGTGAAAACACTGCCCGATTGTCCGTGGCAAAAACTGGAGGGACACTACTAAGTAGGATGCTAAAAATGAAAATACTGAAAAGGATTTTTGCCGCCACCATGACGATTAACTTGTCGGAATTTCAAAAGAAAAGGACGAGTATTTTCTTTTGTTTGAGTCTTTTACTCGGGTCTTTCTTTCTACAGGCCAAGACGCTGGTTCCAGGAATGGCCATTCTTATGCCTGAATGGGAAATTGTTCAGTTACAAGATGCCCGAGGAAATATTGAGATTAAAAGGCCAAAAAGTTGGGAATATTTGCCAGGGGCCTTCGGTTTGACCCATCTGTTTGTTACCAATCCCAAAGTTAAAAATCGCACCTCTATCTCTCTCACAGTAACCGGCATCAATAATTTAGATTTTGGGGCGATAGCAGGGGAGAGAGACTATCCACAGTACAAGGAAGGCCGACTCCGTTGGGCCACTAAGATGGGGGCGGTCATTTCTCAATTTGAACCTTACAGTTTTGCAAAAGACGGCCATGCCAATCTCATTCACAAAGGTGGAGTGGCGTATCATCTCTCGGGACAAAATTATCAGGAATTTTCTTATTTTATTATGTGTACTGGGAAGAAAAGTAATCTTATTCATCTGAAGGCGGTATCGCGAGATAGTGCTGAAGCCATTCGTCCAATCATGGACGAGATGGCGTACAATTTAAAATGTCTTTGAGGGTATGAAGGCGTTTAGATTTTTTCCATCGCTTTCATGGTCTGATTCATGGCCCGCTGAACTTGGCGCATGATCTGCAATTCTTGTTTTACCCGCAATTGTTCAATCTTGCGTTTGATCATCAACTCGTTGCGTTTTTCTAAGGCCACGCGCATTTTTTTCAGGCGTTCCGATTGTTTCTCAGAAGAATTACCCATAGGCATTTCGTAATCGCCTTCAATATTGATCATATCCATTTCTTCGTATTGCATATCATCTTGAGCGCACACCGGGGTGATGGTGAAAAGAGTGCTGATAAGTAAACTCAAAATGAGAAATAAAAATTTCATAGTGCCCCCAAAGATAACCCAATAAAACATTTACCTATTGTATAGAAAAAATGTCGCTCTTTGCCAAGGGCCTGAGACTTCTTTAATAACCTAGCATTCTGAAAGGTTCTAAAAGAAGTCTAACGTTTGGAGGCCTTTTTAATGGCCGTCCCATTGACTACGACGCAGCCGTTCAATTCCATAAAAAAGGTCGCATTGGTAATGAAATCTGCCCCAGATTTACTCTGAGCGCTCCGAATGGCCTCATCCATGAGCCCAATATGCTGTCCTTGATCCTTTGATGCACTTGGACAGAATTTGTCTTCCACTGGTCCTATTTCTTGTAATATTTCACCCCGGCCGAGAGACGACTCTGTCATAGAAACAGCGGCAGCTTCCATGATTCGCATCCGTGTAGCGCAACTAGCTAGCGCACCAAGTAAAATGAGTGTCACGGTAAATTTCATAAGAAACCAATCCCGGTCACCGTAATGCATTGCTCTGAAACTACGCCGGCATTGAAACTATCAAGGCCACTGATGACATTATTGATGTAACGCAACTGTTGGCCGTTACCATGATCGCGAGTGCTCATAAAGGCCCGCTCTATTGTGGGCGCATCTCCAAATTGGAAGCCGAAAACGCTCCATACGCAATCTTCTCCTTGGATAGGTCCCACAGAAGCCCCTTGGGTAAAGTTCTTATCAAAAGAGATCATCTTGATTTGCTGGGCATATTGATAGGAGGCACAGCTTTGAATGACGAGTATTAAGGCCATCAATAGGAATTTCGCGAGTACCTGCACGTTGTGCCTCATGGTTTGGTTTATTTACTCCAATGCTGCAGCAATTCTATGCAAAGCTTCGACGAGAGGGAAGCGAAAAAATTAGACGAGAGCGTGATTAAAGATTTTCAGTGCTAAAAAAAGCGCAATCAGACATTCCATCACTGACGGTGGGGTCAAAAATAAATTTGCGCTGGCCGTGATTGAAATATAAGAAAGTATGATCCCAACTGAAGCCGGCCCTGGTTTTAATGCCCATTCGATCAAGCATGTATTTAGTCGTCAGCATATAATGTCGGCAAAATCCTTTGCCATCGGCAACGGCCATATCCATTGAGGTTGTGGGGAATACATCTTCATCCGGTTCCATCAGATGATTAGTCACACAACTGGCCAAACAGACCGCTTGAGCACTGGTGAGTCCTTCGCGTATTTGTTTTGCCTTGAGGTCGCGTGCTAGCGAATGCAAATAAGGTCGCACCGAGAATTCATCACCACCAGAAATTATTCCCTGCAAAACGCTGCCAAACTCGTCGAAAATACCGCGATAGATCGGGAACATGGCCCATTGAGCAGTGCTGGCACGATAGTGGGACACCATGCCGGCCGGTGGTTGTTTAAATTCTACCGATAGACCATGCTGGTTTGGTCTTAAGCAACGTTGGCGGGCCTGCTCCACCCGATTGGCGAGATTGCCGGCCAAGGCGGAGGCACAGGTTAGGGAAGTGAGGGTCAAAAACAAAACGGCCATCGGCTTTATGAACATAGATTTCTCCAAAAGTGGTTGGGCCGGCACCTTATGACAAATTGCGTTGCTAAAAAAGTGGGAAGGTAAAAAAATACACACCGCCTGGCAAAGGTCTGTACGCCATGGGACAAAGACTTCGAAATTTACTTAAAGGGGATAATATGTTGAAAACATTGAGTTTACTCGCATCTTTAACAATTTCAAATGCTTATGCTTTGAACCTGCAAACCGTCATGTGTGGGCCGAAAGAGGGCCAAGCTGTTTCAGAGCTAGTCTTCGTGGTCGGTTCAGAGGCCGGTAAAACCCAAGTGACCGGGCTGATTCAGCGCCAGGGCGATTCACTGTTACCGGCCGATAGCTGTTTTTCTTATAAGCAAGCACCTCGCGAAGTGAAGGCCAATATTAAAAATGCTCAAGGCATTGTAGGGATTTGCGTGTATATAACCAGTGACGATGGTTCAGGTGATATGGCGATACTCAAACGTGAAGGAAAAGAATTTCGCGCCTATTTAAAGCAAGTGGTCATCGATTCTCCCAACACTGAGATGGGCGAATTAATTTCTTGCTATTAGAAAGTGACATGACGGAAAAAAAAATTCATCGGCCTGTCTGGGAAGGTGCTGTGGGCATCATCGCGCAGATTGTGCTTCAAGGGCTTCCTCTCGATCAAACGCTCAAGCTGGTGTACAAAAAAAATCCCAAATGGGGTTCTAAGGATCGGCGTCTCATCGGCCAAATGGTGTTCGATTGTGTGCGCTATTGGCGAAAGTATTTGGTCATGAGTGGATATACCTGGAACGATCAAACTGTTTGGGGTCAAGAGCACGTCACTGCGTGTATGAATATTTGGGCGCAGGAGCATGACTACGCTGACAAAGTGGAAAATACCATCGCACTTTCCTTTAACGATCGGGAATCTTTTCCTGACTGGATGGCAGGCGAAACTTCCGAGGAAGTTCTGGCGGCCTTAAATCAAGAGGCCCACATTTTCTTGCGTGCCAACGCGCTTAAAAATTCAGCTTCATCGCTTGGCCGTTTGTTGCAAGATAAAGGTATCCAAGTCGAAGTGATGGGGGATGCCGTCAAAGTGGTGGACCGCGCCGCCTTTAGAAAGGCCACCAATGACAATCTTTTTTTTGCCGGACTTTTTGAAGTACAGGATTTGGGTTCCCAGCAAATCGCTCCCATGCTGCAAGTAAAACCTCATGATCGGGTGTTGGATGCCTGCGCCGGCAATGGGGGAAAAACTTTGCATTTGGCCCAGCTTATGCACAATCAAGGACAGATCATGGCCAGTGATATCTCTGAACTTAAACTCAGGCAAATTGAGGTTCGTTGTCGTGATGCTCGGATTTCGATCGTGCGCACACGCCTGGCGCCGATTAGCGGTTTGCTTTTCGATGCCGTCTTATTGGATGTTCCCTGCTCCGGATTGGGAGTCATCCGTCGCCATCCTGAAAGGAAGTGGCAATGTACTCCTGATAAAATTGCCGAATTGGTGGAAGTGCAGCGGGGATTACTGGAGAGTTATAAAAAGACCGTCCGTCCCGGCGGGGCCTTGCTCTATGCCACTTGTACTTTTGTCGCGGCCGAAAATCAGCTTCAGATTAAATCCTTTCTGGCGCGCAATTATGAATGGAAACTGGAAGAGGAGAAGAGTTTTTTGGCCGGTGCGCGAGGTTGGGATTGTTTTTATGCCGCCCGTTTGCGCTTTGGTGTTTCGGTGTGAAATACTATAATATAAAGCACCATGTTTGTTTTTATTTCAAAAATTATTAATTTATTTATTTCACCCTTTTTTCTTCTGACCTTGTCATGCCTCGTTCCTTT
Organism: Bdellovibrio sp.; assembly: GCA_016187935.1. Lineage (GTDB taxonomy): Bacteria > Bdellovibrionota > Bacteriovoracia > Bacteriovoracales > Bacteriovoracaceae > GWA2-49-15. The sequence goes on from JACPIU010000039.1 coordinate 31,000, forward strand.
CTTGGCCATTTTTAAAATAGAGAAACGCTGGTTGCGAATATTTCTTCTGGGCGCCCCTCTATGGGTGATGATGCTGATTTGTTCTCCGCTTGGGCCTATGCTGGCGCATATGATTGAAAAGGAAATTCCGCTCTTAACGCGGGAACAGTTTGAAGAAGCGGTAAAAAAAACTCCCGATCATCCCGTCGCCATCGTCGTCCTGGCGGGCGGAGTGGCCCGTTATTACACCGCCCTTCAACATTTTAAATTTCCACCGAATTTTTCGCGCTTTTCCACACCCTTTTTTTGGGGCAAAAGCTATCCCAATGTCCATTTCATTGTTTCTTGCGGCCTACCGGATGAACCAGTTGGAGAATATTTAAATGAAGGCCCCAGCATGCAGAAATTTGCCCTTGAGGTGGGCCTCGATCCCGTGCGCATTCACGTCACCCGTTGCACCCGTAATACCTTTGAGGAGGCCCAGGCCGCACAAGAAATTATTAAGACCCTGGGGCCACAACTGATCTTTGTTTCGAGCACCGCCATCCATCTGCCACGGGCGATGGGGATTTATAAAAAGCTGGGCATTGCGCTTGGGCCCTTTCCGTCCCAGTACTACACCATTCCTACCACTGATTTATATTCTTTTAGCAAGGCCAACATTGAACTTCTGCGCCAGTCCTTGCATGAACTGATCGGGCGCGTGGCCTATAAACTGACAGGTAAGTTATAGCAGGCCGTTGAAAAAAGCCAATCTGCGTCGTTGCTCAATCGTTCGCTTGTGCGGCTTGCCTCTAGCAAGCCTCCGTGCTCACTCAATCGCGCCTAGCATCTCAGCCTTTTCAACGGCCTGATAGGTGATGGATGACCATTCTTATCTGGACTCAATTCCGAATTAGTGATACTATTATGGAATGCATTCCAAATTGGTTGCCCGTAGACTTGTCATGGATTTACCCAAAGGTCAATCGGCTTTTCTTTGGGGGCCAAGGAAGTCTGGTAAAAGCACCTTTCTTAAAGAAAAATTTCCGCTCTCAGTCTGTTTTAATCTTTTAGAAACTGATCTTTTTTTTAGACTGAATAAATCCCCCCACCTCTTAAGAGAAGAAATCGAAGCTTTGCCACCTGATCAGTTAAGCCGGCCGATTATCATTGATGAGGTTCAAAAGATACCGGAGTTGCTAGAAGAGGTGCATCTTCTGATCGAAAAAAGAAAAATTTCCTTTATCTTGTGCGGATCATCCGCCCGCAAATTGAGGAAAGTACACGCAAATTTGTTGGGAGGGAGGGCATGGCGATTTCATATGTATCCGTTTACTTCTGTGGAATTAGGAAAAATTGATCTCCTGGATGTTTTTAATCGCGGCCTAATTCCCAGTCATTATCAATCTGGGCAATATCGAAAATCCCTCAAGGCCTATGTCAATGATTATCTCAATGAGGAGATTCGCGCGGAGGGATTGGTGCGCAATCTCTCCGCATTTGGAAAATTTATAGATTCTCTTCGGTTTTGCAACGGCGAACTTATTAATTATTCCAATATCGCACGGGATTGTGCTGTTGATTCCAAAACGGTCAAAGAATATTTTCAAATTCTAGTCGATACGTTGCTGGGCGATTATGTTTGGCCTTACGTAACAAGCCCCGCCCGTGATTCGATCACTTCCACACCCAAGTTTTATCTCTTCGATGTAGGCGTTGCCAATTATATTAAGAATGTCAAAGTTGATGAGTTAAAAGGCGCGGATGCAGGTCACGCGTTTGAACATTTCATACTCATGGAATTGTGGGCCTATCGTGGTTATTCTGACCTGGAATTTGAAATTGCTTATTGGCGTAATAAAGCAGGCGATGAGATCGATTTCGTTTTGAATCGAGGGAAAATTTCTATCGAATGCAAGATTAGTTCAAGGATTGAAAAAAATGACCTGAAAAATCTTGTCAAGTTTGCCAACATTGCACACCCTGATCGTCTTATTCTTGTCTGCAATGAAAGAAGAAATCGCATCACGGAAATTGATGGCCATAAAATTGAAATACTGAATTGGGAAAATTTTCTCAAACTTCTTTGGTCTGGAAGAATACTATAGAACAAGGTAACAAGGCGCAGGAATCAGGTGCCACACGCCTGGTGGTAGCGTTGGTGCAGCAATTTATTTTATCACAGACCAAGCGATCAACACCCTTGTCACTCCATGATGTAAGAATTTATTTTCCAAAGTAAGAATTATTTTTGTTCACTTCACGCACTTGAGGTGAGCATTTATTAAAAAAAAATCCTTGTAAAATGAATATATGCGCGAGCATTTGAGTTTTAAGCATGCTCGAAAAATCAGTGCCCTGTAAATGATTCGATTTTGTCTTCCAATGCTTATGGCCCGAATGCGCATGCGAAATTTCTCTCATAAATCTGTGGTATATATTTTGAAAATTGGGAGGAGTTATGAATCTGAAAAATCTTAAAAATGAAGTTCTGCTGCAAAATACAAAAAACCTGATTAAAGAAGAAAATCGCATTCTGGCAAAAGTCCTTGCACATTTTCAAGAGATCGAATCGCGAAAACTATATCTGGAACTGGGATATGGTGGTCTTTTTTCGTTTGCGGTTAAAGAACTTGGATATAGCGAAGCCGCGGCCCAAAGAAGGATTGAGGCCTTGCGCTTTCTCAAGAAAACTCCCGAGGCGCTCCCCATTGTGGAAAAAGGTAATCTCAATTTGAGCAACTTATCGCTTCTTGAGCGCATTACAAAAGAAGCTCAGGCAACTCATGCTCAAAATGTCGAGGCGCTTAACCTGATTCAGGCAGAAACTACTTCCGCTGCGAAGGCCGAGAACAAGTTGCGCGAATTTTTTAAGTTGGAAAATAAAAAACGGGTTATTTCAATGGAAGTGGATGAGGAAACTTATCAATTGTGGTTACAGACGAAAGCAAAAATGGGGGAAGCGAAAGATGCTGTCGTCCTCAAGAAATTATGCCAGTCTCGCCAACAAAGCGAGAGTAAGAAAACACAACCGAAAGTACGCCAAGCACCCACTGCCCGGATAGCGGGAGTCGTTTTACGACGAGAACTTTTAAAAGAGGCCGGGCATCGCTGCCAGTATGTCAGTCCGATCAATGCGCGACGTTGTGAGAATCAACACTTTCTTCAATGCGATCATAAGGTTCCGTACTGCCTGGGAGGCGAAACTACGCAGCAAAATATGCGCGTTCTTTGTCAGCAACATAATCAGATGGTCTATCAGAATTTGAAAAGCATTAATCTGTGAGGGACAGCTCGTTCTTTTGGAAATTATTTTCGTTTTCCTTCTAAAGGCATGAATGTCAGTAATTCCTTAAATGGCCAGTGACAAAATAAATTGCTGCACCATCGCTACCACTCGGCGTGTGGCATCTTTAGGCTGCAATGGCCTCCAAAATTGTACCGAGTGTACTTAATGTCGGATTAAATTCTTTCTTTTCATCGATGAGATCATACAAAGTCTGGCGTCCGAGACCAGTTTTTTGTGCAAGCTTTACCTTGGAAATGGCACGTAAATGGGCCACCAATACATCCCGAAATGTTTCCACATCGTTATCCAAGAGTGCCTCAACCAAGATCCCGCGAATGACTTTGGGATCTTGGAATTTTTCACAATGAGTTCCATGCTTAATCAATTTCGACTTTGCGAAGCACTTGGGCGAGGAGCCTTTGTGCTTTTTTGATGTCTTTGCTTTGCCCATTTTTATTTCCTCCAAGGAGGATGATGACCATTCCACCTGTTACAAAATGTGTATATATCCTAATCCCTGATTTCCATTTCAGTTCAATCAAGTTGTCGAAGCAATTGATTGTCCCCCAGTGGCCATCGATTTCAATTCGCTGCAGTCTCGCATCAATGATCAGTTGGGTTTTTATGGGTTGTCGCTGGTACCACTCATTAAACGCAACGGTTTTTAATATTCGAATTCTTTGTATGTTCAAGTGGAACTCCCACCCAGATGAACATGACTCGATTGTACGGTATTCCGTACATGAAGTCAAGCGGTCTTCCCCAAACTGTAGTAAGCTTATTTAGTTGGAATTATCTTTCTCGACAACGGTAGTGGTGATTTTTGAGAAGAAATTTTACTTGTGAAACAACTCGAACAAGGTGCCACACGCCAGATGTGGCGATGTAAGCAGAGCTACCGTCGGGCGTGTGCACTTCTTTGGGAGTGCTAAGGGGATGGGCAAAACGCATGTGCGGTTGAAAAACTGATATTTTGCGCACCTGATCCACCGGCGGATGCAGGTTGGTTAGTGCAGGATCCATCAGTTCCGGCATTCCCTCCGACCACATTACCACTGAAGTTTGCAAAATCCATACAGCTTTTAACCGCGACATATCCTCCGCCCCCTCCACCACCCGGACAGTAAATACTTGCACCGCCGGAACCACCCTTTGCTTCACCATTGACTGTTGCAACGTTAGAGTATTGCGTATAGATGTGGATGCCGCCGCCGGCACCTCCTCCTCCTCCGTTCCATGCGGGGGTGACTCCGCCATCAAATCCATTCGCTTGCACATTCATTGCTCCGGTTCCACTTCCGATAATTTCTCGGGCAAAAATCATGACGATACCGCCGCCTATGCCTCCTGACTGGGCCGCGGTAATGTTCGCAGGACTCCGACCATGCCCTCCCGAAGCACCCATGATGAGGGATTTTGGGTGGGTTATATAGTTGAAGGGTAGCCCCCCTTTCCCTTTTGCATTTCCTGCGCCACCTCCATAACCACCATAACCACCGCTACCGACGTGGGCGCCCCCGCCCCCGCCTGCATTTCCACTACTAAGGTCTGTTCCAACACCACCACCCATTCCAAGAGGAGCATCACATCCGCCTGCGCCACAATTACTCTGGGTGAATCCATCCACTCCGACTCCTTGAAACTTCGGAGTTACTGAGGTGCCGCCGATATTGTCATCGGCCGGGTAACCGCTACCACTTTGGGCCAATTGCAGCGTAGCACTGCTATTAATTGTCAAACGATCTTTAACCCGAATGGCCATGATTCCCCCATGGCCGGTTGAACCGACCCCAGAACCGCCAAGTCTGAATGCTTCTGTCCCCAATGAGGCCGTGCCTGATGTGCTGACTGTTAAAGTTTTAAAATTAGGAATACGCATGACTTGCATCACGCATTGTGCATCCCCTGAGCCGTTAGCAAAAGCGAGAGAGTTGCCAAGATTAGATACTGTCGTTGGGAAGGCGTGATCAATGGTGATTGTTAAGCCCCCTTCATTAACAGCGCTGATTAGAGCAGTTCCATAACTTCCTTTTGAAAGGTGATTATCCGCCTCGCTGTCACACGCTAAAGGCCCAGTTGCAATCGGCACATGCCAGAGGACTTCATCTCCTTCTGCAAAATCTTCGGGGTCATTAAACGCTCCTAGGAGTGTTAATACCGAGGAATTGCCATCAGAAGTAATTCCCGTGATTCGTCGACTGGCAGACCATGTTTTGTTAATAGGAGAAGGAGTAGCAGGGCGCACAAAAGAATCCGTGTTAAGATTGACTGTTATCGGCGCACCGCTAATGAGTAAATCCCCATCTGCACCATTCCCAAAAAATGTAAGATCCCCTCCACCATTCGCCTGTCCATGCTGCATGAAGAACACCAATTGATTTGCACCTTCGAACAGCTTGCCATGCGGTTCCTTGGCCCCGTTGAGGCCGAAAAGATAGTATTTGGTAACGTGATCACCTGAACAACCCCCGCCGGAGTAGGCCTCGATATACACCCGCGGAGATTCAGGACCACCATTGCCTGGGTGAATGTGGAGATCAGTCGAGGCACCGCTCGCGCTAATAGTATGGCATTCGCTAGTGAGTGAATCAGGCGCAAACTCTCCGATCTCCAATTCGGAGCGGGGAAAGTAAGAGGGAAGGATAACCTTGAAAGAATGAGTTTCCCCCAGATAGGCATTCTCACATAGATCGGAGGCCGCCGTCGCCAAGGCGATAGACCTACAGGTGACCAGCTTTAAAGGTTTAAATTGATGAAGTGTCCCGGCGTTATCGTATTCCCCCCCGCAGTTAGTGGTCAGATGAATCGGCACATCAACGTCGCCGCTTTGGAAGGCGATATCATCATGTTTTCCACAGCGAGTAATACCTTCAAACATATTGGCCCCATCCCAGGCGATGACTTTAAAGTTCCACACCCCTGGTTTTAAGGGCAGTGTAATTTCCCGTCCGTCACCCGCAATATGGGCACCAAAAGTTAAACCAAAAGTTTTGTTGCGGCCCCAGATATAGACGCCTTTTAAGACCGGGCCTCCGGCCGCCGATGCGCCCAAGTTGATGCGAACTTTGCCCGACGGAGTTGATTTGCGGGCGCAAGCTGTCCACCAACTGGACAATAACGCCAAACTTACTAGGAGTATGATATTAATACGCATAACTCACCCCGGACTGAATGACATATTCGTCGTAGGAGTACGAAGATCTTTCTTTGGAAGTGCGTTTTCGATAGAAAATATTGCTGTTCATGGCCCAACGTTTGCTTAAGCTGTAATCCATGCTCACACCGGGATTGAGGACTTTTTCCCAGCCGCGAATCTCCTGTTGCGCCATGGAGTCTTGAATTTGTAAAACAAAATAAGGTGAAACGCGCCAGCGTTTTCCCGGGAAAGTAACCTGCAATTGATACTGGTAAATGCGGGTGTCGTTGTAGGGGTCCTGCGCCAACTGGTTTTGCATCTCAAGGGCGTGGTACCACTGGGTGCCTTTTTTTGAAGTATAAGAATAGGCCATGCTGGGCGTATAAATATCCAGCTTGCTACCTTCTTGATAATTCTGATAGTGCTGATATTTGATGCCAAGATAGAATTGATGCTGCTTGGAGAGTTCCAACATCTCGGTCACATTAAGGCCGTAGTCTTTGGAAAAATATTTGAGCTGCTTGGCGGCATCGTGATCTTCATAGGAATAGTCGGCATAAAGTTCGTAGCGGGCCTGGGATTTTTGCTTCAAGAATGAATGTTGCCAGATAATGCTCTCTGAAAGTCCCAGTTGCAGGGAATCGTTTTGATAAATTGTCGGCCGATTGCGTTCCGTGTAGCGAGTGTAACTGGCCGTGAGGCCATGTTGCAAGGCCGTAAATTCCGCTAAATTTTTAAAATAACCCTGGCGAAGATTGGTGGTGGTTCCAGGAGAAGCCATTTCGGAGGAACTCACCTGACTGTCGGGACCGCTCTTTAAAACGTTGGAGTCATAAAAGATGTGTTGGCCGAAACTAAATTGATGAGGGGAGACGGTGCCTTCGGCGGTGAGGGCCTTGATGTCTTCCAGTTTTTTTTGAATCATGGTTTGGATAAAGGGATCACGGGTATTGGCCAGCAATCTTTGATAATAGGTTGCCGCCAATTCATAGTAGCCATTTTGAAAATAGGTATCGCCTTGATCCATTAAGGCCTCTTCCACCAAACTTAAATCTTGCGCCAATAAACTACCGCTGACCAAAAGCAAGGCCAGGGAAAAAATTCGTTTATGTGGTCGCGACCATAGCATATTTATTCCACTGTAATTTTGATGCGTGCTCGTGGGAGCATAATTGTTCCAAGTCCACCGTTATTGATCAGGTCTTCGCCCGGAGCTTTGGGAATGCAGGGAAGTCCAGGAATACAACCAGGCAGAAGTGCTCCTTCGGGAGGACGAATCTTCGGCCGTGGTGGTTTGACCGCCTTTTCTTCTTTTTCTGTGCCACCTTCACCGGTTCTCACCTTGGCAAAGAGATTGGGATCGGCGGCGCGATCAGGAGTTTTTTCTTTGGTCATTTCAAACTGGCCGCTCGGTTTCAGTTCCCATCCCTGAGGCGCCTTGTATTCACCGGTTTTAATATCTACTTGGCCTATGTCGCCCAACGGTAAGTAGTGACCGGTTTTTGGGTCCTGGATGGCCTGTCCACTGGGTTCGACGTAGAGAGAGGTTTTCAGGTCCAGCATTCCACCGGCCTTAGGGCCGCCGCTATCGCCTTCAATTTTGGCGATCGCTCCACTTGCCTTGGCACTTTTGGTCTCTTCTTGGAGTGGGGAATTTTCTAAAAGTGAGAAAAATTGTACCCGGTTTATTTGGGTGGGCATGGTGGCGGTTTTTTTGTTCACGAAGGCCTGGGAGAGTTGTCCATCGCTAATCACTCTTGAGAGTGTGTTATTGTCGAGTCCCTTGACCATGAGGTCACCGCATTTGCTGGGATTTTTGGAGCATAAATCATTCCACCGTTCGGGTGTTTTCATGAAGGAGACATGGCCGGAAAAAGTGACGGCAGAAGACACTTTATTTTCTGCATTGTAGGCCATGAGGAAGTGGGTGCCGCGCACTCCAAGAGCGGCGGTATGAGTTTTGACCACGGCCTTGTAATCGCTGTTTTCTCCTTTTGAGTAGCGCGATTGCAGTTGCCCTTTAATCAGCGAGATGACGTTGGCCTTGCCATTTTCCATTTTGTCCAACTTCATGCTGGATTCGGGACCTACAAAGATGGTGCTGTTGTTGGAGAATTCGATTTTGACCAAACTTCCAGCACCGGTGGTGATGGTATCCCCTTCCTGTATGGTGTCTCCCTTTTGCAGCGGTGACGAGGGACGGGCGCTGGAATTGACCACTCCCTTCAGCATCACAATTTTGCCTGTGATGGCATTGTCGGCACTAAGGCCGATACTGGGACACGCCCATATCCCCATTAATATGATGAGCAAGAAACCAACACGCATAAATAAATTGTATGTCCTGCCTGAATTTATGCAAAAAAAAAGCACTGGGCATTAATGATCAGGGTGATAGGGTATTGAAATTACTGAGATTGATATCTCATTGATTTTCTTGTTGATTTAAGGAGAAAAAAGGGGATTTGTAAAAGTGCCAATAAGTCCAGGCAGCCCCTTTTAGGTGATTGGAACCTCAAAGAAAACGGATAAAGGCCAAAGCAAAAAGGCCGAGGTGATAGGTATCGTGAGATTGTCATCAAGGCGTAAAGGCACCTGCTCAAAGAGTGTCATAAGGGCGGCATGCCAGAATGCCAGGGCCAGGCGAGCGCCGAAAGGGCCTTGGTCGAAAATCAACATGACGGCGAAAAAAGAGGCCACAAAAAAGGCCCCACTGCCTTCTAAACTCTTCCCACTGACCAAGCGATGAGTTCCGTACTTAATGCCAACGATGGCCGATAGGGGATCGCCGAGGGCCAGAATCAGAATTGAGGCCAAGGCCACAGGTTTGGGGAATGATAGTATGGTCAAGAGTAGTCCCATGATAAAAGGCAAGGCCGAACTTTCTTTTAACTCTTCCTCTGCGCGCAAGAGAGAAAAGTTGATAAAGTGACTTCGCTTGGTAATCTCGGGGTAATTAATGCGGATTTGTTCCAGGATATAGACCAGAGAGGAGACGCCACCGATAATGTAAACCGCTTCTTGATGAGCAAGAAACTGGCCGTAAACCAAGGCCACGAAAAGCCCTGCACTCATATGCCAAAAGCGTCGGGTGAGATGCAAGTCAGAGCGTACATGAGTTGGTCGCTCATGTTGGGGCGGAATTAAATTTTGCTCTTGTTCCATCTTGTATTCTCTTTCTTTCTATCCGATAAAAAGTGTTAGTTGGGCAACGCGCAATGCCGTGCGTTCTCCATAAAAAACGTCTATAAAACGCCCTAACGAATTATTATAGAGACAAATAGTATGGGACAGAATACCCCCTATCATTTTAAAAGCAAAAACATTTTTCAAAACCTTCTGCACGAAGCCGAAGCTTTACAGGGATTGGAACAGATTGAGAAATTAGTTGAAAGCGGGGGGCCCTTAATTCATGTCCCTATACAGCCTTTGTACATGGCCATGCGCCAGCTTACTCCAGAGCAGATTGGGCCGATTCTGCCGCGTTTAAGTGAAGAACAGAGACAGGCCTTCTTGGACATGGATTTATGGAAGCGTGATGAACTTGATATTGAGCAGTTCGAATATTGGATTCATTGTTACAAGGCCTGTTCGGAAGAACTTGTGCGCTTGGAATTTATTAAGTCCTCTCAGTTTGCCATTTTTTTGAAGGCCCGTTTCAATGTATGGACCTTTGATGTTGAGGACCCCGAATATCCTGAACACGATAATTATTTTCTCACGGATGATAATTTATTGTTGTTCGAATTCGATGAGGATTGCCGAGTGGTAAGTGAAATTCGGCGTTTCATTATCGAGCTTTATGCCGATCTGGGAATGGAAAATGCCTACTCTTATCTGTTTAAAATGGTCTCCGACTCCATGGCAACGATGCAAGAGGATGAGTATCGCATCAAGAAGGGACGGCTTTTGGATTTCGGTCTGGTAGATTATTACGATGCGCTGGAACTCGATAATACCTATCCGACAGTCGAATTTATGCATGCCCAGTTGAAGATGAAGAGAGCGGTTCAAGGCCAAGTCGAGCCTCTTTCTGCTACACAGGGTCTCTATCACGCTGCAGTGTCGCCTTTCATCCGCATTACTCAAGAATTTCAGGATGCTTTACAGCGCGTGAAAAGTGATGAGCGTGTGGCCTTTTTGCAATTTAATTTTATTAAATTGGTGAATGGGCAATTGGCCTTAAGCAACGCCGGAAAAGAAGACAACACCAGCATGGCCCAAGTGGGGCAGTTGGTTCGACACAAGTTGGAATTGGGCTTTTCTTATCTCAACTATCTAATTGAGAAAAAACCAGAGATTTTGGCCCTAGCAGCCGGGGAATCATTGTTTGAAGCTTTTGATTTAAGCGAAGTCTATCGGGTAGGTTTGACATTATGGCGAACCAACCAGCGGGAGTTAAATCGCTTTCTTCAGCAGTATGAATTTAATGAGCATAATGAAAGTTTTTTAGGCCAATTTTGGAATAATTTCCTGGATGATGTCTTAAGCAATCCTCCCAAATTATATAATTACCAAGCTCCATCGGTGGATGTCACCAATGCCCAAGTCTATCTTCTTTGGGTAAAGTGGTCGCGGGTTTTGCAACACCTCTTGCCTTTTATAAAAAGTTTCCATGATAGTTTTACCGCTCTGGTCGAATCCGGCAGGCTGAATAATTCTTTTTATATGAATTATGAGATCGCGGACATGGATTTTGAGGCGATCATTTTGAGTAGTCTTGCTAACCATTGGTTGGGAGTGCTGCATGATCAATCCAGCGGCAAAATGGGACTCACGGTTGATGAATATCGCAAATTTTTAGATACGGCATTGCATCCCACTGGAGAGTTGAGAGAGAGGGAAAGTGTGATTGGGCATCTCAAGGCATTTACCAAACAGTTCGGACTCGACATCGTTCCCGATATTGAAGATTACTTATACATCTTGCTCAAAATGCAAATTGAAGGCAATCAGGTGAGTAGTTTAAAAGATATCGACTATCGTCATGTGGGCGGCCCGATCATTTTAAATATTCTATAAACGGCTTAAGTTGCATCTTTGGCAATTGCTGTATTCCACAAATATTCCAATCGGCGCATGAAAGGAGATTGGGGATTTTTAAGCAAGCTGACCAGGTTTTGGGTAGTTTGTTCGATCTTCACTCTTTGAAGATCAATTAAGCGTTGGGTGGGAGAGTGATTTTGCATATTGGGAATCTTGACAGTAAAAAAAAGATCAAGAGCGTTCAGCCTTTGCATTTCGCTTTCTAAGTAATTGTAGAGTTGGTAATTGTCATTCCCCTTATCCGCAGTCACGCCACCTCGGCCTTCTTGCAGCGTCACTTCCTCTCCCAACAGATCCAAATTTTCTTCGAAGCCTTTCAGCGAATTCATCTTGTCGGGAGTTAGAATGATTTTTTTTGCCATATATTTTCCCTAATCGAGAGATTCTCGCAGTTGCTCAAGGATGGTTTCGTAACTGAAAAGCTCGTGGCATATGATGGCCAATTCCCGATTGAGAATGGCCTGGTTATGCAAAAAGTCCAATTTAGATAATAAGTCTACATTACTGATTTTTTCTCCGGTAAAGACTACTTTGGAGAGAAGCAACTGTTCTTTGGGTTTAAGCCGTTTTACTTTTTTAAAGAAATGAGAAGGCAATGATTCAACGTTCTGCTCAATGTAAAATTGCGGATGACTGGTGATATTGTTGGAAATAATATAAAGAGGGTAGGGAAAACGCGCCGAGAGATTGAGTTCGACTAAAGCCTGATCCAGAAGTTTGAGAAAAGTTAACAGTTCTTGCAAATTAAAATGGTGGGTGGTGATATAGGACGGCGTGAAGCCAACCTGTGCTTTTTGCAAGGCCTTTTTTATATCTTCCAAATTGAGTTGGTTAAGGCCTTCAAAAGAAACCTCTGCATAAATCGGAATCTTCATTTTGCTTCTGGCCCCAAGTTCGAGTTACAATAATACCTCTATGACCATAATATTGTCTTTACCCTATATTCATCTGCCTCAGTATTATACCAAACTTTTGATGAGTAACAGTCATTCCAATCCGGATTTTTTTTATCAGACAATACAATATATCTATGACACTCCGGTATTAATCGGTCTTACTCGCGCCTTTCTCTTTGATAATGCCAGTAAAATTCCTCTGGATGCGCAGTTGAAGGCCATGGGGTGGTTGGGGGTACGGGATCGACTGGCGCTGATTTTTTTAGAACGCGAACGGTCGGGAAGATTTTGCCTTCCCACCGATGAATCACGTAACGCACTCGGGGAGATTTTGGAATTTGAGAAGAGAGTGCGAGATATATCGGTCGAGGGTTATTCCCGTTCATTCCTCTTGGCCTTTTATCTGAAAATGATCCAACTTCGTCAGAAAACCAATGACAAGGGGATTGAAAAGCTTTTCGGTACTCTCCCAAGACCTCTTGTGCAGATGTTATTAGAGGTGAAATCACGGGCCATTCGGATTGATTGGCTGTTTCTTTTTTGTCTGCACTTATATCAATATCGTGGCCCGGAAAAATTTAAGGTCCTCATTAAAAGCAATGATCTCCAGCGCGGGATGCACGGAGTAGTTTTTTCGAAAGTATGGCCGTCCAATGAAGAACAATTGGCGGATGAAATCATCCGCAATCTTTTACGTTATGGATCTTCAATAGGCGAGCAGGATTTTTTCTATAGCTCTCTCGTCGGTGGAGTACAAAGGAGTCAGGAAAGTGACACAACCAGCACATGATGGCCCGGTATGGAAATTTCTCGATGAGATTGCCACTAAAAAAGGAATTACTGAAATCGTTATTAATAATCCCAAAACGGTGTTTGTGGAACGTGAAGGGAAATTCATTCAATTAAACGTGGCCTTCGAAAAAAACGATGTGTTGGCATTTATCCAGGATATGGCCAAGTTTAATCAAAAGACCTGTGATGCCGACAACCCCATTTTAGATGGGAATTTACCGGATGGGAGCCGGATCAATATTATTGTGGAGCCATTCAGCTCCGGCAATCCCGCCATCACCATTCGACGTTATCTGCGCAACATTAAAACTTTTGAAAGTTCGCCCGGTGTGTTTTGTTTATTTCAACAATGGATTGAGTTTTTTAAGGCAGCGGTTAAGGCCCGTTGTAACATTATCGTTTCAGGCGGAACAGGAGTGGGGAAGACCACTTTTATGAATCTTCTGTTGCAGGAGATTCCCCATGACGAGAGAGTGATCACCATCGAAGACACGCGGGAACTTTATTTTGATCATCCCAATATGGTTCGTCTGGAGGCCGCACGAAAAAATTTGGCCAGCGAAAAGTTGGTATCTTTACGCGATCTGGTTAAGAATACCCTGCGCATGCGTCCCGACCGCATTATTATCGGTGAGGTGAGGGGCGGGGAGTTGTTTGACCTGCTTCAGGCCATGAATACCGGCCATGATGGCAGCATGACCTCCATCCACGCCAGTAGTACCGGTGAGTGCATTCAGCGCATGGAAACCCTTTTTCTTTTGGCAGGCTTTGATGTCCCCCATAAGGTGGTGCGCCAGATGATCAGCACGGCGGTGGATTTTATTGTGCAACTTTCGCGTTCTAAAGATGGCAAGCGCATGGTGGCCGAAGTGATTGAGCTGACAGGGATGGATGGCGACTCTATCCTTCATCAAACCATCGCCTCTTTTGATGTGGATGATGGCGGACTTAAAATGGGCGGAGTGGCACCTCAATGTCTGGCCAAATTAAACCAGCAAGGCGGACTCCCCATAACTTTCTTTTCTTAATTATACCCTTCGGATTTTGATTTTCCATGGCGTTGTCCGCCTACTTGAAATCCAAACTGCGAAGGGTATAGAGGGAACTGCCCACAATTAGGGAACGAGAAGCGCAGCGCCGATAACGCCGGCCGAGTCTCCCAGCATATTTGGATAGATGCGGGGTTGGGCGTTGGGGATGAAAGTGTGTTTCCATATTCGCTCTTCAAGTCCTTGGTAGATGGCCGGTTGCAAACTGACACCACCTCCTAACACAATAAAATCCGGATCAAAAAAACTGATCAGATTGAGCATGAATTGATCGAGATAGTCGCGATAAATTTTCAAGGCCAGAACGGCATTTTTATCCATCATTTCGGCCCGATCAAAAATCTGCAGGGCAAAGAGCTGCTCACCGAAGCGTGCGCCATACCAACTTTCAAGCCCTTTGCCCGAGAGGAAAGTCTCTGCGCAGCCCTGTCTTCCGCAAAAACATTTTGGCCCATTGGGATCGAGCTGGGTGTGACCAATTTCTCCCGCACCACCATTGGTCCCTTCCAGGACGCGGCCTTGATAAATGAGCCCACCTCCCACGCCTGTTCCAAGAATAACCCCAATTGAATTCAATTGTTCTGGGGTTTTACCCGTTTCTTTGGCGTGTTTCTGACCGATGCCCAGGATGGCTTCGGCCAGGGCGAAACAGTTGGCATCGTTGGCAACGGCAATCGGCCCAGAAAAGGCCAGGTCCAGGGCCAAGAGTTTGGGCAAATCCTGGCCGACAAAGATCGCCGTATTTCCATTAAGCATTTGGCGCGTTTTGGGATCAACTGCACCAGGCAAGCCAATTCCAATTCCGGCCAAGTCGCTCAGAGAAGTTCCGTTCTGATTTAAAACATTATTTATGAGTTTTATCATGCGTTTGTACACATTGGTAAAACCCTCCTCGCGCTGAGTGGGGACCCGCTCCCGGGCCAGCACTTCATCGCGTCCGGAGTATGTGGCCAAAATGGCCGCTTCCATTTTGGTTCCACCAATATCGAGTCCAAGTCGTAAGTGCATGAATAGACCTTTTTTTCGATTTAATGCCGGATTAAGGCGTGCTTCAGTTTAGTATCTTCCCGTTTTCCCAACAAGTTTTTTTCTTACAATACGATGGGAAGTTTTGTTGTTAAGACAACGCCATTATGGTTTGACACAAAGCCTTTTTAGACCTAAAAATGTCCGCTTTAGTAAACCCTGAAATGAAGCGAGTTGGACATTGGAAACAAAAAATAGTTTTCTGGATTTGAAGTCTCCTCTAAGTGGAATCACGCTTCCGATCGAGGAAGTTCCCGATCAGGTTTTCGCAGGCAAAATGGTGGGAGACGGAATTGGAATTGATCCTGTTGAAAATCTTTTAACTTCTCCCTGTAAGGGCAAAGTCGTCCAATTGCACTCTGCTCATCATGCCATTACTATTCAATCGGAAAATGGCAACCAAATTCTTCTGCACATCGGACTGGATACGGTTAATTTAAAAGGCAAGGGATTTCGTCCTCTGGTCAAGGTTGGCGATTATGTGCAAGAAGGACAAGAGTTGATCGAATTTGATCCTGACTTGATTGCCTCTTCTGGTATGTCTCTTGTCTCTGTCATGGTGCTTATTAATGATCCCAAGGTGACAAAATTTGAATACCGTTTTAATCATGGCAGCAAAGTCACACGCGGAAGATCCTCGCTGGCCACCTTGAACTTTAATCAAAAAGGGGAAATGGCAAGAAGCGTTTCCAAGCAGAATTTCAACGACGTGGTTTTTGAATCTGTCCCCTTCCAAGTTAGACTTCCTGCCGGCATGCATGCCCGGCCGGCCGCCCGTTTGGCAGAACTTTCAAAAAACTTTCGATGTGATATTGATCTTGTCAAAGGCAATCAAAGTGCCCCGCTTTCCAGTATCGTTTCGGTGCTCTCTCTTGCCATCGGCAAGGATGATGAAATCATCGTTGTTGCCGTCGGCCCGGATGCTCCCCAGGCGGTCAAAGCCGTTCTTGCAGCACTGGTAGAAATTGAAGAAAAAGAACTTGAGACATTTCACAAGGAAAACGTGTTACAGAGCAATACGGCGCAGCCCCTCATCCAAAGTAATGAGAAAACTTTTATCGGTGTCAGTGCCTCTGATGGCATCGTCATGGGAAACATGGCCCATATCAAACAGGAAAAATTCAACTATTCCGAAAAGTCATCTGATGCCAAGAATGAATTGAAGAGGCTTGAAACGGCTTTGCAACAGGCCATCTTCGAACTCAAGCACCTTGAAGAGGAAATGCAAGGCAATCCTGCCAATACGAACAAGGCCGCCATCTTCAGTGCCCATCGGACGATGCTTGAAGATCCGGAACTGCTTGATGAAGTGGTTTCTTTAATCAATCGCGGTTATTCCGGTGCCTATGCCTGGGATCATACAATACAGTCCAAACGCCAGAGACTTCTCGGTTTGAAGAATGAATTAATTGCCGGCCGGGCCAATGACCTGAGGGATATTGGGAACAGAGTCTTAAGAATTCTTCTGGGAGTTAAGCAAAAGAGTCTCGCTCCTATGGAAAACGTCATTTTAGTCGCAGAGGACCTGACGCCTTCAGATACGGCACAATTTGATAAGAATAAAATTCTCGGGTTTGCAACGACGACAGGTGGGGCAACATCCCATGTTGCTATTCTGGCCAGGTCTATGGGGATTCCGGCCATCGCGGGAATTGAAAAACGGGCGCTGGAGATTCCTGAAGGAAAATTGGTGGTGTTGGATGCCGATAATGGGGCCTTGTTTCTTGATCCCAATGATGAACTTCAAAAAGAAGTTAAACGCAAGCAATTGATGCGTGAACAAAAAAGGCTTGAAGCTTTGCGTGATTCTGCCATGCTGGCCAGTACCTTGGACGGACATCGCATCGAGGTCGTGGCGAATATTAGCGGTCTGAGTGATGCCAAAAATGCCATCGAGGTTGGGGCCGAGGGAGTTGGTCTTCTGCGAACGGAATTTCTCTTTTTGGATCGGGAACATGCCCCGTCGGAAGAAGAGCAAGTGGAAATCTATCAAAGTATTGCTGATGCCATGAAAGATCGACCGCTGATCATTCGAACTATGGATGTAGGCGGTGACAAGGCCTTGGCCTACCTCCCGATGCCCCATGAAGAAAACCCTTTCCTGGGAGTTCGTGGTATCCGTTTGAGTTTGAAAAAATCGGCCCTTTTTAGGCAACAGTTGCGCGCTATTTTAAAAGTGAAGGGACATTCAGACATCCATGTCATGCTCCCCATGATTGGACAACTAGAGGAACTGATTGAGGCCAAGGGTATTTTGGAAGAAGAGCGACAAAAATTAAACGCCCCCAGGATAAAAGTGGGCATCATGATCGAAGTTCCCTCCGCTGCTGTGATGGCATCCCAATTCGCTTTGCATGTGGACTTTTTTTCAATCGGAACCAACGATTTAACTCAATATACTCTGGCCATGGATCGCGGCCATAACGAACTCGCTCAGCAGGTGGATGGACTTCATCCAGCGGTTCTTCATCTGATTGAAATGGCCATCAAAGGTGCTCATCAGCATGGGAAGTGGGTGGGCATTTGTGGTGGCACCGCCAGTGAATTGAAGGCCGTTCCGATTCTTTTGGGATTGGGTGTGAACGAATTGAGCTTATCAGTTCCCAACATTCCCCTGATTAAGGCCTTGATTCGAAAACTCGATAGAAGGCAATGTGAAAAAGTGGCACTTGATGCCCTGAAATTAACAAATGGAAAAGAGGTAAGAGAATTGGTCAATCGTCATTGGCCGGACTTATTATCGTAAAAAAAGGGAGTCATTTATGGACATCGGAAAATCATCGTTTTCCTTACTACAAAGCATAGGGAAGGCCCTTATGCTGCCGGTTTCGGTATTACCCGTTGCCGGTATTCTTTTGGGAGTTGGTGCCGCCAAATTTGCTTGGATGCCCGCCATTGTTTCCCAACTCATGGAACAATCAGGGGGAGCCGTGTTTGGTTCAATCCCACTGATTTTTGCCATCGGTGTGGCCCTCGGCCTGACAAAAAATGATGGCGTCAGTGCTCTTGCCGCCACCGTCGGTTATTTCATTCTTCTCAGTACGATGGGAGTGATGGCCAAATTCATGGGGAATCCCAGCGATGCTATCATGGGTGTTCAGTCGATCAATACCGGCGTATTCGGTGGAATCCTCATCGGTATGGTGGCAGGATTTCTTTTCAATCGTTATTACCGAATCCAATTGCCACCTTATCTCGGCTTCTTTGCCGGCAAGCGGTTTGTTCCCATCGTGACTTCTTTTGCGGCCATTTTTGCCGGGATACTCCTTAGCGTGGTATGGCCTCCTCTTGGCCTTGGAATCAAGGCGATGAGTTTATGGGCCGCCAATGAAAGTCCGGGCATCGCCTTCACCGTTTATGGTGTGATTGAACGCGCCTTGATCCCGCTCGGCCTTCATCATATCTGGAACGTTCCGTTCTTTTTTGAAATTGGTCATTACGTTGATCCTGCTACAGGAAAAGAAATTACCGGTGAAATTGCCCGTTATCTTCAAGGCGATCCGACCGCCGGAAACTTGGCGGGTGGATATCTTTTCAAGATGTGGGGTCTGCCTGCTGCTGCTCTTGCCATTTGGCATCAGGCACGGCCAGAAAACCGGAAAGTTGTTGGCGGCATTATGATTTCCGCTGCCTTAACATCATTTCTCACCGGAATTACCGAACCTATTGAGTTCGCCTTTTTGTTTGTCGCTCCGGTTCTGTATGGTTTTCATGCTCTTCTCTCTGGCGCGGCGTTCGCCCTGTGTGTTGCCTTAGGAATCAAACACGGAACGACTTTTTCCCATGGTTTAATTGACTATGTGGTTCTTTTTTCACGATCCAGTAATGCCTTGTGGTTCTTAGTTATCGGGCCGATGTGGGGATTGCTCTATTATGGCATTTTCACCGCTGTGATCAGAAAATTTGATCTCAAGACACCTGGTCGCGAAGCTGATCTTGCTGTTGAGGAAGTCAGTGATCAGGAGACAGAACTCTCTCCATTACTGGTGAGGGCCTTCGGAGGAGCAAGCAATATTCGTTCACTTGATGCCTGTATTACGCGATTGAGGGTGGAAGTTGCGGATACTAATCTTGTCAATTCTGAAGAGCTTAAATCGTTAGGTGCTTCAGGAGTGGTCAAAATAGGCAACGGCGTCCAGGCCATTTTTGGCCCACGTTCAGAGAATTTGAAAACGGATATGGAAATTTATTTGGCATCAGGAGCAAAAGGCTCCCCCAAATTGTCACAGACCACGCCAGTGCAGGGTTCGACCAAATTTTCTGTTACGGAAGCGGCCACAGTCGATGCGAAAAATATGGCGGCCGGTATTCAGAAGGCCTTGGGTGGAACTCATAATCTCAAATCTTGTCAGGTCGTGGCCAAAACACGCCTGAGAGTTGAAGTGGCCAACGAGTCCATGCTGAATTTGCAGGCCCTTGAACAAAGCGGCGTCCAAGCGGCGGTCAATATCCGTCCAGGCGTTTATCACTTAATTGTTGGAGTCAATGCTCCGGCCATTGGTGAGCACTTCTAGACTCTATTCGGTGCCATGTACGCGACTCATGGCACCGACTATGGAGTGATATTAGTAGCTTTAACATTTTGCAATACCCAATCCGGTGAGAATTGCACACCTCCGCCACTTCCACTTCCATTAGGCCAATGAACTTGACCGTAGACATTGGCATCATCAATCGTCAAACCACTGCAACCATCTGACCATTTTCTGGTCGAGGAATCAAAACAGTCGATGGCATAACCACTACCAGTACCGCTGCCGACGCTCACGATGCTGTAGGTGATTGCATTACCGCCGCCTCCCGACCCCGAACCAGAACCGCCATTGCCACTGTTGACCACGAGTAATGGGGAATTGCTACTGCCTCCTCCTGAGCCAATGCCTAATTGAGCGTCGTAGTTCGCACCCCAACATTGTACTTCAGTCGTGTCTAAGATTGCGCAGGTGTTATTTCCCCCTACCGCGATCTTGGTGACTGTGCCTAATAAACCATTGACAGCGCTTGGAGTGTCTTTGTCCGCATATGTCCCATCACCCAACTGGCCGTCAGTGTTTTTTCCCCAGCATTTGGCGGCAAAGTTATCGAGAGCACAAGTGTGGAATCCTCCTACAAAAACATCTGAACCGCTGCCGATGCCAAGGACAGTCGCAGGTACTAAACTGCCGCCTGATCCTGAGCCGATTCCTAGCTGGTACATAGAGTTGTCGCCCCAGCAATTAATGCTGCCATCATTGAGAGTAGCGCAAACGTGGGACTGTCCTGCGCCAATATTCATGATTCCTGACAGACCACCACCAGTGCCGACGGTGACAGGGACGAGACTGCCTGCGGTGTTATCATTACCCAATTGTCCTTCATAACCATCGCCCCAGCACTTCATGCTTCCCGAATCGAGAAGAGCACAGCTTGTTCCCCCTCCCACAGCAACGGCCATGACGCCGCTGCCAAGCCCGGTAACTCCCACGCCTGAACCTCTGCTTAGGGTGCTTCCATCTCCCAGTTGTCCATACGAATTATATCCCCAACAGACAGCACCACCGCCAAGTGTCTTGACGCAAGTAGTTTTTCCTCCGGCCGAAATTGCGTTGGCGCCAGTAACTCCTTGGACTATGACAGGATTATTGCGATTGGCAGTGCTTCCGTCTCCCAGTTGGTAATCCGAATTGTTACCCCAACACTGCACTGAACCGCCACTTTGGAGAGCGCATGAATGGCCTTCTCCCGCCGCAATGGCGACAACACTTGATAAGTTTTGTACTTGCACAGGGACACTTTGAGTACTGTTGGTGCCGTCGCCTAATTGGCCGTATGAATTCATGCCCCAACAGAAAACGTCACCTGAGCCGCCCCCCGTGCCGACAACTGCACAAGCATGATTGAAGCCAACAGCAATATCGATGACATCCATTAAGGTACCGTCCCCTGATCCAGAACCCCCCGTGCTCGATCCACTGCCGTTGGTGGCATAGAAATTAATTGTGAAGGTTTGCCCTGCAGAGAAACTTCCACTCTGAACCCAGACGCGGAATTTGTTGTTTCCGGTGCTCTCAACGACAGTACCGAAGCCACTGCCCGAGCTGCTCGGGCCAAGCAGCATACCATTTTGAATGTATCCCATACCATATCCGGTGCCAGAACCTCCTGTGCCTGATCCCGATAGCGCAAGTTCGATGACAGATGTTCCTACAAAAGTGTTCAGTGTCGCAAAAGGATTTTCCACCATTCCTAAGTTATAGCTTGTGCTAGCTCCGAAGCCCGAACCAACCACTCCCACAACTTGGTAGGTGCCACCACCACTGCCGGAGTTGTAATTTCCATTATTACAATGATTGCCGTATCGATTGGTGATCCAACCGGGACTACCGCCTGAGGCAAAAATGGCCAGACCCCGGTAGAATTCATCATGGGGGTCAGAGTTATTAATGTAACTCATGTTAGGATTTTGGGTGAAATAATTGATTTTAAATTTTCCGTTGGTACTCATGATCTCATTGGCATTTGACCCACCTGATAGATACAGGTGGTTACCACTACTTCCGTTATTATTGGAATACTGAGTACCAGATGCGCCACCCGAACCATAGTTGGCACCATAACTGGAAGATTCAGAAATATCCCATGCCATGGTGAAATCGGTTTGATAGTTGTTAAAAGCGTCGATGATATCTTGATAGGATGATCCCCCCGAACCACTCAAAAAATTACCTGTTATCCAACGCGTCTCGGGATTAGTACCGCTACCGTAATCATTCATGATACCGCTACCAACGCCACTGCCGTAAATAGAGATTCGCATTCCATTAAAGGCCGGACCGGAGCCACTGGCATCAATTCTGAGGGGAACGCCAGAGATATAGGCCGAAGCCGCCGTGGGTAACGCAATATTTCCTTTTTTATCGCCATCAAAACTTGAGAGCCGAACTTTTGTGCGATTACCGGTGGCCATGATATTTTGGGCGTGCCATGACTCTACTGAGCTACCTGAGCCATCAGAATCATCATCCCATCGGGAGACTTCAGAAGACCACAGTTGATAATCGGTGCCGTTTTTCTTTTTAAATCCTTGCAATGAGTGGCGGATGCTAACTTGTCCACCCCAACTTCCTGAGGAATAGCCAGCCGCTTCGAATTGGGTGTCGGTGATTGAGTTCACTTTGTAGTACAGTTCTTTTTCATTAAATCCACTTGTGTCGTTGTGAATATCATATTTGTAACCCGACTTTATATTTGTCGAGCAGTTGAACTCAATAATCTGATCGAGCGTGCTAGTCTGATTGAGTGTATCATCCACAAGAAGCGTGATTCGCTTTTCGAACATAGTACCACTCCCTGATCCTGATCCGGCCCAAGAGGGCATGACTTTCTGGCCTGGAGCAAATTGCAGAATTATGTTTTCCATATAATTCATTGGTGTAGAAATACTGCCCGTTATGGGAATTGAGTTACAATCGGTATAGCCCCTTCGGTAAAGAATGCCACCGATGCCTGCGCCCACAAGTTCGGCGCGCAGAGACCCTATTGCACCGAGTTCGCGGTGACCATCGCTATGACTCGTATCAGGATCATCGAATCCAAATAAATCACCTTGCACTTGATAAAATTCAGAATAATTATTTTGCATTCCCATATTGTCATCATGCTCGTGCATCGTGCTTTTTTCGTGATCTTTTTGAGTGATAAAACATCCGGCGCTTGCAGCACCAGAACCACTGCCAGACTGGCACTGAATATCGACTGTCTGAGCGGCCAGGGCCGAATTGGCCACCCCGTATTCATTATCAATCAGGTAGAGGGAAGAGTAGCTTGGAGCGGGATTAGGACCACCATTCCATCCGCAAGTGGCCGCACCTGTGCCACCACAGGTTTTGGTAATGCTGGTCTGGTCACAAACGATATCGGGATAATTATCCTTATTACAGGTGACGGTGATAAGCGTAATAGACCCGGCATCACAGTTGGGACCCTGGCTATTTGAGTAATCCGAAAGACAATGGGGGGGCTCATAACCTCCCGTGCACTGAGTGCCAAGACAAGTCCAATCCTGGATTCTGGGACACGCCGGATTTCCTTTGTATCCCCCAGGAAGCCCGGGCACACTAACATTTTGGGTGTTACAATTAGGCGCTGAACTAGTAGAATCGCTGTACCCATCTTCATTGGTGTATTTGTAGATAACCCTCGTAAAGGTGAGGTCGGTTGATTGGGTGGTTGAGTAAGCACCGCTACCCGAACCGGCAAACGGGTTGGTTGTCGGCCATAGCTGGTAATCTTCCTTCTCGAGTGGGTTGGGGCCAAAAGTGGCGGTATAATTTCTGCCGCTGACAAAATCGCCTGGGCCACCGATTCCGTTCGGGAATGGGTATTCACGCCAGTTTTCCGTGCAGTTCTCATCCGTAAAAGCGTGGATACTGACGGGGAAGGCCACCGTTGCACCAATAGGCAGGCGAATGTTGCTGAAATAGACGGAGTCATTTTTGCGATGATTGACCAGTCCAGCTTGAGAAATGCAGGTCGACCAGTGGCCCTCAGAAGGATCACTACTCTGAGAGCCGCGCATTTGAATTTTAAAAGACTTGGAGTTCCCCATATCTGCCGTAGGATGTTCGCACACGCTGTTGGCACTCGTGACTTTGACAAAGTTATTGCAACTCACGATTCGAAGTGGCAAAAATCCGTAGGTGGAATCATGATAACTGGCCTCAGCAAATTGGGCGTTATTACAATTGACAACATTGACGTTGATAGAAACATTGGTGGCGCTACCATCGAGATTGGCACTACCGGTACCACAGCGAACTGTCCCTTCAAACACCCTTGGCCCTCGCCAGATAATCGCGTAGAATTCCCAGTTACCATTGTTAAGAGTTTTATCGACGCCTTCTGCTCCTTGCGCTATAGGCAATGTCCACTTCTCACTGCCATCGGTTTTTCTTCCGTACAGCATGCCTCCCCCGGCCGTTTCGGCAGAGGTGACAATGGCACCTAAGCTCAGGGATAGTTTGACTTGATTTCCCTTAGGCCCGCCACATGACGCTAGCCATATGGATACCATCAAGAGTACAACGCCTGAAACGTTCGTTTTTTTCATAAAAACGCCCACTGTTAGAAAAATAACACCGTAACTTTTCGGGACAATAAGTTAATTTCTATAGCATTAGTTTACGAAGCGAAGCGTTGGTTAGGTAGTATGGTTTTCAATTGTTTATAGGGACTTAAAATTACAGGTTTTTTTCGATAGATGACATTCCTGCTGTTAATTAAAAGATGTTTAGAGTGACCATAATTTGTGTAAACTGGACCACAAGCGTGGTGTTGGATTGGATCAAGTAGTTTGAATGATTACCCGATTATTAATCTTATGTGGACTGCCCGGCGCAATGATATGTAACTATATGGAATTAAATAATATTTTGAAGTATTTTCACCATTAGGGTGGTCCAGTTTTTTCATTATTTAAGGCAAGTTGCTCGAATTGAGCAACCAGTCAACACTGAATTCATTTACATCAAAAGGCGAATTTACCAAATTGATGTTGGTCGGATTGGGCACTGAGCAACTTCCAATGCTGCCATCATACTGCAAACAGGAGGGAGAAATGCTGGAATAACTTGAGACACCTGTAACCGGATGACCGTTAACATAGATACTCTGGGCCGAAACCGGGGTATCGGTTGGGTTGGCAATTTTGATATTACAGGAAGTGGAGTTAAAGACAGTTACCGGCGTCGAATTGATATCGATCTCCAAACCCGTACCAAAATCTCGGCAGTCATATAAATAAATGTCTTGTAGGAACATTGTAATGTTACCAGGGAGAATTGAATTGGCGGGGGCGCCATTTAAAAAATACTTCGCACTAGAACTGTATATTGGGGAATATCGCTGTTTGGTTGAGGCAAATAATTCACTGCCTGAACCAACTGCCCCGAGATTGGTGTTGATTATGCCCACAAATGATTCAGATGATGTTATGGGATAGGAGGAGCCTATTTGATTAACATCCGATTGGTAACCCGAACCCGTAGAAATGGCCGTGGGAGTATCTGTATCAACATTGGTGAGTTCATATATGAGACCGTTAGCATTTTGATAATCACTGGAATAAATAAAAATGTTGTTATCAAACTGCACATAAGGCAAGCGTGGTTTGCTGATGTTTCCAAAAAAACTACTCTCAGAAAAGAGAACCTTCGCTTCCGTGGTGTTGCCGCGAACCAGAAGATTATTGCCGCGCCAATTTAGCTTGCCCGAACCAGAACCCATTTCGGCGATATTGCCCACGCTTTCAGAGGGGAGCACTCCATAGAATCCACCGCCGGACCCTGACCCTCCACTGCCCGAACCCGAACCTGTGCTACCGTAAGAATAAGTACTACCTTCAACTCTCGACTGCCAAATGGCATACTCGTTTGTATTCATTTTTTCTGCTCGAACACGCGAACGATAATCGCTGTTTGAACCAGTTTGATGTGACTTAACAAATTCGATTTTGGCGCTACTTAAGTTATTGGTGTCATAATAGGCCTCTTCTTTTTCCCGTGAAAGTTTTCCGTCACTTTCATATTCATCCCAATTGCTCCAGATATGACCGGTTTTCAGATTGGTGGTGCAATTGTAGTGATAGATCCAGCGCAACGATGCAAGTGTACCGGGTGTCGTTTCATGTAAGGTTATTTTTTTCTCAAAAGAACCGCCCCCGGAACCTGATCCGAATGCAGGCATGGTGACGGTCTCGTAAGGCGCATATTCGTTAGGAGCATTGCCAACGTCAAAAGACAGATAGAAAGATCGCGTTTGGCCCTCTTCAATAAAGCTAATTGCGGAGGTCTGCCCACTGCTTGGAATGGAAGCGCAGGTTGTGTATCCGAGATTCCACAAGAATCCGCCGATACCGTCTCCGATCAACATCTCCCTAATATTGCCGATCATCCCCACTTCGATATAATCATCGTCGTTACTTCCATACATTGAATTACAGGTGACAACTTCTGAGGGAAAAGCTTGGCGCCAATTCACAGTATAGCTGGAACCCGATCCACTTCCGCTTCCTGTCACGGTCACCGTGCTTTTCTGAATGCAACTTTGTACATTGTTTCGCCAACTTTTTTCGCCATCGAAAGTTCCAAAGACATCCGAAGCGGCACCGCGGACGGCGCCATTGATCCCCGGCCCTGAACTCCCACTGCCACTGCCAGAACCGTCGGGAATCCACATGGGGACACAGTGCCCGCTACCGCACTTGAAATCCGGTGCTTGAGCAACAAAAGGAGTTCCTGCAGAGGCGAAAATATTATCTGCCAGGTAGAGTGAAACAAACTGGGGAGCATTTGTGCCGAATCGACAGGATAGTCCCTCCCCACCGCAATTGATCGATTCAGAGCCCTTTAACTCACAAATAAGAGGGTTGAGATAATTTACTCCATCGGCCTTGCAGGAAACGCGATAGAGTTTAATCGTCCCGGCATCGCAATTGGGCCCGTTGTCATTAGAGTAATCACCAAAGCATTTTGCCTCACTTCCGCCTCCGAAACCCGAACCGACAAAGGTGACGGCACCATTTCCTATTGCAGGACAAGTGCTGCTCGTTCCACCGTCAGCAGAAGTATCCTGATTGCAGGCCGCCTTGAGATCGTCGGGCAGGGCATCGCAATTACAGCCTATTCCATTATATCCCTGCACATATTCAATATCGATGGCCATATAATTTGATTGAGTGGTGACGTACGATCCTGAACCATAAGGATTGCTGGTCACTTTCACAATGTGATCGACATCACCTGTCGACTTATAATTATCTGCCGCCAAAGCCAAGTTACTTCTTGGCACTCCTATCCCGCTTATAAAATCGTAATCACGATTAAATTTGGCCACCGTACAATTTTTATCATCGAAACTTTTGACTCTTATGTCGATGGTCCCACTCGTGCCACCAATCGGAATCCTTACATTCGAGAAGAAAACAGAATCGGCCCTTTTGTGTTTGATTAAATTAGCATGAGAGATACAAGCGGAGGTTATGGCCTCTGTTCTGTCCGTTCCCACATAGCTCATCATAACAACCCTATAACTTTGGCCCATCCCGACCTTCTCCAAAGGGAAATTGCAGTTATCACTGCCACTTGAGATATCAAATAAATTGGTACAGGCGACTAAGCGCAAAGGGGCAATGCCATAGGTTGCGTCAGCGGTATAGGCCGCATTGGTTATAGTGCTATTGCAATTGGCGGTGGCCAAGGATAACGATACATCCTTTTGCTCACCGGTTAATGATACTCCGGAAACAGAAGCGCATCGGACAGTCCCAGTTAAAGGTACGGCACCATCCCAGGCGATCATTTGGAAATTCCATGTGCCGTTGTTCATTTCACGAGAAAAGTTCGTTGTTCCGGCGGCAATGACCTGCGCCCACCGATCTCCGTTGGTGGTGTTTTGCCCGTAAACCATTCCTCCACCACTTACCGCTTCAGATGAAACAACCGCGCCTAAACGGAAGGAGAGTGCGACATCAGACGAACCGCCTCCACCGCCGCAAGCTCCCACTAGGAGTAGAAATGGCATCCATAAAATCAGGCCAGTGTTTTTTTTTGCCGTCTTTTTCATAAACGCTTGCTGCTCGTTTAAGATAACTCCATTACTTTTCGGGACAGTGAGTTCGTTTCTATAGGAGTAGTTTATAGAGCTATGCGCTGGCCCGGTAGTATGGAATTCAAAGGTTTATGATTGCTTGAAATTATAGGTCTTTTTTGGAAAAGAAATTT
The DNA here is from genome assembly GCA_016187935.1 of Bdellovibrio sp. GTDB lineage: Bacteria > Bdellovibrionota > Bacteriovoracia > Bacteriovoracales > Bacteriovoracaceae > GWA2-49-15. The sequence continues at coordinate 58,953 of JACPIU010000039.1, forward strand.
TAAGAGCTAAATAAAATATGCTTGCAGTGGCCATTATTTGGGCCACTTTCAAACGTCCTGCGGAGTTTAGAATTCTGCCTTTTTAATTTCCACATGAAGCTTGGTGGTTTTTTGCAGAACTTTTTCAAAGGCCTGTTCAATTTTATCCTGATTTGTGAGCTGTTCTTCAAATCTTAGTTGTTTTGCTCTGGCATCAAACTGGATCACCGAGGAGTACACAATAGAGAAAAGAAGAAATGAGGGTAGAATATATTTGCTGTGCATACGGGCCTCCTAAAAAAGAAGGTGCCAGGTACCCGGAGCTATGCGGCAC
>JACPIU010000041.1 GCA_016187935.1 Bdellovibrio sp.
AAATTATGATGTTTCATTGCGACCCTACGTCAGAACCCATGATGGCATCTTGTCGCTTGGACGTCCTGGCGCGTGAAGCACCGATTACAACTGTCACCATGGGGTACGGCACCGATTCGTTTCAAATGCAAAGATATGGATAAATGGGCGCTTTTTATGAAAAACCGACGGGAATTGTTTTTTTTGTTGACGAAGTATTATAAAATAGTAATATTATTATATAATGTTTAAATAAAACCAAAGGAGATCTATGTCAAATTCAAATCTTCAAGAAATGGGGTCGGGCAAAATAGAAAATTTTGCAAAATCCAGAATGTCTGTCATGAGACAAGTGCTTTTAATTGCTGCTTCATTGGTCTTCTTGGCCTTTTTGGGAGCGCATTTTATTTATCCGGGCCTGATCTATTTGGCCTTGCTCGTTGGTGTTGGTCTTTTTCTTTACGGTTTGACTGGCGTGTGCCCGATGGCGCTTCTCCTTCAAAAAATGCCTTGGAATCGACAATCGGCCTGCCATCCCTCAGAGACACAGAAGGACCATTGCTGTCACTTATAGGATCGAGTTATGAAAAAGCTATTTTTTTTGATGCTTATATTGGATATCTCAGAGGTTTTTGCTCAGACTCGTGCCGTGAAAAATTTTGATGAGATTTGGCAAAGTTTCTATCAACAATCCTATTTGGTTCAAGAAGCAAGAGCTGAAAAAGAAAGCTCTTCGTTTGCACTGGCGAGGGTCAAACGGCATTGGCTTCCAAGAGTCTATCTTTCAGGGCAAATACTCAGTAGCGATGATCCCGGGCAAGTTTTTTATTATAATCTTGGCCAAAGGGCCATTATTCAGAGCGATTTTGTTCCATCAACTTTAAATAATCCAGACAGGGAATTCTATCAGGTAGGAATCATTGGTGTGCAACTGCCCCTCTATGAGGGAGGGAGTAAAATTGCCCAGGTTTCGATGATGGAAAGCATTTTTCATGCACGTGACCTAGAGATGGAAGCACGCAAAAGCAAAGAATATGCCGAACTCTCTAGGCAGTATGGTGAGATTCTCAGTTACAGTTACAGCATGAATAACTTGACCGGCCTGAAGGATGAATTACAGCAAGTCATGTCAAGCTATCAGGTAGGTGCAAAATCGAATCCCATTGGAAATTCAGGATTATTGGGGCTGAAAGCTGTTCACAACAGAATTGTTGGGCTCAAAACAAGATTTCTTATACAAATTGAGAGTCAAAAAAACTGGATATCTGAAAAAGCACAGATTGATGCAAATTGGGTCCCCAATCTGAATATGGATCTGAGTACCTATTTAGAAAAAGGCCTTCATCGTGAAACTTTTAATCCTCAATCGAATGCCTTATCGGCCAATTTTTTGGAGGTGGATGCATCGGGAAAGATGAGAGAAGTGGAAAAGGCCAGATTTTTGCCTCGAATCGGACTTTTCGCCCAAAACAACTTATACAATGGCGCGCGAGATTTCCAGAATAGTCAAACCTTTGGGATAAATCTCACCTGGGATCTCTTCAATTATGATTCTTATGGCAGAGTGGCAGAGGCCCAGGCGAAATTTAGCGCAGCAGAGGCAAAAGTCAGGGCCGCCAAACAAGATGAGGTGATTGCTCGCCGGAATTTTTCCATTTCGAAAGTTATGTTAGAAGAAAATTTAGAACTCCTCTCCGATACTGAGAAACTCCTGCAGGAGCAAACCCGCAATGCCATGAAGCTTTTTAAATCAGGGGCCCTTTCTGCTCTCCAGCTATCAGAAGTGATTAATCGACGAGTTGATCTGATCGAAAATATATCAAACACTGAAAATAAATATTTGGAAGTTATGTCCAATCTCTATCTGATTCACCATTAATGAAGGATTTGTATGAGGCCACCTAAAATATCAAAAGGTTTTGCCGGCAGATTGGCGGAAGCTTTTGTTCAATCAAAACTTACACCAGTAACTATTTTTGTCGCTCTCTTGCTTGGCCTTGCCGCTGTCTATCTGACACCCAAGGAAGAGGAGCCACAGATTACTGTGCCTATGATTGATGTCATGATCCCTGCTCCGGGCATGGAAGCACGTGAGGTTGAAAGAAATATTACCGAACCAGTGGAGCGGGCCTTATGGGGATTGGATGGAGTGGAATATATTTATTCAATGACTCGTCCACATGCAAGTTTGGTAACAGTTCGTTTCAAAGTTAATGAAGCAATCGGGCCTTCACTTGTAAAGGTTCACCATAAATTGATGTTACTGGGGGGAGAGCTTCCTTCGAATATCATGAAGCCTGAAGTGAAATCTTACAGTATCGATGATGTGCCTTTTTTGGTGGTGACCTTTACCTCGAAACGACGCAGTGATTATGAATTAAGAAATTTAGTCGCCCCGTTGGCAAGACAGCTTTCCAGTACGCCGGATCTTGCAAAAGTAGAACTCTTGGGGGGCGTGAAAAGGGCCATTCGTGTGATTAGTGATGCTCAGAAAATGGCCCAAAATTCGGTTACACTGGTGGATATCGAAACTGCCCTGAAAATGAACCATACTCTTTTGCCAGCGGGTACAAACTGGTCGGCGGAAAAAGTTTTAGATGTTGAAGTTGGCGGGAAACTGCATTCGATGCAAGATATCAGCATGCTTCCCATTGGAAGTCGGGGAGGTCGGATAGTGAAGGTATCCGATGTCGCGCAAGTGGTGGACGGCCCGGAAGAGCGAACTCGTCTTTCAACCCTCTCTAGTAAGGACCAAGAAATCAAGGGAAGACAGGCGGTCACCATTAGTTTTTCCAAGAGACAGGGCACAAATGTTGTTGATCTTGCGCAGACTATTTTGGCCCGACTTCAGGTCTCAAGAACTTCTCTCCCTGAAGATGTGGAGTTTACCATTATTCGTGATTATGGTGCCACCGCCAAAGAAAAATCACACGAACTCATTCAGCATTTAATTTTGGCCACCTTTTCCGTCACAATTCTGATTGCGCTTGCTATGGGAATGAGGGCCGCCCTTGTTGTCGCCATTGCCATTCCTGTTACACTGTCGTTGACTTTGGCGGTTTATTATTTCGCTGGTTATACACTCAACCGAGTGACTTTATTTGCCTTGATTTTTTCTATCGGTATTCTCGTGGATGATGCCATCGTGGTGGTTGAAAATATTGAACGTTACTTGAAGACTTATAAAAAACTTCCCATTATTCATGCCACTCTTCGGGCGGTGAGTGAAGTTGGTAATCCTACCATCTTGGCCACCATTACGGTTATTGCTGCCATCTTACCGATGGCCTTCGTCAGGGGACTCATGGGCCCCTATATGAGGCCTATTCCAGTGGGGGCAAGTTTGGCCATGATTCTTTCACTTTTCGTGGCCTTTATCGTCACACCATGGGCATCGGTGAAATTGTTAAAGCATTCTAATCACGCCATGGAACTTGAAAATAATGGGCCGAAGACTTCCAGACTTGATCAGCTTTACGTTTGGCTGAGTGGCCATCTCTTGCGCAAAAAAGGTTGGGCCATTTCCTTTACTCTTGCCATTGTGATTCTTTTTCTAGGGGCAACATGCATGATTGTGACCAAAGCTGTTAAAGTGAAAATGCTGCCCTTTGATAATAAAAGCGAATTTCAAATTACTCTCGATTATCCTGTAACAACTCCGCTTAGGCTCTCAAATGAGTGGTCGCAGGAACTCGCTTTAAAATTACTCAAACATTCCGATGTGAAACGAATTCAGATATTCAGCGGAGAGGCCGCGCCCTTTTCCTTTTCCGGTATGGTCAAGCATACATTCTTGCGCAAGAGTGAATATATGAGTGATCTTCAGGTGATCCTGGCGGACAAGTCGGAGCGCAAGAAGTCCGGTCATGATATTATTAACGAATTGCGTCCCGTGATAACTGAATTCTCCAAAAACATAGGTGCCATTTCTAAAGTCCTTGAGATTCCTCCTGGCCCGCCAGTGATGGCCACTCTTGTGGCCGAAATTTATGCAAAGGATGTTGCATCGAGAAGGAAGGCCGGTGCAGAAATCTATCGTCTTTTTCAAAGTAGTCCGAGTGTTGTTGACCTTGATTACTCTTGGCGCGAATCTAGGCCACGTCTGATTATCCCTTATGACTATGGTAAAGCGGCAATTTATGGAACTAAAGCGATTCAGAGTTGGAAATTGGGGCAGTTGATTTTTAGCGAATCCAAAGTGGCCACTTTGGATGATATGACAACGCCGGAAGAGGTTGGGGTGATTCTCTCTCTTGATCAGAAAAGGCGTTCAGGAGATTCTCCTTTCAAGGGCCAAACTTTTCCCAGTTTTGAAGCAGGCGTCGTAAGTGCCGACAATGTTCTGGGACAAATACAGACCCTTAAAACAGAAACACTCTATAGAAAAAATCTGCAACCTGTCGAATATGTTTTAGCTGAATTGGCCGGAGAGGAAGAATCTCCTGTCTATAATATTTTTAAATTTGAGTCGCACATACCTTATACCACCCAAACCTCCCAGAGTCCTTGGGGCCCCAATGAAACCATGATCAAATGGGATGGTGAGTGGTTTATCACTTATGAAGTGTTTAGAGATCTGGGAGCGGCCTTTTTAGTCGTCATGCTTTTCATTTATATTCTGGTGGTAGGATGGTTTAGAAGTTTCCTGGTCCCTTTTGTCATTATGGCACCCATTCCGATATCGCTCATCGGAATCATTCCTGGGCATTTCCTTACCGGAGCATATTTCACTGCGACTTCCATGATTGGCTTTATTGCAGGGGCCGGAATTATTGTCAGAAATTCTATTATTTTGGTGGATTTTATCGAGCATCAAATTAAAAATGGGCATAACCTGCAAGAGGCCGTTATAAGTGCCGGTATTTTACGCTTTCGGCCGATGCTCTTAACCGCGGCCGCGGTGGTGGTGGGCAGTTCAGTCATGCTTTTTGATCCCATTTTCCAAGGACTGGCGGTGAGTCTTATCTTCGGTGAGATTGCCGCTACGTTTTTAAGTCGTTTTGCCGTACCGTTAGGATATTATTGGTTGATTGGCAAAAAACGGCATGCTGAATTAAACAGACCTACTGAAAACCAAAATTGGGGAGAGGATGATGAAGCAGCTTGAAATGATGAAAGGGCAATGTCTTGAAGTCTCCGCTATTTTGAAGGCCATGGCCCATCCTCAAAGGCTTATGATCATGTGTTATTTGGCCGACAGTGAAAAAACCGTCAGCGAATTGGTGGATCTTTGCAAGGTCTCTCAATCTCAGATGTCTCAATTTTTAAATCGCATGCACCGGGAAAAGCTTTTACAAGTCAGAAAGGAAGGACAGTTTTCTTATTATAGTATTGCAGAGAAAAAAATTATTAAGTTAATTCTCTCCATGCAGAAAATATTCTGTGAATAAGACCATCGCCCCTGAATTCTAACTACTTCATTAAGCAGGAAGCATCAGGTTTGCTTACAAGCTCACGCTTTAGATAGCTGATGCGTTTACCTGTAATGACCAAATCTGCTGTTAGACCGCATTTTCTGCCTTGCTCGACCAGCGAACGGAACAAGAATGGATTTGACCAAATTAATTCACCCAAATGGGCCAACGATTTGGCAAATTTCTTGGCCTCCTTCTGTTTGGCGCGAGTTGTCGCGGCCAGGAGCGAAAATTGGGCGGTCTTTTTTGCAATCTGTTTGGCAAAGGTCTTCACACAAATCTTTGTTGCAATAACGCTCAAGTTATCGCTGCCGACATTCCATGGACATATTCGATCCTGGTCAATCTGATCTTTAAAGTATTCCACCATGAGTTCATGCGCTCGAATCTGGACATCATTGGCGAAATCCTCTTCATTTCCTTTTGCTAACAAGTAACGTAGGTACAGATCTGGATAAGTGAGGTTGAAGTTAACTTCGGTGTAAGCGAGTTTTTCTTTGTCAGCAATCAAGACGTTTAAGAATTCGTCCAGTCCCGTTCTTCCTTTCAAATTGCGCAAATATTTTTGGAATTTCTTGGAAGTCCCGTGATCATCGTCGTATTTCCAGTTAAATTTAGCTTCCATGATTTTGGAAATTCGGCCCAGAGTTTGGTCTTGCGTTTCGGCCGTGCCACCCACAAAAACTTGGGAAACACTCTTATGGTGGGTTAGCATACGACTGGAGCTGGATTTTTGATAAATACCATATTCCATATCCGTGCTCAGACCATCTTGGTGATTGACGCGATAACTGTGCTCTAAAAAGAGTCCCTCACCCGCAGATAAACTGATAAAAGGAATTCCTAGAGTCAAGCGGCGTGAGTTGCCCACCAATTTCCGTTGAAGCGTTTCGGTTCTCTTGACCGCCCGTAGCGGCGAAAGATCAGCAACCTGCTCGGCCAATGTTAGGTCTCCTTTGAGCAAGGCCTCATAGGCGTTGCTACCGTCCTCGTCGGAAAGATCAATGATGTAGTTAAAGCCTTCCGACATCTCCCTAATTTTGTTTTGTGAAAGCGCCAAAATGCCGATGCTAGTATACAGTGAACCACCCATCACTTTATCCGTGAAAATACTGGTTAAGACTTTATCATCACTCAGCCGTTCTACGTATGTTTTGAAATGGCCTTCAATGATCACCTTGCCGCCGATACCCAATCCATAAGCAGAAATTCCTGCACCGATAAACAGCCCGCCTTTTTGGTCAAGCAGGACCGATTCTCCCACTTGCAGCTCTTGGGCCTCGTTGGCCTTAAAGGGCACCCGCCGTTTCATGTCTTTGAGGGCCAATTCATCTGAGGCATAATTGGTGAACACCACTTTTGAACCGCCATAAGGGGCGATGCCAAGAGAGGCGCCCACGCCTGGAACCGCCGTATGAGTCAATACTCCAGCAACACCTATGCCGAGATTGTAATCGATTTGTTTTACGACTTTAAATCCGTTGATGAAATTGTCCAATTCCAAAATGGCCAATGTATCTGAGTCATTTGAATCCTTGAACAGTGAATTTTCTGTTCCTGTCATATTGTAGATGCGTGTTACTGAATCGATGTCTCCAAAGAGTAGCGGCACCAGTTTGAATTGAAATTTACCGCGGCCATTTTCAGAAGATTGAGTTCCACTTCCTTGATCTCCTGAACCCTGAGATCCACTGCCCTGGTCACCAGAACCTTGCGTTCCAGATCCTTGATTCCCAGAATCTTCACCACTACCATGGTTTCCTGAACCATGATTGCCATTGTCTCCATTATTACCTGAACCGTGGTTGCCATTATCACCATTATTACCTGAACCATGATTGCCATTATCGCCATGGTCATTTGAACCATGATTGCCGTTATCACAATTGTTATCCCCGCCAGCATTGCCCACTGGTTTGTCATTACCTTGATTGCCTGGGCCAGTATTTCCTATTCCATTGCCGTTATTACCTTCACCATGTTGACCGTTGCCAGCGCTGGATGAGTTGTTTTCCGAAGGAGTGGAGGAATTATTTCCTGAATTCCCATGTGTTCTGTCTTCGTTACCGGCAAAAGCAGTACCGTTCGTCGCTAAAGCGCATAAAATTACCAGCGACAACATTCGACGAGAGAGAAAAGACATACCAATCTCCAGTATTAGGACCATTTTATTTGATTGCGTGCAGAGCAGTATCATGAAATTCTTAAACATGCATCGCTTTTATGTATTTTCTACTCAGTCTTAACTTATTGAATAAGCAGGTCTTATTCAGTATTCTAAAGTTGTTTTATACTTGTCTAAGAATAGAAGAATTGAACTGTATATTTATGCGTCCTGAACTTTTCATACAAACACCCCGCCTGATCCTTCGAAGTTGGACTTTGGAAGATAGGGAGCTTATGAAAATTCTCCCTACCGACCCAGGCATTAACACTTTTTGTGCTCCTGGGCAGTATGCCTATCGGGATGAAGCAGATTTAGATGTCAAGCTGGCTGAACGATTGTCACTCTATCAACAAGATGGACTGGGAAAATTTATAATCGAACTTCAAGGGTCCCGTGAATTTGTGGGATTGTGTGGGGTAGGCCCATACCAATGGGATGGGCAAAAAATAAATGAATTAGGCTATAGACTGCGTCGTTCTTACTGGGGGCAAGGTTATGCCACTGAAGTGGCACAGGCAGTGCTCAGTTATGTTTTTAGAGAGATGAAACTCCCGGAAGTGCATGCTTTCGCTGATCCAAAAAACAGCGCTTCACTCAACATCATTAACAAACTTGGCTTTACCTTCCAAGGTAAGCTTTTGTATGACGGTATTCCTCATCACGTCTTTCAGTTGATTCGCAAAGATTGGAATTTCTAGTGGCGACGGCGATGGCGGTAAGAGTTACCCTGAGGTCTGCGCGATCTGCCTCCACCAGATTGTGGTCGTGAGAAGTGACGATGACGCTCTTCCACTCGGGCCTCTTGCAACGGTCCAATGTCAGTCAGACGTTTTAATTCTTTATTGAAGGTCCAAGTAAAAAGTATTTTGAGCGCTTCTTCTTTTGATAGATGTTCAAAATAAGTTTTAAACAGATCAAAAGTTTCATCCGTTTTAAAATCACCTTTTTTGTCTTGAAGGGCGGTAAAGATCGGTCCCATATTTTCAATTTCACGCAGCACTTTCATGGCCTTTAAATCGGCCACAGAGGGGAGGTCCTTGCGAGCAATGGTCACTCCCAACATCTTTTCCAAGCGACGTATTGAGTAAATATCGCGCGAATCCACCAGTGTAATGGCCATTCCCTTCATACCGGCACGGCCGGTTCGACCGATTCGATGAACGTAAGAGTCAATTTCCTGAGGTAGTCCGTAATTGATGACGTGAGTGAGGTTGTTGACATCAATCCCTCGCGCCGCTACATCAGTGCAAACCATAATATTGGTTTTCTTGGTTTTGAATTGGGCCATGGCAAAGTCACGCTCTTTTTGTGACATCTCTCCATGGAGCACTTCGATTTTATGGCCGCGCAAATTGAGTTCATTGGCCAACTCGCGAGTTTCCATCCGTGTTCGGCAAAAAATGATTCCGTAAAAATCGGGCGTCATATCAAAAATCCGACAGAGGGCCTCTTTGTGGTTTCTCTCACGAATCACATAATAACTCTGTTCGATATCGGCATTGCTCACCGTTTTCTTTTGCAGCGAGATCATTTTGGGATTTTTAAACTGCGAATTGATCATGTTCACGATCGGACGGGGCATGGTAGCTGAGAACATCCAGATGCGTTTTTCTGAGGAAGTGGCGCCCAAAATGGTGTTCACATCATCCAGAAATCCCATATTGAGCATTTCGTCCGCCTCGTCGAGGATGACATGTTCGACAGTTTCAAACTTGAGTACTCCTCTCTCCAGAAGATCAATCACCCGACCAGGAGTGCCTACAATAATGTGAGGGTGACCATGGCGAATGCCATAGATTTGTTTGTCGTATGAGGCCCCTCCAAAAATGGCTTCGACACGAATCCTTAAGTGTTTACCGAGCTTAACAATTTCTTCCTTAACCTGATTGGCCAGTTCGCGTGTGGGTGCCAAAATTAAGGCCTGGATATGGCGTGATTTAATATCGATTTTTTCTAAGAGCGGCAGGGCAAAGGCGACTGTTTTACCCGTCCCCGTCTGGGCCTGACCGATAAAGTCACACTCTTCAGTCATGAGAAGAGGGATGACTTTTTCTTGGATTTCCGTCGGTGTGATATAGCCAAGTTCGGCCACAGCTTTCAAAAGAAGCGGATTAAGTGATAGTTTAGTGAAGTTCAAAAAAAATCCTTATTTTGAGGTTGATCGAGTAGCAGTACAGGAGAATAGTTCAAAAGGGAAGTCATTCTTCATACCCGACAAATTGGTCATAAGTGCATTCTTCATCCCGAACGCCTTTGTCTTCTACTGCGATCACCCGACTAGCGATGGTTTGGATAAACTGATGATCGTGGGAGGAGAAAAGCAGCGTTCCCTTAAAATCAATTAACCCTTCGTTTAAAGCAGTAATGGTTTCCAAGTCCAGATGATTAGTCGGGTTATCCATAATTAAAACATTGGCGTTGGTGAGCAGTATCTTGGCCAGCATACAGCGAACTTTTTCGCCACCCGACAGCACTGTGCATTTTTTCAGCGCCTCTTCGCCCGAAAAAAGCATGCGGCCTAAAAAACCGCGAATAAAGGTTTCGGTTTGATCTTTGGAATACTGCCTTAGCCAGTCGATCAGTGAGAGCTTGGAATCTTGGAAGAAAGCTGAATTGTCATTAGGAAGATAGGCGCGGGAAGTGGTGACCCCCCATTCAATTTTACCAGAATCAGGCGTGACTTCACCCATTAAGATTTTAAATAATTCAGTGGTTATTAACTCGGATTTGGCCAGGAAGACCACTTTCTGGCCCTTTTTTAAGGTGAAAGAAACATTATTGAGAATCTTCTTTCCATCACGCACCAAATTGAGACCTTCCACTCGCAACATCTGATCACCCGCTTCTCGCTCCTGTCGAAATCCCAAAAACGGATAACGACGACTGGATGGTGTGATGTCTTCAATGGTTAATTTTTCAATCAGTTTTTTACGTGATGTTGCTTGTTTTGACTTTGAAGCATTGGCAGAAAAGCGCGCAATAAATTCTTTCAAATCCTTTATTTTTTCTTCTGTCCTTTTGTTTTGGTCTGAGATCAAGCGTTGTGCCAGTTGGCTTGATTTGTACCAAAAATCATAATTGCCCACGTAAAGCTTAATTTTTGAAAAATCGATATCGCAAATATGAGTACAAACCTTATTCAAGAAGTGCCGATCATGGGAAACGACCAGAACAATGCTTTCCTCTTGTGCCATGATAAATTTTTCCAGCCAACTGACCGCCTTCAGGTCCAAGTCATTGGTAGGTTCATCGAGCAAAAGAATATCCGGTTTGCCAAAGAGTGCCTGCGCTAACAAAACTTTGACTTTTTGGGCGCCTGAGAGTTCTTTCATCTTTTTCGAATGGGAAGAAGTCTCCACTCCCAGACCTGCCAAAAGAGCGCCCGCAGTGGCCTCGGCTTCCCAACCATTTAATTCGGCAAAACGAGACTCCAACTCGGCGGTACGCTCGCCATCTTTCTCTGAGAAATTTTCTTTAGCGTAGAGAGCATCTTTTTCTTTCATGATGGCAACTAGCTCAGAATGTCCCAAGATCACAGTGTTTAAAACCATTTCTTCCTCAAAGGCAAAGTGGTTCTGGTTTAAAACCGCCATACGCTCGCCAGGAGTGATGTCCACTCTTCCGGTGGTCGCTGACACTTGTCCGCTTAGAACTTTGAGAAAAGTTGATTTGCCTGAACCATTGGCACCAATAACGCCATAGCAATTCCCCTTCATGAATTTGAGGTTCACATCCTTAAAAAGCGTCCGTCCTCCATATTGGAGGCCAATATCCTGTGTGGTGATCATATGAATGTCGTGCTACCACGTTAAAAGAATTCAAGTCAATGCTTTGCCGTGCGAAAACCTATAAAAATTACCCATTTATTGCTTCCGAAAGCATTCTTGACTATAGCTGTCTTATGAAAGTTTGTGTGCAAGTTCTAACAGTCATTTTATGCTCGCAGTTATTTCTCCTTCAATCATTGGTGGTGCAGGGTAGTGAGGTGGATAATTTCACCGGACGCTATGAACCTCTGGACGATTCAATGGAATACCTCAATCAAAAAATTGAAGAGGCCTTTGATCAAGCATTACTTTTGGCCAATGATGAGAAGAAGGGTTGTTCGGAAAAGCTGCTGTATAAGAGTTTGCGCGTCTACTTTCGCAACCATGTCCAAGGGAAATTTAATCGTTGGTTGGCCCATACCGACGAAATAGCCAAAAGACCTGTCAACAATAGTCGTAGCATTTACACCGATTTTAGGTGGTACGAAGCCCCCACTGCGGTCTTGAAGGATATTTATCAGGATACCACTGCCGAAGCAATTATGGTTAGTGGTGTGCAGACGGGCACGGATAAATTTGAACATTTTTTCGGACGCGGTTATGCCTATTTCAAAAAACTTAAGGGCAAACATAAAAAAATAAAAGAAGTTCTCAGATTTGGTCATTATTCGGAGAAATATTTTCTCGGGGCGCAGACCACCGGCATTTACAGTTACGGTGATCTGGCCGCCAATTTTCATGGCATGCGCTTTTGGAATCACTTGCAATTAAAATCGCAAGATATTTTAGGTCCTGAATATAACCAAGGTCCCTATGTCGTGTGTCAGGCAGGCAAGTGGCAAAAAAAACTGGTTGAGGGCAAATTTCCTTTTAATTGGAAAAATTATATCGATCTATCATGGGATGAAGGAAATAATTGTTCCGCTTTCAGAACTAAGGCACTCTTAAATAAAGTAAAACACAGAATTCAAATTTTAGAAAACAGAACAGGCCAGCGGTATAGCTGTCCTGTCGATCCAGAAGGCATTTCGGCCTTAAAAGAGAAAATGTTCCCTTACTCAAAATGGTTCATCAATTCTGATGGACATAAAAGATTATAGTTAAAATTTTTTTTCGAAAAATCACCAATGTCATAAGTCATGCTGCTACCTGAGAGCAAGTTGTGCAAGCGCAAATCGATGTCATTGGCATATCAGGGCAACTCCTTAAATCTATCACTCAATTCACTATTATCAATGGGTTCTCAAAACAAGGAGTCTGTGTGAAAAATTTTTGGAAACGATCGATTCTTTTGTCTGCCTCGTTTTCTTGTCTTGCAGCTTTTATGACACCGAAGGCCTATGCCGTGCCTGCTTTTGGTCGAGCGATGGGAGGGGTTAGTTGTAATGCTTGCCACGCCACACCCACTTGGCAACTGAATGAAACTGGTCTTGAATTTCTAAGAAGTGGCCATCGTACCGATTACAAGGAATTTAAAGCGGATGATGTGAAGTGGGACAATTATTTAAGTCTCGTATGGAAATTTCGCGCCTATAACACTGAAGCTGCAAGGCCGGTTTCTCAATTTGAGCAGCACTCCTTTTCCATTTATTCTGGTGGCCCTCTTTCGGACCGCTTTTCTTACTTTACAGAGATGTATTTGAATGAAAATACCGGCTCTGCCGTAGGTGTTCAGGGAGATGCCGCTCGTAAAAAACTTGCCGAAGCCTTTTTGCAGTACAATCTGCCAATCGGCGAGCATAATTTTGTGGCATTTCGTGCCGGTGAAATTCTGCCAGAAATTGTTCATACTTTTGGGGCCGGTGCCAGAAGTATTGAGGATCGGGCGCAAATTTTGAACCAGACCACCAATAGCGCCAATCCATATAAGCCTTTTATTCGAACTCATGGTGTTGATGCCAAATTCAATTCAGAGCATGTGGAAGCCACGGTGGGTGTAGTTGATGGGGCGGCCGCCGCAACCAATGCTATTGATACCAATAATCACAAAGACTGGTATGCCGCACTTCAAGGGAATGTCGATAAGAATGGCTCTGCCGTAGGGGTGTTTCATTACGAGGGCGTCTATACAACTTATGCCACTCAAGATTCCACTGCAACTGCGGCAACATTTAATAACGAGTTTAGTAAAACGCTTGCCCTGGCCCGTTATGTCCATGACAAATTCCGCGTGGTTGGGGCCTACCTGACCGGAAAGGAAGAAGAGAATATTTCTTCTGTAAAAACTGAAACAAAAAATAAGGGATTTTATGGTCTTGTGGATTTCAACTTCACAGATTCATTTGGAGCTTTTGCCCGCTATGACTTTTTGGATCCTCGTAAAGATACAGACTTCAGTGAAACCAAACTCACAACGGTCGGTATTAATGGATTGCTTTATATGCACGAAAAAAGTGGGGCCCGCTGGCAACTTGAGCTAAGTGACAAAAAGGTTACAGCATCTTCCGCCAGCACAAGCGAAGTAAAAACGCGAAAAGTTTTTGGCCAGCTTACTTGGGCGCTCTAGATTCTTGCCTCTTTCTGTTCAGATTGAAAAAGAGAATAAAATCACACGCCTATTCCTGACCCATTTGGGTCAGGAATAGAGTTAAGAGGGGAATTACTGAATTGAAATAAAGTTAACTTGCCTAAAAATGTATCATTTATCATGTTTAAATATGCTTAAGAATGGCATTGCTATTGCTATGTTACAGTTGTGTTACAATTGCGTGACATTTTCATTTAAAGTTTGCCATATTCTATCAACTGTTTAAATAATTAAAATCACTAATGTATGTATTATCAATAGGTTTCACAAAACAAGGAGTTCGGTGTGAAAAAACTATGGAAAAGGTCTGTTTTATTATGCGTCTCCCTTTTATTTCTCGCAGTTTTCGTAACCCAAAACGCCCATGCAGTACCTGCTTTCGGCAGAGCGATGGGGGGGGTGAGTTGTAATGCTTGTCACGCCACACCCACATGGCAACTTAATCAAACCGGTTTGGAATTTTTAAGGAGCGGTCACCGTACTGACCATAAGGAATTTAAGGCCGATGAAGTAAAGTGGGATAACTATTTAAGTCTCGTATGGAAATTCCGCGCTTACAATACTGATAAACCTGCGGCCAATGCAGGAGGAAAAAGTCAATTCGAGCAGCATTCTTTCTCAATCTATACTGGTGGAGCTCTTTCGGATCGCTTTTCCTACTTTACCGAGATGTATTTATCTGAAAATAGTTCTAATACTGCCACCGCTTCCCAGGGTGATTCCGCTCGTAAAAAACTTGCCGAAGCCTTTCTGCAGTATAATTTGCCCATCGGTGAGCACAATTTTGTGGCCTTTCGCGCAGGTGAAATTCTGCCCGAGATTGTTCACACTTTTGGGGTTGGAGCAAGGAGTATTGAACAACGTGCCGAAATTCATAATACGGGTACCAATAGTGCGAACCCCTATAAACCCTTTTTCAGGTCTCAAGGTTTTGATGCAAAGTATAATTCTGAATACGTAGAGGCCACCGTTGGTGTAGTTAATGGTGCTGCTACTAACACCAACCACATTGATAGCAATAATCACAAAGATTTGTATGCCGCTCTGCAAGGAAATGTCGATAAGAATGGTTCAGCTGTTGGACTCTTCCGCTATGAAGGTGTTCATACTACTTACGCTACTGCAGATAACAGCTCAACTGCGGCAACTTTTAATAACGAGTTTAACAAAACTCTTCTTCTTGCTCGCTATGTGCATGACAAATTCCGATTGACTGGTGCTTATTTGAATGGTGAAGAAGAGGAAAACATCTCTTCTGTAAAAACGAAGACAAAGAATAAAGGATATTTCGGCGTTGTTGACTTCAACTTCACAGATTCATTGGGTGTTGCTGCCCGTTATGATTTCTTGGATCCTCGCAAAGATACATCCTTTAGCGAAACAAAAGTTATGACACTTAGTGTGAATGGCATGTTTTATCAGCATGAAAAAAGTGGAGCTCGTTGGGCCCTCGATTATAGTGACAAAGAAGTATCAGCTACTTCGGCCACAACTAGCAAAACTGAAACTAAGAAGATTCAGGCCCAACTTACTTGGGCAATTTAAAACTGGCTTTGGTTAATCAAATGAATGTACGGCCCAGGATTGACCATCCTGGGCCTTTTTTAACATCTCAAATTTTCATATCTGATAAGCGTCATTTTCGATTGAATACTTGTGTAATATACTCATAATATTGATCTAATCTTAATTAGAAAAAGAGAGGTTTGAAATGGGGAGTGCAGCTAACCGCCGTGGAGTAATTCTTGTCGTTGAAGACGATAAAGATCATGCTGACGGCTTGGCATATCTCCTTAATATGGAAGGATATCAGACCAAGGTGGCGTTAAATGGCCAGACTGGTTTGGAACTCGCCATGCAAGACCCGGTACCAGAACTGGTTATTCTAGATCTTATGCTCCCTGATATGATGGGAATTGAGGTGTGTCGGGAAATTCGTAGGAAGGTGAAAACTTGCGATATGCGAGTGCTCATGCTCACGTCACGATCCGAGGAGGCGGACCGGGTTTATGGTTTCGAAACTGGTTGTGATGATTATGTTACAAAACCATATAGCTCTCGTGAGTTGATCTTTCGTATCAAGGGTCTGCTGAGGCGCGGGCCTTTAGAGACCATGCCGAGAGAAGAAATTGTTTTTGGAAAACTACGCATGGAGACGACTGAACATCGCGTTTGGGTTAATGATATGCCAGTAAACCTTACTGCTCTTGAGTTTCGGCTGCTTCAGACCTTTTTAGAGCGTCGTGGACGTGTTCAAAGCCGAGAGGTGTTGCTCTCTGATGTTTGGGGAATTGAAGCGCATATAACCACCAGAACAATCGACACCCATATGCGTCGATTAAGAGAGAAGCTTGGCTCTGCTGGAGTTTACATCGAAACCCTGCGGAGTGTGGGGTATAGATTCCGCGCTCAACCTGACGAGACATCAACTTGAAAAGTGACATTCGGCTCAAGCTCTTTTGTATTTCATTTTGCATGATTGGTCTTACCTTGTTTGGGGTGAAATTTCATGTCAATAGAACATTTGAGAAGGCCATTGATAATCAAGCAGAAGAAGAACTAAGCCGCATCCTTCGAATCTTCAAAAATAATTTGCTGTTGTTGCAACAGGATTTTCCGGAAATATCATCGCATGCTTTGGCGCATCGCCTTGCGGGAGGTTCATCCGATCTTAGAGTCACTATTCTTGCCCAGGATGGGAATATCCTTGGCGATTCTTCCTTTAGTCTGCAGAGTTCACTTCCAAAAGAGAATCACCGGCATCGCCGTGAAGTGATGGGTGCTTTGCTCAATGGAAAAGGAATAGCGAAGCGGGTTGATCACACTTACAAAGTGGATTTTATGTACATGGCAACGCCTTTTTCTGATAAGAAAGGTGATCAAAAAATTCTTCGTGTCGCCATGCCGATAGATGGATTGGTTGCGCTTCATGCTGATATCCATTTTTCAACTATGACGGTTGGACTTTTTGCGCTGATTATTACAGGAGGGATCATTGCCCTGACTTTCCATTATATGTTTAATCCCATGTGGAAAATATTATCTTCCCGTGGCCAAAAATCTCTTCTTTTGCCCCGTAGTAATATAAGTTCTGGCAATCTTGCCGAGCGATTGGAATCGGCCACCAAGGAACTCAAAGAGGAGAGCGATCTCTTAAACGCTGTTTTGAGTGATATTGACAATGGTGTTATCGCTATCGATACGGATGACAAAATCACTCTTTGTAACCAGGCCGCCCGCGATATTCTTGACTGCCAAGACTGTGTTCCCATAGAAAAAGGTTTAATCTCCCCATCTTCGCATCCATGCATTCGAAAAGTTATTGATTGCGGTAAAAAAGAAGATAAGGGGACAGATAGAGAATTAATCCTAGATTCAGGAAAAGTGATCTCAATTAAGGCGGGATATTTGGGGGCATCGAACAGCAGGGGTATGGTCTTCGTTATTCATGACGTGACAGAAGTGCGACAACTGGAAAGTATGCGTAAGAATTTAATCGCTAACGTATCCCATGAATTACGAACCCCCTTAAGTACGATGCGCTCGAGTGCGGAAATTCTTCTGGCAGGGGCCTTAAGTGATCCTGAGCAAACCAAACGCTTTGTTACCGCAATTATGCGCAATATCACATTGCTGTCTGGAATTGTCGAGGATCTTTTGGATTTATCCAGTATCGATGCCGGAGAATATCAACTCGAACTGCAAACGATTTCTGTATTGGTTGCCGGATATCGTGCTTTCGAACACGTTGGCATTGCTGCAAAAAATAAGTCAATGGTACTTGAGATACAAATCCCGGAGGGGACTGAAATTCTTGCTGATGAGCAGGCCTTTGATCAAGTGCTCTTTAATCTCATGACCAATGCCGTGAAATATACTCCGGAAAATGGTCATATTAAGTTACAGGCGCGCTTAGAGGGGGACATGGTCAGAATAGAAGTCGTTGATAATGGCCCGGGTATAGCACCCGAATTTCGTCTCAAAATTTTCGAGCGTTTTTTTCGCGTGGACGCGGCACGCTCGCGAGATTCTGGAGGGACAGGTCTTGGTCTTGCGATTGTTAAGGATTTAGTGGAGAAAATGAACGGAAAAGTATGGGTAGAATGCCCTGAACCTTCTGGATCGAGTTTTTGTATGACCTTTCCCCGGGCGGTCTAAGTCTAATTTCTAGGGAGTGCACAGTGATGTTTTATTTCTATTTAATTGTATTTTTATGGAGTGGAACGACTTTTTCAGATGACACCAAGTTCAGTACCCATCTTCAAGCAAAATTCCATGTCAAGGCCTGTACCAATTGTCATGACTTTTTCGTCAAGAAGCGTCCTGAACCAATATTGACTATCCATAAGGATGTCACACCAGATATGTGCGTTACTTGTCATGACAAAGAAGTCACCGGATTTAAGGATGAAGATGAGTGGTTTGCCAGACCGGGTATATATACTTCTGGTATGAACTCAAAAAAAACTTGTGAGACGATGAAGAAGGATATCAATGCCAAGTTTAAGAATGACTCGCTGGTGGCACGCCAACTTGAAAAACATCTCTTCGAAGACCCACGCGTATTGTGGTCGATCGAAGGTGCTACTTCGAATAGTGGCAAATTGCCCGATGGTAAAAAACAAGTCAATCTGGTCAAGGGTGGTCTGGAGGAATGGAAAAAGCAAGTCAATGCCTGGATAAAAGGCGGGATGAAGTGTAATTAGGGCCTATCCCAAAACCCTCAGATGCCCTTAGTCGCCCCTAAGGGTAATTTCCTCAACTGAACCTGTCTGCGACCAAATCAAAAGTCTTCCTGCTTCTTTTTCAAATCGGCAATCGTGACAATTTACCTGATAACCATGAGGGAAAATGCGAGGAGGAATTGCCAAGATACTCGGCGCCTGGATGGCAGAATCAGGGATATAACGGACACGAAATTCTTTTTTCTTGTGGTCGAAAGCGTAGGAGTGCAACGTTCCTGCGATTCTCTCAGGATAAGGTCGCACTAAGGCCCTCATCAATTCGGTCTTCTCGCTTCCGTCTGCGTGAAGCATTCCGTACCACTCATCTTTAGCATAATTCCAGTACATGGAGCCGGCACCTACGGCACCGATGGCCTCATACTGGACATCCATGTAGTCAAAGATTCCGGGGTTAGCGGGCTGGCCGCCGTACTCACCAATCCAAAGGGCGGCCCCTAACTTTTGCGCCTCTTGCGAGAGAATTACGGCATGTCTCAATAATTTTTTTCGATGGGAAGCTTTGAAAGCGCCGCCGCTTTCCGCCTTAATATCATAGGAATGGGGAGAGTAAACTACATTTTCATAGCGCTTCGGTGTGAGCTTGGTGGAGAAACCAAAGTTTCGACTGGAGGCCGGTTCCAGAAATACCAACCATTCAGGGGATTCGGAACGAACAGCGAGAATGATCTGATCATAAAACGGTTCTAGTTTTTTCTTCTCAAAAGAAAAAACATTATACCAAAACGGTTCGTTCATGGGATCAAAACCCACAATCGCCGGATGATGGGCCAACTTTTGCGCCACCACTCGCCAGGCCAGGATCATGTGATCTCGTAACGTCTCGTCTCTGCCCCAGAAACCTGCAAGACAGTGGGCCACAGGCAAGGTGAGATAATTTAAAAACCAAGGTTTTATTGGTCTAAAGATTTGGTACCATCGCTCATGACAGGTCCAAGCTGGTGCACCGTCGCCGTTTCCTGAGGCAAATCCTACCCCATAAATATCCTGATGCATGTCGAGGATTACTGATAGGCCGGCTTCATGCGCCCAGTCCATTCGTCGTTTGAGTTCATCCAGGTAAACGTAATCAATGACTCCGCGGGCGGGTTCTATCGCCGCCCAGGAAATTAAGAAGCGCACTGAGTTCATTCCCCAGTCACTCCGCACACGCTGATAGTCAGGAAGTTGGTGGTAATCAAAATAGGGGGCCTGCTTATGATATTCGGAGAGATTGACTCCACGAAAAATAACCGAACGTCCTTCGTTGTCGCGAATAAATCCGTCTCGCACCACAAAAGACTCTGCCATAAGGACAGTCGCGGCAAAGAAAAGGAAAAAAGCGAAAGTGACTTGTTTGAGAATCACAGGTCCTCTAATTTTTTCAAAAATTCAGGCGAAGAAAACAAACGATGGCTGAGCGCATCCCCCAATTTTTTCCCGGCCACAATGTCTGAGGGATGGTGTACGCCGCCCAAGATTCGATTCATGGCGACTTCGTCACCCCTTTGCATAAAAAGCTCCGCTCTTTCAGGGAATTTACGCGCCAATACCCGGGCATAGATTCGCGCTACTGTCGTATGGCCACTTGGGTAAGCATAGCTATCAGATTTTTTTATACAGGGAACAATCGCCGGATTGCTGTCGTAGGGACGTGGGCGTTTAAACAGTTGCTTGCCCACAGTCGAGTGAATTCCGGCCTTGAGAAAATGATAAAAAAGGAAAAAGTTCAAGCGCTTAACTTCCTTGGCCGTAAGGGGGCCATTTTCACCCCCAAAAAAATTCTTTAAGCTGACTTTGACTTCCTTTGCGGCGGCCTCACATTGTTCCGGCGTTCGATGCTCCTGAAGATACAGTAATACAGCGAAATCGTTTATTTCTTCCGGTGATCCCTTGGCCGGATAAGGCCCTAGAAATTGCTTAAGGTGACAAAGTATCCCGTGATGGTGGCCTTGATCCGCGGCCAGAGTGTTCTGAACGAACGCAACGTTCATAACCATCAGGCATGCTAGAGCGAGGTTGCTAGCTTTAAATTTTGTCATTGGATTCTCCTTAGTAGATCGGTCGACCATTTATGATAGCATCGAACCGTGAGAGGTCAACCAATTAAAACGGTCGGTCTATTTTGAGAAGCGTTCTTTGCCATCTTTGCGAGGGTTTGGAACTTAATCTGGTCAATCTCGGCCAAGCTTATTTCAAATGTTGCCGTGACAGTGTCGCTACTTGGGCGAACAAATTCGATGGTTGATTGGGGTGAGATATTTAAGCATCTTGAGAGGGTCTACCAAGAATTCTTCTGCTCTGCTAGTATTTTGGCTATGAGAAATATATGTCTGCATATTGTGCTGATGTTTTTGCATAGTGGTTTTTTTTATTTGGCGGTGGCCGGTGATTTCAAGCAAGGAACTTTAGGTCCAAAAAGCAAGGCCATTTTTCTCCATCACAGTACAGGCGAAGTAATTTGGAACGGTGGGGTGGGAGAGTGGTTCAAGAAGTACAATCAATCCCATGGTACAGAATACGTGATCGAAGAACGGGCCTTTCCTTCAGGTGATCCCTATCCATGGGAGAACTATCCTTACGATTACTGGAATATCTGGGTAAAAAATGCCGGAACGGCTCCCTATAAAAACGAACCGACTCTAGAGATTCTCAGCAAGAATTATGAAATGATTGTTTGGAAACATTGTTTTCCGGTGAGCAATATTGAAATTGGGAAAGGGACCCCCAATGTTGCCGGAAGCGAAAAAACGCTGGAGAATTATAAGCTTCAATATACCGCTTTGAAAAAAAAGATGCATTCCTTTCCTAATACGCGCTTTTTAGTTTGGACCGCCTCGGCCTTGGTTTCTGGCGAAACCTCCAAGGAGGAAGCTGCGCGAGCGCAGTCGTTTGTGACGTGGGTGAAAAAAGAATGGGACGAACCGCGTGATAATATTTTTGTGTGGGATTTTTGGGGATTGGAAACGGAAGGCGGATTATTCTTATCTGCTAAGAATGCCAAGGACGATTCCCATCCCAATGACGCCTTTGGTCGCAAAGCCGCTCCTTTGTTCGCTCAACGCTTGGTGGATATCATTGAGGGAAAGGGAGACTAAGCCTATACTTAGTCACTCTGATTTCTGACAAAATACTTCAAAATAATTACTGACATCTCTTTCTTCTCTGCATGATAATGCCGTGCCAAAAGCCAATTATATGAGAGGAGACATGCATGCATATTTTCAAAATCGTTTTCTTCGTTTGTTTATTTCTCAATACCTTAGTTGCGGCGGAAGGGCCTGTCTGTCGTAGTGTTGATGGAGAAATGGGTTGGGTTTTGACTGATGGAAGATTTCGGCCGGATAGAAACTGTGCAGAGAAGGAAGTCGTTTGCGCCGCGATCGGTTCCAGGTCAGAAGGATGGTACGCCCGCGAAGACATTCCCATGTATGAATATCAAAATGGCACTCGGCCTTTAAGATGTGATTCTGAATACGGCAGAGAACTTCTGCAACTTACCTATCGTCATTATTTCTGCAAAGATGAATATGTCTATGACGCTGATTATGAATTATTAGAATATCATCAGGATTGTCAGTTCCCGAAATATGAATGAGCTAACTGAAGAGGATCTTCGAGAACTTGAAATTGCCGTCAAACTGTTAGAAAGTCCTGGCATAGCTGCTAAAATCACCAGCGTTATTGGGACTCCTCTTGAAAAAGGTTACGAACTGCTTCCTCACGGATGGCAAACCGTCATCCATAATATGACTCTTGCCTCTCTTAATTCAACGCTTAAGCTTGCCATTTTAACTATGCGTGAGAGCGAAATCAAAACGGCCCAAAATGGATTGCATAAATTTGCCGTAGGGTTGACTGGTGCCATTGGCGGTTTTTTTGGACTACCTGCCTTGGCGATTGAGTTGCCGACTTCCACAACAATTATGCTCCGATCGATTATGGATATTGCTCGTGAACATGGTGAAAAAATTTCTGATGCGCAAACCAAAATTGCCTGTTTGGAAGTCTTTGCTTTTGGGGGGAAAAGTGAAAGTGATGATGCTGCCGAATCAGGCTATTTTGCCACCAGAGCATTCCTGGCAAAGAGTGTCTCTGAAGCGACAGCTTACATCGCCCAAAAAGGCACAATGAAAGAAGTTGCACCAAGCTTGATAAGATTCACCGTCAAGGTGGCCCAAAGATTTGGATTGGCGATTTCACAAAAGGCCGCGGCCCAGGCCATACCCCTGATTGGAGCGGCGGGTGGATCAATGATTAATGTGTTGTTCATCAAGCATTTTCAAGATATGGCCAAAGGGCATTTTATTGTCAGGAAACTAGAAAAAAAATATAATTCACAGATTGTGCAAGACAAATATGTGATGCTGAAAAAGCAGTTTTCTGTATAAATCATCCGCAGTTAATATCTTCCCAGAGGATATAGGGGCCACCGCAACCGGCGTCGACTCCTTCTTTATGATATTTCCCACACCCACCAAACTTTACTTCGGGAACTCGTTGATCATTCACGGTATTGCTTTTGGCCACAATTTTATCCAGCATGGAAAAAACTGGGTCGGATAGTTCGACATGTCCTCCACTGGGTCCTAAAAAAAGTTTGCCTGTCATTCTGCCATCAATGATCTCCTCGAAATAGGCCGCTCCGGCCGTGAGACTCCCGCCTTTTGGATCTTCCATACCTCCGTGGGACCATCTTGCAAGATAACCCTTTTTCACCATCCCGATGAGTTCTTCTAAAGTTGAATCACCAGGAGTGAAATAGGTATTAGTTTGCCTTGTCATGAGTGGGCGACGCCAGCTTTCACGTTTGCCATTGGCGGTGCGGGGAACTCTGAGCAATGTGGAGGCGGTTAAATCAGTCATGGGGGGAGAGAGCATTCCCTTATCCAGAATGACTTGCAATCGGGCGAGCTCTCCTTCATGATCAAAAAAATACGATCCATTAGTACCAAAAGAATGTCGATCCATCGTGAACATATTCGGATGATTCACAATGCTCGCCTTATCATTACCAACTTTTTGTCTTTGCTTATGCAAATTCTCGGCAATACTTCGTCCTTTCATCCAGGTATCTCCTTCCTGAGTATGGCCAAAGGCCTCGTGGGCAATGACACCTGTGACATCAGGGCCGGTAATAATCTGGTATCTTCCTGGGGGTAGGTGGGCGGCCTTGGTCAGGCGTACAGCATTTTGCGTAACTTCATTTATTTGCTCATCCCTGAATCGAGTGATTTCCAATCCCCCCAGACCGCCGGAAATTCCACGCGTCGATTTTCCATTTTTGATAATTCCAGTGGCCGCGGCCAGAGATATGGGTAAGGTTTGAGACATATTTTTTTGTCGATCAACGAAGATGTGAGTCTTAAGTTCTTGTCGCATCATAACTCTTATTTCAACTAAATCCTGATAAGGGTCGTCTTGCACGGCCTCTTGATTTTTTGCTTGAACATAGCTATGTGACAAATCAAGCAGCTTAGTTCGAAGCTCACCTGTGCGCTTTTTTAGGCCCGCTACTGTCGTAAGCGCAGGATTTTCTTCACACATCACTCCGAAATGGACCACGCTTTTGCTATTGAGGTCCTTGGGTAATTGTTCCAGGAAATCAGGCGACAATCCGCGGGCAATTTCTTGCGACCATGGAGCAGTCTTGTAGGCCTCTTGTTTGTATTTGTGGTTGCTGTCGAATTTTTTATCCAGTTCTGAGCGAAATTCGTGCGCCCATTTCATGAGTGAGGTCTGATCTAATCGATTGGTACTTCGTTCAAAGTTGACTCCGTCAATAAAGGCACGCAGGACCATGCCACGATCAAGACTCTCTTGCGACATTTCGGTTATGGCACAGACACTCATCTGCGTTTTTACTTCCTCAAGCCATGCAAAACAATACCAATTTTTCTCGCGGCCGGATTCTAAAATCTCTACCAGCTTCGGCATAATGGCACGAATATCTGTTAAGTGTGATGGAAACTCAGCTCTGTTCCTTTGGATAGTATTTGCCATATTATTCTCCTGCGATCTTTACGCCGTTTTTAATTAACATCGCATCAGGACCGACGTATCCCTTCGCTGGAATGAAGTTGTTTCCAACCTCGTTAATCTTTTTTTCTTTATTGCTAAATTTAAAGTTTCTTAAGTTTTCTTTTATATCCCCCGAAACTACGCCTCCCTTGATTACGCTCTTAAAAACTCCTTTCTTATAGAGTTTCCCCAGCTTGATCTCGCTACTCCAAGTGAGTGTGGTTGGGTTGATCAGCAGAGAAGAAAAAGAAAGTATTTCTAAACACTCTGGAGTGGATTTTAACAGTTCTTCTTTGGAATAATCACCAAGAGGAACTACTATATTTCCCATCATGGGATTGCTCTCTTTTCCGAGATACTGACCGATTCGATTAGAAACAACCTGATGCATGACTGTATCATTTTCAATCACCATTCCTTTTTTTGCCGCGAGACCTTCTGAGGTAAAAGCAGAGCTCGCCGCCATGACAGGAAGTGTGGGATCAAGCGTGACTGAAAGCTTGTCCGAATCTGCTGTTTTTTCCCCGTTATAGGTTTTGTGGCCTGGCAGTAAAAAGGGGAGTTTGTTGTATTCATGACTAGCACTAATTTGAGTAAGAAGGTTTTTCAAGAAATCCGAAATAGTTTTTCCATCAACCAAGATTACGGCATGACTCTGGGTTTTGGGTAAATTGGCCTGATCGATACTCAGGGTTTCCTCTACAATTTCGTCAATAAAGGCGGGAAGATCCGCCTCATCAATACTGATGGCGGTTTTCATCTTAAGAACTTCTTGGGTATTTGGTAATGGTAATTTTTCCAGCGCCAATTCAAAATAAACATCAGTCCGATCTTGCTCGCCACTTTGACCCGTGGAGGTCTCGAAATAAGTGTTATGAATATTAGTGTAGAGTTCGGCACTATTTAATTTTACCACGTCTATTTTTTTTGCCTTTGCTCTAACCTGTTCCAAGAGTGTCGCATGGGCCGCCTTAATATCCGTCTTTATTTGAGGGTCCGATGTTACCACAGGTCTAGGCAGAATTTTTTCTGGTTGGGGTAAGTCCCAAGGGCGATTGCTGACCTGTAAGGCATTTTCAAGGGTCTTGTAAATTTGCGCTTCCAAAGGCGCCAAAGGATCGATGTTATAGGTCGAATTCCCCATCATCATCGGCCCACCACTTCTGGTAAAGATTTCGATTGCATATTCGCGGTCATGCACTTCTCGATCCTGGTAACTGGCCAGACCTTGATATGGGTCACCCAGCATTAAGCTCTGAAGCGAGTGAGAATCAGAAACGGAAATTTTCCAACCATAAAATATGTCGGACTTCTTTGCACGGACATTTATCAAGCTTTCTTTTAAGCTTAAGAGGAGAGAGTCATTTGAAAATTGCATATTGACCACCCATAAGAAGGACCAAAAATTCGAATTTCGAAGGTATCTAAAAATTAAACTTAATGCAAATAGATAAAATATAAAACAAAGGCAAAACTGAGAACACCAGTTAACCAGTGAATTTGTTTTAACTTTCCGCTGCATAATTTCACGAGCGTAAAAGTAATCATTCCTAATGCAATGCCATTAGCGATGGAGAAAGTCAGTGGCATCGCCACAATAGTGATGAATGCCGGCAGGGCCTCGGTCACATCACTCCATTCCAAATCTTTTAAATTCACCATCATCAAGGCGCCAATAAAAATTAGGGCAGGTGCCGTGGCGGCAGTGGGAATAGACATGGCCAATGGTGCAAAAAACAGTGCCGATAGCATTAAAAGCGCCGTAACCACGGATGCCAATCCAGTTCTTGCTCCTTGAGCGATGCCTGCGCCACTTTCGATGTATGTTGTTACGGTGGAAGTGCCGAAGAGAGCGCCAAGGACCGTTCCAATGGCATCGGCCATATACGCTTTGCCACTGCGAGGAAGATCCCCCTCTCTGTTGGCAAAACCAGCGGCATTGGAGAGACCTGATAAAGTTCCAGCGGTATCGAAAAAATCAGCAAAAAAGAAAGTCATGACGACAATCCAGAAGGCCGGTGTTGCCAGTGAGTCCCAACTGACATTTAACTTGAAAAAGGTTGGTGAAATATCTGGGATGGCCCCCACGATACCCTTAAAATGTGTCACGCCGACAAAACTTCCAAAGATGGTGGCCAGTAAAATTCCTATTAAAACTGATCCCGGTATTTTTAAGACAAATAAAGTTGTAATGATGAACAGACCTAAGATACAAGTGAGCGACTGCGGGGAAGTAATTTTTCCCAGAGTCACAAACGTATTGGGATCGGCAGCGATCACACCAGAGCCTTTCATGCCAATAAAGGCCAGAAAAATTCCAATGCCGGCACTGCTAGAAAATTTCACCGATCTGGGAATGGCGCGAACAATAAAAGTCCGGGCACCAACCAAAGTCAGCACAATGAAAATAATCCCTTCGACAAAAACCGCGCCCAAGGCATCACGCCAATCTATCCCCATCTTCAAACAGACAACATAGGTGAAATAAGCATTCAGTCCCATCCCGGGGGCCAAGGCAAAAGGATAATTGGCCAATAATCCCATCACCAAAGTGGAAGAGGCCATGGCAATAATAGTGGCAACCATAAAGGCGCCGAAAAATTGTTGGTGCAAAGTGGGATTAGCGGTCACTCCCGGAATGGCCTCAGTTAAGATCGCGGGATTGACGAAGATGATGTAGGTCATGGTTAAAAATGTGGCAATGCCCCCGAGTATTTCGGTACGATAAGAACTGTTAACTTCTTTAAGGCCGAAAAATCGTTCCATAAGAAGCTCCTTAGGCCAGTTTGAGTTCTACCGGGCAATGGTCAGAGCCCATTATTTTAGGCAAGAGTGTACATTTTGGGTTCAAATCGAAAATATCGGGAGTGCTCCAAAAGTAGTCTATACGCCATCCGATATTTCTTTCGCGACAATTTCCTCGAAAGGTCCACCAAGTGTAAGCATCGACCAGTTTTGGATGTTGGTAGCGAAAGAGATCTATAAATCCTGCTTCCTGCATTTCATCCAAGAATTTACGCTCGTGGGGGAGAAAGCCGGTGGAGTTTTTATTGGCGACAGGATTCTTTAAATCAATGGCGTGATGGGCGGTATTGATGTCGCCACAAATGATGATGGGGAGTTTATATTCTTGTTTGAGTTCCAGCGCCTTTTGAAGGAGGGCACGGGAAAATTCCAACTTAAAATCAACGCGTGAATGATCACGGCGGCCATTGGGAATATAGGTATTAATTAAAATATACTTTTCAAAACAGGCAATGATGATTCGTCCTTCCTGATCAAATTTCTTGATCCCCATACCCAAGTGATGCCACTTCAGATCGAGATCGGAACGATAAAATATCGCCACTCCAGAGTGGCCCTTGTCTTTCGATTCAGCGTGCAGGATTTGATAATTTTTTTGCTCGGTCAGAGGTTTGGGGTATTCGCTATAGGCCGCCTTAACTTCTTGCAGACACAGAATATCAGGAGAATTTTTATTGATAAGCACCTCGCCTAATCCTTTCGGATAGGCCGCCCTGATACCATTAACATTCCATGTCCAAATTTTGATCGACATACTTTACATCGGTACAAAAAAACGCTCCATTAGATCATGTAAATTTAAATCTGCCAAAATTCTTTTCACTTTTTCACCTGCTTTTTGGCTTGGGCCCTGATGGAGCTTTGCCAAAATCAATTCGTTTTTCATGGAATGCTCGAGCCCGGTCATTTCGGTGACAGTGACCTGATATCCAAAAGCTTCCAGTTGGAGGCAACGCAAGACATTGGTGACATGACTGCCAAATTCTCGAGTATGAAGGGGATGGCGCCAAAGTTCAGACAGGAGCAAGGAACGCAAAGATTTCTCTTTGTGTCGCCTAAGAGTGGCGGCAACTTCCGCTTGGCAGCAAGGAATGAGCGCGAGATGTTTGGCCTTTTTCAAGATGGCGAATTTGATAGCGTCATCTGTCGCGGTGTCGCAAGCATGTAGGGCGGTAACCATGTCAACTTCAGGTGGTAATAAGTCAGATGAAATGGATTCTTCCACAGTGAGATGGTAAAATTTCATGCGCGCAAAATTCAGTTTTTTGGCAAGTTCCACTGATTTTGCCACCAATTCTTTTCTGTTTTCAATGCTGCTAACTTCACCAATGGTTTTCTGCTTGATAAAAAGATCATAAATAATAAAACCAAGATACGACTTTCCGGCACCATGATCAATAATGGAATAATTTTTGTTCGCTGCGAGCGCTGCTTGATGAATCTCATTTAAGATCGGGCCGAGAAAATTATACAAGTGATAGACTTGCTTTAACTTTCGTCGTGAATCCTGGTTCATCCTGCCATCGCGTGTAAGAATGTGCAGTTCTTTTAACAGTTCAAGCGACTGATCTGGATTAACTTCTGGGAATGCCTGTTGACTCATATTTTAATTTTTAAAAGTTACTCGCTCGTGAGTTGATTCAGTGACATACGTTTTTTCTCCCGATGGGATTGATCCTCGAAAGAAAATGTCATATTCGCCATTGGGCAAAGAATTGGTGCGAAAACCGAGCTTCATGCTCGGTAGGACCACGTCATAGACTTTTTTCGCCACAATCCTCTCTGCGCTATCAACCACCAGAAATTCCAAGGTTTGCATAGGGACAGGTGTGGCCCGGGTCGAGACGTCAAATTCCACTCGACCTTTCAAGGGTTGTTGCATGGAAAATCCGGAAGGTTTGAAACTTAATGACATTGTCGGAACACTGTTAATGACAACAAAAGATTTAATCATGGATTTGAGTGTTGGTTCAGTTTCGGAACTTGCATAGATTTCATATTTCCCTTCGGCCATAGCAACAGTATCAAAAGAGGCCAGGCATTCAGTTTGTTGCAACTTTTGACAGGGGAGTGAAGCGGCAAAGTTACTATCTGGCCTACTGATGGTGATTTGAAAATTGTCTTCCTTTCCAAATTGCGCTTTTACATCCATTATGCCCGAAACATAGCTGTTGTCTGGTATGACCACACTGACGTAATTGTTCAGCGTGGGTACTTCAAAGCCAATATTGGAAGATGCAATTCCTGATTTATCATCCCATGAAACTCGAACGTATCCATTCTCGCCCCAGTCCGCTCCCCAGGAATTGCGTACGATCCAATACCGTTCGCTATCGTTATATCCAACCAAACTCACGGCATGGCCACCTAAAGACTCTCTGGAAACGGATTTGTAAATACCACTTTTGTAGCTGATAAAATCAGCGTATACCGTCATGGTGGTCATAAGAGGACCTTTTTTCAAGGCCTCCTTAACCGCCGCAGCAGAAGTTCCAAATCCTCCCGAGGGATTAAAACTTTTTGTGATTTTAAATACGCGACTGCTTTGATCCGTACAGAATTGTTTGCAGCTTACATCTTTTCCAGTAACCCCCATGGTGTAAGGAGCACAAGCACTATCAATCAAACCGGATCGTTTAATATATGAGGCGGCAGCAAAAGGATACCACCCGCGATTGCAAGACCCGCCTCCACAAGCAAACAGGGCCTCAGGAGAAAAATTTGGTTTAAGCCAAGGAAGTTTGGCCGCGATGGACGCCGTGGCCTCGACAGTGGCAACCGCAGCGAAGGCCACACAAGAACCGCAATTGCCTTGGTTCATGACATCTCCAAGCCAATTGATTCCATCTTGATTGCGCCAATCCAGGGTCTCGTATGTCAGGCCTTTGCTGTATACATCAGAATAGTCGACTAGATCGCGCGGTCGCTCCAAAGAGCCGAGCATCCTTTTGATGTCAAAGCGAGAAAGACCAGTGAGATGATTTTCACTGGCGACCCACTCTGCCTGTGAATCTTTCAATTCTTTTTGTAAGTCCTCGACATTGAGAAAACTGCTGGAAAAAGCTGAAAGTGGTAGAGTGAGGACGAAAAATGAAAAAGTTGTGAAGAGTGGGACTTTTCTCATACATACCTTCCTTGGCAATTAAGAGCGAATTAAAGTTTCAGTATGAGGGGAAACAGAAATTTTTTCTTGTAATAAATCTTAAAACTTTCTTACAAATGATTAGGCACTAATGTGTTCGATGATTTTTAGCCAATGCGCCTTCTCATTAGGAGGCAAAAAACTGGCGGTAAATGAATTGGAGGCCAAGACTTTTAAATCGCGCATAGACAGACCCAGGGACTTAGTGCATTGAAAATAGTTTTCCCCGAGATATCCACCAAAGTAAGCAGGATCATCAGAATTAATGGTAGCGAGAATTCCAGCATCTAAGAGTTTTTTTAAGTTGTGGTCATCCAACTTTTGAAAAACTTTTAGCTTGACGTTGGAGAGAGGACAGACGGTCAATGGAATTCGTTTTCGGGTCAAGTGCTGCGCTAGCTTGGGGTCTTCTAGACATCGGATACCATGATCAATGCGTTGGATCTTTAAGGACTCTAATGCCTCCCAAATATATTCAGGTGGCCCTTCTTCACCAGCATGGGCCACGGATAAAAAACCATGTTGTCTTGCTGCTTCAAAGACGCGAGTAAATTTGGAGGGGGGATGCCCTACTTCAGAGCTATCCAAACCAATGCCTTTAATCCAATCTTTAAATGGTAGGGATTGCTCCAAGGTTTTGAAGGCATTTGCTTCAGGAAGATGTCGCAAAAAAGACATGATCAGATAAGAACTAATTCCTAATTCTTTTTTACCTAAGTCAAGGGCCCGTCGTAGTCCGTGTATCACAGTAGCAAAGGGAATACCTCTATCTGTATGAGTTTGGGGATCAAAAAAAATCTCGCTATGAACTACATTGTCATCTTTGCAATGGAGCAGATAATCCCAGGTGAGATCAAAAAAATCTTCTTCATGCATGAGAACTTTTGCGCCCTCATAGTAAATATCCAGGAAACTTTGCAGACTAGTAAACTGATAAGCAGCACGGATTTCTGACAGATTTTTATATTTCAACGTAATGTTATTTCGCTTGGCCAGTTTCATCATGAGTTCTGGTTCTAGGCTCCCTTCAATATGCAAATGAAGCTCTGCTTTGGGTAATTTCTTTATCTGGTCTTTGGAGATATTGATCATCTAACATTCCTCTCTGGCATCTAGTATTCCTGGCCATATCAAAGATGTAAAATTGCTGTGCGTTTATAACGCTCTTTAGTTGTCAGGTATTCGTGCATATTTGTTTTGGCATGCTTTTAGAATTCGTTGTATCCTCGATGCAATTTTGATGTATTCATTTTTCCATCTAACTAACATAGGGAGAAATTATGACTTATAAGGGATCATCGATTCAATGCCTGGTGGACCGAGAAGGTATTGCTCAACTTAAGTTTAACAACGAGGCAACCGGGACTAATGTTTTTAATGCCGCCACATTAAAAGAATTGGGCGAGTGTCTGAACGCTCTCAAAAAAGAGACAGGTGTTAAAGGCCTTATCATGAGTTCAGGGCTGGAAAATTTTATCTTCGGTGCCGATGTAACTGAGTTCATGTCTCATTTCAAACGTCCTGAAGCAGAATTGATAAGCTGGTTGGAAGGTATCAACAAAATCTTTAATCAGTATGAGGATTTGCCTTATCCAAGCGTCGCGGCCATTAACGGTTTCGCGTTGGGAGGCGGTTTTGAAATAGCTCTGACGGCCGACTATCGCGTCGTAAGTGAAAGTGCACGTATCGGTCTACCTGAAACGCAGCTTGGGATTATGCCGGGTTGGGGCGGTACAGTTCGTTTATCCAGGATTTCGGGTGCCGATCATGCCATCGAATGGATTACTTCGGGAAAACAATACAAGGGAACGGATGGTCTCAGGATTGGTGTGGTTGATGCCGTCGTGAAGAACGAAAAATTAGTCACCAATGCCACAACCTTATTAAAACGCGCCATCGCTGGCGAACTGGATTGGAAAAAGAAACGAGAGCAGAAGAAGGCCGCTTTGAAACTCAATCAAGTTGAATCCATGATGGCCTTCGAATCGGCCAAAGGTTTTGTGGCCAAAGCTGCTGGCGCCAATTACCCTGCTCCGGTCATGGCGGTTCAAACAATGCAAAAAGGCGGTCCGCTCAACCGCGATGAAGCGCTCAAAATTGAGACAGTGAATTTTGTAAAACTCACTAAAACGTCTGCCGCTGAGGCCTTGGTCACGGTTTTTTTAGGTGATCAATACCTAAAGAAAGTCAGTAAGAAATTAACCAAGACCGCCCCCAAAGTGAAACATGCTGCTGTTATTGGCGCTGGTATTATGGGCGGAGGTATTGCCTATCAATCGGCTTCGAAAGGCACTCCCATTTTAATGAAGGATATTAGATCTGAGGCCCTCGAACTTGGCATGGGTGAGGCCGTGAAGCTGCTGGGAAAACTGGTGGAAAGAAAAACCATTGACAATACTCAGATGGCCAAAGTGATTGCGAGCATCACTCCCACTTTAAGTTACGGGGATGTAGAATACACCGATCTTATTGTGGAAGCGGTGGTTGAAAATATTAAAGTGAAGAAGAGCGTTTTGGTCGAACTTGAGAGTAAAGTGAAAGAGGGTACCGTCATCACCAGCAATACTTCCACCATTTCCATTACGGAGTTGGCGCGAGAGTTAAAACGCCCTCAAGATTTTTGTGGCATGCATTTTTTCAATCCAGTCCATAAAATGCCGTTAGTGGAAGTCATTCGTGGTGCCAAAACCAGCGATGAAACCGTTGCCAGAACGGTTGCCTACGCTCTTCAAATGGGTAAAACTCCGATTGTGGTCAATGATTGTGCCGGTTTTTTGGTCAATCGCATCCTCTTCCCCTATTTTTTCGGTTTCAATAAATTAATTGAAGATGGCGTTGATTTCAAACGTATTGATCAAGTGATGGAAAAATTCGGATGGCCTATGGGACCGGCCTATCTCCTTGACGTCGTAGGTATTGATACCTGCGTCCATGCCGCCAAAATTATGGCCGATGCCTATCCTGATCGGATGAAGTATGAGGGCGATAATATTTATGATTGGATGTTCAAAGAAAATCGCTATGGTCAAAAAAATGGTAAGGGTTTTTATGAATATACTGTGGATAAAAAAGGCAAACCGATCAAAAACTTGAACCCTGAAGTTTACACTCTCATTAAAAAGGCGGTCAAAAAGCCAGTCGAAATTTCAGACGAAGAGATCGTGGAGCGCATGATGCTTCCCATGATTATTGAAAGTGCCCGCTGTTTGGAAGATAAGATTGTTGGCAGTGCCATCGAAGTGGATATGGGACTTTTGCTTGGACTAGGTTTCCCACCTTTTAGAACCGGGGCCTTGAAGTATGCTGATGTGCTGGGTTTTGACAAAATTGTGGCCCTCTCAAATAAGTATCAGAACTTAGGCAATGCTTATAAGGTCACTTCCACAATGAGCAAAATGGCGAGTG
This sequence comes from Bdellovibrio sp., assembly GCA_016187935.1. Lineage (GTDB taxonomy): Bacteria > Bdellovibrionota > Bacteriovoracia > Bacteriovoracales > Bacteriovoracaceae > GWA2-49-15. The sequence continues at coordinate 33,949 of JACPIU010000041.1, forward strand.
ATAAAAAAACTTATTACTAGGATTGATATAAAAATTGTAAAACGACTGGAGATAACAATGACAACAAATAACAGAAAAGATGTGGTAATCGTAGATGCCATTCGTACACCCATGGCGAAATCAAAAGATGGAATGTTTCGCTTTGTAAGAAGTGAGGAACTGAGCGCGCACCTAATGAGAAGTATCTTGGCGCGAAATCCCAAATTAAATCCCGGTGAAATCGCCGATATCATTTGGGGTTGTGTTCAGCAAACTCTCGAACAGTGCTATAATATCGGCCGCAATGCTCAACTGGTGACAGACATACCCAAACATGTTCCCGCGCAGACTATCAATCGATTATGTGGTTCTTCCATGACAGCTTTGCATATGGCAACTCAAGGGATTTGGAGCGAAGAAGGAGAAGTTTATTTGGTGGGTGGCGTCGAGCATATGGGACATGTACCGATGATGCATGGAGTGGATTTTAATCCCGCTTTCTCTCAACACCAGGCCAAAGCCGCCGGTGCAATGGGACTGACCGCCGAACTTTTGGCCACGATTCATAAGATTGATCGTCAAATGCAAGATGAATTTGCCTTGCGTTCTCATCAAAAGGCCACAGCCGCTACTAAGGCCAAACGTTTTGCCGATGAAATTGTTCCGACTCTTGGTCACGACGAAGAAGGCGTACCTATCATGTGCTCTTTAGATGAAGTCATTAGGCAAGATGCCAATCTGGCCGATCTTTCAAAGCTAAGGCCTGTTTTTAATCCAAGTAGTGGTACCGTCACCGCCGGAAATTCCTCGGCGCTCTCTGATGGCGCCTCTGCCTTGCTGGTTATGTCACGCGATAAGGCCAAGAGTTGGGGATTACAGCCTTTGGCACGTGTGCGCGCTTTGGCAGCTGTAGGCTGTGATCCATCCATCATGGGTTTTGGTCCTGTTCCTGCCGTGAGAAAAGTTTTGGAACGCGCGAAGCTTAAAATAGATGATATTAAGCTCTTTGAACTAAATGAGGCCTTTGCCGCCCAATCATTGCCTGTGTTGAAAGAACTCGGGCTTTTATCATCCATGGATGAGCGTGTGAATGTTAACGGAGGAGCGATTGCCTTAGGTCATCCGCTTGGTTGTTCAGGCGCGCGAATTGTTGCTACGCTAGTTCATGAAATGAAGCGTTCACATAAAAATCTTGGCATTGCCACCATGTGTATCGGGATGGGTCAGGGTGTCGCCACAGTTTTGGAACTTGAATAGCGAAACTGATTACGGTGCATCCCATGGAGGGGTAGGGGGCACAGGACTGGAAGAAAAGTTTTTCCAATGACAAACCGTGCATAACCTACCCTTGTAAACAGGCGTCTTGTAGTTATAACGGAACAATTTATTCATGTTTGAACTATGCGGATTATGGCAAGAGATGCAATTGAAAGGCCTGTTTGGATACAGGGGATCTGTATCAAGCGAGGTTGGGTGCCCGACAGCAGGGTGATTAACTTCCGAAACATCATGGCACATCAGACAAAGTTCATTGGGTTGAGTGATTAAATTGTGATCCACAGCTGTTGGGCTATCAAAATCTGCATGAGGGACGTGGCAAAAAGTACACAGTTCTTTCGCCGGAGGATGAACAACCGCGCGTGAGATATTGTTTTCGTGGCATTCGAAACAAAATTCCGGCCTATATTCTTCCGCATTTATTCTAAGAGTAAAAAGGCCGCCGAATAAGACGGCAAGTAAAATATTAGTTTTCATTTTTCACTCCATAGTTATCTATTAGTAAATGATTGTTCTCGGTTCTGTGAACATCATGGCATTGAGCACACCTTCGGTAATCGTTTTGGGATTGGTCATTGATTCCAATGATAATAGACCCCCCTAGGCCACCTTTCTCAAGAGATTTGAAATTCACAAGCGTTTTGGGAGTGGGAGTAGCGATCGAAGGTGGATGGGTGACCATCGGTTCTCCTGGTTTATGATCATCATGACATTGCAAGCATAAGCGTGTGATTGTTTCTCTTGCCTCTCCCTGAGCACCACTTCCAGCATCTTCGCTTGCTTCTAAACTAAAGAAAATCTTAGAGTGACAAACTTCGCAAATCTTGCCGTTTGACCAAGTTTCTCGTGAGAAATCATGCTTGCTGTTTCTCATTGCGGCGTTGGTTTCGAGAATTAGGAACATTGCGGTGATTAGAGTTAGAGACAGTTTATAATATTTCTTCATATGTTACCTCTACGGATTTCAGTTTTTAAGAAATCCGTATACGTTCACTTTGTTTTCGCCAAACGTGCTGCTTACAAAAATCAAATATTCGATCTCATGCCCTTTCGCCACATACTTGTTAAAATACTCAACATTGTCATAATCTATAACAATTTGAGCAGGCATATTTATTCCGCCGCGAACATTTCCAACATCACCAAAGAAGAGAAGAAGTTGTTTTTCAGCATTGAAAATTTGAATGTTTTCAAAGCTGCCATCCACAACGTAGATTCGCCCTTCTCGATCAATGGCAAGACCTTTTGGGCGCGCAAAATTGCCAGTATTGATGCCTACTTCGCCCAAGGTATCAAGAAATTTTCCATCATTTGAAAACTTGGAAATGCGGCCATTGAAAGTGTCAGTAACGTAAATATTCCTTTGTCCGTCGAGTGCTAAACTGGTTGGCGCATAAATTTTTCCGGGGGCCGCGCCCGGAGAACTGATGCGACCCAATTCTTTGCCACTATTCTTGTTCAAGATAACCACTTGGTGAGCGGCCATATCGGTGAGAAAGACGCGATCCTCAGAAATGGTAATGCCTACTGGTTTCGTGGAACCATTGCCATAAGACCATCGATATTGATTATCCGGACTATACACCATGATTTTTTTATAATCACCATCGGTTACAAACCTTGTTCCATCGTCAGCAATCGCAATGTTGAGAGGCCGTTTCAGACCCTTCATCACGTCAACTCTGTTATGAGCAAGATCAAAAACCATCACTTGTTGTTTCGCTGTATCACAAATAAAAATTTGCCCTCTTGTGACGGCCATACCATAGGGTTTTATCAGCGGATTGATGTCTTGTGTCCCATCTGTTCCTGTGTAACCGGGAAATCGATCACCATAGGTGGAGTTGTTTGTATCCATAAAGCTTGCGCCATTAATGGTTTTCAGGAATTGGATACGAGGTTTTTCAGGTGTGCTTGGATAAAAAAGGGGCGCTAGACCTGCTTCGTTTGTCGTTGGGCGAGCGGCATAGGCATTACCCATGTAAGATGAAAAAACTGCAATAGCTGCAAAGACTAGACTGATGAGTAAGATATTTTTCTTTGCTTTCATCTCGCTTTCCTCTCACATATCGTGACAAGCCAGGCATAGCGCGCTGCCGCTGTCATTTATTTTTAGCAGCTCATTATTGTCATATCTATTGTGCACATCGTGACAAGATGAGCACTCGAGTCGACCTCCTACAAGAAGATCGCTTGCGATCGTGCCACCGAGAACAGTGGGCTGAATTGTGGGATCGAACAAGGCGCCATCGGCAACGGCCAAGGCGGAATCGTACACGAAAGAAACAGGATGATGATCTCTCAAATCAGTTCCAATATTGTCCACAATATGTGTTCCCAGTCTTCCGCCAAAAGAATCAGCGGCGACTGTGCCGTCATGACAGCTCAAGCAGAGTTTTGAAACTCCCGTCGGTTGTCCCACGGATGCATTGAGTGTTGAGCTGGAATAAGGTGTAAATGTCGCAGTTGTTACGGCGTGGTTCCACAAGGGAGAATTGGGAATAGTAGTGTTGGCATTGTGAGGAGTGTGGCAAACTTTACAGATATTGCCATCGCCCCACCCCGTAGCGGTAAAATCATGGGCCGAACCTGCAATATCGGCGATGCCATCTGGTGATAAAAAAATCAGGTGAAAAAATATGACAGAACAAGCTGCTTGGACGATTTTGTTGTAAATATTATTGACGACAAAATTCATTTAAACATCACTGTTGATTCATAATATGTTCATACGCATTTCGAATTTAACCTGTACGCCTAAACTGATATTGCCGTCAATATTCACGAAAAGATTTGTAGAGAAGAGATTCCTAAAGAGTATTAGGAATATTTGTTATATCGCTTAATATTTAAGCTGATAATTGTTAGTTCGTTCCTACATAAAATCATAATTTTATTTCATTACAGAGTTAATTGACTTTGAAGGTGTACTGCGGGAATTTCTCCGGCAAAGTTTGGATTTAAATGAATGAAGAAAATTGCCAGCAACCTTCACTTCTAAAGGGGTTTTTTATGAAAAGGAAAAAGAATTTAAGCTTCATACTTTGTCTTCTCTTGGGAATCACCATGAGTTCATCAGTATTGGCCGATTCTGATGAGTACGGAGAAGGCACTCCAGGTGCGGAGGGAACCCAAAAGTTTTGGGAAGCCAAGGCCAAGAAAGATCAGGGAAACATAGCTTGCAAAAAAAATCTTTGCAAAATTTTCTCTGTCACTGTGAATGGACATAAATTCACAGTTTCTGCCAACCTGGGCGATAACTATGGAACCAACGGCGGCGGAACAGGCACAAGCTATAACGCCTATTACGGTACAGATGGATCGGGTGGCGGGACAGGACGACAAGGTTACGGTGTTGGAGTCGAATGGGAGTACACTCATTGTACCAAAACCATGAACGTGGATGAATCTGTCTATCGTGCCATTACCACATATATGAAAGCGTTGGTAAACCCTGACGGGACAACCAATCCCGCTTTTACTCCGGCGGAACAGACCATCATTCTATTTTACACAACTGTCATGCAATTAGTGAAAGGTGCTGCCTGTAGTTAGTCCCACGGTTTACCTGGGGGAATTTGTGAAGTTTTGGTCCTGTTTGGTTATTTCCATAATATGTTTGGCGGCCAATAACTGCCAAGAGGCCTTTGGGATTGACTTCAATATGGCGCCATTGGAATTTTCCAATCGTGCGGCCTGTGCGCATTTATCCACCAAACCTACTCGTTCCGTTTTGCTTTTTATTGACGCCTTTAATGCCGGGAAGGCCGGTCATGCCCGTGGACTACAAAGCAAAATTGATCCTGCGTCCTTATCCAAAGAGTCAGTGAAACTGTTTCGTATTTGGACGACTCAGTTGGCGGTAGAAATTGCTGATAAAATATCCAAAGGGGAATTACCGCTACTGCCGGTTGAGGAAAACGGTCGTTGGGCACAATACTTTGCCGCAACAAAGTCCTGCTTGGATCATAAAAGACAGCTTTCCTGTCCGGCCATGAATGATTTTTTGTCGGATGTATGGTCACGATCTCATATGGCCAAACCTGTTTGGGGTGATCTTGGTATCAGTAAGGAAATCGATTTTTATCCAACAAGCATCAAACCGAGCATTGGTTGTCATATTGTTAAAAAATTTTCGGCCTTTCATTCTCATTTGCAAAGTCAGCGAGTTGATAATGGTGTCCTTACCAACATTGGTGTTGATTCCATGACTCCAGAACAATCACTCGACTCCTGTTTTGCCTACGATAAAAACGATACGGATAGTCGATTTACCACTGTCCAATTGGATATGGCCGACATTGCTTATGAAAAGGAATGGGACAAAATTGGTTTCCGCTTTTGGCAGACCTTTAAACTTTTTTTGTCATGGGGCTGGAGATATGCTCCAGAGTATCAGAAGGAATTCGGTGAATTTCGCCAGGCCTTTGCTTCTTTAGCCTTTGAAGATTCAGTCATGTTAGTTCCCAATGGTTGTAGAAGTGTGGAAAAACCGCAATGTAACGATCAAGGGTTGGGTGTCGATGCGATGAGGGCCGCTAGATTCTTGGGGCAAACACACGCTGCCGTAATGGAGGTTCCCGCCAAGCCGATCGATATTCTTTTTCAGGGGACTGTACGAAACGTTAACAACGATGAACTTGAACTTTTGAAAGCTGAAAATGCCGATGCCTGGTATCGTGATTTCAAGGCAAAATTATCCGGCATTCGCTCGGAAATGATCAACAAGCTCACCACGGGAATGACAAAGCTTCAGATTATTACTTATCTCTTAAAACAGGAACAGCTGAGTAGTGATATCCAACAACTTTTGGATCAACCTAAATTAGATGCGAATGAAATCTATCTGACGTGCTTGGAATATAATTTGGCCAAAAATGATCTCTTCGACGATATCCATCAGGAAATTCGCAATATTGGAAGTACCAATGAATTAGATAGTCTCCTAAAAACCAATATCTCCAAGTCCGTGCCAGATTACATTAAATATTATGAGGCCTTAACAGAAACTATGGTCAATTTTTGCAAAACATTGGAGACTCGTGGAGTGCTGGTTAATAAGAAGCCAGACATTCTCAAATCATTGAATCGTTGGGCCTATTTTATCATGCGTCCGAAAGAACGTGATGCCTATGATTATCAATGCACTAAAACTCCTGAAAATATTTCCTGTCCTCTGAACTCATCAAAGCGTTATCTTGTCAGCGCAAATTTTCAATCAAACCCTGGGAGTGGAAGCGGGACAAGTAATGGCAGTGGTTCGGATCTGGCCACTGTTCCTAACGATATAGTCATTTGTAAAACATCTTTGGAATGTGCGCGAATCATCTTAGATAGTTTGGTTTCAGTCATCTCTGTTCGGCGATATGCTCAGGCCTTTCTTCCTCTCAAAGATACTATTCAAAATCCGGATTTATTTAATACCTATAGTATGCCGGTTGCGTGCAAATTGTATGACCCATGGTTAAAGCAAAGAAATGCCTGGAAATTATTTTTGGCCGACCTTGGTTCATCAGTTCTCTATGGTATTACTTGTGGTGCGTTTTCAGTGCGTTTGGTAAAACCGGGTGGTAATGCCGTTCTTTCATTTCGCGAACTCTACCAAAACAATACGGTAGAATACGATCCACGAATGACCCGTGAGCGTGCGCAAATTGAGTTTGCCTCCAATCTAGGCTTCTTGTTTGGCATTCCGTGCAGTGTTTCTCTTGGCAATTATGTGGGCGGTGGGAATTTAAATTATTTTAACGGTTTGTCATTAGGCAGTTGCTATAACCACAGCAATACCACTTATCAAATTGATCCAAACGGCAGTAGACCTGATATTTCGAACATCAGTTCACGTGCTTATAAGGCCTGCTTCCGCTGCGGCTTTGACCCTCTCAATGTCGCCAGTTTTGCATGCCAGAGTAACTGGATAACCAGAGTCATTGGAGTCGGAGTTGGAATTTTTCAAGGTGTTTTGCGCTTAGTTTCTAACTTGAGAGACCCAAACGATATTCCGCGAATGACTCCGGTGAATATTAATGAAATTTCTGCAATTTTTGAGAATAACGGAAAAATTCCAAAATTTTGCCACTTCAATATCAAACATGGTTTTTCCTGTCGTAAATCGCGCAGTAGAACACCCTAGGAATGGTGAATGATACAGGTTTTTAGAAACCATATTCTTATCATTTTACTGGCAATCGCTGGTTGCAAAGAGTCTGGCATATCGACTGTTCCAAGCAATGATCCAACAGGTGATACCATTCTCGAAAATTCAAATCCCATAGGTTCTAATGTCGGGATTACGAGCACTGACCCAATGTCGACTGATGCTAATGATGATGCAGAAGGATCGGGATCAAGTGATTCATCGTCATCATCTGGGGACGGTGATTCAAGCACTGTAACGCCATTTAAATTTTGGACTAATCAACACAACCAGTCGTTTGTGCAATTTCAATGTGTCGAGGCAACTTCATCGTCAAATCTATGCGGACAAGTCAAAGAAATAGGCCTTTGTTTAAATTGTGTTGGGGCGAAATCGCCGGAAATGACCGATCTTTTCAACAACATTGGCGAAGAAATCATGTCCTGCCCTGAGCATGAATTTCCTGCAGATTTTAGCAGCAAACTTTTTTTCGGTGGTGAATTAATTCCGGTTACCGCGGTTTCTCAATACAACCCGAACAAATTGCAAGATGCAGCGCTGGTGTCAAAATTTGTTGGGCTATGCCCTTATGCCTCAGAAGAACCCATCGTCTTGGGGATTGTGGATAAACTGACGAGAGTTATTAACCGAGTGCCCTTAGTACTTTGTGGAGATAAAATCTACCCCCTTACTGGTTCAACCATAAGCTGTGAAGAAAGTGCAAAAGAGGTATTGACCTTTATTGAAAAAAACATTGAGGAGAAAAACAACATTCAAGAAAAATATAATAAAATATTAGAGGCGCCAGAACTTATCGATCTCGACTACAATGTTGTCACACTTTCCGATTTCCTTGAAGGACAATATATCCGTTGTGGCAAGGATTCGGCGGCCATCTGTCAAAAGATTTGCAATTCAAAATTATCTTGCGTTCTACCTTTGGATATGGAGAAAAATCTAAAATCTATTTTATCTTTTGATACTTCGAAATTCAAAGTTTGTGACGGCCGGGAAATTAAATTCGAGACGCTGATTTCACTCATTCAAGGCAGTGGTACTTTTGTTTTTTCCCATCGTTCTTTGAATATGCAATATGAAGGAATTCCCAATACTGATGACTTCCATGATTTTTCAACCATCAACGGAATTTTGAATGACTTTAGGGGTATTTTCCATACGGATAGGGATTGGAAGGAAGAAGAATATCGAACTTTCCTTTTTTCGCCTGCCTATCGTAATAAAGTTAAAGCAAAATTGGATGCTTTTTGTAACCCATCAGAAACCGCTTATATCATGGGACGTGATGGTCGTGGGGAATTGGCCCTCTGTCAATCAGATTCGGACTTGCGGGTTTTGGTGCTGGCCTTTAACGGTGAAGATTGTCAAGTCGCTGGAAATCAGCTAGGGGCATTTGGTCCGATCGTTGAAAGGACTGGGCATTAGGAGTATGAGATGAAAAATATATTGTTTATACTAGTAATCTTATCACCCATGTTGATCAGCTTTAATTACGGCATTCAACAAAGTCAGAAAGTTGTTAAATTGGAGTTTTACAACCAAATCGATGGCCGTGTAATTATCCAGAATATTGATAAAATGTTATCCGATTCACAATCAAACCAAATAATTTTGGCCGACAGTTTAGCGCCAACTGATGTCTATGATCCTTCTTCCAAAGATAAATCGCTCTTCAAACGAAACCCAAAATTTTTTACCGATACTGCAAGCTTTAATCCTGAATTGAAAGCACTTTGGAACAATACTATCATGGTCTTTGGTGCTACCGCCGATGGTATCGGTGTTGGAACGGCATTTTCTATTGCGAAACTCGATGAACATACGGCGCTTTTTTTAACCGCCTATCATGTTGTTGAAAAATTCTGCGACATTCCTAATAGGCCTTACTCTGAGCAGACAACGCTTGAAGATAATTCTTTTTCATGTCAGTCACTCTATGCCCTTAATGACATTGCTATTGACACAAAAAGCAATCAAGTGGCCAATGATGGCGAGCATGCTTGGAAGTCAGAAATTGAAGAAGTATTGTTTTTTGATAAGGTTAGTGACGTTGCCGCTTTTAGAATTCGAATTCCAGATGATAATAAGTTAACCATGGCAAAAGTTGAGTCGAATTACGAAGTCGATAAACCCAAGTTTAATGATATTAATGATGAACTCCGGCCATTGAGCAAGTTTGATCTCTATACGTTTGGTTACCCTTCAACTTATAAAAAAGTGGATAAAGTACCTGTTCACGATCCCGGTCTCATTCGTAAACGTTGGTCAAGAGGTCAGTACCTTCGAACCAAAACTTTTGAATCCCAGTCAAAGCTTGGCCTTACTCATGCTTTAAAGCATGGCGTATATAGCTTACCAGGCTCTTCTGGTGGTCCCATGGCGCTTCCCGATGGACGTGTCATTGGAATCAATTTTTCAATGATCCTGAATCAATATTATAGGCATAGATTTGGGGGATGTGCTCGTTTAGCGAAGGTTACTGAAAAAGAATTGTATGCCATTGCTACCGTCAATTTTAAACAGTTTCTAACATTGATACCTGGAGATATAAGATGAAACACTTAATTTGTGCCTCGGTGCTATCGTGTCTTGTTAGTGTCAACGCCTATGCCTTACTTTCGAATAGTGTGACGGTGGGAGTGCGGAGTTCATCAAACTATTTATACCCTTGTAACGCTGGGATTGCTGAAAATACGCAAAGCATTGCCAGGGGAGTTGATTATTTACATGGGGCGTGGGTACCCTCAGAACATACTCCTTCAGCTATGGCAGGTGAGGGTAATGCGGTCGGTGGAGACACCAGCGGAAATATTCCAGATCCTGACTATGCCGTGTTGTCTACCTTACTCACAGACGGCACTCTTTTATATCGAAACTATAACCAGTTGTTGCCAGAAGATACCATGTATAATTATGTTATCGGCTCAAACCCTTACGCCACCGCCGCAAAACTCATGATCAATCTGGCGTCCGATACCTATAATGCCGCTTATTTTATTACTTTTTGTTTTAAACCATCAAAAAATGGAAGCGACCCTGGCCTGGCACAAGAGTTGGCCTTTGTGAGCGGTCGAGTGACCCATTCTGCGGTTGTTGGAAATACATACAATTATGCCGAGCAATCTGGGCTCAAGACCATGTTGGATATCAAATGCAGCAAAGTGAGTGGGGGAGTTGTTCAGTTTTATACTCCAGGTGGTTCAACCAGTATTGATGTGCTTCTGACTCCTTTTGCTGCTGATACCACTGTTCAACTTGTGCCAATGGGGGGGATCGCCATTAATACTGCTGATTACCGCATCTATGGTGGAACCTTTACTGAGGGCACATTGCCGGACGAGTGTCGTGCGCGATTTCACTTTATTGAGACTTCCGGCACACTCCGTCCCCACACTTTATCTTCATCAGATATTCAAATTGATGTCGATGCAACTGTGCGTGCTTTGTGAGGCAGATTATGAATGTCAAATTATTTGCTTCCCTTGGTTTTGTTTTAGCCCTTTGGTTTGCAATAATTGGCAATGCCAAGGCCCAGGGCTACACCCATTCATTGTTTCTCTGTGACCTTGGGCTCCAGTCTTTGAATGGCTCCAACGATTTGGGAGTGAACTTTGTGACTTATGATCAGCTTGGGGTGAGTAGAAGTCTTGAGGCCATAAGCTCCATGCAGAAGGCCTCTCAAAAAGTACCAGAAGGAACTGACTTATGGGTGGAAACAAATCAGATCAGCAATGTCCTTTTTAATTTGGAATCTGATTATTACAGCACTGAATATTACTGGGATTACTGCTACGTTTGGAATCGTGAACAACTAAATGAAACATTGTTTTCCATTAACATCAACGTGGCAACCCCTCCTGAAATGGACAATACTCTGATTGCCTTTCAAACTGAGTGCACTGGTCGAAGTATTCTCAACACTCTTATTACTCAAACCTCGGTGAACACGAATAATACCATATGGAGTATGCCAAGCAATCAAGTGGAGTTGAAATGTATAATCCGTTTCACTTTTAGAGAAGAGAATTTTACGGTGCGTAGACCGCATCAGACGAGGTTGGACAATTTAACCTCTCAAATCGGAATTGCGGTAGACCCGTAAAGGATTTATTATGAGCTCGAATAAATATATCCCATTGATCATGATTTTTTGCAGCTCGTATTTTGCTAATGTATGGGCCTGTACCGCCATACCTAATACTCTCATCAATCTCATATCTTCCTATGAATCAGAGCGACAAGAGTATGTTGGAAAAAAGCAAGAGTTTGAATTTGGCAATTGCCTCCACCATATCGATGAATATTTTATTATTACCAGCGGGCCGGTTTTTACCGATATGAATTTTCGTGCCATAAGTTCGCCTGAAGGTGTTTTGCCACAGGATAAGTGTTATTTGGACAACAGTCCTTTTGCGGTGAAGTCTCCTTTAGAAGCAGGTTTTGATAAAATGTATAGTGACCAGGCAAAATTGATGAAAAAGTGTCTGGAGTTTGAAATTACCGATGAGAATGGGCTGAATTGGGATAAGCAAGCGGACTGTCAGCTTACTCGGATGAGTGCAAAAAAGGCGCAGGGTAAGGGAAGTCACTGTTCCTTTAAAATAAGCAAGGAAAGTCGCTTTGTCTTAAAATATCGCTTAAACCCTCACTGTACTTTAAAAAGCTTTATGGATGAGAATGACGAGATTTACCCCATGGATATTAATGGGCTTGTTAGTGTTTACCGTGCCGTTGACATGACGCCTGGGAATCCTGATTACGCTCTGCTTGGTTTTATTAATACGAAAATCAGCATTCAGCCCGATTCTAAGTTGCAACAAGTTTCAACCTATTTTGGGAGTGAAACTGCTCGCTGGTCTACGGAGTACGGTGCAAAAATAGCTTTAGGTCAGGTGGCAATGACCACCAAAAGAGGTGATAGCACTTCGAACTATGCAATTAAAATACCTTTTGTCGTGGATAATAACTGCTCCAAGGTTTGTGTTGAAAAGACCTGTACCAGTCCTTGCTACTACAATGTCCCTGCCGTTGCGGCAATCTCTTTGAAAAAAAAGGACCCTGCAACTGATAAGTATCGTTTTATAGATTGGTGGTATCAAGGCAATATCGCTCCCGCGGGCTTTCTTGGTCTCATGTCCTTTGGGCGTGACATAAAATTGGATGAGCCGAAAGTGGGAGATCGTTATCTTGTTCATGCTGAATTTTCTGAACCTTCTTTGGCCTATCGGATGCTCAAGGACCGCGCCAGTCAGATTGTATTAGATACCAGAAGACGTCTATCGATCTCAACCACATCAGGTGCCACAACATTGCGAGAGTTGGATTCTTTGACTGGGAATATGGTACCGGCTGCCGATTTTGAGGGATTGCCTCCCGTCAGTGATGAAAATTCTTTGCGAGGGGTCCAATCCACATTGACGCAGCTTGAGAACTTGATTGGTGTTAATGAAACCTGGCCCCCATACTATCGAAAGGTATGCAATAATGATGGGGTATGTGACAGCGCGCATGGCACGTTTCAGATTATCGAGATTGAATTTACTATTGCGGGAATATCGAGTTCGGGAAAAGTTACTTATAAGGATATGGCCATGAGTCGAAAGTCCAAAATTTTTGGAGACGAACAACGAGCGATTAAGACCTGGCCCACGATAAAATGTGGCCGTTAGGGCATGGATTTGGTGAGGAGTGTTGCTATGAGAAAATTATTATCTGCTGTTTTTTCTCTCGGTTTCATGAGTAGTGTTTTTGCCACTCCCAGTGTCCAGACTGCCTTTGTGAAGGCCTATCCAGCGGCTAAAAATACAGCTTTGGATAATTGCAGTACCTGTCACATGCCCGTCATTTCTGATTCCCTGAATCGCTATGGGTACGAGCTTGTCTTCTCGCCTATGGGGTTTAAAGAAATTGAAAATTTAGATTCTGATTTTGATGGTGTAAATAATATTGATGAAATCAATGCACTGAAGAATCCTGGTTCTCGCTCTGATGACCCTGAATATTTTGTATTTACTAACAGAAAAGGCAGGGTTGATTTTGATCACGAATCTCATATTTTGGGGCCCAATTATCTTTCTAACGGGAAGTGTGCAAATTGCCATGGCACGGGAAAATTCACGCGCGAGTACAATGATGCTGTTTTGGTTAAGCAGTTTGCCCATCAGATCTGTTGGCGTTGCCATAAACTCTCAAACAGTGAGAATGCTCCAAGAGAATGCTCCGATTGCCATATGAAATAATTTCTGAAAATTCTCCAAACAGAAATCTGCGGAAATACTTTTCTGATATTTCACAGGAAATTGTATTTGAAAGTTTAAGTTTTTATCAGCGCAAAATCATACGGAAAAGTTAAGTAATCAGCTTGGAGGAATGCGCAATTTTGTATATCTTTCGTGAAAATTGCAGATGAGCGAAAACGGTTTATGAATGGATTCATCCAAATGGTGGTTTCAGAAGGAAGCTACTTAAGATTGGAGCTGTTTTATCTCTAAAATGCTGAGTGTGATTAATAAAAAGTTCTAGGTCCCGTAACACTTGAAAGGAGAATGACTTATGAAACGACTGTTAACCCCCAAGAAAAGCCTGGCCCTGTGCGCGGCCATCTTCTTATTGTGTGTGAGTGTAGCCGCTCTCGCAGACATTGAAGGAAGCAAGCACGACTTTACTTTTGCGGCCAACGAGTGCGAGGTATGCCACACTCCACACAGAGCTTATACCGCTGCGGCCCCATTGTGGCGCCATCACGATCCCGCTCTTGATGTAACGGTGTATGAACAGTATCAGAGTGTTGATGTTCGCGGTACTTTGGAAGGAACTGTTGGACAACCGAACGGAATTTCTAAGCTTTGCTTGAACTGCCACAATGGTATTACTGGCCCTGCCGGTATGACTCAGATTTTGGGAACTGATTTGAAAAATGATCACCCTATTTCTTTTACTTTTGATTCAACACTGGCGACCGCTGATGGTTACCTCTATGACCCTGCCACCCATCCATCAGGCGTTACTCCCGATGGAACACTTGCTACAGACCTTCTGAGAGGCCCATTGAATGACCAGCTTGAGTGTGTTTCTTGCCACGAAGTTCACAACAGATACAACAACTTTAAAATGTTGGTTCTCCCTGGCAAAGCCAATGCAGGAGATGGTCAACCTTACGATGCTGCCCCTCAAACATTGTGCAAAGCATGTCACATGTTAGGAACAGGCGTATCAACTCATTAATTTAGAGTTTTTTAACAATTTTTTAGAGGAAGGTAATGTTATGAACGCAATAAAAAAATATATAACCTCAGGATTAGTGATTGCCATGTCACTTATCGCGATTAATGTGGCCTTTGCGGCAGATGCAAAACACGTTTTTTATCCAAGTGATGTGAAAAATCCACGCATTCAATTTCTAACCGCCATTAATGGCGAAGGATTCTTCAGCAATGGTTCAAGTTTTGGCAATCGTTTTCCTGGATATAATCCAGATTCACAAAGAGAAAAAGCTCCTTTTGGTCAAACCTATGGACTTGCATCCACTCAAGATGAATTGTTCATTTGTGATGTCACCAAACAACAAGTTATGATTTTCAATTTCAAAACGAGCACCATTTCAAAGTTCGGCGTCAATCTCTCTAAACCTGTAAGTATTGCCATTGATAAGGACGGAACTCGTTATATCGTTGATCTCGGAAACATGAAAATCAGTGTTTACGATGCTCAAAACAAATTTGTTCGCACTATGGCCGACGTTCAAGGATGGTATCCTGTTGCCGCCGCTCTTTTAAATGACTCACTTTATGTGGTTGATTCCAAAAATCATCAAGTGGTTGTGATGAACAAAAATTCTGGAGCTGTAACAAAAAGAATCGGACAACCTGGTGAAGCAATTGGCGAATTTGCCGCTCCAACAGCTATTACAGTTAGCGATCAGGGCCTGATTTATGTTTCTAACACGCACAATGGTCGTGTTGATGTCATCGATGGCAATGGAAAATTTGTAGATAAATACGGTGATTCTCCAAACGTGGCCGCTGGTAGCTTTGCTCGCCCAAAAGGGATTGCTCTGGATAAAGAAAACAGACTTTATGTCGTTGATAACTCTTTTGAGAATGTTCAAATTTTCAACGATAAGAAACAATTCCTTATGCCGTTTGGCGAAATTGGAAATGTTAAGGCCGGATTAAATCTGCCCATGACAATTCTGGTTGATTACGACAATGCAAAGTATTTTTCCAAGTACGTTGCCCCAGGACATGAGGTTGAATACATCATTTTGGTTGCAAGCCAGACTGGTGCAAACAAGATCAATGTCTTTGGATTTTTGAAACAGTAAGGGTTAGTTGAGTCTAGTACTTGTAAAATTTTTAAGGAGAAAGTTATGAAACGAAAGTACTTAAATACAAATACCAAGCTGGCACTGTTGTGCTCAGCTCTCTTTTTAATGTTTGCATCAACGGCGTTTGGTCTGCACTATGACGGTAAATGCCGTAGCTGTCACACTCCACACAATGCTCTTGCTTCAGAAGTTCCATTGTGGGGAAGGGCAGATGCAGTTATGCCTGCACCTTATGTTCAGTACACCAGCAATACGATCAACGCCACCATGGGAGATCCAAATGGTATCTCTAAGCTTTGTATGGGCTGTCACTATAAATCGACAGGCTACGGACTTGGACAAGATATGCGCAATGATCACCCTGTATCCTTCACATATGATGCCGCTTTGGCCGCTGCTGACGGACGCCTCTGGGATCCAGAGACCACACCTTCAGGAATTGGTGGAAGCGTGGGCGATGGAACTATCGCTCAAGATATGTTGAGAGGTGTCGATCATAACCAACTCGAATGCGTTTCCTGTCACGAACCCCATGATAAGTATGGATACGGACGTGGCACTGGCTATTCGGATGATCCCGCCGGTGGCGATGGGTTGGCCTATCTCGTGAAGCTGAACGATGCTGGCCAGTTGTGTAAAACTTGCCATAGAAAATAGGGCGCAATTGATTTAACGAGAGTTTAAACAATTTTTTAAGAGGAAGGTAATGTTATGAAAGCAATAAAAAGATATCTAACTTCAGGATTAGTGATTGCCATGTCACTGATCACGATTAATTCGGGGCTTGCTGCCAGCAATGCTAAACCTGTTTTCTTTCCTGATAGCGGTGCACCTGCAAGAATTCAATTCTTAGGCAATATTGATGGAGAAAATTTCTTCAACAATACTAACTCTGCTTATGGAAATCGTTTTCCTGATTATGTGCCCACCACATCTGTTAAAGATGCCAATCCTTTTTTGAGACCTAGTGCCATTTCAACTTTCAAAGAAGAAGTGTTTGTGTGCGACTTGGGAAAAAATCAGATTACAATTCTAAATTTCAACACCAAGCAAGTTTCAAAGATCGATTACAAATTTAAGGCACCAGTAAGCATCACCGTTGATGCCGACGGTACTCGCTATGTGCTTGATGCTGGCAGCTCAAAAGTTCTCGCATTTAGCGCTCAAAATAAGTTTCTACGTTCTTTCGGCAACGCTGAGGCCTGGAAACCTATTGATGCTGCTGTCGTAGGTGAATTGATCTATGTTATCGACGGTAAAAAAGACCAAGTTTTGGTATTTAACAAACTCAGTGGTGACTTGGTGAAGAGTTTTGGTCAAAATGGCGAAAATCAAGGTGAGTTCGATATGGCCGCCTCGATTAAATCCGACAAAAATGGCCTACTCTATATTTCTAACACCATGAATGGTCGAGTTGACATTTTTAACGGCGATGGAAAATTCCTAGGCCAGTACGGGACAGTTCCTAACACTGCCTCAGGCAATTTTGCTCACCCACAAGGCATTGCTCTTGATAGGGAAAACAGAATTTACGTTGTTGATAACTCATTTGAAAACGTTCAAATCTTCAACGATAAGAAGCAATTCCTTATGCCATTTGGCTATGTTGGTAACACTGCAGGTGGATTGAACATGCCCTATGCTATTGCCATCGATTATGACAATTCATCGTATTTCTCTAAAATGGTTGCTCCAGGACGCTCCATTGAGTACATCATTTTGGTTGCAAACCAAACTGGTGATCACAAGATCAGCGTTTTTGGTTTCTTGAAACAGTAGAATCTATAATGCTGAGAGGGTATCATGCCCTTGTCCCATTTGAATGACGACAAGGCACAATCTCCAGTTGTGCCTTGTCTTTGATAGAAAATTGTTTTTAACAGATATTTTTCACTAGATTTGTTCAGCACACTTAAGTAAAAAGAGTTCAACAACCGATATTAAGGATAGTTTATGAAACATTCATTCTTTTTGTGGATCATCACAGTGAGTTTAGTTCTAGCTGGATGGTCTGACAGGTCCGAAGCTTTCCCAGGATATGGTGGAGACTCAAAAAATGGTCTGTCTAAGGCGTCTGAAGCTCGGCCGAAAAAAGAACTCAAAGTAAAAACAGTGCAGACAGGCAAAGTTCTGGAAACCATGGATGCTGATCGATATACCTATGTGTTTATAGAACAAAAAGATGGCGTTAAAATTTGGGCAGCTGGTGAGCAACTGCAAGTCGGTGTCGGTGATACAGTCGAGGTCATTAATGGTCAGACCATGGGTAAGTTTACCAGCAAGATTCTGAAGAAGACCTTTGATCAGATTTATTTTGCTCCCCTCATAAAAATCACCAATCAATTGCCAGAGAATAAGGCCAAATTTGATATTATGAATGCCAAGGCAGAGGAGGCAAAGAAAAAGTCTGCCCATGGGGACATGGAAGTTAAGAAACCTGTTGAGGTTGTGGTTGGCCCTGGTTCAGTTAAGAAAGTTGATGGTGGCATGACAATCAAAGAATGTTTGGATGGACAAGAAAAATTTAAAGACAAAACCGTTAAGATTCGTGCCAAAGTGACTAAATCTACCGCTAATATTCTGGGCAAAAATTGGCTGCACATTAAAGATGGGTCAGGGACTGCTGGGGACGCTGAACTGGTTGTGACGACCTCAAACGCCCTCCAGGTGGGAGATACTGTTGTGGTATCGGGGAAACTATCTTTGAACAAAGACTTTGGGGCCGGATATTTCTATAAGGTTATTATGGAGGATGCCTCGGTTGCTAAGGAATGAGCGCTCTGCATGTAAGGGTCTGAAATTACGTACAATATCGTATAGATACGAAATAAAATAATAAATAAATCGCATATATACGAAAATTCCTTGAGTAAAACTCGTATTTATACGATAATGCGAGGATGAAGCCAATCAAAGAACAGAAATTAATCAGAAGTCAGGCCGGGCGAAAATTTGAGTCGCTGAAAGAATTCAGTGAAGGCGTGAAAGGAGTGACTTCTTGGACGAAGTACGTCCGTTTGGCGCTGGGAATGAGTATCGGCCAACTGGCGGGGCGTTTAGGTCTCTCTCCCAATACCGTGAGCGAAGCAGAAGCACGCGAGATTGAAGGACGGTTAACCATCAATAAACTCAAAGAAATGGCCAATGCTATGGAATGCGATTTGATTTACGCCTTTGTTCCACGGAAACAGTTAAAAGATCTTGTCTACAAACAGGCCAAGAAAAAAGTTTTAACAAATATGCAGCATGCCGAAACTCATATGGAGCTAGAGGGCCAAAAAGTTTCGGATCAATGCGAAAGAATTGAGGGCCTGATTGAAGAAAAAATGTATTCGAAATATTTGTGGGATAAAAACGGTGATGAAAATTGAATAATCATGTCTTCCAAGATCGAAATGGAAATACCCCCCTTGATCCCGAGCAGATCAAGGGTTTGAAGTTCTCACATTTTACTACTATGGCAGAGTTGGATGAAGCTGAAGATATAAATATCCAAGAGGGATTGGCATGGCTTGAACGCCAAAATGCTGGGGATTTTCTTTCCTCTAATTTTTTGAATAAATTGCATAAAAAACTTTTTGGTAATGTTTGGAATTGGGCCGGAACATTTCGAAAAATTAATGTCAATCTCTCGAAAGTGGAATGGTATAATGTTGCTCCGGATTTAATCAATTTTTTTGAAGATGCTAAGTTATGGACTGCAAATTCGAAGTTGGATGCAGATGAAATGTCGGCCGAATTTCATCATCGACTTGTGAGCATTCATCCTTACCCCAATGGGAATGGAAGAACGTCACGTATTATGACTGAATATATGCAAAAGCGTTGTGGACTCAAAGTGAGCAGTTGGATGGCCTCATTAAAAAATTCTCCCAAAGTGCGACGTGATAAGTATATCCATGCATTGAAAATGGCCGATAAGGCCGACTATCGTGCTCTGATTAATTTTATGCGTGAGAAATGCTAAAACCATGGTATAAATTGTGAAAAATTTATTGAAGTAGAGTAGTTGGGTATACGGCACAATCAAGGGAGGCATTCATGGCGAAGCTTGGACTCGAAACACACATTGTTGATAAAAGTATCTATGCTGAAACATTAAAGCGGTTTAAAGAGAGAAATATTAAACTTCCTACTTTCTCTGAGCTTGCGAATCCAACCAGCATCCCTGCCAGTATTCAAGAATCACTCAAGAAAGTCGATGTCAATGAGGCCCATCCTTTGAATTTATTTCGCATTCATTGGTACAACGATCCTAAATCAAAAAGTTTTGCCAGCATTCCTCATCATATCGTTTTAGGTAAGGAAATCACCGGCGTTGATGCTCCCATTGTTGTCATGGTTGGGGCCAATTTTCCCATGATCACGGCGCATAAAGTTTTGGCGGCCTATTCATGTTTGGCCCCTCGAATCGTTACCGGCCAGTTTAACCCGGTTAAGCATCGGGCCATCTGGCCTTCGACTGGTAATTATTGCAGAGGTGGAGTTGCCGTTTCAAGAATAATGGATTGTCATGGAGTGGCCATACTACCTGAAGAGATGAGTCAAGAGAGATTCGACTGGCTCAACAAATGGACCATTGACCCCAAAAAAGACATCATCAAAACATATGGTTGTGAGAGTAACGTTAAAGAAATTTACGATGCCTGTAACGAGCTTGAAAAAAATCCGGAAAATATAATTTTTAATCAGTTTTGCGAATTTGGAAATGCCTTGGGACACTATACCTGTACGGGCAAGGCCATGAATGATGTTTTCGAACACCTCAAAAAGTCTAATCCAAAAATGAAGGCCAGGGCCTTTATTTCGGCCACTGGTTCGGCCGGGACCATTTCCGCTGGAGATTATTTAAAAGAAAAACATAACGACTTCAAAATCGTTGCAGTTGAAGCGGTGGAATGTCCCACCCTTTTAAATAATGGTTTTGGCGCACATAACATCCAAGGAATCGGCGATAAGCACGTTCCCTATGTCCACAATGTCATGAACACCGACTTTGTCGTCGCCGTGTCGGATGCCAATACTGACAATATGGTGACGCTCTTCAATCACGAGATTGGCAGAAATTATTTGATAAAAGAACGCGGACTCTCAAGGGAGAAGGTTGATGCCCTCTCGTATCTTGGGATTTCTTCCATTGGCAATGTAATTGCCGCAATTAAACTGGCGAAATACTACAAGTTCGGAAAAGATGATGTTCTCCTCACTGTGGCAACAGATCCTGCCACCATGTATTCTTCCGAAGTAAAAAAGACGCTTGAAAAATATTACAATAATAATTACTCGACCATTAAGGCGGCAGAGTCATTCGGGCAATACATGATGGCCGTGACCACCGATCATATGGAAGAGCTGAGCTATAAGGGAAGAGAGAGAATTTTTAATTTGGGTTATTATACTTGGGTTGAACAACAAGGTGTTTCGATAGAAGATTTCAATGCCAGAAAAGATCCTGAATTTTGGCATTCGCTTCGAGCTTATGTCCCGAAATGGGATAAGCTCATTACTGAGTTTAATAATGCCCGCTAAGCTCATTTGCCGTGGTTGCGGCAAGGTTTATGAGATAGAAAAAGAGCTGGTTCTCGCTTGTGAAAATAAGGGAGACAACAAAGATGTCAATCACATCCTTGAAAAAACAATCGATGTGGTTCTTTCAAAAGGCCTTTTAACCTCAAATAAAGAATTGAATCCTTTTATCAAGTTCAAGGATTTTTTTTATTCCCATGAACTGGCGAAAAAACTGCATTTGAATTATGACGAAATTGTGCGGAAAATTGATCCAGGTTTCAGCCAAACTCCCTTAGTCCGTGATGAAAATCTTTTTATTAAAAATGAAATTTCCAATGTCGGCGGTTCTCATAAAGCGCGACATCTTATGGGCACGGCCATTTATTTGGAGGTTTTGGGGAAATCAAAGTCTGAACTGGCCATTTACAGTTGCGGTAATGCTGCTATTGGTGCTTCTTTCGTGGCCAAAGCGGCCCATAAAAATCTCAGCGTTTTTGTTCCTCCCGGGTTAAATGAGAATGTTTATAAGATACTGCGGGATAATGATGCCCAAATTAATACTTGTCCACGAATAGCAGGAGAAGTCGGCGATCCTTGCTACAATCGATTTCAAGAAAAGCTGAAAAGTGGCGCTCTGGCATTTTCGTGTTCCGGGACTGATAACTGGAGCAATATTGAGGGAGGAGAGACTTTGTATTTTGAACTTCTCTCAGAATTGATTGAAAGTAATATAGAGCTTGATGCCATTGTCATTCAGGTTGGTGGGGGAGCACTGGCCAGCGCTGGAGTCCAGGCCTTTCAGGAATTTTACCAGGCGAAGTTGATTTCAAAAATGCCGCGCATCTTTGCCGTCCAAACCGAGGGAGCTTATCCGCTTGTTCGGGCGGTAAAAAAAGTTAGAAACAAACAAGATCTCAAAACATTGAATCAAAATATGACGAAGTATATGTGGGCCTGGGAAACAGATCCAAAAAGTGTCGCCCACGGTATTTTGGATGATATTACTTATGATTGGTACAAAATCGTTGAAGGGATTATTTCAACTGGCGGAGACGCCCTTACGGTTTCCGAAGATGAATTGAAAGATGCCAATAAGCTTGCCAAGGCAAAATACAGTATCCCAGTCGATCACACGGGAAGTTCGGGATATGCCGGGTTGTTAAAGCTATGGCGTACTCAGGTCATTTCAAAAAATGAAAAAGTCGCCGTGCTTTTTACCGGTGTTGAACGACACTAGCGGGGAGGGATATGAACTCAATTGAATTGCTTAATGAATTGACAAGTGCTTTCGGGCCCTCTGGTTTTGAGGATGATGTTCGAGAATTAGTGAAGAAACATTTAGGTGATCTTTGCAATTTTTCCTACGATAAAATGGGAAGCGTTGCCTGCAGTTATAAAAAGAGCGTTAAAACCGGAGCGCCAAAAGTTTTAATCGCCGGCCATATGGATGAAATTGGTTTTTTGGTTCAGAACATCACCAATGATGGTTTCATTAAAGTACAAAATCTGGGTGGCTGGTGGGAGCATACTTTGCTTTCGCAAAAAATGATTATTCGTGGCAAGAAAGGTGATGTCACTGGTGTCATCGGCGCCAAACCAAAACATCATCTCTCTGAGGTCGAACGCAATAAAGTTCTGACACTTAAAGAAATCTTTATTGATATCGGGGCCAAAAGTAAAAAGGAAGTGGTTGAAGGTTTAGGGGTTAATCTGGGAGATCCCATTGTTCCTAAAACCGAATTTGAGCATATGAAAAACAAAAAACTGATTATGAGTAAGGCCTTCGACGATAGAGTGGGCGTATCGTTAATGATTGAGACCATGAAGCTGTTAGCGAAAGAGAAACTTGCTTGCCAATTGATCGGGGCCGGTACTGTTCAAGAAGAAGTGGGTGTCCGTGGAGCTGAAACTACGGCAAATCTGGTTTCGCCTGATGTTGCCATCATACTCGAAGGGCCTCCCGGTGATGACTCTCCAGGATTTAGCAAGGAAGAAAGTCAATGTGTGCTGGGGGGCGGCCCTCAGATTCGCTTCTATGACCCGACGGCAATTATGAATAAGAAACTTTGCGATCTCGTCATTGATATAGCGAGCAAGAAAAAAATTCAGCATCAAATTGCTGTGCGTGCGAGTGGCGGCACCGATGCCAAGGCCATTCATTTAAGTAAAATAGGCGTTCCGGCCATCGTTTTTGGCGTGCCCGTGCGTTACGCTCACGGACATGTGGGGATTATCAACATGGACGATTATAAGTCTTGTTTGGACTTGGTCATCAATGTCATTAAGAAGCTGGACCAAAAAACAATCGAAAATTTGACCTCATACTGATTGCTCAGTCAGTTACAGGCGTTCGACTAGCTCAACTCTGCGATTCTTGGCCCTTCCTTCCTCTGTACGATTCGAAGATTCGGGGCAGTATGGTCCCACGCCTGTAGGTGAAAGTCGTGAGGCACTCACTCCGTGGGCGACCAGGGCGGCAACTACTGCAGCGGCTCGATCGCTGGAAAGTTTTAAGTTTGCCTGAACAAGACCGGTGGCATCAGTATGTCCAACCACATAGAGTTGAAGTGTTGGATTCTGCTTTAGCAGTTTCACTATTTGCTCAAGGGTTGGGGTGGATTCGGGTTTGACCACGGCCTTGTTGGTATCGAAAAAGATGCCATAGACCGCTACTTTACCTGCGGTCGCGATACCCTGTAGCAGGGCCGAAGCATCTGCGACGACTTCCTGTTCGAGTGCTTTGGTTTCGACAATCACCAGTTCATAGCTGTTACCTTCATTATATGCGGCCATGGAGACATACGTCTTGGCCTGGCCCTTCTCGATGCGGGCAAGCAGCGAACGCCCATCCTCGAAGAGAACTTTCGCACCAATTTTCGTGAAAGCACCGAGATAATTGCGCGTGAGCTGCGCCATACTGATCGGTTTGCCACCAGGTCGGGCGACATGGCCAATCTTGGTGCGTTTACCGTCCCATTTTCCCTCTGGGCCACTGATATAGGCGGACATATCGATACTGTCGAAATCTTTCACATCATACTCATTGATAATATATCCCGGCATGCGGGAGACTAACGGATGGTCTTGACTGCCTTTGATGTCTCCTTCAACAGTGAAGGCAATATTAGTAATAAAACATGAACAGAAAACAATAATGACAAAGATGTGATGCATATTAAAAATCCTCTATCATGTGAAAATTACTTAGATATATAATTATCACACTGAGGGCGAAATTGAGGAAGAGATTAATTGAATGTTGACAATTTTTTTTTATGACTTCGACTTCTATACGGGGTTTTAATCTTGTAAAAGCAGAGAAAATGCTGCTTCTGTGATTATCTTAGGGGGATTGCGCCGTTACTTCTTTGCACACAAAATTCATTGTTTGTTTTGCACGGGTGGGGTCATTTAAAAAATATTTTGCAGAGTTTGAATTTTTTGTCCTCGTGCGAAGAAAATCAAGATACTGTGAGGAATAGCTGTGACCGGATTTTTGCATTAATTTATCATAATCTGCAAAGAGCGATTTTACCTCATCGCTTCTGCTTAAATCACAATACTCGCGTAAATACGGTTTAATCGTTCGAAAGATCTTTTTTTGATAATGTGAAGGATTGTAACTTTCATCCAAGAGAGGATTTATATAATCGCTCAGGTCGATGGGACGTTGCTTGTTGATGATAAAAATGCCGTTTTCTTTTTTCATGTATGGAAAAGGGCCACCACACACATTAAGCGCCAGCAAAAGGCCTTGGTAGTTAGCTTCCAGATCTGCATATGAAAAGGTATCAGAAACGGCATATCCCCACATCCAATTTTCCATATGGATGCCCCAGCCGATTATCTTATTAATAAGATTCAGACGTTTATCTTTCATTACTTTCTGAGTGGGGAATGCCACAGCTCCCCTCGCAAGTTTGTTTAAATATTGTAAGAGATCAGTGGTATCGACTTGCATTTTTCGAGAGACCTCCAACATGCGCTGATAGTATGACAATCCTACCGAGCTAAAATGGCCCATTTTGTCGATGCCAAGATTGACTCCACTGATGCGGATATTATACCCCAAAATTTTTGCTTTAAATTTAAACACGTCTCGATAGATGGAATGTGATATGGCTTCCATGCGAGACATGCTACTGTATTCTGGGATTTTCTGAATATCGGCATTATCAAGAATCCAATTTTCAATTCTCTCTCCCCACCAAAAAGCATGATATTCTTGAAGAATATCAACCGTGGCATCTTCACAACTTTTTTGGATCAAGATCGGGTCAGCATTTATCCGAGCAACGGCTCTTTCAAAATTCTGATTATAGTAGATATTAAGTTCTGTTATTGAATCTTTAAGGTCCTTTCCCCAGACCATGTATTGATCTGTTTCAAGGGCGTTGGCTTGCATACAATGCAAGATGAGAGGAAGTAACAAAACAAGAGTTCTCATAGGAAACAATTGTTAATTCAGTCCCTAGGAAAATTACAGACACTATGTAATAAGTATAAACTGGCCTACAACCGTGGTGTTTCTTGCGATCCTAGTGGCATTTGCAAATTCACTTAAAATTAATAATTGGATTTTTTTTATATAAGCTGTTGATTATGAAACTGAATATAAAGGTCAAGATGCTGCTTAAGCATGGCGGGGTCCTTGGTGGTGCACCAAGTTTTTCTAAAAAGGCGGTTGATGTTTGCCCGAAGCATGGCATAGGTGTGATTGAGCATGAATAAGGGATCGTATGTGAGTTTTTTAAGCTCTCCTTGTCCGGTGACTGAACCGCGACCTCCTTTGTATTGTTTATGGACGGCATTG
>JACPIU010000013.1:0-14977 GCA_016187935.1 Bdellovibrio sp.
CTTTTTCAAAAAACGCATTCCCTCAATTCTTCGCATCGCCGAGGCCTCGCTGTACCCAAGCTCTTTCACGGCAAATTGAAACAAGCTTCCATACCCAAGTTCCAGATAAAGTTTGCGCGATTCGATCTCCAAGAGATGGGCGAGGACTTTAGATAAGATTCTATTTTCTTCTCTGACTAAATTTTTTGCATTTTGCACCAGCACTTCGTTTTTTAGATTTTTAAAATTCATTTTTGGCCTCACGATTTTTTACACACTCTACCACACTTTTTTACTCCAAATTTGTCGCGTTAAAATCGTCCACAATACGACTTTGAACATTTTAAATCATGCACCGGCGATTAAAAATTTGCGCGCGCTTAAAACGGAAATGCCCGCGCCTACAAGCACATTACAGGGAAAAAAATTGTAAGAACTCTCACCTCAAGTTGCGCGCAAAAACAAAAAAAATTCTGATATTTAAAAATATTTTCTCATAGGAGTTCGATGCCTGGTGGAACTAATTGGCCTATGGCGAGCTTACGTTATAGCACACAACACCGAGTACATGGCACGAATTCCTCGAATTCCTCTATTCACATGGAGGAATCGCCATCGAAACAGGCCTGTGGTTTTCTTAATCGCAGATTTGTCCCTTTGGATTCAAGGGATCAACGAATCTGTTAAAGACCCGATTAACAATGGGAAACAAGAACACTGTGCTCATTCTCTGTGTACTGAATTTGACAGCAATTCTAGGCATAGTGATAATTTGTTAATCCAAAATAAGGTAAGGATGACTAAAAGTTGCATTTTCGTGATTCTGTTCCTTTTGGACTAAGCAGGCAAATAACGATCTTGTCTATTTATTAAGGAATTGTGATGATAAAGACAAAGATTGTCTTAAAAAAGTCATCAAAGCGTATATCGTGAGAACACCTGCTTTCTGGAAAAAATATTATGTTCAGGTGCCGGTGGCATACCGGATATGTCAGGCTTCACCGAAAATTTTAGATTATCTTCTTTTGCAGAATTTAGTTCCCACGAAGAGAGATATCCGTCACGTTGAGCAGCAGATATTTAAGTGATCGTTCTTGATTGGCGCCATTCGATGCTCCCTCGATATGATAGGACGTGAAAAAGACGAATCCTTTTCCTTGTTCGGCCCATCCCACGGTGATCGGGGCATCAACCTTGCCTCCCAACAGTGCGGTATTCCCCTTGATAAAAATCTGCACATGGTCTCTCATGCTGTTAATTGGAACCCAGGCGTTGAGATCAAAATAAATGGGAACTGACGAATTGCTTAAAAAACTCTTTAGGCCCGAGTTCAAAACCGATGACCCCACTACTCCAGGTAAGGTGTTCTTTTTTCCAAATTCAATATTGCCTGGGAAGGTGGCATCCAGACCGGAAGAGGCCCAGTCAGAAAAATAAATATTACCGCCATTTGAAACGTACTGAGCAATGACTGCGCGATGGGCGCTCATATCGGTGGGGCAGTTTATAAAGATGAACTGATATTCGAGCAAGGTTTTTAAAGATAAAAAAGTCGGCGAAACTTCATTATCATTGAGAACGGAAAGTCCGGCATTCTCACAGTCAAGACTCTTTCGCAATTTGTAGGAAAAACGTGGGTCCCCGCTCAGTTTACACCCTTTTAACTGTGATAATAACAACTGCACACCATCATATTGGCCTGGCACAACTAACCATCGGCCAGTTACTTGCTTGCGTTCGACTCTCGTGTCCTGAATTTTAACTTCGGTCACTTTGTCGTCCTCAACCACAGCTTCAAATTCTTTTTCAGCGACATCTGGTTTTTCAATGATGAATTTCGTTCGGCCTATATTATCAATGCCCTTACAGGCGAAACGGCCGTTACTGTCCGACTTGCATTCCTCATCATCGTTTCCTTCCGGAGTATTTTCTTTAAGATCATTGTCATTTTCCGCCTTATCCTTTGGAGCATTCTCCAACTTGATCTTTTTATCGTCTTTAACCATGTAAAGATTTGCTCCCACTAAGGGAGTCACGCCATCGGCGGCGGTGATAACACCTGAGATTACCGACCCAACGTTAGCATTCGTATTCTGCCCATTTGAATATCCTGTTGGGGTATAGGAATCGGAATGAGGAACACCACTTTTAATCGCCGTTCCATTCTTACTTGAAGCGGGTTGATTGCTAATATCCTGCTGGACGCAGGCAACGAAAGGGATGAAAAGCAGCAACACATATAGGTTTTGCATAAGGGGCCTCTCCATCAAAAGATTACTTCTAGGCTACGGCCCTTTTGTCATGCCCGCGCATACTTGGGAGGTTCATTCGAGCTTGCTCATTAACTTCCGAGACTTAGCATCTTTCTTGAGCTTTCCTCGGCCGCCAAAGAGAGGGGCTTAATTCTTTAGATTTCTGTGGAATTAGAGCGGCCCTAAGTGCTGCCCTAAGTGCCAGGTACTCGCCGCGATGCGCCGAGTACCTGGCACCCGTTCATAACAAATGTAAGGCTTTATAATCACGAGAATATCGCAGATTCCTGGGCCTTCTTTTTTTGCTCAAAAAATTTTCTCGATATACCGATAAGCTGTGTCGAGTATCGGTAGATCAATTTTCTATAGGCCAGAAAAAATGGGATTTGATTACGACAAATTAAAACATGCACAGGAAGATGGCGGTAGCTATTGGACTTCGTACAGCGACCTGTTCATGGTGCTCTCGGTGGTCTTTTTGCTTCTTTATGTGGTGACTAGTATGCGTAGTGGTGCCGCCGGGATTCAAAAACAGATTGAGTTTAAGAAAATGAAGGAAGACGCCGCTGATCTGAGACAGCAGATTAAGGTCTACAATACTTTAAAGGAAGAATATTTGGAGAAAGAGGCCAGCAAGGATGAGGAGCAAGTCTATCAGGAATTGATGGATAAACTCACCCTCTTGCAAGATGAACGGGCCAAGGAAAAAGACAGTCTGCGCAAGCAGGCGATGGAGAATGAGAAGAAGGAAATGGCGCTCAATAAATATCAGCAAATCATACGTAATATTATCAATGCCAATATGCTCTCCAAGGCCAAGATCAAAAAACGCGATCGAATCATCAAGGCCTCGGAAGAAACCATTGCAGTGAAAGATAATGAGATCAAGGAAAACTTGGCCACCATCGCCGAACAGGATCAGGAAATCGAAACGCAGTCGCAGACTATTGAAGAAAAACAGCAAATCATCGCTGAAAAGCAGCGGGATTTGGAGCAAAAACAAAGTGAAATTAGTCAGCTTGAAAGCGAAATCAAGGACAAGCGTGAAGTCATTGATCAGAATCAAAAGCGCATTGACAACTTAAATGCCAATTTGGATACGAAGATTAAAGAATTAAAGACCACTCAAGTTCAGCATAAAACCAGCAAAGAGAAATTGCTGAAAGATATCCAGAAACTGAAGAAGGAAACAGAAAGAAAAATCGTCAGCCTCGAAGCACAAAATAAAAATGTTTCTGCCGAGTTGAATAAGGCGGGGGCCGCCTTGCAAGAGGCCAATAGTCTGATTGAATCACAAGAGGCAGAGCAGGCCAAATTGACAGGTGAATTGCAACGTGCCGGAGAAGAATTGCAAAAGTCGCGTGAACAGTATCAAGAGCAAGTTGCCAAGTTACGCGCGGATCATGCCGCAACCATGCAAGCGGAACGTGCCGTTTTTGAAAAAAAGTTGGAATCGGAAAAACTGACAGGAGCGGCACTCAAAGAACGCATGGCCCAGTTTAACCGTGAGGCCAAAAGTAAAGAGGCCGCCCTCAACACTAAGATTGGAGAACTCTCCGGAAAATTTGAGCAGACTCGTTCCGCTTTAACTCAGGTTGAAATGGAAAAGGGGCGAGCTCTGGCATCTGTGGATAAACTGTCCAAGCAAAATAAAAGCATGGCCGAGGATTTGGAGCGTATCCGAAAAATGGAAGAGGCGCAGAGACAGGTGGCGGAAAACTTGAGGCGTAAATTGAAAGATGCCGGAATTAGTGGAATTAACGGAAAAACTGGTGATGTCACCTTGAGTTTTGAAAAGGAATTTTTTGATCGTGGAAAAGCTGAATTGAAGACCAGCATGATGATGACCTTGGCCAAGTTCATGCCCAAATATACTCAAGGGTTGTTTGATGATGCGAAAATCGCCGATAAAATTCAATCGGTGGAGATTACCGGCTTCGCCTCTCCCACCTACAAGGGAAAATATATTGACCCCAACAGCTTAAATGAGGCGGACCGTAAGGCCGCTCAATTCAACATGGATTTAAGTATCGAACGTGCCAAGGCCATCTATAATCACATTTTTGACCGCAGAAAGTTGAAATATAAATATCAAGATAAACTGCGACCCTTAGTGAAAGTTACCGGCCGTGGATTTTTCGAAAATGATGCTGTTCCTGCCGGGGCCATTCCAGGCATGCAAGAAAAAGAATTTTGTAAAAAATTTGATTGCAATCAAGCTCAGAGAGTTATTATTAAGTTTAATATAAGAAAATAACGAACTAGGCGGAAATTATGTCAACTGATTTAGTGGTCAAGTATTTGGTGGAAAAGATCGTGATGTTATGTTCAGGGACCTTGTTGCCAATGATCATCATGACCTTTATGGGTGCCATCTGCTTACGGCTGCTGGTTTACTACACGGTCAAACGCGAAATGTGGTTTGCCCGTGAATTTCAGCGAAGGGTTTTTAAAATACTCGACGAAGCTAAAGTGGAGGATCAATTTTCATTTTATCCCTTTGTAAAAAAAATTTTGGAAAGGACTTTTTACGAGAGTTTCATTGTTCGTGCCATCATGAAGAGGCGCAATCCCGATTATGTCATGGCCATTTCTGATCGCATCTTTTTAATTCAACAAGGCTCAGCCATTTTAATTAAAGATGCGCTTAAGCAGCTTAAGTATTTGAAAAAAACCGATGAGCGACCCAAATTTTTGGAAATTTCAAAAACCATTTTTCAAAATAATCCGTGCTTCAGTAAAGTTCTGGGAATTTTTCCCATTGATGCCGCCAATAGTATGCTCAACATTTTGCCTGGGTTGTTTATCATTGGCGGGATCTTCGGAACTTTTCTCGGGATTATGGACGGCTTGCCAAAACTTTCCATGATGGACTTAAGCGATACCGAAGGGTCGAAGCTGGTCATGGATACTTTCTTGCTTAAGATTAGCTTTAGTATGAGTGCCTCCATTACGGGTATCATGGTCTCTGTCACGACGACACTGTTTAATACTGTTTTTGCGGTGGAAAAGGTTTTTATCGACATGGTTGAGCGCTTTGAAAATACGCTCGATGTGATCTGGGATCGAAGCATGGATAATGACGTTCCGGTAGGACTGGTGGAATTTGATGAGCATAAAGACCCTCTTGATGCCTTAGCGGCGGATGCTCTCCAAGAAGAATTAAAAAAGGACAAATCGTCCAAAAAAGATTTGAGACCTTGGGATGCACCAACTCTTAAACAATCAGTTAAGGTGGTGGAAAGTGATGGCGCAAGTGGCGTGCCTCCTTCACCACCCGAGAAGAAAGTCGACAAGGCCAGTTAGGTATTATTCCCGCCTGACTCACTTTTACCCCATAAATTCCGATAAGTACGTAGGTGTTATAACACCCAAGTCCCAGAGAGTTGCCATATGGGGGCGTGTAAAAAAATTGTGGTCACAATTGATTCTGCCGGTTCAAAAAGTTTGTTTGAATCTGAGCAGTCTGATGTGATTGTAGGTCGGTCTAAAAAGGCCGATTTGCGCTTGGCCTTTGAAGGCATGAGTCGGGAACACTTTGCCCTTCAGGAAAAAGAAGGGATTCTTTATATTAAAGATCTAGGTTCTGCCAATGGGACTATGGTGAACGGGGTACTGATCAGCAAGGAAAAATATCGCAAACTGACACCTAAAGACAAGATCGAAGTTAAGGGTTTGGCACTCAAAATCGATGCTAAAGTCTTAGATTTTTCGGTTCCTGTCAAACAAGCTCCCAAGGTGAAATCAAGACCTGAACCATTACCTGCCCAGTTGGATGCTCCCGAAGTGTTGGCCGATTTAGATGAAAGAGAATTGGCCTTGGCGCGGGAAATTATTATTGAAGCTTCACCCAAACCTCAACCGGTGCAACCCCTTCCACAAGAGACTGTGAGCATTGTCAATCAGCAAGCTCAAGACAAAGAAATGCATGATCGCATCCAAGCGCAAGCGATGGAATTGTTAAGCAGTGCTGAAAAAGAGGCCAAAGAACTGATTGAAAACGCCCATATTCGTCTTGCTCAAATTAAAGAAGCTGAAATCAAACGTTGGCACGATGCATGGCAACTCCAGGCCGATCAGGAATTGGCCTGGCTGCGAGAAAAAGTCAAAGCTGAAGAAAGCACCTTGGTACGAAACAATCTGCAACAGCAACAAATGCAATTGGAAAAAGAGTGGCAGATCAAAGTGGCCGAGGAAAAAGAAAAACTTGCACAGCAAATTGAAGAAGCGCAAAAAGACATGGTGGCATCGGCGCATGAAAAAGGCAAAAAAATTCTTGCTGAAGCCGAGTTAAATTCCCAGGGTCTCATTGAAGATGCCCGCAAGATGGCGAAAGAAGTGCGCGATCAAACATACAAAGAGAGCATGGCCCTGAAAGATCAGGCCTTGGAGGCCTATGAAAAACAGCGTAACCAGGCGTTGTCGATTTACCAGGAAACATTGGACCGCGCAGCCGCTCAAGCGGAAAAGCTGTTAAAAGAGGCCAAGCAGGAAATTGAAGGACGAGAAAGCAAGCTGAGGGAACACGAGGCAGTTTCCAAAATGCAGACAGAAGAGTCTCTGTTGGAAACCGAATCGAAGGCACGGAAAATTATTCATGAGGCCACAACGCAGGCACAGCAGTTGATTGAAAGTGCCAGGGCCGAGGAAAAACAACTGAAAGAGGATGCCGAGAAACTCTTGAAGAATTCTTATGCTACCGCTTTGGCCATGGCGACCGCTTCAGATGCGGTTAATTTTACGGGAGATTTTCCTGAGTTAAAGTCAGTTGAATTCAAGAAAATCGAAGAACTTCATCACTTCGGTCTTGAGAATCTCGACCATTTGAAGCGCTCCACTGGCCACGAACTGGCCGATGTGCAAAAGAAAAAAATTTCGGCCTTGGCGGAAGAAGAAAAAAATCTTCGAGAGCGGATGTACGAGCGTATTCAACTTGAGGCACAGGAAGATGCTTTAAGAATTAAACAGGCAGCAGAGAAAAATGCGGAAGAAATTTTGGCCCAGGCCTATACTTTGTCAAAGCGCTTAAGTGCTGAGACCCAACATAAATATTTGGCGGACAAAAACAGAATAGAGCAAGAGATTAAAATCTTAGATGAGAAAAACCAAACAGCTGATCATATGAATTCGGAACTCCAGGCCGCCCTGCATGAAGGTGAGTTGAAAAAAAGATATTTAATGCACGAATTGGAGCAGCTCTCTTTAGAGGAAGCTACCTATAATCACAAACTAGGATTGGTGAAAGAAGAGTTAGCGCAGGCGCGCCATGAACATGCTGAATTTGTGAAGGAAATTAAAGAGAATGAGGCCCAGCTTAGGCAGAGTGTGCAAGAGCAGAGAGAAGAACGGATTGCTCATGAGGCCCAAGTTATGGCGACAAGAAAAGAATGGGACTGTGAACTGGCCAATTTAGGTGAGGAAGTTGCCAATTTGCGAGAAGAGAAGACCTCCTGTCTCCAGATCATGCAAGAGACTCAAGTTCAACTCACTTCCACAGAAGCTGAGACCCGCCGTTTGGAAGACGAAAAGCAAAATCTGGAATGCTTATTAAAAGAATACGAACAGAAGATCGTTCAGGCCCAAAATACCTTCGAGGAAATGCTGAATGAAGAATCAGAAATGCGCCATAAGCTTGATGCCACGACTTTATTATTCCAACAAGCACAGCAAAATGAGCAGGAGATTAACAACAGATGTCAGCAAATGATTCAACAGTCAAAGGCCGAAAGCGATCAGATGCGTAAACAACTAGAGGATGAACGCACGTCTTTGGATCATTTGAAAAAGGCCCAGGAAAAACTCGTCAGGGAAGAAGCACAGGAATATCAAAAGAAAATTTACCAAGAGGCACGTCTCGAAGGCCAGAAAATATGCGCGCAACTTGTTGAAGAGGGAAGGCAAAAAAAGGCCCAGATACTGGAGAAGGTTCGCGAGATGCAAGAGCGCATTGAGGCGACGAATCTGGAGATGAGTAAGAAAGAACAGGAAATGAAAGAATATCAAGAACGTAAAATGATGGAGGCGCAAAAAGAAGCTATTGCTTTGACTGAGAGTGTTCAGCAGGAAATTCAGTCAGCGCGCCAATGCTCCGAGGAGGAAGGACGTAAACTTCTGGCGGATGTTCATGCTCGGGCCGAGCAAATCATATCACAGGCCGAGCAACAAAAGGCCATGGCCCAGGACACGATACAAGATGAAATAGATACCAGACGTCGTGCTATTGATACGGAACTTGAAAATTACAAGTCCGAGCAAACCCGCGAAATGGCGCAAATTAAAATTCGCGAATTAGAAACTTTAAAGCAGAAGGAAAAAGAATTCAGTGAAAAATGGGAGATGATACGAGAAGATGCGATTCAGGAAATAAGTGAAAACATGCGGGTCAATCTGTTGATGAAATTTCAAGAATGTTTGCAACCAACAATGACATCCGAAAGTGTTGAGCAATTCAAAACTCGGTTTATGGGATCAATTCAAGAAGTGGTGCGAGCTGCCATTTATCCTCCCAATCAGGAAAATGCTCCCCGGGCCAAGGGATTATTACAGGGGAAAGGCAAAGTGGCGCGAAAAGTTAAAATATTCTGGTTAAAAATCGGCCTGAGTATCGGTATTCCGATCGTGCTTATCTTCGTGCATTTGATGGCCCCGAATTTCTATTCAAATCTTTACCGACATACTCTTGGGAAACTCGTCAATGGAGATTCATACAGTAATAACTATGTTGAGAATGAAATTGCCTTATCACGCAATCGTCCCAAATTTAATCCCACTCCCACTCCCGGCTTCAAGCTGAATTACACGGATAATGTTATTTATACGCAAGGATATCGAGACTTGGTCTTAAACGCCCAATTTATTGAAGAATGGACCAAGGACTGCAATCGCTTTTTGGAGCAGGAACTGCGCATGAGTGATGAGACCATTGTGGCGCTGGTATCTCATGAGAACAATATGCACGAACAACTTGTCCCATTATTTCTGAAAATTAATCCCGATTTTGAAAAAGAAGGTGTGGCAAGGATGCGAGAAGTGGAGGCCGAGTATTATCCGAAAATCAAGGGCCTTTTCCCCGATGAGGCGAAATTTGCAAAATTTTACAAATTTAAAGAAGATTATTTCTTTCAGAAATTGAACCAATCTTCTCGCTAAATCTTTCTTCGAAGACCAATTTGCTCGGGTTATGCTGTTTCTTGTACAATCATAGCAATCTATGAAACAGCATTCCTATAAGTTCTATGCCATGCTTGCCGTTATGGCGTGTGTGTTGGCGTTTTCCATTGCAAAATTGATTGTCAACGACAGCAAGAATGGGAAGAACACAAGTCCAAAGACCACAACCAATCTCCCCATGAACAAGCAAATTGAGGATGAGCAAAGTCCAACCTTCACGATTTTTACTGCCCCCAAGGTCATTCCCGGAAGTCCTCCTCTCACACGGAAAAGTATGGCGGCACAAGACACTCAATATTGGCAGGGAATGGATACTCTTGAACCGACGCCCCAAGGGTTTATGGTGGAAATCCAATATAATGGAAAGTTCTATGTTGCCTTGGGTGATATGATTGTACCGAATGGGCCACAAGGCATGGGACGACTGTATCCTGGGCAACGAATTTCCATTCCACGTCCGCGTCTTTGGCCGGGGGGGCGGATTCCTCATATGATCGATGCCGGTCTTAAAGTGAAGGCCGAGTTGAAAGCCGCCATGGATGAATTACGGGAGAAGACCGGAATTGAATTCGTTTCCGCCTATAAGCAAAAAGATTTTGTCTCCTTCAATTCTCATCAAGACCAATGCCTTTCGCATGTTGGGCGTATTGGAGGTGAGCAGGAAGTTTGGCTCGGTCCTAATTGCAAAAAAGGTGAAATTCTCCACGAATTGATGCACACTCTGGGTTTCTTTCACGAACAATCGCGACCTGATCGCGATGAGTATATAATGGTTTTTTGGGAAAATATTGAGAAGAAGTATTGGGAACAATTCAAAAAAATTTCCTCGGATTTTCAGAATTTGATTGATAGTGAATTTGATTTCAATTCCATTATGCTTTATCCTCCCGAAGCTTTTGCGCTCAATCCTCAGTTCGCTACCATGGCCAAGTTGAATGGTGATCTGTACACTGTTAATCGTGAGGAGTTGAGCCAATTTGATGTGGAAAAGATCATTGATATTTATAAGACGGAAATGGACAAATAACGTCACTTACACGATTCTTTGTTTATTGCTAGGTTTTTGTGTGTTCACCTCGGGTTGTGCTACTCAGAGGGAGAAAACGGAGGCGGCATTAAGAGACGGTAATTTTAGCGTGCTTTTCCCTCCGGTTTCCTTGGAGGAATTTCCTTTATCTCCTCCTTCTGCCCGAGAAATCTGGCTGTCTGATTCGCAAGCGAAGCGAAAGGTCCAATTTGGGACATTGGAATCCCGTTATGAAACTTTCAAGGCACTTTTTTCAGTTTATTTTCCCGCCCAGTATCTGACTAATGCTAGAGACCGGGTTAGATCTTTAAGCCAACTTATGATGGAGAAAAT
Organism: Bdellovibrio sp.; assembly: GCA_016187935.1. Classification (GTDB taxonomy): domain Bacteria; phylum Bdellovibrionota; class Bacteriovoracia; order Bacteriovoracales; family Bacteriovoracaceae; genus GWA2-49-15. Next base: position 10,762 of record JACPIU010000013.1, read on the forward strand.
GTGGCGAGACGTGCGCGAAGAAAAGGAGTGGTCGACTTTTCTTACATTGTTGTCCAATCTGAAACTTTTTCAGGCCAAAATGGCGCGCCCATTAGTCTTCGAATATTTAAAACGTGGCAAAGATCACAATGAGGTTGATGATGACAAAATCTGGGAGGATTTAGAGCGACAATTGGCGCATTATTTTAAAGGTGTTTATACTCGTAAAACACTGCCTGCGCTTTTCAATATGGATGTGATCGCGCGAAAGCAATTTCTCGATATCCTGCAAACCTCCCAAATTTCTTTTATCTCTCAAATGTGTTTGAAAGCGCGGGGACAAATCAATCGTACCATTTATGAAGAACATTTTGGCCCACTTCAAAGCAACCGAACGGACAATTTGGACAAGGATTTTTTCCTTGAGAATGAAGTGGAAGATCCTAATCAAACTTATGATCAGTCACTTGACGAATCTGCTGTACAGAAGCAGGAAATATCGCGTGATGATCAGTCTTCTTTGCAAAGGTCTCAGAAACTTCGTTCAAAATGTCATCTCACGTACAATCCCAAAACCAATACATTGGATGGCCTGATTGATATCGCCATTGTGGGGGCCGGAAGCACCGGCAGCTATATGGCCTTTCTGTTGTGGCGGGCAGGTTATAAGGTTTTGCTTATCGACAAGGGCCCATTGTTGACACGTTTTTCCCCGATGGGAAAGCGTTACGCTTTGTGGAATTTTAATTTTTTAAACAGTAAAAATTTTTTTGAAGAAGGAAAACTCCTCGTGATCAGGCCTGAATTGGTTGGGGGAGGGGATACCATCGGCCCTCAAGTGGCGTGGCCTATGACTGACAGTGAAATGATCCATTTTATCCAATCAAAGCGTGAAGCCGGACCTTTCCCATCCCTATTCTATGATGAGGAAAAGCTCAGTGAATTGCAAACGACGATATCGGCGTCATCTGGTATCAGGGTGGTGGCAGATGAAGAGTTAAGTTCGCGGGAAAAACTTTTTCGTGAGACCGCTTTATCATTGAATCTTGATGTGCGAGCGCTTCGCAGCGGTTTTGGGGATGGTGGCATGGCCCGGTCTTCTTATAATAAGACCAATCTTCCCTTGGATTCTTATTTGCGAATGGCCTTAGGGGATTATAAAAATCCTTTATGTTTTCTCCCTCGTGTCGAGGTGCAAAAAGTTATTGTGCAAAGGATAGGAACCAAATATGTAACCAAAGGTCCGGTCATGAAGGTTCTGCCTTGGCCGCGTGAAACGGATTATGAGATTTATCCCCCCTTGCGTCTCAAACTTCCCGACAATTTGGTTTTCAAAATCTTACCCAAGTTTGTTATTTTAAGTGCTGGAGTGCCGGGGACATTACAAATTATGCAAAACTCCGGTATTACTCATCCTGAGTTGGGCAAGAGTATCGCTTTCAATTTCGCTCAAATCTTGTTGGGGCTTTACCCTCGTGATCTGCAACCTATGACCGCCCCCTTTACCAGGGTCGCTCTTGGACCTCCAAGGTCTGACGATATGGATCCTTACGAGTATATGATCCATGAAATTCCCTTTGAAGGCCCGCATTTGGCGCAGATAACAGGTCCCTATGTAGAATGGGCCTATCCTCTCTTTAGGCACGCTGATCATGTGCGAACATTGTTAGTCGCTCTCATGAATGAAGCTGTGGGCGGAAATGGGTATAATTCTAAGGGCGGTTTTATCTACAATAATCTTGAAACAAGTTTTAATAAGCTCAAACAGGGACTTCTCACAGCGGCAAAAATGCATTTTGATTTTGGGGCGCGTGCCGTTATGTTACCGCGACTTTTTCATCACGACGAGATTGGGTCTGGCAGTGGCAATGAGCATGCCGTGCCGGCCAAATTCCACTTCGATTCGCTTGAAAATTTTGAGGCATTTTTGACAGAACTTAAGCTGCAGCCGTATGTGACTCCCATGCTTATTTTTGCTCCCAACGGAGGGGCCGTGCGCGGCCGAGAGAGTGACAGTCATATGGCGCCCGTAGATCAGCTTGGACGTCCCCAAGGCTTTGAGAACCTCTATGTTATGGACGCCACGGTTCTTCCGCCCGGGATAGGTCCATATCATTCTTTTTTTCTCAAAGGCCTGGCACACACCATGATTCAAGTCATTACCGGGAACCAAAAACCTTAAGTTATTTGCCAGACAGTAACGTCATCGTTATTCTTTTAATGCTGACATTTTTAGTCTCTTTTGCAAGGAGTAGCTATGCTGAAAATTTTAGTTTTTTTCATGTTTTCGATGTATTTGGCCTTTGGTACAAATTTAATCGCAGCGGAAAACGATTCCGCGCGCGTGACGTATTATGGAGGTCGGTCTGCTCCCACCTTTGATATGGCCATGAATACTGAAACTTATCGAACTGAATATCGCAACGTTCAGGTTCCCTACACGGAAAGGGTATGCACGACGGAACGTCGTTATCGGCAGGAATGTCGAACCATTCCAGGAGAGAGGGTGTGCCGTACCGAAATGCGCACTACCTGTCAGGACCGACGTATTTGCAGGCCAGGTCCGCAAGGCCAACCCATATGCACCGTTGAGCGGGTTTGTCAGAATGTTCCGGTGCAAGTTTGCCACAACTTGCCTCCGAGAAATGTCTGCCAGAATGTCCCCTACGATGAAGTGGTCTGCCGTGATGTAACCCGCTATCGTTATGAAACACGTCCCTTTCAAGTTTTGGATAAAAGAGTCAATGCCCGTATCAACTATGTAATCTCCAACCATAGCAATCTAACCGCTATGGAAGTTGAGTTTCAGGCGGATTTGAGGGGGGATCAACTCGATCTGCGTGCTCAGGATCATGGTGCTTCAAGTGCCATTCCTACCTGTGTGGCCCTGGCACGAGTGTCTGCTCAAAGACAAATGAATGGTGATACTTTATTGTTAACCGGGCAGGTGGATGTCGCTTTGTATTTGGCTTCACAATATCGCGCTATTATTGAGCGTGAAGCTCTTTTAGCTCCACAGACATTAGGTTTAGCTCGGGTGGATTTCCCTTATGAAATTACGCCCGAGAGTCATGAAATCGGTTTTTACTTACGACTCAACACCGTTCGTGGTATGGCCATCGATCGTCAGCTTAATCCAAATGAGTTCCGTTTTGTGAAGATGCAAAACAGCGCCTATCTTGAAATTTCTCTGGCGCAACTTTTGGGCCCGTACTATGCATCATTACGTGGCAGTCCTGTGGGCATGGAATTAGGAGTTATTCTGCGACCGACCAACACCGTCATGAATGCGCATCAATTTAGCAATTGGGTGAAAGGAAATTTCTTTAATTTTATTTTAAATTAATCGTGTAGGAATGTTAGGAGAACCAAAGGTTAAAATCTCTCTGAATTTGACCTTTGGTTTCTTCTGAGAAAGGATTATCATCCAGCGATAAGTGATTCAGCTTGGGAAGTTTTTTTAAATAGAGCGGAAGTGCTTCCAGTTTATTCCCGTCCAGAGTCAGGCGTTTTAACGAGGTGAGTGTCTCAATCCATGAGGGTAGCTCTTGTAGCTGATTATAGGATAAATCCAATTGCTCCAAATGGGTAAGTAGGTTTTTTGGACACTCTCGCGTGGGGCCGAAGGGGCCGCTGCGGATAAGACTTAAGTTTTTCAGATTCGAGGGGAGAGTCTGGATAAACTCTTCCAAAGTCATATTTTGAAAAGAGACATTTTTTAATACGATATTTTCCAACATAAGAAAATTTTTTTCATCCAGTATCAGTGAGCATAAGCGCAGATCGCAAAGAATGATTTTTTTGATAGTAGGAAAAGGGCCGTGCCATTCTAATTGGGAAATAGTTGAAGGAATGGGCGCATTACTTTCACCCAGAATTTCCAGCATTGTTATTTCCTGTGCAAATTCTTTAGGAAAATCCTGATGGGTGATGGTTATGCTGGAGTCCGTGGGAAACAGCTCTTTGCTCCTAATGAGTCTATAGCTCACACTATTTTTTTTAGCCTTTATTTTAACCTGGGCCTGGCCCATTGCCTGCATAGACATGGAAAAAACCTCATCTGCCAAAGAATCGCCAAAGAATCATAGACTGACCTTAAACTTTTCACAATGTGCCCAGAGTAAGGGCCCAGGAGGAGCGACAACAATAATTGGCCATGATGGCCAATTATGTGCGCGAAGCGCCCCGTAGGGTGGCAGGCCAGGAGGACGCGACAACAATAATTGGCCACGATGGC
>JACPIU010000013.1:15043-64719 GCA_016187935.1 Bdellovibrio sp.
GGAGGACGCGACAACAATAATTGGCCATGATGGCCAATTATGTGCGCGAAGCGCCCCGTAGGGTGGCAGGCCAGGAGGACGCGACAACAATAATTGGCCACGATGGCCAATTATGTGCGCGAAGCGCCCCGTAGGGTGGCAGGCCAGGAGGCCTGACAACAATTCTTGGCAGTAAAAATGGCAGCTAATTTCGCTCGGATAACTCTAGAAATGTATTAAAATGGCCTAATTAGAAAGGGCAGAATTCACATAGCTCTATGGGAATACGTAGATAGGCTTTATAATGGGGTTATAAGTAGTTAGACCAGTTTGATGGGGAATAGTTATGAAAAATTTATTCATGTATTTGGTGCTTTTAAGCTGTGGTTTTATCGGAGCGAATGTGACGGTCGCTCATGATCTGGCCAATCACCCTGATCACCACGTTGTGGCCGGTGATACAGTATATAAGGCCCCGGTTCATTGGAATCCCCCTGAATACCCCCTGGGGACCGGATTTCTGGCCCCTACAATCAATCATCCTTCAGGCTACTATCCGCCAGTTCAACCTTTTAAGGGGCCCATCACTCCATTTAATCCTGAAAAGACAGATATTGGAAATTATGATTTTAGTATCATGGCCGATCAATGGCACGGACAGGAGTACTCCCAGTGCAACCCTAACGTTGAGCATGCGTGTCCCGGAGGCCATGAATGCGTGGAAGAGAACGTGGATGGAAATTATTTATGCCCAGGACGTCCTAGTCAAGTGAGTGTCACAGACTTAGATGAGATTCAATGTGGCAGCGGCAGTGGAATAACTACCAAATGTGGAACTGGTCCACAATCAACCCCCTGTATTGCGGATTCCAGATGGCGTCCCAATAGTAAGATTTTCTCAACTTCTACGCCATGGGATGATCTGGCCGGAGGAACGGGACATTGGACACCACAAGATGGTCCACATAGGCTATGTTATTTTGAACATAACTGCATCTTATCTACTCACTTATCTCCTCGGAAACTGTGCAAACAAGATTGCATGAATGCTTGCCTCGGACAAGTTAATCCACCATCACACCAGGATTGCGTTAATCACTGTGAAAATCAGTGCAATCATTCTTACATCAAGACAACATGCACTTATGCAAGTCCATGTTTAAGCTCACATACCCAGGCAAGACCGTCAAAAACCGCTCAAGGGCAAACTATCTCTGAAACTTTCGGTTGTACCGACCACTATCAATGTTCTTCGGGTTTATGTCTTGAAACAGACCCAGGTAATGGCCAACCCAAAGTCAAGGCCTGTGTGCCTTTTGCCGTCTGTCGACGTCCTTGTAAAAAAATAGGAGAAACACTTGGGGGTGGTGATTTCTGTTGCCTCGGACTTTGGGATGGAGGTAATGGCGTCTGCACTGACGGTACTATCTTTCCCTCGATGCCCGAAGAGATTGAATGGACGGTCGATCAAGCCTCCTGCCAACCAAATATGTACGAGTTGAGATGTGCTACCGCAGATTGCAATCCTCCACAGCGGGTGAAAGTTCTTTCGAGTATTGGTTCCGGTTCAGGCACTATCGCCGGTGCTGACAACATTGCCAGGTATGAACTCGTGAGCAAGCAAGATGCACCAAGAGGCCGAGAGCGAGTTGCGATTTCTACCGGTTCTGATGATAAAACTATCGTGGCCAGAAGCGTTTGGCAGTTTGAGCGTTTTATGTACAGTGCCGAATGGCTGTGGAGTCAGGCCGGAAGTCCCATTTTCGACGAAAGTTCAAATGGTGGAAAAGCGAATGGCTATTGGTTGATGCATATCAAGGCCAAGGATTTGGGCAAAAAAATGGCAGAATTGCGTAAGGTCGTCGATAACAGATATATTAAACGACTGGCGGAAATTGAGGAGGATCAACAAACACTCATGAGCGCACAATTGGGAAGTGGTTCTGGAAGTGGAGATACTGTAGGTTCCACAGGTAATGCTGCCAGCAGCATCGAATATTTGAAATTGATGGCAAAAAATCATCAGGCCTTGGCGGAGCTTGATGCAGAAAAATTTGGTAATTATACCATCCTTTCCGCTCTTGCAAACGGATCTGGCGGATTAAGTGAGGTGCATAATCATCCCTCGATGTTGGATACAAACGATAAATACCATACCTATGGTGATTATGGTGAGCATGGAGGTCCTTTGTATTGTGAAGCATGGTTTCCTCATTGTTGGTTTTCTACCAGTCTATGTGGCACACGTTTTGATAAAAATAAAGTTTGTGTCATAGAAAGACAGAAGGTCAACCTGGATGGAGTTACCAACATGCTTGATCCCCTTTATCCGATGGCAATATTGAATCTCGGTGGCGTGAATGGTCAGGGTCAGACCATTCCTACTGGAGTGATGATTGGAGCGGCAGTGGCAGTTGGGATGTACAATCCGGTGGCCGGATTGGCGGTCTTGGGAGTTATGGCGCTTATCAATTACTTCAAGGGTTGGGATATCCCGGTAAAACGCGAAGACTGGAAAAATGACAAGAACAAATTTGTGGATGGCATCTATGCTCATTTCCAGGGCTATGCCAATCAAGACCTCGAAGGAGGAAATGCTGCTGAAACTGCCTACAATAAAGCGCATAAAGTGCATAATATTTCAGGCATGTATCAACGAGATGAACTGAAATTACTTTTGCTCGATTTAAATATTCCTGAAGCCGATTTTTGGTCCCAGCTAGACTGTATTGAGGTTTCGAAGAGTAAAGACTCTGCTTTCGATGCGAAATGCAAGAACCTCTATCCTGATTGGCCTTTAACGACTGAAAAACTGCACGATCTGGCCCTGAAGAAAAGTGCAGAGAGTGGGGTCATCCATACACTTAAATATGCTGCTGCTGGAGGAAGTCAATATCCAACCGGAGGAGCATCGTATGTGAAGGATTATTTTGGGGTTATGCTCGATTATCTGGCCCTTTATCATCAACGAGCGGCAGAGATGCATAATGAAGTTGCTGCCTGTTTAACACGCATGGCGATTAGTGTAGAAACCCCTCTGGCCGGTGGTGCTTCGGTAGGGCAAGGAAGTACTAATATTGCCACTTCTGCAGCTCCAGTTATAGATACCACCATTCCAACCGTATCAACTCCAGTAGCTTGTACAGGCGCTGCATGTAATTCTGCCATAGATCAATCTAATATGAACGGAATTAATTTTGGGATCAATGGGTATAATCCAGGTGGTGTTGCCGATGGTGGTGGCAGTTTCGGCACTGGTGATTGGAACGGAAGGGGGAGCTTTGGAACAGGTCGAATGGGAGGCGGCACTTTAAATGATACGTTAATGGCCCGTCGGCAAAAGCGTTTGGATGCGAGAAATCGACTTTCCAGAGGAAGAAAGAAGGGCGCGCATGATGATGAATCAGGTGCTGATCGACTTAGAAAGGACCTTGCCCATATCAATGGCGCCCATGCCGTTTTTAAAACACTCAAAGGTGGTATCTATGCGGGAGGTTCGGCAGGAGGAATGGCCGGCATTTCAGCACCCATCGATCCCAATGCTGGCAAAGGATCAGGAAGTGGTAGTGGGAACATGGATGCCAACCTTAGTGATGGACACGGTGGTGATGGACATGATGGTGAAGGAGCAACTGAAGGACAGCGCCCAAGCTATGCTGGTAATTTGTTTGGAGACAGTTATAACGGCGGCGGAGGGGCCGGCGGGGCCGGCGGAACTCTTGGTGCCACGGCCACCGGTTTATCACAATATGACGAAGATAATCTTCTGAGAGATTCTCAGAAAGGCAAGAATGAGCAAATTGATCCTGATGCTGATACCATTTTCAAGCAGATCTCCAGGGCCTATATGCATTATGGAGTTCCGCGCTTGCTTAAGAAGAAGAAGTAGCAGGCGGAATGCCTAGAAAATAAAGGATCGTTGTCATGGGCCCGTGCCCCATATGGTGCCGGGCCCTTTCTTTCACCACCTCTTTGGCGTGATAGGCGATGCCCAGACCCGCTGCCGCCAGCATGGGAAGATCATTAGCTCCGTCACCGATGGCCACAACCTGCTCCAAGTGAATTCCCATTTGCTGCGCCAAGAGTTTTAAAATGATGGCCTTTTGGTTGGCATTGATAATGGTGCCTTGAATTTTTCCAGTCAGCTTGCCATTGACGATTTCAAGTTCGTTGGCAAAAGCATAATCCAACCCCAACTTTTCTTTGAAGGCGTTGGCAAAATAGGAAAAACCGCCCGAAATGAGCGCTGTTTTGTAACCGAGAGATTTAACCGTCTTGATGAATTCTTCCGCCCCGTTAGTCATGGGAAGAGTTTCGAGAATATTGCGCATGGTGCTTTCATCCAGACCTTTCAACATCGCCACTCGTTCCGTCAGAGATTGGTCAAAATCCATTTTGCCATTCATGGCCGCTGCTGTGATCGCCTTGATCTTATCTCCCACATTGTAGACGGTGGCCAGTTCGTCAATAACTTCCGCCTGAATAAGAGTGCTGTCCATGTCGAAGACGATAAGACGTTTGTTCCTGCGAAAGATATTGTCTTTTAAAAAAACCAAATCCATCTGATGGGTATTGCTAATTTTCAACAATTCTTTCTTAACACTATTTAAATCCACCGATGTCGGTACGGTTGTCGTCAGTTCCAGTGATTTGAAGTGTGATGGGGAGACATTATCGATGCGATGAATGTTGATTCCAAACTGGGCCAGAATTTGCGCCACATCTTTCACGAAAGCTGAGGTGAGGAATTCACTTGCCACACAGTGGAGGATGAATCGTTCAGAGACCTCAACAATGCGTGAGTCAAATTCCCGATTATCAAGAATATTAAAATCCAGCGCCAATCCCAATTTTTTTGTTTCAAAAAGAAGATCCTTGATAACCGGATAGTCTTTCCGATCGGAATCAATTTCTAATAAAAATGAGAGGGAGAGGAGTCCATGGGTAACAGCTTGGCCCATATCGGCCAAGACCGCTCCACTTGAGGCCACAATACTCATCAACTTGCCGGTAATACCGGTCTTATCAGGGCCGGAAACGGTGACCAGAATATATTCTTTAGACATAGGTTAGTCCTGAGTAAAAGGTCTTTTTGAGTGCTTGCGTTCTAAGCGTAAAGCATTCAATTTTTTAAACAGCGTTAGAGAGTATTCCAAAGCGGAATATAAACTGAAGACACAAGCACCATAGATGCAAAAGATTCCCATTTCAGGCAGAGGAATACCATAAGGTTTTTCAAAGGCCATTAAAAATGGGATTCCCACCATCTGAAGCGTCGTTTTCCATTTCCCCATGGCCGCGACGGGAACGGAAAGTCCCCGTTCATGGGCCAAGAGTCGAAGTGAAGTAATATAGAATTCTCGTAACACCAAAATGATAACAATTAAAATGGGAATGCGATCCAAGGCCCCCAACATCATGAGGGATGAGACGACCAGAAATTTATCTGCTACGGGATCGAGAAAAGAACCAAAGACGGTGATGAGATTCCTTTTCCTGGCGAGGTAGCCATCAAAGAAGTCAGTAATACTGGCCAAGGCAAAAGTCCAAGCGGCAACCCAACCAAACCAGGATTTCAAACTGGCGGTTTGACCAAAATCAATTAAATTTAGGTACAAGCTCCCAATCACGAGAGGAACCATGAGAATGCGAAAGAAGGTTAGTCTGTTGGGTAGATTGTCGATCTCCCATTCTTTACTTGCTTGAGGTGTCATAATGAATATCACAAAATTGATCGCCAAATAATAGGCAGAGTGAGGCCCTTTTGTAAATGGAAAGTAAACTAACACGCTCAGGTATGAGAACCTTTGACATATTTAAAGATGTTTCCCCAGATTCCTAAAAGTACGTTAAAATTGAAACCAGGGCGTTAGCCTGAGTAGGTAGGAGGCCGACAGCAATTATGCCAGAAAATTTAAAAGGTAAAAGTCATTCGAAATTTAATTTGATCAAAAATCAGGAGCAGGTTTTTGAAAAGCGTGTATTACCCCGTTTCCCTTTTACTTTTATGGCCTTTAGGCTGAGGCAAGTGTCATGTTGCAAAATATTTGAAGTGCGTGATCTTTCGTTGCGGGGAGCGCACATTGCACTCAAGGATGGAGCGGTTGCTGTTGTCAATGGTGAGCAATTGGATGGTGAGATCGTCTGGAAGGGCAAAAAAGTGCCCGTTTCAGGTAAGGTGATCTGGGTTAAAGGTCAATCTTTGGGGTTGGAATTCTGCTCCACTTCCACTTTGGAAAACGATCTGATGGAATTGCTTTCGCTGGAAAATGTGGCCGCCGATTTCCGCCCTCTGCATGAAAACCCCCTTCAAACTGATTTACCTTCTAATTTAAAATATTGGCTCAAGGCAGACGGCCCTGCTGAGGTCTTTGTTTGGCAGCATAATGATGGTGAATTGGCGCGTTTTCAATTCCTCTTCCTCGATCACTTTGTCGAATGGGAGGACGGTCGGGGCATAAAAACCGGGCGCATGGTCAATGTTCGTGACATTGAGACCCCTCTGGCCCCGGAGGATGAATTTATGTTCGAGATGGATGGTCAGGTTGACCACCACAAAATCGGTATAGCTTGCAAGATGATGGATCGGATTCCCAACAATTATATTCCTGAAAATACCACCCAATTTTTGCGCATGAAGCTGAGTGCCACGTGCTGATTGTTATCACGCCTTCTGGCCAATCACTCTTTTGACATCTTATACTTGGTGCCTTTACGACAACCATTATTGAAAGGAGTCACCCCATGAATCGCAACCTGGCCTTAGAATTTGTTCGCGTGACAGAAATGGCCGCTATAGCTTCCGCCCGTTATATGGGACGTGGAGATGAGAAGGCCGCAGATCAAGCAGCGGTTGATGCCATGCGAACCATGTTGGATTCTGTGGAATGTGCCGGGACAGTCGTGATTGGTGAGGGCGAAAGGGATGAAGCTCCCATGCTCTATATTGGTGAAAAAGTAGGAACGGGAAATGGTCCGAAGCTTGATATAGCCCTTGATCCCCTAGAAGGAACGGCCGTTTGTGCGAGTGGCGCTAATAACTCAATTAGCGTTATGGCGATTGCTGAACATGGTCATTTTTTGAATGCACCAGATACTTATATGTTGAAGCTTGCCACTGGGCCTGAAGGACGGGGTGTCGTGGATATTCTGGAGTCGCCAACCGAAAATCTACGCCGTTTAAGCTTAGCGAAAAAATGCCGAGTGCAAGATTTGACGGCGATTATTTTAAATCGACCCAGACATAAAGAATTAATTGATGAGGTCAGACGCACTGGTGCACGTATCCAATTGATTGGTGACGGTGATGTGGCCGGGGCCATTGCTACCTGTATGCCTAAGGCCGGGGTTGATATTCTTTTTGGGATTGGCGGGGCCCCAGAAGGCGTTATTGCGGCCGCTGCTTTACGCTGTTTGGGTGGGGAATTTCAAGGTATTTTAAAACCGCGAAACCAAGAAGAAATCGAGCGTGCTCGTCGCATGGGAGTAAGTGATATCAATAAAGTTTGGAGCATTAATGAATTGGCCCAAGGAGATGTCATGTTCTGTGCCACCGGGGTTACGTCGGGCGAATTTTTGCGCGGTGTTCGTTTTGCTCCGTGGGGGGCGCAAACTCATTCATTGGTTATGCGCAGTAAGACAGGGACTATTCGTCATATTGAGGCCGAGCATCACTTTGATAAAAAGCCACAACTAAATTAGGATCGGAAGAGGAGATTATCTATGGCGGACAAAAAAAGTTCAGATACAGGAATTGGCGATGTTATAAAAAAAGTGGTGTCCATCGGTGTAGGGGCCGCTTTTATGACAGAAGATGCTGTGCGCAACATCTTGTCTGATTTACCCCTGCCAAAAGACATTCTTTCAGGTTTGGTTCAGAACGCCAAAAATGCCAAAGAAGATTTTGCCTTGAGTATTCGCGAGGAATTGAGCGGCCATTTGGCCAAACTTGATCACAACAAAATTATTGATGAAATTTTAAGAAAATATGATTTTGAGGTGAAGGCCACCATTAGTTTTAAGAAGAAGGAGACTCCTCCCACATAACTAGGAGTTCATAAAGATGCATTCCTTAGTTATACCCTTCGGATTTTGATTTTCCAGGGCGTTGGCCTGCGGACTCGACGCCTGCGACGTGCTGGAAGCACGCCTCAGCATCGCGCCTTGTCCGCCTACTTGAAAACCAAACTACGAAGGGTATAGTTCCATGGCCACAAAAGACAAACAGCTTTCGATTGGTAACGCCCTCAAATTAATCAAAGACCAATTAGGTGGTGCACAGCTGATTGCTGTCACTAAATATAGCGGTATCGAAGAGATTGCCTTTGCCCACGAGATGGGGCAACGGGATTTCGGAGAAAATCGAGTTCAAGATTTACTCAAAAAGAGTGAACAGCTTGCGCATCTTAAAGACGTAAGATGGCATTTTATCGGACATCTTCAAAGCAATAAAGTCAAAGATCTTTTAAAAGTGAATCATCTTACCGCCATTCACTCGGTCGATTCCTTGCCATTATTGGAAAAAATCATTGCCCTTCATCTCCCTCATACTCGATTGGAATTATTTTTTGAAGTGAATACTTCCGGCGAAAAAGAGAAGTGGGGTCTTACCGATATCGAGCAGGTCAAGCTGGTATTTCAGAAGGCCCTCAAAGATGGAATTGCTGCCAATATCTATCCTGTCGGTCTTATGACGATGGGGACTTTTCGCACTGATGATGCTGAAAGCGAGGCCCATCGCTGCTTCAAGCAGTTACAGGATATGAAATTGGACATCGAGCGTTCTCTTCAAATCACCAATCTCAAACTTTCTATGGGTATGAGTGCCGATTATAAGATTGCTCTTCAATATGGCGCTAATTTTGTCAGAATTGGCAGTCAGATTTTTGGCCAGTGTGGCGTCCAGTAAAGAATTTATCGGAAGTCACACTAGCTTTCTTTCTTTTTGTTGATGATGGCACGGGCCTTGCGAACATTTCTAACCGCCGTGGATGTTTTATGGGGATTTGATTTAGCTTCTTTGGAGGATGGCCCGCTGGCCAAGAGTTTGCCGGTTTTTTCATTTTTGCTGAGAGGAGGTAGTTTGATGACAGGTTTGGCAGGATGACGTTTGAGAGCGGTGTCTTTGGAGTGGACTTGCTTCTCCTGAAAAGTCATTTTCGCATCATCCAGCCAGGCCTTGGCGTCCCCCATATAGATTTCATCCCCAAGAAATAATTTGCAGTGCAAAGTGCTTGAGCCATTGACCGAAACTCCATTGGTACTTCCCAAATCCATAACTTTGGCCTGACCACTCTCAGTCAATACGAATTGGCAGTGTTCACTACTGCAAAGGACATTGTAGAGAATGATGTCACAGCTCTGGCTTCTGCCAGCAATAATGGGTGAACGAGTGAGAGTATAAGCTTTGGTTGTGCCCTCTTCCGATACCATCAAAACAATCGCCACATAAGACTCCTCTTAACCTCGTTTAAAAAAAAGGTGGTCGGCCGAAAATCGGCCTGCACCTAGAAGCATAATGACAAAAAAGAGTAGAGCATAAGTTAAGGGAAATTCCATTTTGTTCCAACTGTCACCGGCATGAACGATAAAGGCCGCCACAAGCATAGTAATCAGAGGTGGAACACTGGCATATCGGATTTTCAGACCTAGGGCCACAAAGAGTGGGCAAAGTGCTTCGCCAAAAATGGCCAAGAGGAGTGAAGCCTTACTCCCGAGATTTAAGGGATCGGGAAAACTTTGCACATTAGTGCTGAAATCCAGAATTTTTGGCAGGCCATGGCCGAAAATCATGAGTCCGCTGGCCCCAACACGGAGAATGAGTAGTCCAAGATCATTAAGCATATAATATCCTTCGCCAACGGTCGTTGCGTACATAAATTTTAAGGTGAGAGTGTGGGTATAATCAAGCGATTATGTTATCGCTTGGGCGAGGGTCCGGGGTGAAGGCCTGATCAGGTCTGAGAAATACTAACGGGATGTCAGCACGGAAAGTCAGGGAAGTATTTTTGTCAATAAATTGAAAATGTCCTCGCATACTCCCAAAAGGCGATGGAATAGGGCAGAAACTTTGATATTCAAATTCCTCGCCCGGATTGATCTGGGGATATTGGCCAACCACCCCTTCACCGCCAAGAATTTCTTCCTGTTTATTTTTTCCATGACGGATACGCCAAAAACGTCGTTGCAGAACGATGGCACTTTCACCCTCATTTTTGATGCGTATGTGATAGGCATAAACAAAATGTTGATCCTTGGGCCGGCTTTTTTCCTTAATAAGGTAAGGAGTGGCCGAAACCAAGATATTGTTTGTGACAGCTGTGTAAGTATAAAGCATAGCGCCGTATACGCTGTACCGTTCCACTAAAGCAAGGTTTTTTCTTAGTCATTTTGTTGTCTTGGCCGGTTTCTCGGGCTTCTCGATATTTTTGCGAATAATTGTCAGGGGACCCCAAGTTTGGCCTGTTCGCATGATGGAACCTTTTAAGGCAAAACTGCCACCTCTGAGCAGATGGGTGGCCAAGGTTTTGGCCACTTGGTCTTGAGAGTTGATAAGTAATTTAAGAGAGTTATGGCCTTTTTTGAGGCGTGATAAATCTTCATTGTTGACCAAGAAAACCGAGGTCAGACGTTTGTAACTGCGAAAAATGCTGGCACGTTCTAAAGAGAGGTAGAGGTATTTAGGGGCATGAGAGAGGTCGAAGGAAAGCTCCAATTCCGTGTCAGAGATTTTCTTTAAATCGAGTGCGGTGATTAAGGCCTCTGGATCGTAGAGAATGCGGTTGGTTGGCACCTCAAAATCAATTTGGCGCATTCGTCGCTCAAACTCTTGGTCGGTCAAGACTTGTGACTGACCGATGCGTGAAATTTGACCAAAGGTTAAATCCGATCGGGCGTCGACGTAGTATTCAAAATCCTCTGTAGGAGCGGCAATTTTTATAATTTTCAGAAATTCGTTACTAAAGAGTGAGGTGGTAAGGAGTTTAGAGAAAATCTGAGACATCTCATCGAGTGAGCGGGCATTTTTAAGTTTGCGCCAATACTTTGCAAATCGCTCGGCGTGATAGAGATGAGCGGCACGCAAAATGGTCACGTCAACCAGGGCCAAAGGAAGATTGAGTACCGCCAGGGGGGCATTTTGCAGGTGGTACCACGTTCTTTTTGCACCCGTTGACCAACGCCCGGCCTTAACTTTGAAGGCCTGTTCGAGAATTGGCCAATAACGTTTACTATCTATCTGCATGAATGTCTGAATGGTTGGTTTGTTAAAGCCGATGCGATAAAAGAAACGGCTTGAACCCAAAGCGCTTGGTTTAATTTTTTCACATTTTTTAGTCGCCCGTTCCACCAGTTGTTCATTTTGCTTTAAATTGACTTGGGAGAGGCAAAGTTGCCGTGGGTAATCCCGTTCTATGGTGGGAAAGAGATCTATCAGTCCGGTGGCCTCGGAGACTTGTTTCATATAAGCGTTGAGCTCTTTAAAAGTGGTATGACTGTCACTGAGAGACCCGGTGAAGGTTAGGGCCGCTCCTTGGTTTGAGGTGTAGTATTTCGTTTTATCGACTAAAAACTTAAAGCTGTAATTTTTTACTTCGGCCGGCCCCCAAAGGGTATCCCAGCTTCGACCATTGTGGGCCTCGCCTTTATAAATATGGTGAGTCCCTTCTGCATCTGTGATTACCATGACAGTGTGACGATTGCTTGATTGGTGAGTCCGCTCGAAAATGAAACTAAGTTTCATGCGATATTGTTTGACTGTCGAATTCTCACGTTGCTCACGATTATAGGCCCAACGAACTCCGGTGTTTTCTCGTTTTGACATTTCATGCGAGAGTTTAAAGCGCCCTCCCAAGGCATCACCGTAGGCCTCAAGTGCCGCTGGATTCATCAGGTCATAACGATAGGCCACATCAAAAGAGTGGGCATAATTCTTGGCGAGAGTGAGTTGGAAGGGGATAATGGACTCGGTGATTTTGGCGACTTCTGCACCTAAGATTGTCACACCTTCAAATAAGACCAAGTCTTCATGCGCCCCAAAAGAGATGGCCGTTCCGCGAGATTTTACGCGATTTAATTTCACCAATACATTGGTACTGTTTTCTTTTAAAATGGAAATGCGGTAATTTCCTCTCAAATAAGTGGAGTTGCTGATCCCCACATTAAAGGAATCAAAGCCCGGAAGGGCGGTGATGGAAAAGGCCGCTTCCAAATCTAATTGAATCAAACCATCCAAACCGTAAGAAAAAATTTCTCCTACCGCCATTTTTTGAAAATTCTTTTGAGTGATAGGCATGCGAAAGGGGTGGGCCAGAATATTGTAGAATTTGGACCATCGAGCTTTTGTCTGCGGATTCTCGAAGTCACCCTTAAAGAAACGCTTTATCTTTTGTCCTAAACTTTCCGGTTCATTTTGATCGTCATCAAACAGGACTTCATCTTCTTCCGCCGCACTAGAAGTATTAGAAGTTAGACCTGCCAGATCAATACGTTTTAATTCTTCATCATTGATGGCCGGACGTGGGAGGTGGCGCAGCTCACTGGGATAGACGGTGCGCACGTTCATCATACTCAATTGAAATTGAGTTGAAAGACGGGCCTTCAGGCTTACCGGGCCGAGTGGTACACGGGGAGGATTAAACAAATTGAGATGAAAAGGCAGGCGCATGGTATCCACAACAGTGTAGGAATCCATGATGTCTTGGTTGTTATAGACATCGCGCTTGACACTAATGGAGAGGTTGTAGACATCATCGCCGTAACTAAAGAGCGTCTGATTGGTGATGGAATCAAAGAGACTGGCCGCCAGCCCTAATTGCATGTCATAGATACCATCGCGGATGTCATCTTTGGCCTTAAGAACAAATTCCGATGGAAGCGGTTTTATTTCATCGACCTGAGTGCCGCCGCCACTTCCGCTATCAGTGGATGGTTCAGAAGGATCTGGTTCATAGATATCTTCACTAAAAGTAAGAGGCGCGATGCCTAATCCAAACAGAAGAAACAAGGCCAATAAAAACGCTTTTATTTTTAAGAACGATTTCATGCGCCAAAACCCGAAAAAAAACCCCAAAAGAATCGCTTGATTATGGCTTATGTTGCGCTATGTGTCACTACGTGTGGCTTTGATATGTAATTATTTCATTGTTAGTAAATACAAAGCGTTACGGCGATAAACATAAGCGCGGTTGATTGTAATAATTAGAGACGCTTAAAAATTCCTAGTCAAACTGTTGCGAAATTTTTTAAACTGTAGGCGAAGACTCGAGAATTCAAAAAGGTAGACAGAAGGGGAAACATTATGTGCGGTGTCGCCGGCGTTATTCAAGTTCCCTCTACTTTAGCTGTTTGTGAAATTGCAGCTCCTTTATCCTCTGCCTCTTTAGTGGCCTATCAAGCACTTCTGATGCTGCAGCATCGCGGACAAGATGGCGTGGGAATGGTGAGCTATGATCAAGAATGTGGACGTTTTTTTGAGAAAAAAAAACTGGGGCTCATTGCTCAGGCCTTCGAGCGTGATGATTTTGAGAGATTAAGTGGCGCTATGGCCCTGGCCCACACTCGTTACGCCACTGTGGGTGGCGACGGGATGCGGGATTTACAACCGATGTTGGCAGGTGTGCCTTTCGGTGTCACCCTGGCGCATAATGGTAATCTCGCCAACTTTTTTGAGTTGGCGGATGAGATTCAAAGTAAATATAAAATAAAATTTTTGACTCACAATGATGCCGAAGTTTTGCTGCAACTATTTTGTTACTTTATGTCGTCGACCCATCAAGGCAAACTAACTGGTAATTTCAGTTTTGAAATGGCCGTTTCTTCCATGAAACAAGTCGTTCAACATGCCAATGGTTCCTATTCCGTGGTGGGAATAGTGGCGGAGGGCGGATTATTCGCGCTCCGTGATCCCCATGGCATTCGTCCGTTACTGCTTGGGCGTAAGGTGGAAGATAATCGGACTACCTATCTTTTTGCTTCCGAGTCATCGGCCATCCAATTTTTGGGCATGGAAGTCATTAAAAATTTGGCCCCGGGCGAATTCATGCTGATCACACCTGATGGTCAAATCATGTCCGCTGATGTGGGAGGTAAAGAAGCTGCCCATTGCATGTTCGAATGGGTGTATTTCGCCGGTGCCGAATCGGTGCTTGAAGGACAATGTGTCTATAGCGCGCGTTTGGAGTTGGGAAGACGTTTGGCCAAACAAGTCACCAAGAGAAGCACAGACAGCTTTGATGTCGTCATGCCGGTGCCCGATACCGGTCGTACCGCGGCGGGTGCTTTAGCGGAATGTCTCAAAATCCCTTATCGCGAGGGATTATTAAAAAATCGTTATGTGCAAAGAAGTTTTATTTTAAATGGGCAATCCAAGCGCGAATTGGCGGTTGGTCTGAAACTTATTCCCATCGTGAGTGAAATTAAAGGAAAGAGAATTTTGTTGGTGGATGACAGTATTGTCCGTGGCACCACTTCCAAAAAAATTGTCAATTTATTGAAAATGCATGGGGCCAAGTCAGTCAGTCTGGCCTTAACCTGTCCTCCCATTAAACATCCCTGTTTTTACGGGATAGATTTTCCAGTGCAAGGTGATCTTCTCATGGCCAACTTAAGTGAGAGTGAAGCCGCCCGCTGGATTGGAGCGGATGAAGTTTTTTTCACTGAGTGCAGTGATATTGACGGGGCCATGAACGGGCTGAAACTTTGCAAAGGCTGTCTGACAGGAGAGTACCCCACCAATTTGAAAAAATGCCGGAGCTTCGCCCTTCAGCGTGGACGTGTGCGTGAAGCAGAGGAGAAGAGGGTATGAAACAACCCAGAGTCTTAGTCCTTTTTGGATCAAAAAGCGATGCCGGGGTCTATCAACCATTGATGGAATCACTGTCACCAGAATTTAAAACCGATTTGGCCATCATTTCAGCGCATAGAAATTATCGTGAATTAGAACAACGTTTGAATCAGCGGGATTTTGATATGGTGCTGGCGGGGGCCGGGCTTTCTGCTCATTTACCAGGAGTGGTGGCGGCCCAATTTGATGGACCAGTGATCGGTATTCCTGTGGCCTCGCGCTTAGGCGGATTTGATGCTTTTTTATCGATCTCCCAGATGCCAAAAGGTGTTCCGGTACTGGCCACTTTTCCCGAGGCCAACTGGCAAGCGGTTTCTTTTCTAAAAAATTGCATCAAGAAATCTTTTGATTGTAAGGTCAATTTAGTTTGCAAGGATCTCTACTGGCAATACGAATATTCGCGCAACTTTTTTGTTGAGGCCCAAAGTTGCGCTCAGGAATTGAAAATCACTTGGAATACCGCGGATGCTCCTCGTACCGATTGTCTGAATCTATTTGTGATTACCGATCAGCTTGATTTCAAACCACTCATGCCATCTTTCACTGCAATATATATCCCCATGATGGAACCGATCAAGGCCAAATCCCACACTCGGGCGCTGGATATTTTTGAGTGGGCCAGAATCAATGGTCCCTGGGTGGGATTGAACAATTTTGTGAATGCCGTGAGAATGGCGGACAAAATATTTAAGTTGCAGGAGGTGGTTCTATGAAGCAGTACCCTCTTATTCACCGAGGTAGTGTCAAGAATATCCACGGTGATTACAGCAAATCGCCGCTCTTGTTTCATTTTTCTAATCGCTATTCTATTTTTGATTGGGGTGAGATGCCCGACCATATTGAGAAAAAAGGCGAGGCCCTGGCGGCCTTTACCACGGGCTGCTTCACCATGCTGGAGCGTCCTAATGTCTGGCGAGAGTTAGTGCACCCTTTGGCATGCTCATTGAGTCCGGCAGAGCAGGCCTGGCTGGAGCAGTTTGAAGCGGCGGGAATGTCTCACCACTTCTTAGGGAAATATAATCTAACCGGCCAAAAGCTTGCCTCCCATGTGAGCACTGATTGTATCGGAGTGCTGCCTTTTCAAGTATTGAGACCTCTTTTTCAAGCAGGCAGTTATGATTACACTCTCTACCACAAAAAACCACAGCGATGCCTGATTCCTCTCGAAGCCATTTTTCGTTTTGCTCTTCCTGAGGGGAGCAGTCTTCTGAAGCGGGTAGAAAACCCCGAAGTGCTACAGGATTTAAATCTTAACTCTCGCCCGGTTGCAGGAGATAAGTTTGAAAAACCTTTGGTGGAATTTTCCACCAAATTGGAACCCTCTGACCGCATGTTAAGAAAACGGGAAGCGGAAGAGGTAAGTGGTTGCAGTCCAAGGGAGTTTGAGAATTTGAATATCCATATTCGGTTGCTGGCCTATCTTCTGCGCGGGGCCTTTCGTAAGCATGAAATTGATTTACAAGACGGAAAATTTGAATTCGGCTTCGGTGAGAGCAACGCTGGACGGGGCCGTGAAATTATCCTCTTGGATGCCATTGGTCCGGATGAGTTGCGGCTCGAATATCATGGCATGCAACTTTCCAAAGAAGTCTTACGCCGTTTTTACCGCAAAACAGCTTGGTATCAAGAGTGGGAAAACTTTAAGAAAAAGAATTTTGAGAATCAAAGCAATACGGATTGGAAAAAAGACGCCAGGGAAGTGATCGGTGCCCCACCTGCCTTGCCTCATGCCTTTAAGAAGAATATCAGCCATATGTATTGTGCTCTGGCCAATGTGGTGGCCGATGGAGCACAAATCAATCGGCCCTTTCCTGAAGTGCCGGACTTAACCCAAGTTGCCCGCGGATTACAGGAGTTTGCATGAAGGCCTTAGTATTGGGCAGTGGCGGAAGAGAACACGCCTTGGCCCTTGGGCTAAGGAAGTCTTCACTTATTAGCGACGTTTATGTACACCCTGGTAATGCCGGCCTATTTTTAAGTGGAGGACTGAGTCCGCTATTTTCTCTTTCACCCGCCCATGATTCAAAAGAGGGTGTGGCCATAAGGGCGCGTGAACTGAATGTTGATTTGGTGGTGATCGGGCCGGAAAATTTGTTGGCACAAGGTTATGCTGATTTCTTATCTGCCCAGGGTTTTAAAGTTATTGGGCCTAGTCAAGCGGCGGCACAGTTAGAGAGTTCCAAGGGATTTGCCAAAGCTTTTATGGAGCAATATGGCATACCTACTGCGACCTATTTTACCACTCAATCTCAAAGCGATGCCGAGCAATTTATAGATAAGGCGCCATTTTCGATCGTGGTCAAGGCCGATGAGTTGGCCCAAGGCAAGGGTGTTATTGTCACTGATAGCAAGGCCGAGGCCAAGGCCGCGGTGTGGTCGCTTTTATGTGACAAAAAAAACTTTAATTCGGAGAAGCTGGTTTTAGAGAGACGACTGAGGGGCTACGAGACTTCCGCCATCGCGCTGGTTGACGGGGATTCATTTTACATTCTCGGTTATGCCCAAGATTACAAACGTGCTTTTGATTCTGATCAGGGACCCAATACGGGCGGTATGGGAGCGGTTCTGCGGCCAAATTGGCCGGGAGCTTCGATTCAACGTCAAAGCGAAGAGATTTTTCAGAAAACTTTGGATGGTTTAAAGGATCGCGGTCTTTCCTATCAAGGATTTATGTTCTTAGGTTTGATGATTGAAGATGATCAGGTCTTTTTGTTAGAGTATAACGTGCGCTCGGGCGATCCTGAAACCCAAGTTCTCATCCCAAATTTGAAAGTGGATCTGGGTGTGCTTTTTGTTCATGTGTTAGAAAAAAAATTGCATAAACTAACCCACAATACTCCCGAGCAATGTTTCGTCCATGTGGTTCTCGCCTCGGGAGGCTATCCTGACATAGCAGGGCGTGGCCTAAATTTGAAGCACCCCATTTCCATTCCCCATGATCTTAAAACGTCCGATCAAGTGACGGTTTATTATGCCGGAGTAGGGATGGGGGGCGATGGCCGTCTAGTGAATAAAGGCGGACGGGTTTTAGGTCTTACGGCCTGTGGACGAAATACGCAAGAGGCCAGAGAAAAAGTATATGATGCCTTAACAAAAATAAAATTAGATGGCAGTTTCTATCGCACAGATATTGGACAGGAGAAGTAAGTGCAGACGCGCAAAGTGGCAATTATGGCCTCAGGAGATGGTACCAACGCCGAGGCCATTATGCGGTGGTGTCACAAATTTCCCCATTTGGCGCAGGTGGTGGCGGTACTCAGTGATCATGAGGACGCCTATGTTTTAAAACGTGCTCAAAACTTTGCTGTGCCCGGACTTTGCATGCCATATCCCAAATTGAAAATTGAACGTGCGGCCCACGAGGAAAAAATGGCACAGGCCTTAAACGAATTTGGCGCCGAGTGGATTTTCCTGGCAGGCTTTATGCGTATTCTGGGAACGTCTTTTTTGAAATATTGGAAATGTCAGGGCGATCTCTATCGTGTGGCCAATATTCATCCTTCACTTCTCCCTGCCTTTAAGGGAGGCAATGCCTATCAAGAGGCCTTTGATGCGGGCGTAAAAATTTCCGGTGTCACGATTCATTTGGTCACCGAAGCCTTGGATAATGGGCCGATTGTTTTGCAAAAAAGTTTTCCTCGCGCTCAGAAAGATGATTTTAATACATTTAAGGCCCGCGGACGTTCATTGGAAGGGCCGTTGTGGCATGAATTTTTAGAATCGTGGAGTCGTGGTCATTTGCTCGCGCATTCGACTCCCGGTGGCCAGTGGCAGATTTGGAATCAAATGGCAATTACAGGAGGTAGCGATGCAGTATTTTCGCTATGAACTTTATCATCGCCATCATCCCGAGACCGCCGGCCCATTGCCAGCATTTGAGCGCTGGTTTCGGGCGAAAAAACAGGGTGTGATTAAAGCTGTGACCGTTGGCGAATTGTATTTTATCGCTTCTGAGGGGCGCGATTGTCTCAACAAAGTTGAGACAGCATTTTGTGATCCCGTACTTTGCACCACGATACCTCCTCATTACGATATGGCGGTTCAGATTACTTTTCGTCCCGGAGTGACTGATAATAAGGGACAGGCCGCCCGTCAGGCCCTGCAATTAATCGGTGTTGATGCTCAGGTTCGATCCGGTCGGATTTTTTTAATATCCGGAGATGTTTCCTCTTCAGAATTGTCGCGTGCCGCCCATGGTCTGTTGGCCAATCAACTTCTGGAAGAATGCCAAGTGTATACTCGCCTTGAGTTTGAAAAATTGGCAAGAGAGGTGGAAATCATCGGGCCTGTGAGCAACCAATTGAGTGCCAAATTGGTTCAGCAAATTGATCTGACCAAAAGTGATCAGGAATTACTCGAACTTTCAGGCAAAAACTGTTGGGCCCTGGAGTTGACCGAAATCAAAGTTATTCAAGCACAATTTAGAGATGAACAATATTTGTCCCACAGAAAAAGTTGTGGTCTCCCCTCAAATCCTACCGATGTTGAGATGGAAATTCTGGCCCAAACTTGGAGTGAGCATTGCAAGCATAAAATTTTCAGCGCCAAGATTCATTATTGCGAGGGCCCAGATGTCGGACATGCTTTAGGCACGATGGAGATCAACAGCGCTTTTCGAACATTCATCAAAGGCGTGAGCGAGGATATCATTGCCGAAAGAAAAATTGATTGGGCGGTATCATTGTTTAAAGACAACGCAGGCATTGTCCGTTTCGATAAAAATATAGATATTTGTGCCAAGGTTGAAACCCACAATAGTCCTTCGGCGCTTGATCCCTATGGCGGTGCTTTGACCGGAATCTTGGGTGTCAATCGGGATATCTTAGGTACGGGACAGGGGGCCCGGCCTATTTTAAATACGGATGTTTTTTGTGTTGCTCAGGAAAAAAGCTCTGCCGATGAAATTGATGCCGATGCCATTCTTCTCTCTGAATTACCCAAAGGTTTGCTCGCACCCAAGCGTATCTTGGAAGGTGTCCATAAAGGCGTTGAGGATGGTGGCAACAAGAGTGGTATTCCCACTGTGGGCGGGGCCATTTATTTTCATCCTTCATATGCCGGCAAACCTTTAATCTACGTGGGCACGGTTGGTGTCTTACCTCCTGAGATTAAGGGAAGACCTAGCGCTAAAAAAGAAATATTACCAGGCGATCTCATCGTCATGGCCGGTGGGCGAGTGGGGCGTGATGGGGTTCATGGCGCCACCATGAGTTCATTAGAATTGGAAGAGTCCGTGCCCTTGTCCGTGGTGCAAATTGGCGATCCCATCACTCAAAAACGCCTGCAAGATTTTCTTTTGGAAGCGCGGGACCTTGAACTCTATCGCACCCTTACTGATAATGGTGCCGGAGGACTAAGCTCAAGTGTCGGCGAAATGGCGCAGTTATCTGGTGGGGCCGAAATTGACGTCAGTAAATGCCCCTTGAAATATCAAGGTCTCATGCCTTGGGAAATTATTGTGAGTGAGAGCCAGGAACGCATGACCTTTGCTGTGCCTGAGGAGAGCTGGTCGGCCTTCCATGAATTAAGCTTGAAACGTGGAGTGGAGGCCTCGGTTTTAGGGACGTTCACCCATAGCGGCTTTTTTGATGTCAAAGTTGGGACCGAAATCGTGGCCTCACTACCATTATCATTTCTGCATGAAGGACTCCCACCCATGGATCTGAAGGCCTATTGGAATGGGGGCGATGCTTTGCAATCGGCCTTCAAATGGCGTTCGGTGCAAATTCCTTCGGCACCGATGGTGGATTTTAAGCAAACCTTGCAACGCCTTCTCTCTCGTCCCAATATCGCTTCCAAGTGGCCGTGGATTACCTGCTATGATCATGAAGTCCAGGGTTCCACGGTGATTCGTCCCATGGGCGGAATGAATGGAGAGGCCCCGCATAATGCCGGGGGAGTATGGTTGCATCCCCATGGTGGTGAACTGCAAAATGGTGTCTTGGTTTCCATGGGCCTGAATCCCCGTTTGGCACTCTTGGATCCGTATATAATGGGTGTCTGTGCCGTGGATGAGGCCATCCGCAATGCCATTGTTCATGGAGGCAATCCGGACTTTACGGCGATCTTGGATAATTTCTGCTGGCCCGATCCTTTACAACACGCTCGCCTGGAGAGTCCAGGACCTGGAGATCAAAAATTAGGGATGTTGGTGCGAACCTTGACAGGACTCAAGGATGCTGCCCGCGCCTTAGGGGTTCCCATGATCAGTGGAAAAGATAGTATGAAAAATGATTTCAAAGGGCGGCATGAGGATGGCCGGGATATAACCATAAGCGCTCTGCCAACTTTGTTAATTACTGCCATTTCGCGTTTTGATGTTGGTCGAAGCATTTCTCCCGCCCTTCCTGGCCAGGGCATTTGTCTCTACCTTGTGGGCCCCTTGCGTGGGGCCTTAAGTGCTTCCGAATTTGCCGAAGTTCATGGTGATTCGATACGAGATGAAAATCTATTATGGCAAATGCTGTTAAATCTGAAAGATGTGCGCGCCCAATATGAAGCTATCCATCGCGCCATCAGTGAAGGAGTGGTGGTTAGCGCCCACGATCTCTCCGATGGTGGACTGGCCGTGGCCCTAGCAGAGATGCTTCTGCATTCGGATGACCTTGGCCTTGAATGTACCCTGCCTGACTCGATTGATGCCAATGTTCTTTTCGGAGAAGGTCCCTTTAGAATTCTCTTGGGGGTCCCCAGTGAGAAACGGGCCGACTTCGAATCACGCCTGCACAGTGCTCAGTATTTGGGGCAAACTGCGCCGGGGCACGAATTGAAGATTCACGATCAAGCTGGCCCGGTGCTTTTGCAGATGACCGTCCCTGAGATGAGGTACTTTTGGCAAAGGAGTCGAGCATGATCCATTCTCCTCGTGCCCTTATCTTAAGCGGTGATGGAATTAATTGTGAAAGAGAAACAGCGCTCGCCTTCACTCAGGCCGGCGCTCTTGCGACAATCATTCATATTAATGATCTCCTGTCCCGGCCAAGTATGCTGAGTGATTTTCAAATCTTCGCCATTCCCGGCGGCTTTAGTTTCGGCGATGAATTGGGGAGCGGCCAGATCCTGGCGCTCAAACTTAAGCACGGTCTCAGTGATGAGTTGCAACGTTTTGTCGAAAAACAACTTCCCATTTTGGGAATTTGTAACGGTTTTCAGGCGCTGGTTAAACTCGGACTTCTCCCCGCTATTCGGGGAAAGAGTTTTGCTTTGGCCCCCAATATTCAAGGGCATTTTCAAAATAGATGGGTCACTTTAAATCCCAATCGTGCCAATCCTTCTCCATGGCTTAGGAATTTGCCCAATAAAATGCAAATGCCGATGCGCCATGGGGAAGGCCGTTTGATATGTCAGGAGTCAAATGACAAGCAACTGTCTTCCCATATTGCTTTGACTTATTCTGAGTATGTCAATGGTTCACTTTACAACATTGCCGGGCTTACCAATAAAATCGGCAATGTTTTGGGGCTTATGCCTCATCCTGAAGCCAATTTGTTTAACGTAAGTCGTGGGCCTGGAAATCCCGGCCTGCCTTTCGCCCATAGTGATGGATTCTTTTTGTTTAAAAATATTGTCGATTACGTCCAAGAGTAGAAAGAGGAAAAGGAGGAAGGTCATGGAACTAGTGAAAGCTAAAACAGCACTTTTAAGCGTCTATGATAAAACAGGTCTGCTTGAGTTGGCCCAGGCCTTTCGCAAATATGGTATCAAAATCTATGCCAGCGGCGGAACTTGCCAGGCCTTGCGTGATGCCAAGATTGATGTCAGTGAGGCGCAAGAATTAACCAAGACGCCTGAGGCCTTCCATGGACGAATGAAAACATTGAGCTTCCCTCTGATGAGCGGCATTCTTTTTCGTCGAGAGGCGGAGGAAGATTGCCAAACAGTTGAGACCCTGGGAATCACTCCGGTTGATATTGTCGCGGTAAATTTTTACCCTTTTCCGCAGAAAGCGGCAGGAGAACTCCCGATTGATCTTATCGACATCGGAGGCCCGTGTCTGCTCCGGGCCGCCGCCAAAAATTTTGCCTCCACGGTGAGTTTAGTCAGTCCTGCTGACTACACAGGCTTTGTTGCCGAGTTGGATCGGCATAAAGGCGCCACAACTTTGGAGTTTCGAAAATCGCAGGCGCAAAAAACGTTTCAGGCCACTTGTGAATACGATAAAAGAATTTTTTCTGCCTTTGCGCCATGCCAGACTACCTCCCTTCGGTATGGTGAAAACCCCCATCAAGATGCCCAAATTTGCAAAGATCATTCCACTATGGGGATTGCTCATGCCTTGCAGTTGCAAGGAAAAGAAATGAGCTACAACAATTACTTGGATGCCGATCAGGCCTGGATGCTGATGAGTGAACTGGTTTTGCATGTTGAGGAGAAGCAGGAGAGTACAGCGCTCGTGGTAAAACATGGCAACCCTTGTGGTATTGCCACAGCGCCAAGCTTAAAAGAGGCCCTGGCCTATGCTATTGAAGGTGATCCCATTAGCGCTTTTGGTGGCATAGTGGCGCTCTCGAAAAGTGTTAATGAGGAAACGGCCCATTTATTAACCGAAAAATTTTATGAAATTATTTTGGCACCCGATTTTGATACTGAAGCACTCAAAATTTTACACGCCAAGAAAAACCTTAGGCTGCTAAAACTTGCGCTTTATTCCGCCGAGGATTTCAAAAGGATGGGCCCCAAACATTTGTCTCTGGTGGGCGGTGAGTTGATTTGTCAGCGTGATCTGGGGGCCGACCATGAATTTAATATTATGGGCAGCAAATCCTGGCCGGCAAAATTCTATGATCAACGTTTATTTATGTTTGGCACTCTGGCCGTCAAGGCCATCAAATCCAATGCCATTTGTCTGGTGGGAAAAAAAGATAAAGGGGCCCTGGTTTTGGCCGGGATGGGGGCCGGAAATCCCAATCGCGTTTTAAGTCTGGAAGAGGCCGCTCGCCAGGCGAAACATTCCTCTTTGGGCATTCCGATGGGAGAATTGGTGCTTTTCTCCGATGCTTTCTTTCCTTTCAAAGATAGTATCGAGTTGGCCGGCGAGAATGGTATCAGCTGGATTGTGGAACCAGGTGGTTCCATTAAAGATCAAGAAGTCATCGCGGCGGCAAATTCCCTTTCGATCGGTTTGATTTTTACAGGACGAAGGCATTTCAATCACTAGGAGATTGTCATGAGCGATTATAAAAGCGCAGGCGTAGATATCGAGGTGGGCGACCACTTTGTGGAACGAATTAAGGCCACAGTGCAAAAACAGTGTGCCCAATATCCTCGCGTTCTTCACGGGATCGGCGGTTTTGCCGCTGTCTACGACATGTTGGATGGGCGCTATTTGGTCTCTGGTACCGATGGGGTTGGCACCAAATTAAAATTGGCCCAGGAACTCGATGTCCATAATACTATCGGCATCGATTTGGTCGCCATGTGTGTGAACGATATTTTATGTACAGGTGCGCGTCCCCTATTTTTTCTGGACTATTTGGCCATGGGAAAATTGGATTTGGGAATTTCGGAAAAAATTATTGAAGGTATCCTGGCCGGCCTTGCCACCTCCGGTGCGCCTCTCATTGGGGGCGAAACCGCCGAGATGCCGGGTATGTACCAAAATGGAGAATACGATTTGGCGGGATTTGCCGTGGGGGAGGTCAAAAAAGAACATCTGATCGATGGCGGTCAGGTGAAAGAGGGTGATGTTTTGATTGGTCTTCCCTCCAGTGGCTTTCATAGCAACGGTTATTCGCTTCTGCGGAAACTTTTGGCGTCGGAAACACGGCAAACAAAAATTGAGGCCCTGACGCCTACCAGGATTTATCGCATGGAAGTTCAGGCACTCCAGGAAATCTTTGGTCTCGGACTCAAAGGTTTGGCGCATATCACGGGCAGTGGTTTGGCGAATATTCCTCGCATCAATGATGCTTTTGATTATCACCTGACTAGCTGGCCTTCGATTAAAGACCTGCCGGATATTATGCAAAAAGTTTTTTCAAAAATGGAGCGTAATGTGGATTCGGCCTTCAGTACCTTCAATATGGGGATAGGCATGGTGGCGGTGATAGAGCGCGAACTGTATCACTCCCGCGCTTTTAAAATTCATTTTCCCTATCATCTGCTCGGGCATATTGAAAAAGGCCAAGGAATTGTGGCCTTACATTTCGAAGATGGTCGAGTCTATAAATGTTAAGAGCCTATCCCAAAACCCTCATCTGCGTCGTTGCTCAATCATTCGCTTGTGCGGCGTACACTCTGTGTACGCCTCCGCGCTCCCTCAATCGCGCCTAGCATCTGAAGGTTTTGGGATAGGCTCTAAATCTTCTTTGTCGGTAAGCGTTTGGCAGCTGCATTCTGCTCTGGGTTGTTGATCGAAACCATGTCGGTGTATTTCTTGGTGAAAGTGACGCGAGCATTGCAAACATAAGTATTTGGTTGATTTTTGTAACAAGTAAATTTCACATCCGAGTCGTAGTTTTCTTGCAAAAGCATGGCGGAATTATTGGAGACCTCTTGATCTTTCGTCCTAAAAATGGGGAGGTAGTTTTTAAGTTTATAAAAATAACGTTGATCTTCTCCATCCAGTCGGGCACTTAAAAAACGATCCTTGCCATTTCGATACATGCGGATAGGAAAATCAATTGACTCGACTTGAGTTAGATTATCGATGGCATCGTAATTGGACATCGGTCTGAAAAGATAAAATTTCCCACGTTTAATAACCATATGGCCGAGTTGTCCTTTCAGAATCTCGGAAAAAATAGTTCCCTGCTTTTCAGAGCGGGCCAGTTCGACGGTGCTCGATACCAATTTATAGGTCCCAAAAATTTCGGCATTGTGAGCATAAGTTTCGGTTAAATTAATTTGAAAAGTATTCCATTCTTGCCAGTTTTTGATGGATTCTTTTGATTTAATCTTTTTGTGAGCGACAATTTTTTTGGGAGAAGACATTTTCTTAACAATTTTTATTTTCTGTTTGTTAACTTTCTTCTTATCCATTTTTTTCTGTATGGGTTTTTTAATGGTCGAGAGCGAAGCTGGTCCGCGGCCAACAGTTTTTTGCAAGGAAGTAGTTTGCCACCCAGCACGGCCCAAATTGGGGGCGAAGTCCAAAGCGATGCTACCGAGGCAGAAGCCGATGATCATAACTTGAAAAAAATGTTGGAGTTTCTTCATGGCCTAACAATGTGCATGTGCCATGCCGGCCTGAGCAGGGGCAACTACTGGAAACTAGAAAACAAAGTGGTGCCATGGCACCATGGATGCGGGCGGCCGTCCAAATTTTAGTCACTTACTTTTTAAGTATGTAAAAAGATTGAGCAGTCAATAACATATTAGAAACATTATATAAATGAAAGAGAAGGAGGCGCATACGCCCCCTGTGAAAATTAAAATTTGATGACCGGAATTAGAAATCCAGAGGCAGAGAAGCACTGAGAACAATTTCTTTGGCCTTTATTTTTTCCGTTACCGTCGCCCCCCCCAATGAATAGGGTAAGGTGATAGTGGTGCCGTTTCTTTGTTTTATCTCATCATAGGTGATGGATCGATATTCGAGGTTTATGGCAAGAAAAGGTAGCCCTGTCCATCCCGCTCCAAGGGCAAAGCCTTTTCCGTTTATCTCAACCGAATCATCGGTATCTTGGGCCCCACCTGTTTTATCCAGCTTGAGCTGGTTCTTCAAAAAATAAGTCCCCCAGACTCGAATTAAAATAGGAAATTTATAACCGGCATAAAGACCTAGGTTGGAATTGGTGTATTCATCACTGGCGGCACTTGAGGCAGGTTTTTCTTGCTTAAACTTAAAGGCACCCAGCGATCTTGAATAATCAACGCCCAGGGAAAATCCCAGCATTCCGTAGCCAAGGCGAGCACCGAGAAGGGGAGTTTTATAAGAATACTCGTAGGATGTATCAAGGGCCGAAGTCACTGTTGATTTGTACTCATTATTATGGATCAAATATCCCAGATACGGTTCAATGTTAACGCCCGCATGGGCGGCCGGAAGCACCAATAAAATTAACAATATCAATAACCAATTTTTCATGTCCATCCTCCTTGAAAAAAACTCAATGCAACAATTATAAACCGAGTAAACAGTGAGTCGCAATGTTAACCTATCTGAAGCGAGCGAGCATTAGGCCTTTTATAGGTAATCAGAGTTTTTGAAAAATTGGACATCGGGATTCTTGTCCTGAACCAGCTTCAGATCCCATTCACTTCGAACGGCAAAGCACGGTCGATCCTTTAAATCATAGACGATATTGTTGCTATTGTTTTCAATAAATTTATCCTGCTGTTTCTCATCGTTAAATTTTACCCAACGCATGCCTATGAAAGGATAAGGAGTGTAGTCACCTTGGACGTTGTACTCGTCCTCCAAGCGGTATTTAACCACTTCAAATTGCAGCATGCCTACGGCACCTAGGATTTTTTCATTGAAAGTATGGCGAGTGAAAAGCTGGACAGTGCCTTCTTCAGCAAGCTGGCGCAGACCCTTTTCCAATTGCTTGGACTTCATGGGGTCTTTTAGAATCACTTTCACAAAGATTTCAGGTGCGAAACTGGGGATGCCGGAGAATTTCAGCAACTCTCCTTCGGTGAAGGTGTCGCCAATGGCGTAGCGGCCGGTTAGACCAATGATATCACCCGGAAAGGCCTCTTCCGTAATTTCCCTATCTCGCGCCTGAAAGATGAGAGGTGTAGTGACCTTGATTTCTTTTTGTTCACGGGTATTAAAAATGCGCTGACCGCGTTTGAAACGTCCCGAAATGACTCGCATAAAGGCGACGCGATCGCGGTGGCGCTTGTCCATATTGGCCTGAATTTTAAAAACAAAACCGCTAAAGGTTGG
Organism: Bdellovibrio sp.; assembly: GCA_016187935.1. Classification (GTDB taxonomy): domain Bacteria; phylum Bdellovibrionota; class Bacteriovoracia; order Bacteriovoracales; family Bacteriovoracaceae; genus GWA2-49-15. The sequence continues at coordinate 42,700 of JACPIU010000013.1, forward strand.
GTCCGAAGGAAAAATCTCTTTGGTTGGGGCATCAGGAGTATAGGGAAAAAGGGAGGCCATGCGTGGTTTAGGCCCAGGACAATAATCGGTGATAAAATCGATCACCTCTTTTACACCAAAGTTGTGAAGGGCCGAGCCAAAGAACACTGGTGTGAGCATACCAGCAAGAAAATCATCCTTATCAAAGGGGGGTAATAGTTCGCTTACCATTTCCAGATCATGTTTGAGCTTCGTGAGCAAAGTCTCTCCCACATACGCTACGACTTCAGGGGCATCCAGGTCTTCTGCCTGTAAAATGTGGGGGGTACGCGGGTCGGTGGCCTCATCAAACATATAAACTTGTTTGTGAACGATATCGTAGACACCTTTAAAATCGACGCCATCACCAATCGGCCAAGTCATGGGAGTGCAGTGAATATGCAAAATGGTTTCCACATTTTCAAGCAGGGCGTAGGGATCCAAGGCATCGCGGTCGTATTTATTCATGAAAGTGACAATGGGAGTGGCACGCATGCGGCAGACATCCATGAGCTTAATAGTCTGGGCCTCCACCCCTTTGGCCGAATCAATCATCATCATACATGATTCAACTGCCGTCAGGGTTCGATAGGTATCTTCCGAAAAGTCTTTGTGGCCGGGAGTATCCAGGAGATGCAAGGCGCGATTTTTGTAATCAAAAGAGAGCACTGATGAACTAACCGAAATGCCCCGCTCTTTTTCCAATTCCATCCAGTCAGATTTGGCAAAATTACCGTGTTTGGATTTGACCATCCCGGCCTCACGAATAACACTTCCAAACCACAGAATTTTTTCTGTCATAGTAGTCTTTCCCGCATCGGGGTGCGAGATAATGGCAAAGGTACAGCGGCCCTTAAGGGCCCCATGCAGGAGATGTGTTTCATTCATAATTATGACACAGTGCAAAAGTGCTTAAATCCTTCAAAGTTATACTGTTTTGAGACAGAGACGTCTATTATCATTTATCGGGCATGAGATAAAATTTTTACCAAGTGTCTTGCTAATAATACAATTTCACGCGATGTTTGATGTCTTGTCTTTTTTGGAGTTGCCATGCTCATACGACTTTTTATTATTGCGTTTACTTTTGGTTTGTACAGTCTCTTCAGTTACGCCAAACCGATTTTAATTCTGCATACCAATGACTTGCACGGTTTTGTGGAAAATAGCGTTTATGATGCCTCTCAAGGCGGCTATGCCCGACTGAAAACATTGATCGAGCAAGAACGCTCCAAGGCCAATGCTCGTGGTATTTCAACCATCACCCTAGATGGGGGAGATTTCCTGGAAGGCTCGCTCTTTTACATGTCTGATCGGGTCAAGAGTGTCTTTAACATGATGGATAAAATGAATTACGATGCTGTGGCGCTGGGAAACCATGATTGGCTCATGGGCACGGCGGAACTCGGGCACCTCTTGTCCGATGTGGATTTTTCCTTTGTTCTGGTGGCCGCCAATATAGAGGCCGATCGCAATCGCTTTGTTGGGCTTAAAAAACTCAAATCTCATCGCATGATGGAAATTGACGGCCATAAAATTGCTATTTTGGGTCTGACCACCGATGAGAACAATTTTAAATGGGTTTTTGATAAAGGGCATATTGCTGATCCGATTAAGACCGCCAATAAGTGGGGCAAGAAACTTAAAGCGATGGGTGCTCAAACCGTGATTGCCCTGACCCATCTCGGATTTACCAAGGATCAAGAACTGGTCAGTAAAACATCAGACATTGATTTAGTGGTGGGAGGACATTCTCATACTTTGATTGATCGCCCTTATATTACTCGCAACAAACAAGGCCGACAGGTGGCCATCGTCCAGGCCGGTGAACACGCTAAATATTTGGGCAAATTGTTGATCGATATCGCTGAAGACGGCAGCATCAAGGTTCTTGAGCGTGAAATTGTTCCAGTCACCAGTAGCATTGATGAAGACCCTATTATGCGCCAGTTGATTTCTGAGGCCCGCACCCAGGTCAATAATATTTACGGTGAGAGTTACTTAAAAACCGTTGTCGGGTTCACTGAAATTGATTTGATTAATTCATCCGGCATGATGACTCCTTGGAATAAAATCATCGCCGATTCTTTCAAGGAATCAATTAACGCTGATATCGGGGTTCATTCTCCCAATCTCACAGGCATTGATATTCCAAAAGGTGCTATTAGCCGCGAACAAATCATGCACACCTATCCGCGCTTTTTTTCCTTGGATGATCGTTGGGGTTGGCATATCTACCATGTCGAAATGTATGGAATGGTGGCCAAAATGCTGATGGAGTATTACTTAAAAGGTGGTGAGTCCGTGATCCTTTCCGGCGTCAACTTTAGAGTTGAGGTGAATAAAAAAGGGAAGAAGAAAATTAAGGACATCACCATTGGTGGCGAACCTATACGACTTTTCAAAAAGTATAAAGTGGCCTTCCCCGAAGGTGTCATTAAGGGAGGCCTTGGCATGATCGGAGTGCTGATTGATCTCATTCATTCGGTGGATCGCACCGAAATCAACCTTTGGGACGCTCTCGAAGCAAAAGTCAGACGACTCGGGACTATCCGAGGAGATTACCTTATCCGTCCAGGTGTTGTGGCCGATGGCAAAGAAAAGTCTTTTGGAGATGAAGCTGACGCTGTCTTCATCCCCTGACTTTTATCTCGGTTAGCTCATGGTTTTTACCCGAAGCTCATGGGCCTGCACGATCTTTTGCACAATCTCATCAACTTTTAAATTTCTCATGGCCTTGGGCGAGAGCTTATCTGCGCCCGCCTCGGGCAAGGTAAAGTTATCTTCGCGTAAGACAATATTCTTGTTGGCCTCGACTTCATCCACTTTGTAAACCGGCGTGAAATGGGGAACGGTGGTTAAAACTGCGGGATACTCACGAATGATGCGAGCGATTGCCAAGACCACTTGGGTGAAACGCTCCAGTTCTGATTTACTGAACGATTCGGTGGGCTCAATCATAAGGCCGAACACTTCAGGGAAGGCCACTGTTGGAGCATGGAGGCCAAAATCCAAAAAGAGCTTGCCCACTCTTGCCATGGCCTGCGCCCGCGCAGTTCCATTTTTCTCCAATAGAGCAAAGTCCTCGGCACTCAGTGTGAGAATAAACTCATGCATGCGGGGAACGGTTTCAGTATTGGCAGGTAAAATGGGAAAGGATTTTTTTAAATTATGCAGAAGATACACAGAAGAGAGCACTGCTACTTCGGACATTTTCTTCACTCCCTGATCGCCGAGGGCCTTAATGTAGGAGTAGGAACGGATCTTGTGGGCAAAATTTCCAAAGTGACGATGGATACTGCCAATGCTCTTGGGTGCCTTGCTCAGGGTATAAGCGCCATTTTTCAAGATGACTTGATGGCCGGGAAGATAGGGGAGAAGTTTTTCCGAAACGGCCACGATCGCATCGCCGGGCCCGCCGCCGCCATGGGAGATAGACCAAGTTTTATGCAAGTTATTGTGAACGGCATCGACGCCCAGTTTTGCCAGGTCGATGATTCCGGCAATGGCATTCATATTGGCGCCATCCATATAAACCAGGCCACCGACATCATGAATTTTAGCGGCGACGCGATGAAAATTACTTTCAAAAATACCTGAAGTATTGGGATTGGTGACCATAATGCCCGCGACATGGGGGCCGTGTTTTGAGAGGACATCGTCTAAAAACGGCAGATCGATTTGACCGTGACTGTCAGCTGTCAAAGTGATGATATTTTCAAAACCGGCAACTGAAGCACTGGCCGGATTGGTTCCATGCGCCGACTTGGGAATCAGAATGATATCGCGATTGTCTTTACGCTCGCGGTGATAGGCCTGAATCATCTTCAGGCCCACTAATTCACCTTGGGCCCCGGCCACTGGTTGAGTTGTAACTCCCGCCAGTCCGGTAATTTTTTTGAATTGTTCTTGTGTCTCAAAAAGGATTTGCAGGCAACCCTGGATATCTTCTATTGGTGCCTTGGGATGAGCATGGGTAAACTCAGGCAGGCCCGCCAGATAATCGTTAATATAAGGGTTGTACTTCATGGTACAAGAACCAAGGGGATAGATATTATCATCGGGACTCACATTGAGTTCACCCAATTTCTGGTAAAAATCTTTCAAGACGTCTTGTGAAAAACTGGGAAGGTTGGCCGCCGTGGCCCTGGCATACTTCTTTGGAAGTTCAAAAGCAATTTGAGAAGGTGTTTTTCTATCTCTCAGATGTCTTGCAAAGAAGGCCGTCAAGCGGGCCACATCGGCCAGGCAATGGCGATCGGTAAAAGAGAGCATCAGGAGTTGTTTTGACCCGACTGTCGTAATGCGTGTTGTGACATCAAGGCCTGGTTGCAGGTCCTCTTTTTGGGCATTCTTGAGTAATTGTGTGAGTGAGGGACCATCTACCGAGAGAACAAATTCATTGAAAAATGCACTCTGCGGAAAGGCCAATGACAAACCCTTGAGAGCGGTAAGTTCTTCCACCGCTCGTAGCGCCATCTTCCGTCCTTCTAAAATGGCCTTCGACATACCTTGTTCTCCGCGGGCCAGAACGGCGGCGCCCGCCAGGGTAGCGATGAACGATTCATTCGAGCAAATATTTGAGGTGGCCTTTTCACGGCGAATATGTTGCTCGCGGGTGGAAAGAACCATGGCATAGGCGGGGTTGCCTTGACTATCATGGCCCTTGCCGACAAAGCGGCCGGGCGTCGAGCGGATGGCATTTTTATTATTGCTTGCATAACGACAGCCAAAGAGTCCAAGGCCCGGGCCGCCAAAGTTGGGAGCGAGTGCAAGGTGTTGCGCCTCACCCACCAGGAGATCGGCACCAATTTTTTGTCCCGACTGGTCTTTCATCAGGCCAAAATCAGCAGGAGGGCGCAGACCTCCCGTGGCAAGCAGCATGGGATCCACAACGGTCAAGGCCAAAAGTTTATTTTCATGCGCCAAATCAGTGATTTCATCGACATTTTCCAGCAGGCCAAGGCAATTGACTTGGGGAAAAGCAATGGCGGCGAGATCGGCGTGCATGGCCGAAATTGTTTGTTTCAGTTTCGCCAGATCGGTCACACCCGTTTCGATATGAAGGGGAATCCAAATCACCCTGAGCTTGGTACCATGTGCCATAGTCTCAACCACTTCGCGATCTTCAGGATAAACACCTTCGCTTACAATCACGGTATTATGTCCTGTGATTCGGGTGGCAGATAAGAGGCCTTCAAAGAGGGCCGTGGCGCGATCATACAATGAGGCATTGATGGCCTCAAAGCCGGTTAACTGGGACATCATATTGGTGTAGGCCCAAAGCGAATGTAAGGTGCCTTGGCTGCGTTCGGGTTGGTAAGGTGTGTAGGCCGTGGTGAGACCGCGAATGTTGCAAACAAAAGAAACCAGGTCGGGAATTTTATAATGGGGGAGACCATCGCCAATAAAGGAAAGAGGCATGCGATTTTTTTTGCCCACCTGAGTGACATGATTCAGAAGCTCTTCATAAGATAATGCTTGACCAAGACCGACTGGTCCTTTGAATTTTACTTCTTGCGGAATGTGAGCGAAGAGATCATCGAGGTATTTGAATCCTACCTCTTTGAGCATCTGGTCTATTTCTTGGTCGCGGGCCCCGATATAATAAGGGCGTAATTCTCTTTCGAGGCATTTTGGGTTGTAAGGGAGCTTGTCCATTTGTAATGTATCTTGTTGTAATTTATCTTGCGTTGCCATCTCATAATCCAAATGTTGGAGGTTTTTATTTGCCCATATTTTTATCTTTTCTACTGTGAATTGACTACTCAAACGGTGATTTAATGTTGCTTCAATTTTTAATTGAGATGGGTGTTTCAAAGCAGGAAATTTCTTTCATTGAAAAGTTGGCCAAATCAGTCGGAATCGAATTGAACGTCATTGAGAGTCCTCTTCAATCGGGTAGTTATTTAAAAATTGGCGAGGGCGGTGTGAGTTATTATTGCTGTGGTGCTGAGGGCCCGGCGCTCACTTTGGATTTTGTGTCAGAATACGCCGGTTTTATGAGGCAAGTCAGTAAAACTGCTGCCGGCCCACTGAAAAAGGCGTTGGGACGGGCGGTAAAGAAGGGCGACACTGTGGTTGATGCCACTTGTGGAACAGGAAAGGATTCTCTGCTCTTCTTGTCCTGGGGCCTAAAAGTCCTGGCGTATGAACGTCATCCCCTCATGTTTGTCTTGTTGCAAACGGCCTGGCAAAAATTCATTGGCACCTATCCAGAGCTTGTGGATAAATTTGAGCTGGTTTTTGGTGATGTTCGCGGTGGTGTGGAGAAAATGCGCCAAAAAAATATTTCGGTTCTTTATTTTGATCCTATGTTCAGTGAAGGGCCTGGCCGGCGGCGCAGTTTACCGCGTCAGGAGATGGTGGTGTTTGGTCACCTGGTTGGTGCTGATCTCGACCAAGAGTGCGTGATCCAAAGTTTACTTGAATTACCATTGAATCGCATTGTGGTTAAACGTCCTGCTAAAGCGGCGCAATTTGCCGCGCCGGCCCCCCTGGCGACTTTCCAAGGCAAAAGCGTGCGCTACGATCTTTTCCGCGGGCGCTAAGTGCGCTTATTTCAAATTTGTAATAATATAAGTCTAAGAATTACAGTGCCAAAAACGCATGGAGTCATATACGTGAGCGCTTCGAAGTTTTTTTCCAAGGTGGTGCAAACTGAAATGCCTTACGGCGATTACATCTTCAAGTCACCTTTTTTTATCCGTGATGCCGATGTGATTGGGGCCTTTTTTTTATGTGACTATGAGAAGGCCCAGGCCTTGACAGCTCCCCATCATCGGCCTTTGAAACTGCCTTTCAAAAAAACTCTGTTGGCGGTGAATTGCATTGAATATAAGAACACGGATATTGGCCCATACAATGAAGTCGCCCTGTCCATCCTGGTATCTGCCCCAGGCGAAGGACTATGGCAAAAAGTGCAATCTCTGCGGGCCATCATGCAGGCAAAATTTCATGCCTTCATTGTGCAATTGCCGGTCACTACGGAATTATCGGTGGCGGGGGGAAAGGGACTTTTAAATTATCCCAAATTTTTGGCCGATATAACTTTTCGCGAGACCGGTGCCCATCGCATTTGTACGCTGCGAGACAAAGACACTCTCGAAATAATTTTAGAATTAGAGTGCCCCAAAATTAAGTCCAGACAAGGACTGCTGAATATCATGAGAAGGCGTATGAGTATCGATACCTATATTGCCGGGCAAGCAAAGAGTAATGCCACTTTTAAAATGAATTTACCGGCCGCGGGACAAGCTTTTTTGTGGCCGAGAGTGAATCTGCGCTTGGGCAAACATAGTGTGGCAGAACAGTTGGGCGGCCTCAAAATCGGTCAACAGATCTATCAGTTCAGCGTACCCCACTGTGAAGGGATGCTGGTGAAAAATTAGGGAGAGTTTATGGCGAAAAAAATTGCCATTATCGGAGGCGGAATCGCCGGATTGACCTGCGCCTACTATCTCAATAAATGTCACAACATCAAATTATTCGAAAAGAGCGATCGCCTTGGGGGTAACGCCTTTTCCATCGATACCAAAGACGCTAAGGCCGTCGACATCGCGGTGGCGGCCTTTGGAAAGGAAGGTTATGGCCATTTCTTTGCTCTGTTGGAAGAGCTGGGGGTTGAAACTGATTTTTGTGCCAACACCTTTATGAGTATGCATGATCTCAATACCAAGGAAGGACTCTATCTTACTCCTACTTTGAAGGGCGGGATCACTCAGGCCTTTGATCTGATAAAGTTGGATCACTTAAAAAGTATTTACGGATTTTTCAAGGGGCTTAAAGTTGCCAATGAAAAGCTGGATAAGGGACTTCTGACCGGAATGACCATGGGGGATTGTATTAAACTCATTCCGCAGTTTGATAAAAATGCCACGCTTTTTTTAATCTGTGTCTTGTGTCTTTTATCTTCCATGTCGGCGGCCGAAGTTATGGAAACGCCTGCTAGCTTCTTTCTGGGAAAACTCAAAGTGCATAACGACATTGTTTCCCCCAAAGGCCTGTTCTCGGTTGAGGCGGCAAAAGGGGGCACGCGAACTTATATTGAGGCCATGGCAAAAACTTTTCAGGATAAAATTGTCATGTGCTCCGAGATTAAAACACTCCAGCGCACAGAAAGCGAAATCACTCTTGTGATGAAAAATGGTACCATGGAAAAATTTGATACTGTTGTCTTTGCCTGTAATGCCGATCAAGCACTGGCCTTAATCGAAAATCCCACGCCCCTTGAACGAGAACTTTTGGGAGTATGGAAATATAAAGAAGGTGAAGTCATCGTCCATCGCGATCATTCCAGTTTTCCCGCACGCGAATTGATTCAGGCCTACACCTATCTCTATACCCGTGATAAAGACGGGCAAATTAACACCTCGGTCAGTGGAGCGCTCAGATTTGAACATCAGGTCCCGGATGACAGTGATCTGATCAGCACTCAACATCCCAATTTTTCTATCCGTAAAGAGCTGATTGAATTTCAAACGGTGCTGCGCACTCCAAAATTTTCTTTTGAATCGGTGGCGGCAATCGAGAGAATGCCAAGTTTAAACGGCCAGTTGAATTGCTATTATTGCGGCAGTCATTTCGGATACGGATTGCACAACGATGCAGTGTTTTCTGCCATGCGTGTCGCCAATTTGCTTGGAGCTAAAACTCCTGAACGCAAAGACAATAAGTTCAAACCATCGCTGAAAGGTTTCTTAAAACTTGCCAGCAAATTGAGAGGTTGAAGTGACAAGGAAGGCATTACGATTTGTCGGGGTGACAGGGGCGGCCAGTGGTATAGGTCGAGAATTGGTAAAACAGTATGTCGCTCAAGGAATTAAGGTTGTGGGACTTGATGTTGATCAGACCGGGCTTGTCTCTTTGCAAAAAGAACTTCCGGGATTATTCAGCTTTGTCACCTGTGATCTGGCCGATAAGTCGGCACTTACAGTGACCTTGAATAAGCTTTATCAAGAGCATGAAGTGCCGTCGATCTGGATCAATAACGCCGGGGTCGCCCCAATCAAAGGTATGTCGGATATCACTGAGGAAGAGTTGCAGCGGACCATGCAGGTCAATTTTTTTGCTCTTGTCACATGCGTGCGTTTCTGGTTGCCGTATATGGAAACAATTGGAGGAAGCATCGTGAATATCGGTTCGGTCGCCGGCCATATCTCATCCCCAGGCCTTACTGCTTACGTTGCAAGTAAATTTGCCGTGACTGGCTTCACCGAATCACTTCAGGCAGAATTGGAATTGGCCAAATCCCCCGTCAAGCTGATCTTGGTCTCCCCCGGTTTCGTGAAAACCAAGATTATGCGAGTGGGTGAGAGCAATGGCTTTCCCCAGGAGTTGCTCTTTTTGGCAACTGAAGCGGAAGACTGTGCTCGGCGAATTGCTGAAGGTATTGCCGAGGGAGAGAAAGAAATTTTTCCCACCGTCAATGGCAAGGCCATGATGATGATGCAAAGGCTTTCGCCTAAACTGGCGCGGGGATTTTCTAAGATGACGGTTGGGAAAAAAATTGATTTAGGCAAGAAAACCTAGGGCGCCGAGCGGAGGACCTTTGGAAGAGGCCTGCTAATAGAATGACTGCAGAATTTTTTCTGAAATGGGTGTTTTGAACGCCACTCCCATTTTTATTTTATTGATGCGCGAGCCTTGGCTCATAAATTCTATGCGTTTGAGGTAGACTACTCGTCCTTCAATCGGGGTCTTTAAAGGAATTTGACCCAGCTTCCGGATAAAAATCTCTGTTCCCTCGGCGAAAAAGATCTGATCTTTAAAATTGAAGTTAAAACTCACTCCTTTGGCCGAAAGATCATAGAGATTGAAGATGAATTCTTTGCGCAATTCAGAGGTGGAGTTGATTTTGATTTCAATGGTCCCGAGATAGGGTGAGTTAAATCCAAATTTTATACGATGATTGATCCTCTTTTCAAACATTCTCACTTCATTGGGGATGTCCACAAAGATGCGGCGTTTATCGATTTTGATACTTTCGCGCTTGAACAGGATGCTCTTCTCTTGGCCTCGGATATAAATGGTTTGGGGGCCCAAAAAATCAAAATTTTTATAAGGATCATTGGGAACCAAAATCACCTTGCCGGTGACAAAATCGATGGCGCTAATCACAGCATTACGAATAATGCGTTTTTCACCAAGATTTTGCCATACCAAGACAGGAGATTGGTCACGTTGCATTTTATTGAGTGTTGAAATAATTTCTAAACTATCATTGGTGATACGAAGATTGAAATTGAGCATGGATCCCTCAATAATTCTTGACCGACAGTTATGCCAGCGCACTTAGCTCATCGGATGGATGGTTGAGAGACCTGAGCAAAAAGCAAGAATGATACTTGAGTGGATTACTTCCGTTTGGAAGCACTCTTTTTCTTTGCACTTCCAGCACTTTTGGCGGTTTTCTTTTTGGCCGTCGCCGTGCTTGCCTTTTTCGCTACAACTTTTTTTGCTTTTGCAGGAGCTTTTTTTGCCGCCGACTTTTTGGCCTTTTTGGCGGCAGGTTTTTTGCTGGCCTCTTTTTTGACACTTTTGCTCTTTTCTTGAACTTGTTGTTTAGCTTGCTCAACTTTTTCAATGAGATCTTTGGCCTTTTGCTTCGTGGCCTGAACAGTTGAGGAAACTTCCTGTTTTAGGTTGGTGGCAGCTTGGGTGAGTGTCGGGGTTGGATCAAGCGCCCTCATCTCATTCATGAGTTGGGCATAAAATCCCATAATGACTTTTCTTTGAATATTGGGACTACTGAAGCGACTATGAAAGAGATGGGATAGTTCGTGGTATTTTTCTTCACTTTTTTCTTTAATTTTGCCAAGAATCAAAATGCATTTATCATGAAAATCCTTCTTTTTGGATGCTTCATTGGCCTCTTCTTGGGTTTGCTTTTCTTTAAGAAATTCATCAAGTGACATAGGACCTCCTTTAAAACAGTAATAGTTTATGCTGGAACAAAAGAAAACAAAAGAGTCCTTTATTGAGAAAGGCATTTTTTTAGGGTACATTGCTTGCCTTGCATGACTCTTCGATCAAATTTTAAAGAGGATAATTATGGCACTGTATGACGTTTACGGTCTCGGCAATGCTCTTGTGGATATGGAATTTGAAGTGACAGACTCGTTTTTGCACAAAATGAAAATCGAAAAAGGCCTTATGACTTTGGTGGATGAAATTCGCCAAAGGGAGATCATTGACGCGATTCATGGAATGCAGCACAAGAGGTCTTGCGGAGGGTCGGCAGCGAATACAGTGATTGCTGTCGCGCAATTGGGCGGACGTTCTTTCTACAGTTGCAAAGTAAGTAATGATGAGCTTGGGGACTTTTACTACCAAGACCTCATGCGTGAGGGCGTTCATAACAACTGGTCTGGTAAGGGAAGACCCCATGGGCCGACCGGGCGATGTATGGTGTTTATAACTCCCGATGCCGAGCGCACCATGAACACTCATTTAGGCATCACTTCTGATTTTTCCAAATTAGAACTGGATGAAGAAATCATTAAGAATTCAAAAATATTGTACATCGAGGGGTATTTGGTGGCCTCGCCTCTTGGGCGTGAAGCCGCCATTCATGCCAAATCGGTGGCCGAAAGACACGGGGTGAAAACTGCGTTGACATTTTCTGATGCCTCCATGCCAATTCACTTCAAACAAGGATTACTTGAGACCCTAGGCAACGGTGTCGATTTACTTTTTTGTAACGAGAATGAGGCCAAGGTTTTTACTGGAAAGCAAGTTCTTGATGAGGCCTTCAGTGAATTGAAACGGTATGCTCGTACTTTTGCCATCACCCAAGGTCCAAAAGGGGCCTTGTTATTTGATGGTCAAAAGGAAATTGATGTGGTCACGTCACAGGTTGAAGCGGTCGATACCAACGGGGCGGGAGACCTTTTTGCGGGAGCTTTTCTCTATGCCCTCTCCACCAACCAGAATTTTGCCATGGCCGGTAAGTTGGCCTGTGCCGCCGCTTCGACAGTGGTAACTCAATTTGGGGCGCGCTTAAAGCGTGAGCAAATACAAAAGATTAAAAAAGTAGTTTTTGGATATTAATTTATAACAGTAGGTGACCTGTGATACTCAAACAATTGATAACTCTCCGCGAGATATTTACTTCTGACCTAATCGGACGTGAAGTCACGATTGCAGGTTGGGTGCGCAGTGTGCGCAAAGGAAAACAGTTTTCTTTTGTCGCCTTGAACGATGGTTCAACGCAAGAAAATTTTCAAATTGTGGTGGATCAAAAGCTTTCCAATTATGAGGAAATTTCCGGCCTTCTTCTTGGGTCCAGCCTGGAAGTTAAAGGCCTTGTGGTCAAGAGTCAGGGCAAGGGACAGACGGTCGAAATGCAGGCAGTGAGTGCCAACGTTTTTTCTAAGACCGATGAAGAATATCCTTTGCAAAAGAAAGCGACTTCGTATGAATACCTGAGGGAGATCGCTCATCTGCGACCGCGCACCCAGACCTTTGGTGCGGTCTTTCGTCTTCGTTCTATTTTAAGTTTTGCCACTCATGAGTTCTTTACCAAGCGCGGTTTTTATTATCTCCATAGCCCCATTATCACGGCGGTGGATGCCGAAGGTGCTGGTGAAATGTTTAATGTCACAACTCTCGATCTAAACAAGCTGCCCACCACCGACGGACGTGTGGATTATTCTCAGGATTATTTTGGCAAGAAAACCAATTTGACCGTTTCGGGGCAACTGGGGGGCGAATGTTTTGCCATGGGACTGGGGAAAGTTTATACCTTTGGGCCGACTTTCCGCTCGGAAAACAGTAATACCGCCCGGCATTTGGCCGAATTTTGGATGATCGAACCGGAAGTGGCCTTCGCTGATCTAGACGACAATGCTCAATTAGGTGCGGATTACGTCAAATTCCTTATCTCGGCGGCGCTCGCTCATGGCCCGAAGGAAATGGAATTTTTAGATAAGCTGGGCAAGGAACAGGGCGAGAATCTGATTGAGACTCTTGAGCTGGTGCGCGATCGGGATTTTGTTCGCATCAGCTATACGGAAGCGGTCGAGATTGTCAAAAAATCCGGCAAGAAATTCGAGTATCCCTGTGACTGGGGAATGGAACTCCAGACGGAACATGAAAGATACTTAACCGATATTCATTTCAAAGGCCCTGTCATTGTGACTGATTACCCCAAGCAATGCAAGGCCTTTTATATGAAACAAAATAGTGACGGTAAAACGGTTCGTGCCATGGATATTCTCGTTCCCGGAGTGGGTGAGATCATTGGTGGAAGCCAAAGGGAAGAGGATTACCAGAAGCTCATGCACCGAGTGGAAGAGCTTAAAATGAATAAAGAAGCTTTGTGGTGGTATTTTGATTTACGTCGCTTCGGAAGCGTTCCCCATGCTGGTTTTGGGCTCGGCCTTGAACGGGCCGTGATGTACATTACGGGCATGAAAAACATTCGAGACGTCGTCCCATTTCCGCGAACACCCAAGAACGCAGACTTCTAATAGTTTGAAATAAGGGGATTTTTGAATAGCTGATCTTTTTTCTAAAGTTTTATCTTAGATTGTCCGATGGTTAGGGCATGAAGATTAGTTTAATTCCAGAATCCATTCCTATGCAAAATGCCCGATATATTCGGCAAAATGGTTCGGAGGCGGCCCAGGTACGTCGCCTTATGAGAGAGCTGGAACGCACCACTGCGCTAACCAAGAATCCTCAGGAGATCGTGAATAATCCAGAGCAGTTTCCCAATGAGGTAGTGAATTCAAGCACCAATTTTGTGCGCAAACTATTGGATATTATTTAGCCTTACAATAAGGCGCCATCATCCGGGAAATGTTTCACATTCAATGAACGTTTATGGGGAGTTTCGCAGAAGAGTTGCTTAAATTCATCCGGGATTTGGGTGGCCTTATATTTTTTTCCATTGGAAAGACGTAACCAATAGCCATCAACCACATGGTGGTTAATCAACATTTTGATTGGCTTGATGCTGACGATGTGACTGCGGTTGAAGTACACCAACTGTTCATCTTGATCAGCTTGCTGCTCACTTTCGCTCGACAAGACATAAAATTTTAAAAATTCCACAAAATCCTCGAACATCAATTAAATTGCCGCATTACCAAACATTGTGCCTGTCAGTAGCGTTTGCCACAAGAGGGCGGGTAGTTTTTATAGGCAGAAAGACCATGGCCAATTAAGCACTTTATCCTATAATAATCACAAGCTTTATGATCGATTTTAAAACTGTTTGGGCCAAACTCCGTCTGCCTTTTTTATTGAGTTTTGTAACACTCTTTGGGGGCAGTTTTGGTTATCATTGTCTTTATCCAAATGAACCTTGGTGGCGTCTTCTTTATATGACGTCCATTACTCTCTCCACCGTTGGCTACGGTGATATTTTTCAGATCGAGCACAGTCCTGTGGCCACTCTCTATACCATGTTGCTGATGTTGGCCGGAATGGGCCTCGTGCTCTATTCCGTCTCAACCATTACGGCCTATGTTTTGGAGGGGCACCTGGGAGAACTATTTTTGGCCCAATCCATCCGAAGGAGAGTTGCGCATATGAAAGATCATTTCATTATCTGTGGTGCAGGCGAAACCGGCATTCACGTCATTAGCGAAATGTACCATGGCAAGCACGGTTTTATCGTTTTAGAAGCGGACACTACCAAGCGTGACAAAGTTCGCGCTTTGTTTCCCGATTGTTGTGTTCTGATAGGCGATGCCACCAGTGATGAATTGTTGAAGGAGGCAAAAATTGCAAGCGCCCATGGCCTGGTTGCCGCCTTAAGTAATGATAAGGATAATTTGTTTCTCACCATCTCTGCTCGAATGCTCAACCCCAAGATTAAGATTGTCTCTAAGGCCATTGACCTGACATTGGTGGGGAAATTGAAAACCGCCGGCGCCGATTATGTGGTGAGCCCCAATTTCATAGGGGGAATGCGGATGGCATCGGAAATGCTCCGACCGCATGTTGTGACTTTTTTAGATCGTATGCTAAGGGGAAAAGAGAAGGCCGCGCGAATTGAAGAAGTGGTGGTCCCTCAAAATTCTTCCCTTTGTGGCAAGTCTTTGGAAGAGGCACATATTTATCAAGAATGTGGTTTGTATATTATGGCCCTCAAATCGGGTGAGACCGGGAGCGATTTTATTTACAACCCTCCTCTGGAAACACGCTTAAACGAGGGTACGATTCTGCTTTATATTGCCGATATGGAACAGCATAAAAAAATGCATCATCTGTTTTCAAACTAGAGGAAATTTTCTGGTAACTTTTTTGAATATATTATGTGGCGTGCTGGTCATCTTATTATTGCTGGCCGAATATAAAGAATGGAACTTAGGGGTATGGTGGTTTAAAACTTCCGCCTCGCTTTCTTTTGTTCTCCTGGCCTGGGTGCATGGGGCCCTGATCAAAGGTCCCTATGGAATATCAATCCTGATCGCCGTAGTTTTCTGCATGATTGGCGATATCTTACTTATCCCCCAGCAAAAAAAATATTTTCTCATGGGGGTGGGGGCCTTCCTGTTTGGACACGTGGCCTTTCTCGCGGCCTTTTTTACCGGGCCTGCAGCTTTTAATCTCGGCCAGTTGTTGCTTGCGCTGATTTTGGAAGTCTTTTTTATTTTTTTCATTATGCGCTGGCCCTGGCGGGAAATTCCCAAGGAATTGTTTATACCGGTCAATATTTATATCGTAGTTATTTCTTCCATGGTGGCGGTGGCAGCAAGCACCGTCGGTGGTGGCGCCCATTGGATCACCCTGCTGGCCGCGGTAATGTTTTTTATTTCAGATATTTCTGTGGCCCAACACCAATTCCGCGCACGTAAATTCACCAATAAATTGTGGGGATTGCCGCTCTATTATGGGGCGGTGTTGCTTTTTGTTTCGACTCTCTCACGCTAGTTTTCTACCAGGGTGCCCAGGCCCCTTTGTACCGCCCAGGGAAAACGCTTCTGTCATGAAGATGAGTGGACATTTGCTTGTGAGCCCTAAGGCCTTGCCGTACTCTTATTGTTTGGAATCATTGCAGGTATTACAGACCCGACGAATCCCTTTCATGCCTGAGAGTTTGATGTGAATTGATAAGAATTCATCTTGCACAGGTACAGTTTTGATTAAATCGGTGCTTAGATATTTTTTGTTATCATCAGGAAACACTGTCACTACGACAGCATCATCACCCATCTCATTTTGCAGTTTGACTGCTCCCAAAAAATTAGCACCAGAAGAAATTCCCAGCCCAAGTCCCAGGTGCTGGGCAAGATTTTGCGCCATGATGATGGAATCACCATCGTCGACACTGACCACATGATCGAGTCTTGAGAGTTGCACTATGGGTGGTATGAACTCATCAGAAATGCCTTGAATGCGATGTTTGCCCACTTTATGGCCGGTTGTCAGAGTGGGAGAATTGGCGGGTTCTAATGGATGAATCTTGACCTTAGGATGACATTTTTTCAAAAAGGCACCCACTCCCATGACAGTGCCACCTGTGCCGACACCTGCCACAAAGGCATCTGGCGCCTTTGAAAGATCTTTAAGCTGCCAATAAATCTCGGGCCCGGTGGTTTCAAAGTGAGCTTCACTATTAGCAAGGTTTGAAAATTGTCTGGGCAAGAAGGCCTTCTTCTCGCGCGCGGCCAGCTCCTCCGCCAGCTGGATACTGCCGACAAATCCACCTTGTTCCTTTGAAACCAATTCAATGGATGCCCCGAGAGCGCGGATGAGATTTTTCCTCTCGTCGCTCATCCAATCGGGCATGAAGATGGTTACAGGATGTCCGAGCGCTGCACCGATGGCGGAAAAAGAAATCCCCGTATTCCCACTGGTGGCCTCGATAATTCTGTCCCCCGGCCGCAAATCCCCGGAAGCGTAGGCCTTTCCCATAACATGAAGGGCCATGCGATCCTTAATACTACCGGTCATGTTTAAATGTTCCGCCTTGGCATAGAGGACGCGTTTTTTTCCCTTATATTCATAATCGATGATCAGCAGCGGGGTATTTCCAACTAAGCTTTGTAAGGCGTGTATATTGCTCATAAAATTTTATGCCGAACTCTAGCACGAGTGTATTTCACTGGGCCAGACCTTTAACTCTTCCTTCCGCTGAGGAACGGTTGCGTATCGTTTGGGAGGAAATGAAGGCATAGGCTATGGAAAGGTACCCGAAGAAGTGCTGTCAGTAGTAGATGCTTTATGTGCCAGACATTTTGGACCGATTAACTTGGCAGCAAGACGGCCATATTTATGGGCCATGACGGTGCATGCGCTGGGATAAACTGGGCAACGCGAAGAGCGCATGTCTTCATTGGGAAGAGTCGCAATGGAGTATAAAACGGCATTTTCGTATTCGACACTTTGATATTGACTGCAGTTGATCCCCTCATCCCAGGCTGGATCGACATAATCTCGAAAGTTAAATTGTCGGATTTGAACCCATTGCTTACGCACACATTTTAAATAGCGACGCTCATGTTTAAACTTTGCTTGTAACATTTCAGACCAGAAATGCATGCCATGATAATTGGCCACCAGGTCGGCGTAAGATTTTACACCTCCAAGGCCAAGTCCGTAGATGCCATCTTCTGTACTTTCACTATGACTCAGGACTTCATCCAGATTTGATGCATTAGCGTTGAGATCGCCGTAGAAGCGGTGACCCTCATCAAAAAAATGGCCGAATTTATCCGTACCGATGAGGAGTCCATTTTCATGAATCACATTTCCAAAACCAAAGAGCGACTCGCCAATGCTCATGAGCATAAAATTAAATTCCGGAAGGTTGCGATAAACTGACTCAACAAACAAGACGCGAAAGCGCGGGACATTATCGGAGGTGTTGGCGAAATGTTCAATCTGGCCATAAAACGGACTTAAGAGCTGGCCTCCTAAGAGTGCTTCCAAGATGAGAATGTTGCAAGAAGAGACTTTGTTTGCCATGGTGATGGCATCGGTGATGCGTTTATTAACTTCCTTATTGATGGCCGGGAGCCCATCAGGGAATTGCCTAAAACGAGGAGTGAAAGAATCGATTTCTGAGCCCTGACCGAGAGTGGACAATAAAAATACGATTACGAACACGGTTATATATCTCAGTAATATATCTCTAAGACTTGAAGATTTTGAGCAGTCGATTGAGCGTTCCTTTTTCCATGGCCATGATCTGCTCAAGCTCATTGGCATCAAGCCAGATCCCTTTACAGGAAGAACATTCATCAATCTCAATTCCCTTATAATCCAGCGCCATTAAATGCATACCGCATTTGGGACAGCACATATGGTGAAGTTCTTGCAAGCGTTTGCGCTCTTGCTCCTGCACGGCAATCTGTTCCTCGGCCTTTCGTTTTTTTTTCAACTCCGTTTCTAAACGATGAAAATACTCTTCTTCTTTTAAGCTGGGGTTGACTGGCATAGATGACCTCTCATTTTTTGTGCTTATTTTAATCCAAGTTAGGGATTATTTTACGTGAGAAGAAGCAAAACCGCGACAAAGTTTTAACTGGTCACTTTGATTTTGTAAGTCTGCGAGCAATTTGCCTTTCGATAGTGCGGTTAAATTCGATCAAGAGGCCCAAATTTTTGCGCAAAAGGGCCTTTAAATCATCTTGACGCCAAGGAGCGGTTACCACTGAGAAAACTGATTTCACCGATAAAATCACCGTTATGCAGGGAAGCAATTTTATGGCCATCAATAATCACGCCGGCACTTCCGTCGAGCATACACATGACAAAATTCATGGGTTCGCCTTGTTTGGTCAAGGGGGCACCATGGGCCTTATTTTCAATCGTACTGATTTCCATTAACTTTTTAAAATTAGGGCGAGAGAATTTTTTAAAAAAACGATGGTAAATGATTCGGTGATGCTCCGGCAAAGGCATAATTCGCAGCCATCCCGAGTAGAGAAGCAAGAGGGAATGAATACTGATCATGCCTATCCAAAAAACACTCAGAGGGGCGTTCCACAAGGACGAAAGGATCAAAGGCGAAGACGAGTTCAGAGCGATGAAGGCCCATACCGCGCCAATCAAGGCCAGAGTGTGTCTTAAATGTCTGCGATTAATCAACAGGGATGAAAGAACCGTGATATAAGGTCCATACTCGAGCAATTGTTCTAAGCGCATAACGGAGATTTTGCCACGGCCAATTTTTTTTATAAAGAACTTACCTCAGCATTTGAGATATAATAAGGAAAAAGTCATAATTTTGTTTAGGAGAATGAGATGGATACAGTTTTGCATCGTTTAAAGAGCTGGGCCGATGAGCACCCTGAGGATATAGCGCAACGTTATAAGCAGAAAGGCGAATGGTGCAACATCACCGCGAAAGAGTACTGCCAGCGAGTTTTCTGGCTGGCCATTTTTTTGCAGTCGAAAGGTTTTAACGCTTCCGATGTGGGGGCCATTTTGAGTTATAACTGCCCAGAGTGGGTTCACCTGGACCTGGCACCACTCTTATTGGGCGGAAAATCTGCCGGGCTTTACCCTAATGCCAGCTTCAATGACATTTCCTATGTCTTAAAAGATACTCAATGTAAACTGCTGTCTCTGCAAAATAAGCTCTATTTTGATAAGGCCACTCATCAAGGCCAGGTACCGCTCCCTTCCCATATTAAAATCGTACTGGTGTTTGAAGGTGATGCATCTTTTTGCGCCCAAGGCGTCAGCTATGCCCAGGCCCTAGAAGAGGGGAAAAAGCTGGCGGAGAGCTTGCAACTTCAGGATTATCTGGATCGTCTCGATCCCAAGCATGGGGCCTTTTTGATTTATACTTCGGGTACGACAGGAAATCCTAAAGGTGCTTTACTTTCCCACGATAACTTGGCCTATGCTTCATCTATTGCCATGCCGGTTTGGGGAATTACCAAACGCATGGGAAATACATTTTCTTTTTTGCCCCTCTGTCATATCGCCGAAAAAATTCAAAATATCGGTGCCGGCCTTACTTGCCAATTGCGGGTTGATTATTGCTCGGGTTTTGAAAATATTGCGGCCGAGTTGGGGGAAGTACGGCCGGTCTTGCTTCTCTCTGTGCCACGTCTCTGGGAAAAAATGGTGGAAGGGGTGAGACAAAAATTATCCACAGCAACAGGATTGAAAAAAGTTCTGGCCGAATGGGCGATTCAAACAGGCCAAAGGGTTGCCCAGAAAAAATACCGCGGCCAAGCTCTTTCTTTGTTTGATGAATGGCAATTATTTTTTGCCAACAGATTAGTGCTTTCGAAAATAAAGAAGGCCATGGGATTGGATCAGGTGAAGTTGGCGGCCTCAGGGGCGGCATCGCTACCGGCCTATGTTGCCAATTGGTTTGCCGGATTGGGGATCAATATTTTGGAAGTTTACGGTCAAACGGAATCTACCGGCCTGATAAGCATGACCAGGCCGGGTGTTGATTCTGCTGGCACCGTAGGACTTCCCGTCCCTAATACAGATTTTAAAATTATGGAAGATGGGGAGATTTGCACGAAAGGTCGGCACGTCTTTTTAGGTTATTATAATAAAGCTGAAGCTACCAATGAAACTATCATTGATGGTTGGTTGCATAGTGGGGACTTGGGCAAAATGGATGAAAAAGGACTTTTGAAAATTGTCGGTCGAAAGAAAGAAATTATGAAATCTTCCGGCGGAAAAATGGTCGCCCCTGTTCCTATCGAAGATAAAATTAAAACCAGTCCTTGGGTGGCCCAGGCCTGTATGGTGGGGGATGGAAGAAAATATTTTTCCATGCTTTTAACCTTGCCCGAAGGAGTGAAACTGAATCCGGAAGTTGAACAGGCCATTAATAAAAAGATTGAAGAAGTTAATCAAGAACTTGCGGGCTATGAGCAAATCAAATATTGCAAAATTCTGGCAAATGATTTTTCGATTGAAAGGGGAGAAATGACTCCAACTATGAAAATGAAGCGTGCGGCGATTGAAAAGAATTATAAAAGCGATATTGATTCAATGTACATGAACTCGTAGTTGTTTTCATAAATTTGCGAGGCCGATGCAAGACATGCATGTCAACTGGCGATACGGACTAACTTTATTGGTCATAATTTTGGCCAGCTGCTTTCTGGCGGTTCTACTTTTTTTTATTTATAAAATGTATCAGCATCCCCAGGTCAATTTTGCCAATCCGGAATTTACACCCAAGAAAATTGTTTTTTTGGGTGACAGTCATGTCCATGGGCGCATCGGAAATGATTTTGTTACAGCGCTGCAAACTGAGGTGCCATATTTTGAAATGATTAATTTAGGTCAAAACGGTGATACGGTTGATGATTTACTTCAGCGAATTGACCGGGCAAAAGAAGTACTTCCGCAGCAGATTTATATTTTAATAGGTAGTAATGATGTCTTGGAATGTGATACCTGTTCTACTCCGCCACCGGATTTTCATGAGCAGTACAAACAATTGGTGGAATCCTTAACTGCCATCGCCAAGGTGTATCTGATCTCAATTCCCATGATGGGAGATAAAGAGAATGATGTCATCAATACTAAGATCAAGGCGTACAACGATGTGATTGCGAATATCTCTGCTTTATCCGGAGCGAAGTATCTTCCCCTCCATGAAAAAATGGCCGCCACCATTAATGCTCTTAAACCAAATAAAAGGCCCTATGATCATCCCTATTTCAGTCGTGGCCTTATTGTTGGTATGCGCCGCTATTTGCTGGGCCATGAATTATCCTCCATTGCGGTCGACTATGGTTTTGCCTTGACTGTCGATGGTCTGCATCTTAACGAAGAGGGTTCTCAGATTCTCATGAGTTTGATTTTACCTGAACTGCCAACGATGACGGTGGAGAATGAATAAGGGCATGAAATGGATGGGGCGAGTTTTGATCATTTTCATGAGTCTCTTGGCCATCGTCTTTTCCGCCTATTTTTTAATATCAATGGGAAAAGTCGTATGCTGGCAGCGCGTCCAGCAAGATTATAGACTACTTCTGTCGGTCAATGCTGTTAACTCATTAATTTTGAATGGCCATGTGGCACTTTGCCCTATTGCTTCTCATCCCTCCGCATCCTGCT
>JACPIU010000043.1 GCA_016187935.1 Bdellovibrio sp.
CCTTCGCATTGCTGAGGCCTCGCTGTATCCAAGTTCCTTCACGGCAAATTGAAACAAGCTTCCATATCCAAGTTCCAGATAAAGCTTGCGCGCATCAATCTCCAAGAGATGGGCGAGGACTTTAGATAAGATTCTATTTTCTTCCCTGACTAAATTTTTTGCATTTTGCACCAACACTTCGTTTTTTAGATTTTTTAAATTCATTTTTTGTCCCCTGATTTCCCGCACTCTACCACACTTTTTTACTCCAAATTTGTCGCGTTAAAATCGCCCACAATACGACGTTGAACATTTAAAATCATGCATCGGCGGTTAAAAATTTGCGTGCGCTTAAAACTGAAATGCACGCGCCTACAAGCCCATTATAGAGGAAAAAATAGCAAGAACCCTCAAATCAAGTTGCGCGCAAAAACAAAAAAAATTCTGACTTTAAAAAATATTTTCTCACAGGAGTTCGATGCCTGGTGGAACTAATTGGCCTATGGCGAGCTTACGTTATGGTACACAACACCGAGTACATGGCACCG
Source organism: Bdellovibrio sp. (assembly GCA_016187935.1). Taxonomy (GTDB): domain Bacteria; phylum Bdellovibrionota; class Bacteriovoracia; order Bacteriovoracales; family Bacteriovoracaceae; genus GWA2-49-15. Next base: position 528 of record JACPIU010000043.1, read on the forward strand.
AATTCCCCAGCAAGGTGTGCCATGCGAATTCACCTTCAATTTACCCATGACGCTTGGAGTGCTTTCCCCAAGTCCGCGTGAAGGCATAATCGAATTGATGGGACCACCCTGGTGATGGTGAAATGGCAAATGGTGTATATCCTCACCGCCACAAAAACTCGCTATCGCTAGGCAAGATTAGCCGTGCTTAACTATTTGATTTTTAAGGGATATGATTGATTGGGAAGCTGGCCCAATAAATTATGTTATCCTTTATTTGAGAGTCTTTCCCAAGGAGAGAAGAGATGAATTTAGCTCTCATGCGACGATATCTGCTTGCTTTGTTTTTAATCATCATAAACTTCTCTCTGGTGAGTTGTGTAAGTCCGCTTGGGGAGGAAAAGTCCAATACTAAAAAAATGCTTCAGAATCCCGATTTGGCCGAAGCGTTTAAGAGTGTGGTTGGGGGAAGCACTTGTGAAACCGGGGGCGACGGAAATTCTATCGCGGCAGTGGCATATTCTGGCAGTTTTCCTAACGTCGCCGGTGTTCACGATGTCACTCTGACACTTTCCAATTTAGGCCGCAGTGTGCATGTTTATGTCCCGGACAATCGGCCGGCACAACCGTATCTTCTCGTTGCTTTTCATTGGACGGCGGAAGGCACGGATTTACGCCAAGGTGAATCGATGGCATGGAACTTTAGACAAATGGCCGATGATCACGGAATGATTATTGCGGCACCCGAAGCCAGAGTGCAACCCATTCCTGATTGGGATCAACATGTTCCTGGGCAAAAATATTGGGAAACTAGATTTGCTGCTGATCCTACTCGTGGTTGTGATGTGAATCGAAATCCTGACCTGCTCCTGGCCCGTGCCATCATTCAAGAGGCCAAACGAGTTTATAATATTGATCCTAAGAGAATCTATTTAGTGGGATTTTCTAACGGAGGTTTTTTCTCCCTGCATGCGGCGGTGGCCCTGCGCGATCAAGTTGCCGCTTTTGCGGAAATGTCATCAGGTCTGGTGACTTGTGAAAATACCAACAACTGTGTATGGGGAGGTGATGGTTCAACCTGTGCACAACTGAAGTCAGAGGCCGGTTATTGTTCATGTTCAGGCACAGAAAAACCAACCAAAATCCCCACCACCGGAAGAATGCCACCGGCCTATATCACCCATGGAAATGCCGATTGGACCGTCTCTGTTGTCTTTAGTTGTGAGCTGGCCGCGCGTCTTCAGTCTCTCAATCATTCTGCCACCGTGAATATTCGAAACGTCGAGTATCGCGATCACGATATTCCCGACCCAGCATCTTCCTCTTTCTATGCCACGCTTTGGACTTTTTTCCAACAACATCCCTTGCCATAAATGGAGTGTCTCATGAATAATGCAGCAAAAATCCGGAGAAAACATTTTCTCATATACCCGCGCTTTCAACTCACACTCATCATCGTCAATATTGTCATTATGGCAGGTGCCTTTGGCGTTGTGGCCCTGCAAACTGCGCGTATGTTCGGCCAACTTCGCCAAATGGGGCAAGATGCCAGTCTTGGAAAAGATCATGTCTATTATCAATTTTTGGAAATGCAATCGGGTGTTTTTCAGTCCCACCTTTTTATTGCCTTGGCAGTGGCCTTGGTTGTTTCACTCTCATTGACACTTCTCTTGTCTCATCGACTGGCAGGGCCCATTGTTCGTTTGCGAAGCTACTTTGATGACATCGCTCTCAAAGGTCGACCTAGTGGACCTCTGCAGTTTCGCAGTCGTGATTATTTCTCAGATTTGCCTCCGGTTATCAACCAAGCGATCAATCGCTTGGAACATCACTAATTGTGAAAATATCCTCTTATCTTTTTGCTTTGTGCTGTCTTGCACGCATCCAAGCAATATTGGGATTGATTCTAATCAATAAAAAGAAGGACTAATTTAAAATATATTTTCCGCTGATTAAGCGTCATTATATTGGTGATGGTGTCATGGAGAGGATAAATGGTCACATCAGTAGAACCTGGCGTTCATATCGAAATGCGTGCTCATAAAGAAAAAAATACAATCCTCATCGTTGATGACAATGTAGACCATTTACGACTTCATAAGATTTTACTTGAAATGGCCGATTATGAAGTTTTTACAGCACAAAGTGGCAATGAGGCCTTGTCCTTTCTTTCCAAAAACGATGCTCCGGATTTAATCCTTCTTGATATGCGCATGGAGGACATGTCCGGCCCTGAGTTTCTGCGGCAGCTAGAAGAAAAATTACCGAAAATTCTTCAAATGGTTCCGGTTGTTTTTTTGACTGCCATGGACCAAGTTCCCGAGAGCAAAGCGGTGGGCTTCATTAGGAAGCCCACCGAGATGGATAAATTTTTAGAAGCCGTGAATCGATTTATTGAAACGGGAGTCGGCCACACTCCCAAATGAAGACCCGAACAAGATTCTTGAAAACTCTATCATGATGGGTATAGAGTGGTTTATACCCTTCGCACTTTGCTTTTCAAGCAAACCGCTACGGGTATACCACTCTTGCTTTGCATTTTCACTGACGTGAAAATCCAATTGTGAGGAGTATAATCATGAAAATAGCTCTCGCCATTTTTTTTCTCTTGATGCTTTCTTGCACCCATCAAGTTCCAAATCCCCCTAAAGAGGAAAGGCCGGTTCTTGCAGTCCAGATCGAAATAAAAAAAGAATATCTTGAAACGGTATACTCGGCCCAAGAAAATGAATGCCGAGTGTCTGTCACCACCCACTTCCCTGAGAGTGTGAACAAAGATGTCGCGCGTCTGCGGCACAATCGTTGCAATGAAATTTCGATTGCCAAAATGTTGCAGGAAATTCTCCTGAAAATCAGCTCAGCTTATCAAGGAGGGCTTCCCTTTAAAAGTTTTTCGATGGGCCGTTTGCAAGAATATCCCGCTTTTTCAAAACAACTGATGGCCTTCGCCGCAAATTCTAAAAATTGGAATGACAAAAAAGGTCTTCCAATCAAGGGCCATCTCAATAACTTTGTGACAGAGGCACTCAATGAACTTTTACCTTCCATGTGGATGGTTAAAATTTTGTCCCCTTACTGGAAGAGTATAAAAATATCTGGAGTTGAAAAAGTCCTGGTCGATCCCGTCGCTAAATTACCTTTTGATTGCCAGTTCTGGATTACGCCGCTTTTTTAAATTCGGGTTGATCGAGCTGCATGATGCTTGGATTTTTGAAATCGAGTGCTAAAGTGAGTTGAACTTCCACTGGATATCGAGTGTTGTTTTGGGCCGTCACTTGTTCGCTAACAGGAGGAACGGAGTACTCGGCATAGATCACATTAAAGTTTGGACGTTTTTTACATGCACCAACAGTGGAGAAAGAACACCAATCTTGGAGACCTCTTCCATCTTTTTTTACAAAGTGCAGGAGAAAGGGCAGACCATAGGTCATCTGAATGATGAGCAGCCCCATGCCGCGCAGAATGTAGGATAAAACCTCAAGATGAAGAGGGACTGTCGTGTGATTTCTTTTCTTTTGGTTAATATGTATGGCCACCCCAAATAATCTTTGGCCAACCGTCTGACCGTTACCCAGCCAAGGGGCAATTAGATAATAGGTTAGAAAACACATAATGAAAGTCATTGGACCGGATTCGGCCAGCAGCTCAAAGATTTGATCTTGCGCCCGCCATGGAAAATATTTGAATGTCGGCATGAAAGTCTGGAAAAACACACTGTAGAGAATTGAATGACCGAACCAGATAATTGCTTGGTCACAAAAATATGCACTGATTCGTCGTTTAAGTATCTGACTCATTTCTGCCTTCTCATTGACGACTATCGACCTATCGAAAAGGTGAGAAGGGAACTTTAATAATTACTGAGTAAGAATTTTATCCTGGAAATCTTTGAGCTTGAGCAGGGCCTCCAGGGGGGTAGTTCTGGTCAAATCTATTCGGGTAATGGCGTTTTCGAGCGCTTTTAAATAGTCAGGTATTACCGGGGCAGGAGCAGGATTAAGATCAAGAAAAGACAATTGAATGCCATTGGGCCTAAACGGCATTTCTTGCGGGGATTCTTGTTCTAAATTTTGCAAGAGTTTCTCTGAACGTCGAAGAACAGAGCGCGGAATACCTGCCAGCTTGGCGACATAGAGACCGAAACTCTGGGCCGCTCCCCGTTCGACTAAATGATAGAGAAATTGAACATGCCCATTTTGGACTAAGATATCCACGGTTAAATTTTTTCCTCCCGGAAGTTCATCAACGACATTGATCAATTCATGATAATGAGTGGCAAAAAGCGTGAAGGCCTTGAGTTCTTTTATAAAATATTCCACCAGGGCCCAAGCAATGCTGAGACCGTCATAAGTGGAGGTGCCTCGCCCAACTTCATCAATAATAATGAGACTCTTGTGAGTGGCATGACGGAGAATTTCGGCGGTCTCCGCCATCTCAACCATGAAAGTTGATTGGCCTCTTTGAATATCATCGCTGGCACCAAGTCGGCAGAAGAGATGATCGACCAAGGACAAAGTGGCCTGTTTGGCAGGCACATAAGAACCGATCTGGGCAAGAAATTGGATGATGGCCACTTCTCGCATGACAGTCGTTTTTCCTGCCATGTTAGGTCCGGTGATTAAGGCAAAATATTGAGAATCATCCAGAGTCATGTCATGGGCGACGAAGGCATTTTTCAGTGAAGCTTCAATGAGCGGATGCCGCCCTTGCTTGATGGAGAGAAGACGAGTCTCAGTGCTGAATTGGGGACAAACAAAATTTTCTTGTAAGGCCAGCCAAGCCAGACTTTGCAAGATGTCCAGCATTGCCAAGCGCTGGGCGAGAAGCAGATATCCTTGAGCATTATTTTGCAAACACGCCAAGAATTCTTGGAAGATAGCACGTTCTAATTTTTCCAGCTTGCTTTGGGCCGAAGTGACATCTTTTTCAAAAGCCAATAACTCAGGTGTGGTATAGCGTTCGGCATTGACCAGAGTTTGGCGTCGCTCGAAATTTTTGGGAACCTTGTGAATATGGGATTTGGTGACTTCAATAAAAAAACCGTTGATGGAATTTGAGCGGATTCGCAATTTCGAGATTCCCGTCTTTTCCTTATACTGGTCTTCCAATTTTTGTAACTCTTCATGAGAGTTGCTCACCAAATTTTTTAAACGGTCGCGGTCTTTGCTATGGCCTTCACGAATAAGATTGCCCTTTTCTGCCGAAGCTCCCAATTCATCATTGATGGCCTTACCGATCTTCGCCATCAGCTCGGAAGCATCTTGCAGAACGCTATCACTGATTTCTTGCTCAAAAATGTTTTGGAATTGATCAAACAACTTTTCAAGCTCGAAATAAACTGTCAGCGAGTTGGCAAAATTATGCAGGTCTCCCGGGAGCGCCTTGCCGGTTGAGGCTTTCGCCAGAATACGCTCCAGATCGCGTACATTTTCCAACTTCTCACGCACATTTTTTAACTCTTCTGCATGATTGAAAAAATGGGTTACAGCTTGCTGACGTTTTCCAATTTGCCCAAGATCCTTCAAGGGGTTGAGGAAAATCTGGCGCAGGGCCCGGGCCCCCATCGCGGTTTTTGTTCGGTCAGCATATCCCAGAACTGATTCGCGAAAAAGCGAGGGGTAGCGCGGGATAATTTCAAGCCCCATCAAAGTATTGAGGGAAACCCGCATTTTTCCGCGAGGAGCAAGCAGTCGAAAGGGCCAGAGGTGGGGCATTTTGTCCACCTGCTGGGTGCATGAGACATAGTAAGTAAGAGCACCAATGGCATTTAAAATATCGTTATGTTCTTTGAGCAAACGATCATGCTCCAGGCCCTCGGCCATTTTATTAATAAAAGGGCGCGTGTTTTTTATGTCAAAATATTCAGGCGCTAAGTGAGTAGTGAGAGGACTGAGACGTTCCAGGAGTTCACGAATTTCGGGATGTGTATCAAATTGTCCCTTAAAGGTCAGAATTTCTTTGGGAGAATACTTATGGAGAAGGTCGAGCAGTTCGGCCTTGTTTTCACTGGCTCCGCAAAATTCTCCTGTGGTGAAATCGAGAAAGGCCATGCTCCATTTCTGATTTTTTTCAAACATGGCGGCGAGAAAGTTATTTTCCGTCGGAGCGGTTTTATCCAGGTCATAAGGGAGTGATGGCGTCACAATTTGAGTCACCGCACGTTTTACAATGCCAACGGCATCCTTGGGATTTTCGATCTGCTCACAAATGGCAACTTTAAGCCCGGCCCCGGTCAAACGATCAATATAAGCATTGGCGGCATGATGGGGTATCCCTGCCATAGGGATAGGAATCCCGCCAATCTTTCCGCGATGGGTTTTAGCGATATTCAAGACCTTGGAGATTAAATCGGCGTCCTCAAAAAAGACTTCGTAAAAATCACCCATACGAAAAAGCAGAAGAGTATCAGGATAATTTTTTTTGATTTGGTAATATTGCTCCAACATGGGGGTCAATTTCACGTCAGCATCAATGATTGACTGCAATGTTGGTGTATTAGTGGTCACGCCATCCCTCTACATCATTAAATTTTTCTAATTTTGCTAATTTTGTCAGGATTATCGTTGCAAAACATAACATGATGCTTATCAATGTGAAAGAGTTCAATCTTGAGATTTTCACTTTTCAGGCAAACTACTGAAAAAATAGAGGTATGATCAAAGATAATGAATGGATTGAAATTCTATTTAAATAAACAAGGCCTGGTCTGTTTGATCTTTTTTCTAGTGATGGGCTATGTGGCGTACGTTTCGTTAAGTCTGTTAAAAAATTCTCCCCAAGGCGCTTTGAGTGATAGTGGTTTTCTAGAGGCCATCGACGAGAATTACTTTCAGGGAGTGAATTACTTTAACTCAAAACCAGGAGGGACACGTCTCAAACTGCACGCAGAGGAAGCCAGTATCCTGGATAAGGGAAACCGGGTGGTTTTCTTTTCCCCAAAGGGACAGGCGGAAACTAAGGCCGGCCAAATTTTTGATTATCAGGGACGTAAGGGGCTCTACCTGAAGGCCAATGAATATTTAATGCTTGAACAGGATGTGGATGTCACTTCTGTGAACATGAAATTGAAATCCCAGATGGCCGAATATTTTGCAAATAAGGAAAAAGTTGTGGCCAATGGGGAAGTTAAAAGTTGGGCCTTGGATGCCCGTACGAAAGATCGCATTCGCATCTTCGGAGATCACATGGAGTGGTTTGTTCGCCAAGATTCCGGGGAATTTACCGGCCATGTAGATGGTACGATAAAGAGACAACGTGCTTTTGAGGAAAGCGTGGATTTTAAATGTGATTTCCTTAAATTTAATTTACTTAAGTCATGGATTGGATTGGATGGCCATGTATACTTAAAAAAACAAGACCTTACGGCCACTTCTCTGCATGGCGAGATTTTTCTCGAAAACTACAACAAAAAACTCAAGTATTACACGCTTTTTGACGATGTGAAGGTAACGGAAAAGTTAATGGTGGGAGGGAAACCCCTTGTTCGTCGGGCCTTATCTGAGCGCTTAGAGGGTTTTATGGCAGAAAATAAAGTTATCTTGACTGGATCGCCCAAGGTTTTTCAGGAAACTGATACGATTAAAGGCAATGTTATTATTTTAAGACCCGATACGGAAGTAGTGGAAGTTGATGATGCCACTACCAATTTTATTTTGAAGTAACTACGGCATGATGATGGAAAATGTTCTACAAGCAACAGGATTAAAAAAACGCTACGGCGGCCGCCAGGTCGTGCAAGATGTTTCGGTGCAAGTTTCCCAAGGTGAAATTGTGGGACTTCTGGGGCCGAATGGTGCCGGTAAAACCACATGTTTTTATATGATCGTTGGTCTCGTCAAGGCCGAGGGAGGGAAAATTACCTTGTCCGGCGAAGATGTGACATCCCATCCGATTCATAAGCGCGCCTTAAACGGGCTTGGATATCTACCTCAGGAGGCTTCAATTTTTCGTGATCTGAGCGTTGAAGCCAATATTTATTCCGTCTTGGAAAATCGCCCTCTGCCAAGGGTAAAAAAACGAACTCTGCTCGAATCACTTCTGCATGATTTCGGTTTAGGACATATTCGTACTTCGCGTGGTTCTGCCCTCTCTGGCGGAGAGCGCAGACGAGTTGAAATTGCCCGTGCCTTGGCGTTGGAACCAAAATTTATTTTACTCGATGAACCATTTGCAGGAGTCGATCCCCTGGCGGTGAATGATATTCAAAATATTATTCGCGCCCTTAAGTCGCGTAACATCGGTGTGCTTATTACGGATCACAATGTGCGCGAGACTCTTGGAATTGTTGATAGGGCCTATATTATGAATAGTGGAGAGTTGTTGGTGAGCGGGACTCCCGATGACATCATCCACGACGAGAGAGCAAGGAAGTTCTATCTCGGCGAAGAATTTAGAATGTGATGTACAGGATGTACTCCCGAAGGGAGTGTGACCTATGGCCATGAAATTAACTCAAGGTTTGCGCCAAATGCAGAACTTGATGATGACGCCTCAACTTCAGCAGGCCATCAAGCTGTTAACCTTAACTCATTTAGAGATGACCAATGTGATCGCACAGGAAATGGTGGAAAATCCTGTGTTGGAAGAAATTTCAGATGGCGACGAGCAAGTGGAGGAAACCGCAGCGGAACATCAGGAAGAAGATAAGCTTACCATCGAAACGACTGAGGCCAAAACCCAAGATTTTGAAACTCCGACGGTATTTGAAAAAGACGATTTTGATTGGAACTCCTACATAGAAAATTACAACTCTTCCAGTAGCTCCGGGCCGACTCCGCAAGATATGGCTTCGCCCGATCCGGATGAGATTCCCAGCTATGAGAATATGATGTCAAAAAGCATCTCTCTTCCAGAGCATTTGGAATGGCAATTGCGCATGGAAGAGCCAACCGAGAAAGAGTGGAATGTCGCCCAGAGAATAATCCATAACCTGGATAGTAGCGGTTATCTTCAAACCACCATGGATGAAATAATCGCAGAGGTCGGGGTCGAGCGAGAAATGGCTTTGGAAGTTCTCAAGACCATCAAACGTCTTGATCCTGTGGGTTGTGGTTCTACCACCCTGGAGGAATGTTTGTTGGCCCAGGCCGAGCTTTTAGAACATCGTTCCCCTCTGGTAGAGAAAATTATTCTTGAATTTCTGCCGCTCCTTCAGAAAAAAGATTATGAGAAAATGTCGAAAGATATTGGAGTCTCGAAAGAGAAAATAAAAGAAGCAGAACTTATCATTCAGACCTTCAACCCCAAGCCGGGCCTGCTTGTGAGTACCGAGGAAACCCAATATGTAACTCCTGATATCTATGTTCAAGAAATGGGGGGAGAGTTCGTGGTGCAGGTTAACGATGACGGAGTGCCGCGCCTGCGAATCTCAAATCTCTACCAATCATTAATAAAACAAGACTCCGAACAAACTAACCAGGAAGCAAAAGAGTACGTGAAAGATAAGGTTCGTTCTGCCATGTGGTTGATCAAATCAATTCAGAACCGCCAGCGAACAATTATTAAGGTGGCAAAGGCCATCGTGAGACAGCAACGTGATTTTTTCAAAAAGGGGCCGGCATTTTTACGCCCCATGGTCTTAAAGGATGTGGCAGAAGAAATCGGTATGCATGAAAGCACTGTCTCGCGTGTCACGACCAATAAATATATGCATACACCTATCGGGACTTTTGAACTTAAGTATTTCTTCAGTTCAGGCATCGGTAAAGAAGGTGGAACGGAAATCTCCAGTGAGGCGCTCAAACTGCGAATTAAGAAAATGATTGAAAATGAGAATCCCAAGCGGCCACTCAGCGATCAGAAGATTGCTGAGATTTTAAGTCGGGAAGATTTACAGGTAGCGCGTCGAACAGTTGCAAAGTATCGCGAACTACTGCGAATTCCATCATCTGCCGATAGGAAATCAAAAAGCGAAGCTTAGAACAGGCCAAAAAACGGCCTTATAAACGAGGGCAAATATGAAGGTGACAATCAGCTTTAAGCATTTGGAACACACACCCGCAATCGATGAGAAGATTCATGAAAAGAGTGCACATTTAAAGAAGTATTTTGACGGGGAAGTGCAAGTCCGGTGGACCTGCAGTGTCGAAGACCCGGGGCATCCTGGTAATCATGTGGCGGAAATCCAAATTCACGGCCCTAAATGTAACTTCCATGCGACTGCCCACGCGGAGAATTTATATAAATGCCTTGATCTGGTAGTAGAGAAAATGGAAAAGCAGCTCTCCAAGCACAAAGAGAAATGGAAGAATCGCTTGCATGAGACTAAGCATGAAGTCGTCATTCACGATCCTGAGGAGGCATGGGGTTCTTGTCCGGATGCCGCTTGGGGGGATTTCAAAAAAGTTATTTAGTATTCAAATTCCTCACTTTGTTTAAACCTTGGTCTATTCAAGACCAAGGTTTTTGTATTTGCGCTGGCCGAGATTACTGCTAGACTGAGCGCAAACTAATGAAGACGAAACACCTCATCCTATCTTTAGTGCCTTTTTTCCTTTGCGCTTTTTTTAGTGATGGCTTTGTTCATCCCGATGAACATTATCAAATTCTTGAATTGCTCAATCTCAAGCTCACCGATATCCGCAAAGATGAAATTTTTAACTGGGATTTTCACCTTAAAATGCGTTCTTGGTTTCAAGTTTTCATCTATTTTGTTATGGCGAAAATTTCTTTTGTGAACAATCCCTTTACTCTGGCATTTCTTTTTCGCATGTTTAATGGTTTGTTAGGATGGTTGGGCCTGTATCTCATTTGTGATGCCAAGCGCTTGCCCTGTCTGCCTTATATTTCCTGGGTCTGGTTTGTTCCCTTTTTATTGGTGAGAACAAGTTCAGAGTCCCTATCGACTAGTTTGTTTTTAATCGGTGCTTATTTTTTCCTGAAAGACGGAAAAAAGAATTCAATTTTTTCCGGACTCTTGTGGGGAATGAGCTTCCTCATGAGATTTCAAATGGGAGTTCCCATTCTTGCCGTCAATATTTGGAAATTTATCAGGGATCGGAGGTGGAGTGAAGCCCTTCTTCATTCCTTCTTTCTGGTCATTATTATTTTGATCGGGGTGATGGTTGACCGATGGGGGTATGGGGAATGGACTTTTACACCCTTTTCTTATCTTAAGTATAATATTTTCGAGTCCAAGGCCTCTGAATTTGGCACGAGTCCGTTTTGGTATTATTTTACAGCGCCCCTTATTAAAGGCGGGCCGCCCTTGGCCTTATTACTGGCGATAGGATGTTTCCTGTATTGGAAACAGAATAGCAAGAGTTTCTGGTCGATCGCCACGATTTCATTCTTACTTGTTCATGTTGTAATTCCCCACAAAGAGTTGCGTTTTTTGACGTTTATTTATATTTTAACTCCTTATTTTCTCTCTCAAGTCGTCATTGGTAACGGCCGACATTGGAAAGTTCTTTGGAGCTTGGCCATTCTCACCAATATTGTTATTTCTTTCAAGACGATATTTACACCGGCCCATTCCACCATGAATCTTTATCGCTTTATTTATTCTGATGGGGCTTCCTTCTATCTTACGCCTGCGCAGCCAGATGGTTCATATTTCAAATTGACCATGCCTTTTTATGAAGGAAGAAGGGTTGAAACACGGCCGAGCCATTCTATTGAGGCAGGAATTTATATAACAACGACTTACAAGGAATATCAGCTGTTTTCAAAATCCAGCGCTTGTCGTAAGACCTTTAGCAATTATCCGGAGTGGGTTTTAGAAAGAAATGTTTTTCATTGGCGTGAGCGCTCGGCCATTCTTAATGTATGGCATTGTGAGGGGTGATTGAGATACAAAATAGAAGATTATCCTTTCGAGAAATATGATTGTTTGCACTACTTAAAAACCCTCTACAAGGATCGAGGCCTTAAACTTTTCTACCAGTTTTTAAATCGTACCCAGCGCCGTCCTTTTTCCAGGGCACTGATCAATACCTATGCTCCCCATGGGATAGGTCTGGAAGTAGGCGTTGGTGCACGAACCATCTGTCCCACTGAGAGGACGATCTTAAGTGATGCCTTCTTTGCTCATGGGCTCCATGACTCTATCGCTAAGGTTTTTTTTCATGGAGATGAGATTCCCTATGAGAACGATAGTTTTTGCTTTATCGTCAGCGAACATGTACTTGAACATGTGGCCAATCCTCTCAAAGTTTTAAAGGAATGTATTCGGACACTCAGGCCGGGAGGAAAATTATTTCTCTTTTTGCCCCATAAGGAGAGAACCAATGATAGTCATCGCCAAGTGACCACTTTGGAACATGTTATTGACGATTATAACAAGGATGTTCCCCTTGATGACCAAACCCATATGGACGAATGGTTCAAAAATGTTGTTAGAAAAGGACTAATGCCTTTTCATTATTCCCATTTAAGCACAAAAGATTTGTTGAAAACTGGCAGTATTCATCACCATGTTTGGACTGAAAAAGAGATCCTCGAAATCGTGCAGTTTTGTGGTCTGAAAGTTCGCTATGTGAATGCCAAAGTACCGGATCGGCGCGATAGCTTTGTGGTTGTATCAGAAAAAAGTTAAGGGCCATGCATTTATTTCACACCTATTCTTAACTTGCTGTTTTTACGTTGCTCAAGCCTATAAAAAAGAAAAATAACTAAAAAAAAAGGTAGCCCACTGCATCTTTTATGACTATAACGGCCCACGCTTAATTGTTCGCGTTATTTGAACTTTTTGGAGGCCATTATTTTAAACCATCGGTCGATCGGCTTAATATTATTGATTTTGAGCGTGCTTTTCCAAGGTTGTGGTAAGAAGGCCCAAGGTGAACCCTTGCAACGTTTGTCGGCGGAACACGATGTAGCTTGCCAGCAAGACAAAAGTGGAGGGGGAGAGGTTACGGCCCAGATTGTTTCTTTGGTAAAAAAGCTGAATGTCTTGGCCGATGCCTATCATAAGCGTTATCAATATCCTTCTTTAAAAGAAGCTGGAATATTATATCCTTACAATGTGAATCTGGGACCTCAGCAGCCTTTGCGCGTCAGTGTTACTTTGCTCTCAAAAATTTTGGATGAATTGACCACCCAGGTTGAATCGTTTAAGGAAGTTGATCTGTTCAATTGGTTGCGCCATGATGTCGTACCGGATTTTAGTACCGGCCCAACCTTACCCTATCATGTTTTGTATAAATTGCGCGTCTTGGTGGCGCAAATTTACGGTCTGGAAGCCATGGCCATGCGCTTCGAGAACGCCAACTGTCATTCGGAAGAATTGGTGCAAAATATCAACAAGGACATTGCCTCTTTTCTTGTTTTGAAAGGATTTGAGTGTTCGAGCGATGGCCGTCGCCCTGGTGGCGTTGCTTTCTGTTTGCAAGAAATATTGCAATCGTGGAATGATCAGGAATATTTTGAAGCAAGACAAAACATACTTCCTCACCTAGTCAATCTATGCGATATGGCGGGGGAGAGATCGGTGTCGCAGTGTCAAACGGAAATGTCCTCTGCCATCTCTTCCGGCAAACTTTTGAATTGGTATGAAGAGAATCGAGAGCAAGTTCGAGTGAAGCGTTTTAAGCCATTATTTGAGTTGCGAGCAGCTGAATCTAAACGCTACTCATGTACTAAAATTAATAATGGAAAGACCACAGTAATGTCGATTCCTTATGTTTCAGCGGGAAAAACTATTGATCCAGTATTGCGAGAAGTTGGACAATCATATTGGAGGCAAAATAATACTTTTTTCATTAAATTTGTTCCCGTTACTTCAAGTGAAGCACCAGAAGATGCCCTTCGCATTCAAGTTAAAAACAGCGTTCTTTCCCATGTAAGAGGGGATCGGCCAAATGACATGATCTTGGCTTCTTCTGTGCTACAAAATAAGACATTGCTGAAGCTGACAATCGCCCATGAGTTGGGTCACGTTTTAGGATTTGTCGATTGTTATATCGAGTATTTTAACCAGGCGTCAGAAGAACTTGTGTATTATGAAGTCGATTCCACCAATTTAATGTGTTCAATGCAACCCGGAAATTATCTTCCATCGAGTTACTTCACAAAATTAATCGATGAGCGCTGCCAATTTTAAACGCAAATTTTTTTTCTTCATGGCAAATTTAATTCAAGTGGTTGAGGTTTGCATTTGGTTAGTAAGGACTACTCATTTCAGCGAAATTGCAAGTGGCCGAGTGGGTAAAGCATCGTGTAAAATTAGACATTAATTGGTCATGATGGTCTGAGGACGTTAGTTGAGTATTAAGAAGTTATTTATTCCGATATGTATGCCTATTGACGAAGATAGATCACCTCCCATATTGAATTATCCGGTCAATTCCCAAGGAGATACCAAGGAAGGTAGTGAAGGGGATGTGGCCGCGATCACGAAAGACAAGATTAAGCGACCTTCACTCTACAAGGTGCTTATTCATAATGATGATTATACAACTATGGAGTTTGTTGTATTTGTTTTGCAAACGGTTTTTGGCAAAACAACTGAGGAGTCCCAAGCAATCATGTTGAAGGTGCACGTTGAGGGAGTCGGGATATGCGGTGTTTATACCTACGAGGTAGCGGAAACTAAAGTGAACAAGGTCGAGCGCCTTGCTCGACAAAATGGGCATCCCTTGCGTAGTTCGCTGGAGCCGGAGTAAGTAGAGATTGATATGAGGTTTTTGTTATGATGAGTCAGCAATTAGAAATAATAATGAATAAGGCCGTAAGAAGGGCCAATGATTTGAGGCATGAATATTTGACCTTGGAAGGTGTATTTTTGGCCTTGTTAGATGATGAAGAGGTTGTGTCAATCTTGGATTCCTGTGGTGCCAAAGTAACCGAGTTACAAAGTGAGCTGGCGGAATTTTTGGAAAATCCCAAAAATTTTAGCATTTTGAATGACACCCAAATTGAAAAACTGAGCAAGCATCAATTTGCTGATGAGGAAATGCGCAATTTGGCCCGCATGAATGGAATATTTTACCAACCGGAAATCAGTCTGTCTCTGCAACGGGTGATTCAAAGGGCCGCCTTTCAAGTTCAAAGTAGTGGAAAAAAACAAATCAAGGCGATTAACCTTCTTGTAGCGATGTATAATGAGAAGGAAAGCTACGCCATCTATCTGCTCGAAAAACAGGGTGTCGGGCGCCTAAGCTTGGTGGAAGCTGTGGCCCATGGAGTTGATCGCCCCTTAAATGCATCTCAAAATGAAAACGGTTTGGAAGTGAATGAAGAGGATGCCGAAGTTGGGGAGGGAAGCCCACGCCCCTTAGGTCCGGGTAAAACTCGCAAAACATTGTTAGAAGAATTCTCCATAAATTTAAATGCCCAAGTCAAGGCCGGACAGATTGATCCCTTGGTTGGCAGGGAACTTGAAATTGAGCGGATGGTTCAAATCTTGTGCCGTCGTCGTAAAAATAATCCTATGTTGGTTGGAGACGCCGGGGTTGGTAAAACAGCGTTAGCGGAAGGCCTGGCCTATCGTATTGTGGAAGGGGCAGTTCCCGATCTTTTGAAGGCCAGTAAGATTTGGACACTGGATATCGCGGCACTTTTGGCCGGCGCCAAGTTCAGAGGTGATTTTGAACAACGCCTGAGAGGAGTGCTTAAAGAATTAGTGGAACTTCGCAAAAAAGGTGAGGATGTGATTCTCTTCATCGATGAGATTCATACCGTCATGGGAGCTGGGGCCACAGGTGGTGGAAGCCTTGATGCCTCAAATCTCTTGAAGCCTTACTTAAGTAGTGGGCAGATTCGATGTATCGGAAGCACCACTCATGAAGAATATAGAAGATTTATTGAGAAAGATTCCGCCTTCAGTAGACGCTTTCAGAAGTTAGATGTGGACGAACCATCGGTTGAAGATTCCTATAAAATTTTATTGGGACTGCGTTCTAAATTTGAAGAGTATCACGGAGTCCGTTATGCCAATAAAGTCCTCAAGTCTGCAGTGGATTTGGCCGAAAAATATCTTACCGATAGACGTTTACCGGATAAGGCCATCGATCTGATTGATGAAGCCGGGGCCATGGTACGCCTTAAGAGTCCGAAAAAGACCCAGGTCACCGCAAAAGATATTGAATTGGTGGTCTCAAAATTGGCCAAGGTGCCAGAGCGCTCTGTGGTGGGCGATGAAAAGCTAAAATTGAGAAGCTTGAAAGACAATTTGAAACTTCTCATTTTTGGACAAGATGACGCCATTAATAAAGTTACAGATTCAATTCTGCTATCTCGTAGCGGTCTAGGGAATGAAGGCAAGCCTTTGGCATCATTTTTGTTCGCCGGTCCCACCGGGGTAGGTAAGACGGAATTGGCCCGTCAACTGGCTTTTCAAATGGGCATTCATTTTGAGCGCTTTGATATGTCTGAGTATATGGAAAAACATGCCGTGGCCAAGTTAATTGGTGCTCCGCCAGGCTATGTGGGCCATGAAAATGGAGGAGTTTTAACCGATGCGATCAAGAAAAGTCCCTACACCGTCTTGCTGCTGGATGAGATCGAAAAGGCCCATCCGGATATCTTTAATATTCTTCTTCAAGTCATGGATCATGGCCGTTTGACCGATTCTCTGGGGCGCACGACAAATTTTAAAAATATCATTTTAATTATGACTACCAACGCAGGGGCCAAGGAAATGGAAGGTGGTTCCATTGGTTTTGGGGGTAGTCTACGCTCCGATGGTTCCAGTAAACGCGAGCAGGCGTTAAAAAGCTTTTTCTCTCCTGAATTTAGGAACCGTTTGGACGGAATTGTCTATTTCTCCAAGCTGAGCGAAGCCGATATTCTTCATGTGGTGGACAAATTTTTGGCCCAGGTAGAGCAACGGCTTGCCTCCAAAGGTGTGAATCTGGTGATTGGACTCGATGCTCGCCAATATATCGCCAAAAACGGATTTGATGAAAAACTTGGCGCGCGCCCGATTGAACGCTTCATCAACGACAAAATTAGCCGTCCGCTTTCCAAAGAACTGCTCTTTGGACATCTGGAAAAAGGTGGATCGGTGGAAATTTCCCTGAAAGAGGGTGATCTCAGCTTCCATTTCCTGCCCCGAGGTGTCTAGGTTCCTCATCAATTGACCTCAGAACCGTCGCTTTAGTCATTTCAGTACTGATCTTTTCTTAAAACACTCCTTTTAAGCGCCAAAAAAAAGAGGGGAGGAAGAGATTTCCCATATCGGCAGGACATCGATCCGGAAAAGTTGGGCCATTTCTTGTTTTCTTGAAGTGACAGGATTGTTTTTTTATATTTTTTCTTGTTTGGAGTCTCAATTATTGTTCAATTGACTAAAAAATTGTCAGCAGGGTGGAATTTTTATTTTCCTTGGAAGCGTGGATGCGCGTCTGGATCGATCTTTTGACGATTGGTGAAAAGTCGGGAGAAATAAATCTGTGTACAGAGTTTTAAAGCGAAAATAGTCCAAAAATTTGTCATAGCGATCATTTTTTTGCGACGAGATTGCGAAATTTAATTTTTTTTTTCAAATGACGATGAGATTTTTAAGCATGAAATTTTTTTTTAACAAAAACTTTACTAAAAAATTATTTTTTGTTTGCGTTAGAAGAAAATTATGTTTATGATTTAATAAAGAAGTTAATTTACGAGGAGGCACTCCATGGCAGCAAAGAAAAAAGCTACAAAAAAAGTGGCCAAGAAAAAAGCTACAAAGAAAGTAGCAAAGAAGAAGAAGTAGTCATTACTGATTATTTCATTGGCCTCTGGCCAAGTTAAAAGCGGTCGTTAGGCCGCTTTTTTTTTGCCTAAAAACCAAAACGCATTAATTCACATTTCAGGTAGCTCCAACCGTTCCTCCTTTTCACTGCCGCATCTGACCTGAATTGTGAGCAGTTTGCCCAATATTTACAAACCCCACCAGGCCCAGGTAAGACACCAATCATGGCAACAGGACTGGGAATTCGACAATCACAAGTGCGCGAACAGACGCAGGAAGACGGGCAAGGCCGATCAATCGTCAAAATGGGGGAGTTGGAGTTTCCACCCCGCAAAGTTTGGATAAAGACCTTTGGTTGCCAGATGAATTATCACGATTCGGAACGCATTCTTTCTCACCTGAAAGATCTTAACTTTGCTTTCACCGATGAACTGTCTGAAGCCGATATGGTCCTTTTTAACACTTGCGCGGTTCGAGATTTGGCCAATTCCAAGTTTTATGGCCAATTGGCCGATTTGAAACGCTTAAAAAAAGATAAGGGTGGATTGGTGATTGGAGTGGGGGGCTGTGTGGCCCAAACTGAAGGCAAAGAATTAATTAAACGATATAAGCATCTGGATTTTGCCTTTGGACCTGATGTGATTGATTGTATCAATGATATGGTATACCGAACCTATGCCGGAGATTCTAAGTTTGCCATTAATTCTTGGGATCGCAGTGATAACTTTTCTATTGAAACTAAAATTACCCACGGATTACCTCAGGCCTTCATCAATATCATCAAGGGTTGTGACAAATATTGCTCTTATTGTATCGTACCCTACACCCGAGGCCGGGAAAAATCTCGTCGCCTTGAAGAAGTGGTCACCGATGTGAAAAAATTGGTGCAGTACCAGGGAATTCAAGAGATCACACTGCTTGGGCAAAATGTGAATTCCTATGGCAAAGAAAATCAAGAAACCTTGGCGGCCCTTTTAGGTGAATTGGACCAAATTCAGGGTTTAGAATTAATTCGCTATACCACCTCACATCCTTATGATGTAAGTGATGAACTGATTACCGCGCATGGTTCTCTTAAAAAATTGTCCAAACATCTCCATCTGCCGGTTCAGAGTGGTTCCAACTCGGTCTTGGCCAGAATGTTGCGAGAGTATTCAGTTGAGCATTATCTCGACCTGCTGGCGAAATTGAGGCGAGTGCAACCGGAGATTGTTATTTCAACAGACATTATTGTTGGTTTTGTGGACGAAACTGAAGAGGAATTTCAAGAGACCCTAAAGCTTCTCGATGTGGCCCAGTTTGATTTCAGCTATTCTTATGTTTATTCAGAGCGCAACCATACTCGTTCTGCCAAAATGTCCGATTCCTTGCCTGCCAGTGTGAAAAGTCAGCGATTGCGCTATCTCCAGAAGTATCAGTTGGATATTCAGCAAAAACTGAGACAGTCCCTTGTTGGGAAACGTTTTTTGATGCTCGTGGAAGGACATGGCAATATGGGAGGCATCAAAAAGTGGCGAGGGCGGACTTCTTGTAATCGTATCGTGCATTTTTTGCCGGTCTCCGATACTTCGGATTATCAATGGCATTGGGTTGAAGTTCAAGTGACCAGTGCCACCGCCTTAAGTTGCCAGGGAAAAATTTTACGTGATTATGGTCGAAGGCCCCCCCACTTATGGAGTATTTACGGCGAACAGCTGCCTCCTTTAGTCGGTAATGTCCAGTCTCAAGTAGACCACTCTTGCCCAACTACCTCACAGACCCGGCCTTAAGGTACAATTGGCCCATGACCAAACTGCTAAGGGTATATCTGTATTATCTTCTTCCTTTTCTCTTTTTTTCATTTGGAGCGTTTGGATATTCTGAGCTTAATGGTGATTTTCACTATGAAAAACAAGTTTATGGGGAAGATCGGCAAAATTCTACCGTAAGTCGAACGTATGCGGGGTCATTGGCCACCTATTTCACCAGCAATTTTGCTTTCGAACTGAATTATTCACATAGTAAAAATATTACGACAGAGCATGAAAATATTCCCGTATCAGGGACGACAGCGGTGGTCGATTCCACTCAAAACCGAGTGATTAACATTGTATACGGTGCGGGTATCAGATGGCTCATGACTTCACGACAGTCTCGTATTCGTCCACACATCAGTATTGGGTATGCCACTCAGGAAGTCGAGAGTGCCACCGATTACACTTTTCGCGATACTGCATCCGAGACCTCATACCCGACTCTTACCACTCCAGTAGAAAAACAAAGTATCAAATCGGTTTTTGGCGCTTTTGCCTTGCAAATTGGTATTACTCAATACTTTGCCATCAAAGGCTCGGTGCAAACTGTATTTGAGGCCTTTAAAACTGAAAAAGCTCGGGACAATCTCAAATATATGGTCGGATTGAGCTGGATTTTTTAAACTAATTCCATGCAGTTGCAAAGTATTTTGATAATAATCTGTTCGATGTTTTTCTATGGTTCTTGTGCCAAGACGTCCTATCTTTATCACCAGAGTGTCGGGCAGCTAAAACTTTTAAACAGTGCTCGACCAAATCAAGAGGTTTTGAATGACAAGGCCGTGACAAATGAGGCCAAAGATCGCATAAGAAAAATTCAAGAGCTAAAAGATTTCTTTTACAATTTTTTCTCCCGTCCCACTTCAAAGATTTATTCAAAAGTGGCCTTTCTTCAACAGGAAGCTGTGACCTATTTGGTGATTGCTTCTCCTTTCGATCAGGTCAAGGCCCACGAAGAATGGTTCCCTTTCATGGGCGACTTTCCATATTTGGGTTTTTTTTCTGAAGAGCACGCGAAGGAGTGGGCGGGGCAGTTAGAAGAAAAGGGATTAATCACCTATGTTCGTCCCGTTTATGCTTATTCAACCTTGGGGTATTTCGAGGACCCCATCTTATCCTCTTTTTTTCATTGGAATCATTGGGAACTGGTCAATGTCATCTTCCATGAACTTTTTCACACAATTTTTTTTATTAAGGACGAAGTCGATCTCAATGAGTCTCTGGCAGATTATTTTGGTGAAGAGCTGGCCAAGCTCTATTTCAAATTTGACGGGGAAAAACTAATTGAGATTGAGAAAAAAATTGCCATGTCTCAAAAGATCGCGGCCATGATCCGGCAGAAAGTCGATGTTTTGAACGCACGCTATGCCGATGCAAAGGGGGATAATTCTGGCCTAGATCGCGCTCGTGCCCAGCAGATTTATTTGGAATTTGAAAAGGAATTTAAGCTTGAAGGGCGGCAAATGTGTGCGGAAGGTAAGATTGCGGATGAAGATTGCTTACCACTCGAACGAAAATGGAACAATGCCGCCTTTGCGGCCTTTTTGACCTATGATCAAGAGAGTGATCGTATTCGGGGCCTGCATAAGAGTCTCAAATTGGATTTGCCGCATTTTTTGCAACACCTGGAAATGAAGTATCAAAAATATAAAGAGGATGGGCCGAATGAAACCTTTGTTGCCTATTTGATGGGGTCAAAAGAGTGATCTATGGCCAAACATCTTTTCTTTCTTGATCCTCTGACGAAGTTAAATTTGAAAAAAGATTCGTCTCTCTTTATGGCCTGCACCGTTCAAAAGGGTGGGAATCAGGCCTTTGCCCTTTTCGAAGAAGATTTTTTTTACACCAATACTGGAACAATTGCATGGCAGGTTTATCCACTTCACATCGAGCTTGAGAGCGACAGTTATTTCATCAAATCGGTTGCGACCTTGCCGCCCGTCACGTTGCCGCTGGAAGAAATTAATTGGTTTCATATGCGTCTTGACCCTCCTTTCGACGGTCGTTACTTGCGCTATCTTTGGATTCTCAGGGCCTTAAAAGAACGTGGACTCAATATTTTAAATGATCCTGACGGGATTCTTCTTTTTAATGAGAAGTTAACGGCCTATTCTATGTCCCCATCCCATCCCGCCTTTGTCGGGGCATCTTTTGAGGCCTTTGAGCGCTATTTTGACGGTGAGATTATTGTGAAACCTTTGGATCTCTATCAAGGGATTGGCGTGGAGAAGATCTCGCTTTCTCATTTAAGTCGAGAAGAAAAACGCCAATTGTTTGAGCAGAAGAAAAAGCAGATGGGTGGCGTAGTTGTGGCGCAACCCTATCTTCAAGAAGTGTCACTGGGTGAGATACGAGCGATCTTTTTTGATGGAATCCACCTCGGAAGCATTATCAAAACTCCCAAGAAGGGGGAATTTCTCGCCAATATTGCCCAAGGGGCTTCTTATAAAGCAACTACGTTGACTTCAGAATTGCAGACTGAATGCCACAAACTATGCTCGCGCATGAGAGCACACGGTATTCGGTTTGTGGCCTTCGATCTTTTGGCCGGAAAAATATCTGAAGCCAATGTCACGTGCCCCGGACTTCTGACAGAAGTGTCGCAGGCCAATCATAAGAATTTAGCGGAAGAAATCTTTAAAAAACTCTAAGGTAAACCTTTGGTATAGTCGGTGGCGATCTGAAGACTGATTTCGTAGCAATCATGCACCCATACCAGACCCCAAGGGCAATATGAGCTGGAAGATTCCGGTACGCCCATTTGTTTATCCCAAGTACAAGAATAATCCCATTTTACATTCATCACCTCCACTACCAATGGTCCTGTGTGGGGAGGAAGAGCAAATGAATATGATGGTGAGCATCCGTTGACCTCTATCTCTGTGTTGTTGCCATATTCAAAGATATGGGTGGCAAAATAAGTTGCTGCTCCCGGAAGCTTCACGCCAACTTTGACTTGCAGTCTGGTGTAGGGAAGTGCCTCCATGGTGCAAACATTATTGTAGGTATCAATGGCCTTGCCTGGAGATGGGTGGGCCAAGACGCGAACTTGGAAGCGCGCATCAGTGACAAACATATTTTGCGCTGTGGGTGTTTGCAAGCGTGGATCAGTGGCACTTGACCAGGCCACCACGTTGGATGATTTACCGTGAGCAATAATACTTGGGAGAGTGTAATAATCAAAAGGCTGCGTGCCGGTACCAGGTGCCGAACAGCTTGTATCGACCGTGCCACCCGGGCCTGTACCACCGGTTCCGGTGCCGGTGCCAGTTCCGGTCCCGACTGATCCCGGAGTAAATCCCGGGGCAGGAGTTGGAGTGTTGGTGACAACTTTATTGGATGATTTTTTATCCAAACAACTTTGCAGTAGTAAGGTCGCAAGAAACATTGATGTGATCAAAAATATTTTCATAGTCCGGCCTTGGTTCTCCGTTTCACTCAAGCTTATCGGAAGGGCGGATGGTAGTCTTGAGGAGTTAATTGATGTAGCATTAGTCTATGGAGAAAGTTCTCAATCAAATTACACCACTACTACGCGAATTGCTGACCCTTTCACCCAAAGGGAAGATGGCGATCGAACTTTACCTTAATGAAACGATCAAGAATGGAATGTGTGCTGAAGAGACGCTGGCGCTTGAGTTTCAATTTTTGCGACAGCAATTCTTGACTAGATTGATGCGTCTTTTAAAAAATGATCCAAAAGAGTATGAACAAGCGTTACTCTATCTTCACTTTGGGATGCGTATTGATGTTCATACCTTGGAAGAAATTTTGGAATTATCTCACACCGAATTTGTTCAGCAATTGTATCACGCTATCGAACAGATGGGATTAGACCCACAACTTTTTTCCTATCGGGTGCCGAGCGGTCCAAATGTGAACTTGCTCATGGTGCAATCTTGGTGGCCTTTGATTAGTTCTTTTGCCGGCGATGGTAAAACGGTTGAACTGGTGACACAAATATTGTCGAAGTTGAAGTTCAAATCGGCCACCGCGACGGAAGTCATGGACTTGAAAAAATATTTGAACGAAAAATATTTTAAGAAATTAACTCTTGTACAAAAAGTTCGCCGAGCATTTTTGCCCGGCGAATTGCAATAGACTACTTATCGAAAAAGACGATTTTTCATTTCGCGATCGAGTTCATCCAGGAACTGTTCGGTGTGCAGATACTTGGAAGGTTCCACCTTATCCCCGTAGATACAGAGGGCCAAGTCTTTGGTCATTTTTCCGGCCTCAACTGTGTCCACGCAAACTTTTTCCAAAGTTTCGCTGAACTTGATTAGCTCCTGATTGCCATCCAGTTTTCCACGGAAGGCCAAGCCCCTGGTCCAGGCAAAAATAGAGGCAATGGGGTTGGTGGATGTTGGCTTGCCTTGTTGATGCATACGATAGTGACGGGTGACGGTTCCATGGGCGGCTTCAGCTTCCATGGTTTTTCCATCTGGGGTGATCAAGACTGAAGACATGAGACCAAGCGAACCAAATCCTTGGGCCACAGTATCGGACTGCACATCACCGTCATAGTTTTTACAGGCCCAAACGAAATCGCCATTCCATTTAAGCGCAGAGGCCACCATGTCATCAATCAGGCGATGTTCATAGACGATGCCCAGACTTTCAAATCTCTTTTTAAAATCTTTTTCATAAATTTCCTGAAAAATATCTTTGAAGCGGCCGTCATATTTTTTCAAGATAGTGTTCTTGGTAGATAAGTACAATGGCCATTTTTTGGTTAGGGCCATGTTAAAGCAAGCATTGGCAAACCCACGAATGGAATCATCAGTGTTATACATGGCCATGGCCACACCATCGCCTTGGAAATCGAAAACTTCATGGGTCTGTTTTTCGCCTTTTTCCGGTTGGAAGGTAATGGTGAGTTTTCCCTTACCTTTGGTGACAAAATCAGTGGCCTTATATTGATCGCCGTGGGCATGACGACCGATACAAATCGGTTTGGTCCAGTTGGGCACAAGACGTGGAATATTTTTGCAGACGATGGGCTCGCGAAAAACTGTTCCATCGAGAATATTACGGATAGTTCCGTTAGGAGATTTCCACATTTTCTTTAGTTTGAATTCGGTCACTCGGGCCTCATCAGGAGTGATGGTGGCGCATTTGATACCAACGTTGTATTGCTTAATCGCATTGGCGGCATCAAAAGTAACACGGTCTTCTGTTTTATCGCGATTTTCGATTCCGAGGTCGAAATATTTAATATCAATGTCGAGATAAGGGAGGATTAATTTGTCCTTAATAAAATGCCAAATAATCCGGGTCATTTCATCACCGTCGAGTTCCACTACAGGGTTTTTTACTTTGATTTTTTGCATAAATTCCTCTCCTTAATAGAAATAGTTGAGCATTATAACAAACCTTCAATGGCCTTTAAAAGAATATTTTTATCACTATAATCCGGCATATACACATCACATCCATTGGCCTTAACAAATTGTTCTTCCTCCTCATCGGCCTGAGAGGAGACCATTATCGTTTTAATTTCTTGAAAGCGGGAACGGACCAGGCCAATGAGTTCTTGGCCTGGCATATCTTCAAGATGATCAATAACAATAAGGCAGTGAAAGTGCATCGACCTCTCTTCCAGGAGAGTAAGTGCCTGCATGCCCTGACTGGCCGAAGAAATTTGATAATTAGATCTTCGCAGCGTAATGGCCAAGGCCTCGCGCCCTTGTTTGTCATGCTGGACAAGCAAAATTGATTTAGGCGTCATAAAGAATTTCCTGTGCCATTGACCTTAATGGAGAACGGCTGAATTTTGAAGTAATTTCTCTCTTTTTGCTGTGCGCACTAGATAGTCGATCAAATAGCTTTGATGAGCGAGTAGAGTACAATAGGTTAATTATGGCGAAATCCTCAAAAGCTCCCAAAATGATCTGGACCGATACCAAGCAGGTCATGCGCCTGGTTGAAATTCTGCGTGAAAATGTGGTGCTCAAATCCCGTGCTCCTTGGGTAGTGTTATGTATCGTAACGTTAATCGGGGGGCTCTTTTTTTTAATTAGAGAACCCTGGCCGCTTGATGAATTCCAAAAAGAAATAAAATCCCACGCCTCTGAGTGGGAGCGGGAAATTCAGTTCAAAGGGGAAAGAATCTTTGCTCAAGAAAAATGGCAACTTTGCCTGGAGAGGCACTCTTGTAGTGCCTATGGATATCTGATCTCCGCCCGAATTGCAGACTCTAACAATGAGCAGATTTTTAGGAGTCTGGTGAGGTGTATGTGGAGAGACGTACCAGGCTGTTTAGGTCTGGTGGTCATGAAGGTCACCGAGTTGGAACCTCATCGTCTTTACGTGCCTTTGTATCGGTCTTTTCAGAAATACTGCCCTGATGTCCCTAAACCTTTTTGTTCCTTTTTGGCCACCTTTGCCCTGGAAGAGGATAATTTGCAGGAAGCTGAATATTTTATGACTATGGTGCCACGAGCGAAGCATCCCTATGACGAAATAGTCATGGCCAGAATTGCCATGGCCAAAAATGATCCCGGCACCGCCCTTAGTGCCTTGGCCAATTCCTTTCAACTCGGTTGGGAGTATTTTCGCGGATTCAATCTTATGGATGAATTGCACCACAAACGCTATGAATCTTTACGGCAGAATGCACAGTATTTGCAATTAGAGAAAGATTGTCGCAAAGAACAAGATAGCTACGTGGAAAAACTGCAGAGTGCGTTTGGGTCTTATGGGAAAAATAAGCATCTTAAGAAGTAAGGACTATTGCAGACTCCCTTGGAAAAATGGTCAAGGATATACTGATCAAATTGCCATTTCACCAGACGGAAGTCATTTCGGCGCTGGTGATTTTTCATGGCGGCTAAGTACTGCTGCGGTGACCTCTCCCGGCCCTTTTTCCCTATTCCCAGAACATCGACGTTTCCTGGCCATCATTGAAGGGCGTGGGATTGAGATTTTTCATGGAGAGGAAAAAAAATTTCTTCCCGCTTTTATGGCCTATCAATTTTCCGGTGCGAGTGATACCAGATGCGAGTTACCTTTTGGCCAGGTGGTGGATTTAAATTTCTTCTGGCGCCCCGAGCAGGTGAAAGTGCATTTTGAAATAGTGACCTTGCAGCAGGGAGAAGATTTTCTTTGGGCCTCTAAGGGGCCAGCTGGTTTCCTGTTTGTGGCAGAAGGGAAGTTACAGGTCGCAGATCATGTTGGGCAGCGTTTGGATACCTTGTCCTTGAGGGGAGAGAGTCGTCTGGAAATACAACCACTCACACCGACGGTGAGGGCCATTTCTATTTTGTTATCAGGAGTGAACTCGTGACATTTAAGATTCATCATCTAAACTGCGCCTCCATGTGTCCCTGGTCCGGTAAATGGGCCCCCACCATCTTTCCCTCTCAAGTGATTTGTCATTGCCTCCTGGTGGAGAGTGATAAATCGCTGATCTTAATTGATACCGGTCTGGGCGTTTTGGACCATCAAAATCCCGGCCGGTTGGGCGTCATGGGCAATTTCTTAGGTCTTAAGCAAAACCCCGCCCAGGCCGCGATCGAGCAAATTCGTGCTTTGGGATTTTCGCCTGAAGATGTACGGCATGTTATACCCAGTCACCTGGATTTAGATCATGCCGGAGGCATCGTCGATTTTCCTTGGGCCTCAGTTCATTTGCTTCATGCCGAACATCACGCCGCCTTATTCAGTCGAAAGTTCATGCATACCCAGCGTTATCGCAAGTGCCAGTGGTCACGAGATACCAAGTGGATTGTTTACAAACAGCACAATGGCGAACCGTGGTTTGGCTTTGAAACAGTTCAAGCCTTAGTTGATATCCCTCCCGAAATTCTGATCATCCCTCTTCCCGGGCATACCAGTGGACACGTGGGCGTGGCAGTGCGAAGCGGGGATAAGTGGATTCTTCACGCCGGCGATTCATATTATGATCAAAACGAAATCCAGGGCAATGGCCCGGTGATCGTCGGCTGGAAAATTTTTCAAAAAATTGTCCACGAAAATCATGCCCAGGCACTCAAAAATCAAGAAAGATTGCGAACCTTAATGCAAAATCACGGCCCTGAAGTCGAAATATTTTGTTCCCATGACCCAAAGACATGTCAGTGCATTGTGTAGCTTCAATTCGGAGTATTCGGAGGGAGTATTCGTGCCATGTACTCGGTGTTGGAGTATTCGTGCCATGTACTCGGTGTTGTGGGCCATAACGTAAGAGCGCCAAGGTTTCCATTGGGATTACGGTCAGAAATAAAAGGCCACGCGCCAGGAAATAGCATTAACTCACGAGGGTAACTGGCGAAGGCGCTATCGAACTCTATGTAAGAAAATATTTTTTAAAGTCAGAATTTTTTTTGTTTTTGCGTGCAACTTGAGTCGAGGGTCCTTGCAATTTTTTTCCCTGTAATGTGCTTGTAGGCGAGGGCATTTCAGTTTTAAGCGCACGCAAATTTTTAACCGCCGGTGCATGATTCAAAATGTTCAAAGTCGTATCATGGGCAATTTTAACGAGACAAATTCAGAGTGAAAAAGTGTGGTAGAGTGCGGGAAATCGAGGGGGTAAAAAATGAATTTAAAAAATCTAAAAAACGAAGTGCTGGTGCAAAATACAAAGAATTTAGTCAGGGAAGAAAATAGAATCTTATCTAA
>JACPIU010000047.1 GCA_016187935.1 Bdellovibrio sp.
AGATCACTTGATGAGCGTTTGAAGGCAGTTGGGATGACTAAGGATGAAGCTCTGACACTATCTAAAATGCCAGTGTCCCAAGCTCAACACAGTGGTCAAGCCCCAATATTTAAGAAAGTTCCAAACAGCAATTCTGGGAATAGGCCTTTAAAAAGAGAAAAACAATCGTTTCAGTTTGATAAGAGGTATTGGGAGAGCATCGCTCCTGAGCATCGTGAGGCGATTCAGAAGAAGTACGGCATTGATGGAAATAACATCAGTAAAGACAAAATTCACTATCCTCTAAACTCAGGCAGACCAAGTGTGACTGTTTCTACTCCAATTAAAATGACAGACGCACCCAAGTCGCGTCCGAAGAAGGGAGGTTTATGAACTACGAAGAATTTGAAGCAAAATTCATGAAAGAAAATTTCAAACTAAAGATTGCCCTTGCTGTCAGCTTGATTATTTTTTCTGTCGGGACGGCATCTATTCTTTTAGAAAAGCGCTATTACCTCTATAAGGGCGGGGCACTCTTTGAGGAGAGACCGCTTGCTGAGGAAGTTTGTCGCCAGAGCTTCAATACTTTGGCAGAGGGGACTCCTAATCCCAATGTGGTCAGCTCGGGCATTATTGAGCTGGCCAAGAAGGAATCGTTTAGCTTGTCGATTGAAAAGATTTATCAGGTTAAATCCCTTGAGGTTGGGGCATGTAAGATCATTTTGAAATCAGACGGAAAGTTAATGGCGTTCAAAATCACTCTTGATGGAAATAACATAAACCCTTTTTATTACAAGCTCACCCAAATTGATGAGGTTCCTGTCCCAAAGGAGGAGATATGATCTTTCATATATTATTGAACCAGATGACGACTTTATTTTTAAGCTTGAACCTTTTAACGACCTTAAGCTTTGATAGCGAAATTGAAAGTTACCTTTATGGTGGAAGTCCTGAAGAGATGTTCTTTCAAGTGACGGGGAATAATAAAACCTTGGCACTTCGGCCTCGAACCGAGGGAGGGTTTTCAAATCTTTTGGTAATCACGAAAAATAGAAAATACTACTTTGATCTCAAATACGACAAGGCAAACCCACACCAATTTATCGAGGTGAAGGATGGTGTAATGAACCATGCTCTCACAAAAAAGCTCAAGACGGACGAGTTTGAAATTCTTGAAGGTGATAATTCGATTCTCTTTATGAATTTAAAATCTGCTGAGGTGGATGTGAACGGTGTGAAGGTTAAGCATCAGGAATATTTCTCCAAGGGGGTTCCGATCATTAGAGAGGGGCGTCGAATTTTAAACTAGAACTTAAAAAAAGGTGTCAGCATGAAATTTTTAGCGATTTTAGTAATCGCCTTGGGGAGCTTTGACCTAAAAGCTGAAACTCCAAGGATAACAAGACTAAAAAACCATACAAGCTCGGTAATAAAACCGAGACAACAAAGGAGGGACAACAATGCCGAACTTATTCACCAGATGCTTGAGAGCAACAAAAAGCTCATGGCGCTTCTTGAAAGGAGGGTGGGAGTTCCTGTTATTTGGGAGCAAGGGGCCAAAATCCTCACGGGAAAGGTCGTCCGTGGTACTCTTTTAAACTCCATTGTCTCAACTAACCTAAGTTCTCCTATCTTGGTCCTTGCCCACGCGGGCCAGGGCCTGCCACCAAAAACCAAATTCTCCTGCGCTGGCGTGACCCAAAACAAACGCGTCTTAACCTTGTGCTCGAAGATGGTAACACAGGAGAAGGAAATCCCAATTGTCGCCCAGGTACTCAATCTTGACGGCACAAGCGGACTCTTGGGTGAGTACGACGACGGGAAGGAAGAATTAATCATGGGTGCCGTTGCCTCTGACTTTGCTCAGGGGATGCTTTCGGCCGCTCAAACAAAACTGGCCTCACCCTTCGGAGCTATTCGCGAGGACTCGCTCAAAAATCAACTCATGCA
>JACPIU010000048.1 GCA_016187935.1 Bdellovibrio sp.
CACTCGCTTTTTTCCCTCCTCGGGTTCCTCTGGTCTGGTGAAGGAACCCTCAATCAAGAGGGAAAAACAGACAGAAACCAGGAGACTCAAAAATGAACAACGAAATCCAAGAGAAACTAGAAAAGTTGGCCCTCAAGAAATCCATTCCGTTTTGTATCGGATGCTATCGAGAGGCCCCCACCAAAATTTGCCCATCCTGCGGCTCAGATGATTTAGCCAGATTCGTCCGAGCCGAGGGAATGGGCTGGGGAACCGATTGGATTATCCGGTCAATTGTCGAATCCGAACTGACACCCGTGAATGTGGACGCGGCCTTCGAAAATTCAGTTAGAAGTTGTTACGAGGAAAATGTTTCAGTTCTCTGGATGACCCTCGACGCGGTAACCGTCGCCAAGGAAATGGACCCGATTTCCTGGGACATTGCGAAGTCGGAATGGCTAAGCCAAGAGGAAGGAGAAGGCATCATCACGACCTTTGACAATGGCGCATCTTATTTTTGGTGCCATGAGCTTGAAAAACTTTTGGATGCCGAGTAGGCATCCTTCGATAAAAAGACCTCTGGTCGCAGTATCACTAACGACCTTTCAAGGTGTCGACTTTTCCATTCCAATATTCAATATACGTCTTGTATGCCTTCTCCGAAGTAAGAAAGGCCAGGTGCTGTTCAACGTTCACTCTAAAGGCGGGAATTTTGTCCATCCCATCGCGGTGGGCCCTTTCAAGGCGATGGTTGCCATCAATCACATTGAAATTTCCCGGACTAATTTCCGCGAGAATAATGGGGGCCGAGAGATTTGCTGCCAGAATAGTTGACTCGGTAAGCTGACTAGAGGGAAATAATCGCACGGCCTTGACCTCTACTTCTTCTCTGGGAAATTTATCCGCATTGGCACGAATGAAGGCCAGCAGCTTGGTGATATTGAATACAAAAATCCCATTCGCGTACAACTCGTCGTCTTCATCCTTGGGGCATGGTTGAAATTTCTTATTGAATTTTAATTTCTTCAAATTTGTAATCTCTTATGATTTTCGCGACTCGTAGTTAAAATAGCGCGAAAACATACCCTTGTCATCGTCTGCAACATGTTGGCCACATAAAGGTCGCCGATGGATGGGAATAAGACCGAACCTTATTCTGGGAGTTGGTGATATGGACTCATATCATCGAGGGATTGTATCTTCTTAATGGGTGATCTGGGTGAATTGAGCTTCTTGATTTGAAAGATATGTTAAATACAGCTTCTCTATATGTGCAGAAATCTGCGGTTGTCGTTCTCCGATATATCCTGTTTGTCGAATCGCTTGCCATTTCTTTATGATGGTGGAGCGATAAGGGTCACCACTATGCTCAATTTGCCACTTCCAGTTATTCTCTTCCCTCAAAGACATTCGGTCGATAATTGTTTCAATCTGCGGAGTGATTCTAAAATAAAACTTTCCCTTACGAATCGCCTTCCAGATGCAGATTTCGTGTAGTTTTTTACTGTATCCAAATTGGAAGAATCCTACATCCATGTAAAGTTGTTCACAAATAGTGAACCAGTCTGAGCATGAGGGGAATTCTAAATTGAGGTTTGCCATGGGACATGCTTGAGATAATCTCCAGCGTACAAAATTTACTTCTTCACCCAATGTGTCTATGGCGGACAAAAAAATTCTAAAAGCATTACCCCCATGCTGAAAGGTCAACTGTGTGCCTATTTCTGATTCCATGCATCCCCCTCTTTTCTTAGCAGAGATGGCAACTCACACAAATTTTGGCCGTCCTTCATAATGCGGGGAATTTTGTACTTGCTTAAATCTAATCGCTCAAAGGCCTCATCTATCTCAGACTGGTTACTGGCAGAATAAAGTGCCACAAACGGGATGCCAAAAAAATGGTTATCGGCCATTGTTCGCAAGACCTGAGCACCAGTGGTATTTGGCAGATGAAAATCTATAAGAGCAACGTCGTAGTAATTCGGTTTACTATTCATCTCTTGTAGCGCGCTTTGTGAATCGAAATGAGTCGTGACTTCAAACCCCTTCTCTCTTAAAAGTTCACCGAGCACCTCAAGCAGCATAGTCTCATCGTCTAGGTAGATGATTTTGATTTTTGCACCATTTTGACCATTCATAGTTTCCTCTTATGCCATATATGAATCCCATAAAATAGCCCCATATATGGGCAGTGTATCGCATTTTTCTCCACTACGCTTAAATTATCATGAAAGGATTACCGCGTAGAATTAGAACAACAAGTAAACCGAGAAATCAGGACGAAGAGAAACTTCTTAAAAGTATCGGGCGAAAAATACATAAGGATTTGTACGACCTTGATAAACCTGTGGAATGGCTCGCTTGGGAATCAGGCGTCGCCAGGTCAACAATCCAACGTATTTTTGACGCTGACAGAAACCTAGGGTTGCTTACCCTTGATCGCGTTGCCAAAGGCCTTGGATATGCAGGTGTTATTGAGTTTCTAGGTAGCATTTAGCTTACTTTGCCCCTTCTTATTGGCCCAACAGTTATTAAGTCCTTTAGGACTTATGCAAGCATAACTCATTTGTTGGAGAATTCCCATTAAGTCCTAAAGGACTTTTATTACCTGTGAGAATTAACGCACTTTGAGGTATATGGCCAAGAAAACACAACACGCACCAGGAGCACAAAAGGCCAAGGATGAGCGAGTTAAAAGGCTATCGGCCGAGGAAAGAAAATTTTTAAAAGAGTTTGGACGCCTTATACGCACTGAACGCGAGGAGCAAGGTCTGACATTATATGGGATCGAAGATAGGGGCTATCCAAGCTGGCAACATTGGCAGAAACTTGAAAATGGCCTAAGAGACCTGCAACTAACCACCCTTGTGAAGCTTTCAAAGGTCTTAGGGAAACAACCTTATGAACTCATGCGAAAACTTAATATCAAACTATGAAACTACCCGTATGTTTTCTTTCGCCCCTTTGAGGAGAAAATAGCGTTTGAAACCACATATTTTATCTGAAATACCTCCTGACGCTGGGGAATGTTACCATTTCTTCAAATACGAGACTCACGCTAACCTTGTTCAGATGGCCAAAACATATTTAGCAATAAAGTCACCAGACATATATGAGGCACGAGAATATAGAGGCGAAATAAAAAATCATATTTTCTCATTTGAGAAGGCCCTTGATCACGAAATGGATGTCATAGAGAAAACATTAACCGCATCACACCTCGATAAATTCCAAGCGATCCCAGATGCACTTCGTTCTACCAAGCAGTCCTTAGTTCAAGACTTACTCGCGATCGCTGATTCACGGCCAATCATGATGTCCGTTGAGCGCGTAGAAATACTCCCTTCCACCGATAATGGTCCGCTCAGAAAAGTACAGGCCACTTTGGGCATACGAAACTGTGAAATGGTGCTCGAAGAATTTTCTCCACAGGCACAAAATGTTAAGGCCATTTTTACAATGATTGATATGTTCAAAGAGAAACATGACAGGATCAAGGAAATCGAGAGAAAAATTCAGGATTTTTTAGACCACTGCGAACACGACCGGAAGCGAATAAGAGAAGTAGAACATGCGTTAGATGCTATAGATTCCAAGAAGGATGCCCATTATCATTCCCTTGAAAAAAGGCTGACGGAACTCACCACCCTAATCACTTCAACTACCCATAAAATTGACGAGAAGAAAAAGACGATTTGCCGATTAGCCCAAGAATTGCTCGATAGTGTTCAAAATTTTAAAAATGGATACCCTATAGAAACCAGTGAAATCTTTGAAAACCGTTCCTACTTTAAAAGACACTTCATTGCGCCCATGGTGCCCATAATTAAAAAAAAATATATTGTCGAGTTCTGGGGACATGAAGGGATTCGCCATCTATTTGTCTGGAATGAAGATTCTCTGAAAAATATTTTCAAGATTGTTCAAGTTGGTAGCGTTGTATCTTTTGCTGCTTTCGGAATTGGCCTTGGCGTTTGGTACTTACTAGACAAGAAAACTTCTGTCCCTCCCAAGGATAACAGCACCCACCGCATGGCATATGTCGACGAATATTTGAAGCATCCATTTTTTGCAAGGTATTTTACTCTTACGCAGATCAATCTGCTAAAGAATACTGAACCTAGAGATTTCTCCAGCACATACCTCAAAATCCTCTCTGAAATCAAACAGACAAAAGCGTTTCAGGATTTGTACCATACTTGGCCGACAAAAAATCTGCGATTATCCCTTAATGCCGCCAAAGCAAATGTAGTGCTCACGGTTCCAGATGAACTTATTACACAAGTACACGGTCTGGATTCTACGGCAAAACTAGGAGTCGAGGTAAATTCGTCCTTATCACGAAATAAAAGATTTTTCTTAAAAAGCGCCAACGAAAGAAAGATTGAAATTCCCACAGAGCTTATCTGTGAACCGAATGTATCAGTGACGTATATTACGACTATACCATTACCTGGAATTGCTGACTTTTCGATCATAAGTCCCCGAGTGGCCATCGAGCAATTTATAATACCGTTAGGCCTATGTGATCAAAATATGCTGGGAAAATCTGAAATAATAAAAAATCTTGATCATCCATTTTTGAACCGATATCTCACCTCTGCGCAAAAGGAGCAACTGGGCCGAATATCCAACGAATCGACATTAACTAAGGTGTTAGGGCAGCTACTCTTCAGTATTGATAAAGAGAAATTTAATAATGACCTACTGGCGATTAAGGAAAAGACGGGATCATATAACGTCACGGTGATCCCAAGCGAACGCTCCATACTTCTAAGCTATTCTCCTCTGGCCTTTAGTGAGTATCGGAAATATTTTGGAGAGAGAACGCAATTTCATTTAGAAGTCGAGAACAAGGATGGCGTAAAAAAATTTACTGATGTTTCAGGTGTAAAACTTAGCATAGCTGATGTATGCAGCGAATCTGTTAAGGGAACCTCGGCCGTCAAAGTTAGACTCCCCTATAAAATGGATTATCAATTTTTTTCTAAGATCGATCTTTCAAAGATAAAGACGGCGTTATCTGAGCACGGCATCTGTGGCAAAAGCAGATAGTACCCTGGTTGATCCCGCGAACAAAGTGCTTAAACAAATACCAACCGAACTGTGACGCGGAATTTAAATCGATTTTTGATGAGCAACAACGATAAATGAATCTTGTCGATCTAAATAAGGCCACTATCCCGCTAAACTGCAAGCGCGAGGCCATCTATTTTTGTCAATTGCTAAAAAAGTAGGCACTTTTTTAAAAAAATCGCGCTAGCTTTTAAATTGCTGCCGGAGTTTTTTTCGTGTTTGTATAATAAAGTTTATTCAAAAGTAAATCACGATTCCACATGAATTCAAAGGGTTTCCAGGGGTCAAAAAAATTTGTTCATCGAACTAAGATAAAATTCTTTAGTTTCCTACTCAAATTTCCGATTAAAGTAGTCAGAATTACCCAATCTTACAAATTTCGAGGGTTTTATGGCGAAACGTATTGTCGGCATAATAATTGGACTATTGCTCTTTTCTGCCTGTGTGCCCAATCAGAGCGAGAACGGCGGTAACAAGGCCAAGGGCGAAACGTCACTCTCGGGCGCAGCAGTCAATCCATCTGCGGTGAGTTCCGTCACTCTTGCAAGTGAAACAAAACTTCTAAACAGTGACATCGAACAATCGACACCCAAGCAGAAAATCACTTCAGAAGAATTAAAGTCCCTTGGTGGGACGGCAAGTCTGACCGAGGAAGAGTTGGCACTCCTAAACAGTACCGAAACTAAATAGGGCCGAAGAACGCGAGGAGACTTCTATGAATCCAGACTCGTGGCGTTTAGATTTTCCCGTAAGTAAAAATGCAAAGCATGAGTGGTGCCCCCACAATGGTTTGCCCGAAAAACAAATTGCGAAGGGTATAAAAGGTGTTACATTTGTTTTACACCTGTCTATGCTCATCATGCTCGTAAAAAAATTACAGCCTCGGCACATCTCCAGAAAAATTCAGGTGGAAAAAAAGCTCAAATATAAAGATTTTTGCAAAGTTCACTATGTAGGCCATAAACTCTATAGATTTCAAATATGGGGCGTATTTTTAGAGACCTTGCATTTTGGCAGCGAATTCATTCTGCCCTTTGATGCTGTCTGTGGAAGAATTCTTGCCCAAACGATTTTGTCCTTCAATATTCGATTGCAAGAGAAGAGTTCGCTTATTCATCTCCACTACAATATGCATCACCTTACATATTGTAAATTAAGAGCATGGGATATCGTCAATTATCACCACTCAGTGCGGACCCATCTTTCATCTTTTTTCCCGCGTCTAGTGACCGCTTTATTTTCTCACTTTAGAGACCTCTTTTACTCGACTTACTCAACTTTCCTTCTCACCTGCAAAAAACTTCCCGTGGGTTTTATTATCCTAGGACTGATAATTGACCCGTTGATAGGAAGTGCCTACGCCAAAGGAGACCAAGGAGTAGAATGGAAGAGTGACAGTCATGAAAAAAACGCAAAGGATAATGATAAGCGCGATGAACATAAGTCGCAAAACGGTGGTGAAAACAAGGGAGATAACAAGGAAAATAAGAATGAAGGGGACGACAACCACGCCAATCTACCTGGAAAACAAGATCATGATAAAGATAAAAAAGATGAGCATAAATATGCAGATCACGGGAGCAAAGACGACAAAGACGATCATAAACACCACGACAAAGACCAAGTCGGCCATAGCGGCCGTGGGCCGGTTCTTCCTCTCATTCGCCGTGGAGTCGTCATCTTTCCAAATTTTTTAAACCCCGCGACCAATGTTCTAACCGCCGGGGAAACCACCACCATCACAGGGGATACTTGCCTTTATAAACTTCAAGGAGCCGATAGCGGTCGATGCCAGAATTTCAAAAAAAGTAGCATTAAGTTTTTAGGAAGCTTTCCCGATGCCTTGACCGATGTCACGAGTGATGTAGAACTTTCGTATAAAAAAGACAAGATCAGCTTCAGCTATACAACTCCACCCTTGATCGAGCAAGACGGGCAAAATTCTTTTCAAATTCTGGTTTTAAGTCGAGCAATGGACCTGACCACTTTGCATCTTTATCACTCACACTCAAAGGTAGTTTTTAGAATTATTCATATAGAACGCAAACTTAAGCATGTAAAATCAGAAGAACGCCGAGAAGCCCTCCTTACCTTGAAATCAAAATTTGAAGTCATTTTGGCAAAAATTGATCAGGCCTTAAACGAGAGACCTGAGGTGCTTGCCCGGCTTACCTATCCAGTCCAGATATCCAATTCTCTCTCAGGTGCCTATCATCTCTCAAGTATTTTTGACGGACAGAGATTGGCAATTTCAGGAATGGGAACGCTGCCGTTTTCTGGTGAGTCGCGGGAGTATAGAGTCACTTCTAAAAATTTAAGCTCAAAGGGGATTCGGCTGAATCTTTTTGACGATGATCAGACTGAAACAATCTCGGACTCGCGCCTGTTTTCCTTTAAAGTTCAGTTAAATGATATTGAAATCGACCATCAAGGGCCTTTAAAACTTGGACTGCTAGAAGAGTTTCAAAAGACGGTGAATATCAAACACGCAGGAGAAATATTTCCAAAGATTGGCGTTCGTTTATTTAAAGTGGATGAGGATGGAAAAGAAACACTCTGGGGAAAACTTATTTCAAAAATTCCATGGAGTGAGGACAATCTTGCCCCTCGTTGGGATGATAATCTCATCCCCCTTGCTGATCAACATTATTTCAAAGCATTGCCCGCGATTAACGGAAGACTTTTTGAGGAAATCGGCCGTCTTGACCAAAGCACCATTCGTGTGGCGCTTGATGGCCAAACCGATCAAGGCGAAACTGTCTCGCGGGATTTGGTAATTCAACTCACCTCGCCTGACCAGTGGAAAAGTGCTGTGATCGCCAAAGAAGAAGAAATCATCGAAGATGGGAGCTATCGCTACCAATTCTTTGGAAAAGATTTAAACCAAGCAGAAGCAATCCCATACCCCGTGGTTCGCACCTTTGTTGTGGATAACACCCCTCCAACATTATCCATCAACCAAACTGATAATATCTATACCAAGGAGTCCATTTTCCAAATTTCAGGCGTGGCAGTAGACAAAAGCGACGTCACGATTTACGTCTACCTTAACGATCTACTCGCATTAGAGACCACCAATAAAAATTTTCTGACTGATCTCACGCTCGCCCAAAATCAGAATAAAATTCGTATCTATGCAGTGGATAGTCTCAATAATCGAAGTGCAGATATTGTCTTTAACAACATTGTGCTTGATCAGACACCTCCCATCATTTTAACTCAATCTCTGGGAAATATTTTCACAAATAATGCATCTTTTTCACCCAGCTTTGAAATTCAAGAGCCATCACCTGTTACCATCAATGCGTTTTTAAATGGAACCAAAGTTTATGAAGGAACAGAGAAAATCTTCACCATACCTCTCACCTTAATTGAAAATAGCAATGAGCTAAAGCTCCTGGTTCTTGATGCGGCCTTAAATTCTTCGGAACTCATTTTATCCAACATCGTGCTGGATACAATCGCGCCTATTGTAAGTGTGGATCGCCAGGGTGGTGTTATCACCAATAATGCCTCCTTCCCACTCAATATTAATGTCACGGAGGCCAACGCTTCTCAAACCACTCTCGTATTAAATGGCCAAACGATTGGCATTTTTAGCGAAAAATCAATTTCCCAAGTTTTTACCCTAAAATCTGGGGTGAACTCTATTGAGGTTAAATGCGCGGACATTGCCGGTAACTCGGCCTCTACCATTATCCTTTCAGACATTGTTTTGGATACTGTTCCCCCTGCTATCCTTACTCAAAATCATGGAAATTTCATCACCAATCAAGCTTCCTTCACACCAATTTTTGAAATTCAGGAGGCATCTGCTGTCATGGTTACCGCTTTTTTAAATGGAACAAAAGTATACGAGGGTACGGATAAAATGCTTCCTCTCCCCCTTACCCTGAGGGAAGATAGCAACGAAATTAAAATTGTCGCTTTGGATGCTGCCCAAAATTCCTCTGAATTTATCCTCGGCGGCATTGTCCTTGATACAATCGCCCCCATGTTGGCAACTGACCGCGATAGTAATTACATAACTCAAAATGCAAGTTTTTCTCTCAATATCACAGTGAACGAAAAAAATAATTCAGAGACGACAATTTTGTTAAACGGGCAAAGTGTCGGCACCTTTACCGAAAAACAGATAGCCCAAATCTTAACCCTATCTTCCGGAATAAACTGGATAGAGATACAGTCCGTGGATAGTGCAGGAAACTCAGCAACATCAATCTCACTTTCAAATATTGTTCTCGATAATTCTGGCCCCATTCTCTCGAACATTCTCCCCGCAGATGGGGCACTTATTAGCATTCAGCCATTTTTAGTTTCAGGAACATCAAACGAAGAATTGCTCTCCGTTTTGGTCAACGGACAGACCGCGGCCATATCTCTTGATAAAAGATCATTTAGTGCGAACATTTCTCTTGCTGGTGGCCCTATTGGAAATATCAATATTGTAGCAGACGACCTTGCGGGAAACCAAAGCACCACTCAAATCTCGGTTGCACTTGAAACTGTTAACAGAACCGTTCCAGAAATTGCCATTTTTCCAGCAAGTGGAAAGCTGATCAATGCTATCCCGATAGTTGAGGCATTTATAACAGGCCCTAACCAGATTGATTATAAACGTTTAAGGATCAAATTAAATGAAACACCCATTCCTTCTAATAAAATCACCGTCGATCCGATCGCCAATAAAGTGAGGATCAATTTTGATTACGCTTTTTCGCTTCTTGCAGGCCAGTTAAATGTATTATCCATTTTCATCGGAGATGAATTTGCCAATGTTACAACGCAAGCAGTGGCATACGAAGTTCGTCCAACACCTGATGTAGCTGGCCCACTTTTTAATTTTGAACCGGGCGGTGGACATTTAGAAACGACGACTCCCATTATCACAATTGGGATGTCGGATGAATCAGGAATTAAGTTTAACACGCTTCAAATGACCTTAAATGACATGCCTGTGCCGGAAAGATTGATCCAAAAATTTGCCAACCTAGACAGAATCGTTATCACTCTGGATGAATCATTCCCTCTCTCTACCACTCAGTTTAACATTCTTAATGTTCTTGCCCAAGATAATAAAAATAATGTATCCATTGGCTCCGTCGGCTTTGATACTTTAGCTGAACAAATCATCATTCTTTCACTTGGTAAGGCAGGCAATCTTTATCCGGCAGGTGCTAATCACAATTGCGCAATTATCAATAGTGGTGATCTGCGATGCTGGGGTCTCAACAACTTTGGTCAGTTAGGTTTGGCCGAATCGAACCCGTACATTACCCAAAATAAGACCCCTGCGGAGCTTTCTCTGGTTAACGTCGGTACTGCGGTGACAAAGGTCGCAACTGGTGGGGCCCACACCTGTGTTATTGTGCTTGATGGAAAAGTAAAATGCTGGGGTGATAACCGCTTTGGCCAATTAGGTTATGGAAACACCACAACCCTTGGCATTGCACAGACTCCAGCAAATATTGGTTTTGTCGATGTCGGAGGGCCAGTAAAAAGTCTTGCCCTTGGCCGCTCCCATACTTGTGCTCTTCTTACAAATGGGGCCGTTCGTTGTTGGGGCGATAATAGTTATGGAAAATTAGGGTACGGCCACCCCATATACAAGGAAGTATCCGGAGGAGGAGACCCCACGATATGCGATCCGATGAACCCCATGTGTCTTCCGCCTCCACCATGTGACCCAATCATGAATCCACTATGTCTACCTGGGGGAGGTGGTGGCCCAATTTTCGTCCAAGTCTCTGCTGATACTATAGGTTCTGTAGAATATCCCTCCGTGGCCGGTGATGTGGTCTTGCATGAAGCGGCAACTCAAATTATTGCAGGCAATTCCCACACCTGTGCCCTATTATCATCGGGCAGAGTTAAATGCTGGGGTTTTGCTGGTGAAGGGCAACTGGGCTCAGATTCATCGGCCAATATCGGAGACGATGAAGACCCATTTCAAGGTTTTGCCGTCAACCTGCTTGCAAACGCTACTCAGATTGTCACAGGAGGCGATCATAGCTGCGCTCTTTTAGAATCAGGCCAAGTTCAGTGCTGGGGAGTGAATCGCTCAGGGCAACTTGGCATTGGGCAAAAAGTAGACCCCTTATCAAATCCGCTACTGGTACTGGGATTTATCCCAGAATATCTCGGCCGTGGATGGGACCAAAATTTTGGCGGATATGCCATGGGTGCATTTGGCACAGTTAATCTTGGAGCATCGGCCACGGCAATTTCGGCAGGGGGAGGACATTCATGTGCCCTTTTATCTTCTGGGCAGATCAAATGCTGGGGTTCAAATTATGCCGGTGCCTTAGGGCTAGGCCCAACAGTTTTGAATCCTGATCTATCGGTTGGCATGGCACTTATAAGGCCAGATGGGCCCGTTGCAATTGGGGGGAATGTCGTCGGGATAAATTCAGGAGGGGCACACAGTTGCGCCCTCATGAGCGATTTAAATCTTCGATGCTGGGGAGGTTCGGCATTCGGCGAATTAGGTTACGGAAATACTAATTCGGTTGGCGATAACGAATTCCCCGAATCTGCCGGGAATGTCAATCTTGGCGGCGCAATTTCTAGTGGAGGACTTCCATTACTTTCACCGTATTTTGAATCCAATCCGTCTTTTGGCCCTGTTCCGCTCAATGTCCAGTTTAGTGCCTTGGCCTCATTTTCATCAAGCGGCGCGATTAAAAGTTATCTCTGGACTTTTGATGACGGCACCACACTAATGACGACCACTCCCTTTGCCTCTCATACATACCCTCAAACTGGTGTCTACATCGCTAAACTTACAATTACCGATTTCGATAACAACATGGCAACTACAGAAAGGATTATTACAGTCAGCGATCCAAATGTACCTCCAGTTGCACTGCTGGCCATAGATCAAGACGATGGTACTCTGCCACTGAAGGTCAAGTTTGATGCCAGAAATTCCTTCCATTCAATTGGCATAGGTATTACGGGATATAAATATGATTTTGGCGACGGAACAATCTTTGAGACAACAAGTTCTGAACCCGTTGAGCACACCTACAATGTAGTGAAAGAATATACAGCGAGCGTTACCGTGACTTCGGCAAATGGACTCACCGACACATCAACTCCAATAGTCATTGTCGTCCGACCAATAAATGAACTTCCGCATCCTACACTCGCATGCACCTTAGATAAAAAGACCTTATCCTGCGATAGTTCTCAGTCGTTAGATTATGATGGTTTTATTGTAAGCAGCACCATTGACTGGGGCGATGGAAATATTGAGGAGGCCATTTTTGGCACTCATACCTATTCAGCACCTCTCCCAAATGGCCTCCGATTTCCTGTCAAACTCACAATTGTCGATGACAGAGGTGGTAGTGCTGTCATCATACAAAAATTCAGTGTAGATTTCACACCACCAAACTTAAGCAATGTGGTTCCGTCCAATAATGGTACGGCCTTTAGCCAGACTTTCACCGTCTCAGGCAGAAGCGATGAACCGCTTGCATTAATTACCGCCAATGGCGTTCCCCTCACTCTTTCTTCTGATAAATTGTCATTTACTGGGTATTTGACTGCTCCAGTTCAAGGCGCGTTTACAATCGCCCTTGTTGCCACAGATTTTTCGGATAACACAATCCAGATGATCAATTCCATCAATGTTCAACTAAAAGTTTTAATTGGAAGCTTGATCTCTGTCGTTCCATCGACAGGAGGAACAAAACTCATTATTGTTGGGGCACCCGGGGCCGGAAAGCCGGGTCTTACCGTCGAGGGAGATGCCGGTTTTTTTAATACAAATACAGCAAGAATAAGTTCCGATGGTAGTTTCGCTATTGAAATGGGCCAATTTGAGTCCGCAACGGTCACGGCCACCGACCCCGAGACCGGCCGGACCGATCAAGTCGATGTTTCTTACCATGTCGATACAACCTTGGCCGGAATTGTAAGAGACATTGAAGATCGGTCACTTCCGGGTGTTACGGTCACGATAATGGGTACGAATCAGTCAACAATCACCGATGCAACCGGAAGTTTTCAAATCACCAATCCGACAACGGGTGACCAGAAAATCTTGATCGATGGCACAACTGTTCCCGTGACAATTACCGGAACTGACAGAAAATTTTCAAAAACAACTTTGTCCGTGACGATTGGAACACTCCAAAGCAATGTCATTGAAAAAGTAATTTATATGGCCCCTCTTATGCTCGATGGTTCTGAAACCAATGTCACGGCCAGTGCTTCTGCGACTGTAACCAGTCCGCATGCGCCAGGGGTAACCCTCAATATACCGGCCGGGGTTGCAATATTTCCCGATGGCTCACATGACGGAAAAATGAACCTAACCGTGATCCCTACAGATAGGACGACTATCAGTCCCCCAGAATCGACCGTGCCGGATACTGTAGTTGCGCTTGAACCCTCTGGCGTGAAATTTTCTGAACCTGTGGAACTATCTCTTCCCAATGAAAATGAGTTTCCTCCAGGAATGGATTTGGTCATCCGCTCTAAAAATAGCGAAACAGGTAAATGGGAGATTGATGGTATTGCCCAAGTGGACGCCTCAGGCCTAACAATCAAAACCAAAGAAGGCATGGGAATCACACATTACAGTGAGGTCTTTGCCTCACCAATACTCCCTGAGATTAAACAAATTGGTGCCCAAGACAGGCCAGGTGCCAACTCATTTAATGGTGCGCTCACATCCATGATCCAGATGCCAAGCTACAAAGTCTTGGGCCAAGACATGGCCCCTGGACTTATCTACAAAAGCAATTGGGCCAGTCCTAATGTGATTCTTTCAAATTTATTTGATATCCCTAAAAATGAATTTTATCGCGAAGCTAATGGAAAAATAAATGCCCGAGAATATACAGCCGAATACCAAAACACCCTCTTAACATGGCTTGAGCCTGAATATATTGAG
Source organism: Bdellovibrio sp. (assembly GCA_016187935.1). Lineage (GTDB taxonomy): Bacteria > Bdellovibrionota > Bacteriovoracia > Bacteriovoracales > Bacteriovoracaceae > GWA2-49-15. Next base: position 13,961 of record JACPIU010000048.1, read on the forward strand.
GCCCAATTTTTCTCTGAGGGAATTGTCAGTGAGAAAATGCGATTTACTGGAATTCCGAGAAAATCAGTGATTTCTTATGCTATGGATTTAAGCAACTTATCTTCGGGCGTCTTTCCGTATTTTGCCAGTTATAAAATTAAACTGAAACACATGGTGCTTCAGACGAGTAAAGTTACTGCAACAACCAGAGAGGGATTTGTCTTTCCCGGAGGCAGCAGAACTCTTTTACGGGAAAGCAAAGAAGAAAAATCCATAGACTTGCAGGCATTTCCAAATGACCTAACGGGACAGGTATTTGTCCAAAACAAGACAAAGTCCAGCGCTGGCAGAGGTTGGGATATTGCTGGGGTTCAAAAAATTATCAATCCAGATTCCCCGAGGATCATGATTGAGGAAGCTGATGGCGCTATATCCTCCTATGCATTAGATAATACAATTGAGACATTCGCCGGTATGCGAGGTTCCTACGGGGCAGCAGACCTTAAAGACTTCGATAATATTCTCATTGCTGACAATCGTGTTCTATCTAATCCAAATTGGATACTCGACATCAACACCAATGGAGTCATTGCGGAAGTTCCAAAATTTGAAGGTTACGCAAGGGATTTCAAATTGTTAAGCGCTACAAAAACTGGGTGGGTGGGTTGGTGCGGGAATGACATTTCGTATAGTATGTGTAACGGTTGGAACCTTGTATGCAAAGCGATGTGGGTGCCCTTCCAGCAGACAAGAAACGTTGCAGGAATGTTACGTTTATCCCCCACACAACTCGTAGGAACTACCGAGCAACATGAATTATTTTTCATAAATGGGATAGTTCCAGGCTACGCAGGGACGGGCGTGTTCAGCTCTATTGTGAATAATATCAACCAAGACATAGTGCTTGATACAACAAGTTGTACCGATCCAAACCTTCCGTTAAATCTAAATTGCGTAGGGCCAATTGATACGTACGATTATTCACAGGCGGCTTACATCCCGCAAGAGTCTCCTGACCCACAAGTTTGTCCTGTGCCATACTCATGGCCATACAATGTGCCATACTGGACTAATATAGGTACGCACTCTGGCGTTGGTGCCTTTGCGGACGGCACATTTTCAGTGGCAAAACTCAATACTCCTAAGGGAATTGTTCGTGTTCCTGGCGAAAATTCTATTCTTGTTGCAGATTTTGGAAACAACCGTATTCGCAAAGTGAACCTAGACACAAATGTGGTAAGCACTTTTGCTGGAACGGGACAAACTTTTGATAATGGCGACGGTGGCCAGGCGATTAGTGCCAGTGTTTTCCATCCAGAGGATGTTGTATTTGATTCTTACGGAAACTTGTACATTTCTGGACAGGGCGGATTCATAAGGAAAGTTGACACCAACGGAAAAATATCTACGTTCGCAGGACTCCCTATTGAGCAAGGGGGGATTTTAGCCGACAAAACTACCACTGATAAACTGGCCTTAAATAAACCATCAGGAATGGTTATCGACGAAGAAAATGGATATTTTTATATAGCTGATACTGGGCATAAAAGAGTCGTTAGAATTAATCTCGCAACCAAGATCGCCGAAACCGTCGCAGGAAATGGAAGCTGTGCAATTGGAGGAGCAATTGGCGATGGTGGGCCAGCACTCAACGCGAGTCTTTGCACTCCAAAATATTTAGGACTAGATGATCAGAAAAACCTTCTCATTGCTGATGTTGAGGCCGGTAGAATCCGACGAATTATTTTCAACCCAACTTCCGATGGGTCTGAACTAGCCTCTTATACTCCGATCTCACAGGATAATTCGAGACTGGCAAAAAATAGTGATGGCACATTTACTAGGATATTTCGTGATGGAACAGTTGTTACATTTGATAAAAACGGATTACAAAATCGTGTTGAATCACGAAATGGACGAGTCACATCCTTTGAATATCTAGATCGCAAGTTAACGGCCATTGTAGACCCATTAGGAAATAGGACTAATTTTAATTACTATGGCGACAAACTCTCATCAATATTAGACCCAGCGGGAAGAGAGACTATTCTGTCTTATTCAGGGGATTTGTTGACGGCAGTGGAATTTCCAGATGGTACGACAAAATCCTTCTCTTATGCAAACGGTCTGATGACTGAGGAATTCGACCAGCGCGGTAGTAAGACTTCATACAGCTACAATCAGTACAACCGCTTGACCCAAATTACAAGGCCTGATGGCCATGCGAACCTTATCAGTGATTCTGGTTCAACCACGGCGGGGAATAATTTCACTGGGGGTGCGTCCGGGCAATTGCAGAGTTTTGGTACGGGACAGAATCAACAATTTGATGGAATTGTAAATGCTAAGAATGTTCAAACTAAACTTGTCAGAGGCTTTGATGGCTACACCTCATCAATTATTGATGGCGAAGGAAAATTAACCATCATCGAACGCAACAATTTTGGCGATCCCACCAAGATCACAAGGCCTGACAATTCACAAGTAATATTTGCATATAATGCAGCAACGAGAGACTTAATTTCTAAAACAGATTCAGCAACCGGGGTCACTACCTCGCAAACTTATGATTCATTTGGGAACCTTTTAACGGCTACCAATGCAAGAGGATTTACTTCAAGCAATACATATGATCCATCGACAGGACTTTTGATTTCAAGTACCAACACATCAACTCAAACAAGCATCCGAAACTATTTTCCACTTGGCCTTTTAAAAAATCATACTGACCCACTTGGATACATAGTGCAGTATGAGTACGCAGCAGATGGCAGGGGGAATGTAAGCGCAATCATTGACCCGCTTCAAAATCGGACTACATTTGAGAGAGATTTGGCTGGCAATATAACAAAAATTACCAATGCCAAAGGACAAATTATACGCAGGGAGTATAACTCTTGGAATCGTTTAACTGCTGTTATCTCGGCAAAAGGAGAACGAACTGAATATACTTATCTCACCACAGGCGAATTACACACCATCAAGGACCCGCATGGAAAATCTATTACCTTTGAATATAATAATCTTGGACAACTAATCAGCAAGATAGATCAACTCGGCAACGTCACAACCCTAGGATACGACGTAAACGGCAATGTGGCACAAGAAATTGATGCTAATGGCAACATAAAGAAATACGAATACAACGATATAGATCAACTGGTGCGTAAGATACTACCGGATAATTTGTATGAATTCTCCTACGATGTACGCGGAAATCTACTTGAGGCCAAAAATAACATTTCCCAGATTAATCTCACATATGAACATTTCGATGCAGGTGATGCTGTCGTTCAAGAAAATTTCCATGGCCTTGGAACAAAATCAGATTTCCCAGTTTCTAATTTAAATTACGATCTTGATCAAAATGCGAATCGTATTTCAATGCAAACTTCTGTTGGAAATTTTACCTACACCTTTGACAGTGGAGATAGATTAACGAATGTGGAAAATCATAAGGGAGAAAATTTCACCACCGCTTATGATCACGGAAATCGCATCACGGAAATTACTCGCCCTGGTTCAAAAACACTGCTCACCTTTGATGACACTAATTTTTTGACTTCAATTCAGCATCAGAAAGGCACAAATATCTTAAAGTTTTTTAATTTTGAGCGTGATAGTATCGGCAACCGCACGAAAATCACTACTGGAGCCGGTGTTCAAAACTTAAGTTATGATTTAAATAATCAACTTATTTCTGCCTCAAATCCCGAGGCCACAACTGATTTTTCCATCGAGAATTTCACCTATGATGCCATCGGCAATCGTACGACTGATCAGCTTGGTAATTTTTCTTTCGATTTAAGTCGTCAAAGAATTACCGAAGATTATAGTTATATCTATGTCCATGACAATAATGGAAACATGGTCAGCAAGCAGAAGAAGGGTACTCTCGGACAAGAATTCTATAACTATCTTTATAGTTCCGAAAATCAGTTAGTTGGATTCGAATATTATGAGAATAATGTATTGGTCAAGTCCGCAGAATACAGCTTTGATGCTATCGGTAGACGCGTGGAAAAAATCGTCATTGACCATGCAAATCCTGCAAATTCATTTACACGCCGTTTTGTATATGACAGGCACGAAATTTTACATCAGCTAGATGATTCTAATAATATTCTTGTGACATATACTCATTCAATGTTGGGGACCGATGATACCTTGGCCGAAGATGTTACCGCAGTTGGTGTCAACGAAGGACTTGCGACCGCTGCTACAAGCTACTTCTACTTAAAAGATGGACTTGGCTCGATTACGGAAATAGTGAATGGCAGTGGCGATATCCTACAACGATATGTATATTCAGCATTTGGGAAGCTTTTAAGGGTTGTGAGTCCGACGGGCGCAGATTTACCTGTTCCCTTTTTAGTACCATATTTTAGCTATACCAATAGAGAACTAGATTCTGAGAACGGGCTATATTACTACAGGGCCCGGGTGTATGACAGTGCGATTGGGCGATTTTTGCAGAGTGATCCTGACCATGGTTTTAGGGGTGATCCAATTTCAATACTGAACAAATTTATATATGCAGGGAATAGTCCAATCGTGAATATTGACCCCCTTGGAATGTTTAAAATGAAGATCGGTTCTGTAAAGATTTCTATGAGCAAGCAGCATTTTCTGCAAGCTGTTGCGATCGTAGCTATTGTTGCCATCGCAATTCTAGTACCTGGAGCGGGAGTTGCGATGATGAATGGTGCACTGATAGGTGGCATCATGGGAGCTATCATGGCCAAAGCTTCAGGAGAGAATGTAAAAAACGGCATAATCAACGGTGCAATCATGGGGGCGTTAGCAGCAGGCGCTGGTTATTCTGTCAAAGCAGCAATGACCCCAGGTTACACGGGCGGCACCGCAACGCCAGGGTTCTGGACAAAAGTGACTGCTGGTGTAGCCCAAGGCGGCGTAGCTGGAACTTATTCGGTTGAAGTAGAAGGCGACAGAAGTGGTTTTCTTCCAGCATTCCTATTCGGGTATGTAGCGGGGTCGTACGGAACCGAAGGGATGGAAGAATCCGCAAGAAATTCAGGCGCGGATGCAGATTTTCACTGGTATGACATTTTTATAAAATCACCTAAAGAATTAACAAGTTGGTGAAAGGTTGACAGTATGAAAGAAATATCTGTATTGATCGCTTTGTTATTTTTTTGCAGTTGTACAACTTATAACATTGGTAAATTCGATGCTATCAAACCTAAAAATAGTACTCTGCCATCAAAGGCAGAGTCTCTGACAAAATTAGAATCGACAACAAAAAAAACAGTCGCAAAAGATTGCACCTGGCAAGTCTGGCCCTTTGTACTTCCTCCTGAAACGCATAATATTGAAAAAGTTAGCAGTGAATTATGCAATGGAAAAACTGTAAAAGATGTTGAAATTCATGAGGAAATTTGGTTTTCATTTTTTGTAAATCGGTATTGCACTGTTGCAACGGGACATTGTCTGACAAAGGATTAAAATGAAATTTATTACATTTACCACCCTTCTACTCTGTTGCAGTTGCTCTGCCACGAGAGTGAGCCATTTTGATTATCTTCTTATCGAAAAACCAAAGGAAATAAAATTAACAGTCCTTAAGGATGTAGTGAGTGCCAAACGCTGCGGAATCGCAGCGGCACCTGGCCAATATGCAATTAATTGGGCGATTTTACACTCGTTAGCTTCTTATAATGGGAATGCGTATGGTCTCGCCAATGTGGTCGTTAAGCAAGATGTCAGTATATTTCTCATTAATACAGAGAGATGTTTTAAAGTTACTGGAAATCCAATTGTAAAATCATCTCCCTAACTTGGGCCAGCCCTTAGCCCGGCCTAAAAAACTTTAGCGTCATCTGCACAGCTTGAGCAATGTGTCCTAATCTAAACCAGGCACAACATACAGGGTAGGAATTGATTGGCCGGGTTAGGCCAGGAACGGACAAGCAATGTGTTGCCGAAGCATTTCAATTTTCGTTTGCAAGGGAATTAACTTTAAGATTTCTTTTGTTATTTTTGAAGTTTTGCTCATCATACACGCCCCATGATGTTACGATTCACAAGTGTGGCAAACAGCCCTGCCACACCAAACGCTACAACAGAAATCCCCCATGCATAGGGAATTGAGAGTCGATCAATAATAGGTGCCGACACAAAATAACTAATCGCGATCATGACTTCAGTAGAAAAGTTCATAACCGAAAGCCCTGTGCTTCTTACCTCCTCATTGAATTCTAAATGTTGAATGGCCTGGACGGCAGGCAAAAAGGCCCCGCGTGCACTCGCCATTGTCCAAATACCAAAGAGTGCGGCCCAGACATTGGTTGCAAAAACACAGATAAGTGTACCAAGTGCCATTACCATGAGTGAGAGCGCAATTCTGGGCATGTAGGATTTGGGTGCTGATTTTTTTGAAAACTGATGATTAACCAAATATCGAAGAGCATATGAACCTGTGGCCATAACCGACATCCAGATGCTATTACCGCCGCCAAGCTTAATGACCCAAGGAATCCACAAGACCCCAAGAATGGTTTCAATTTGATGAAGCATTCGGACGGGTAAGAGAACTTTAAGTTGAATGGAGTTTTTGATGGCCTTAAACCCAAGAGAAAGACGATCGGAGTATTCGTTGAACAACGAATGGTGTTTTCTTTCTCGATTCTGCTCATTGAGTGCCAATGCGACAAAAGTTGAGGCCAAGAGAAAGAAACATCCCGCCAATAAAAATGAATAGCGGCCGAAGAATTGGCTTAAAACCCCGACCGAAGCGCTGGCCAATACATAACTAGCGACGGCGACTTTCTCAGTGGCAGAAAAGTATTGATTTGAATTAAAAGATTCACCGTCTTCGCTTTTTGCGCTGCCGAACATGAGGGCCGATAACGCCCCCGAAATAAAACTCGAACCAAGACCGTACATTGCAAACCCAGCCAGAATCTGCAATGAGTGAGTTGATCCAAAGCTAAAAAGCACGAGAGCGAATGCTTGCAGAATGCCGCCAAGGATTGACGCCTTTTTTGCACCGAAAATATCAGCAGAAATCCCTGTGGGAATCTCGGCCAGTGCCAGAATTGAATAAAGGATTCCATATCCTAGAGAAATCGTTTGGAAACTGACCCCTGCGGCATGAAGGACGGGAGATGCCGCAATGGAAAAGATCATTGCAGCATAACCTCTAAGTCCCGTGATAATTTGCGCTTTTGAAAGGGCCTTCATTTTAATTCATCAAGCTGCGTAAAGAGTTCTTCGCAATCAAGACTGTCCTCTTGCGTAGGCCCCTCGCACACCTGGATTATTTCAAACAGAGTTTGTAACTGGCAAAGTCTCATGCTTGATACAATTACCCTATGGCCTTCAATATTGAAAATACAGGCGAGATATTTACTATCTGGGTCGTGGCCGCCTCCACCATCTTTAGTTCCTGGCTCGCCTGGGTCATGTCCACCGCCGCCCTTCAAGAACCCTCTCATGGTAGGGTCATTGCCGCCTCCCCCATTTTTCATGAATGGAAAATCACTGACTGGTGCCATGCTTTTGTGCCCTGTGGGGTCGTTGCCGCCAGCATAGGACTTATTAGAAATGGTTGAGAATCCAAGAAGAATGGTAAAAAGGAACATAAACATCATATCGTAGAATTTCATGCGACGAAATTTAAGGCCCTTTAAATTTTTCTGTTTAGCATTTTCGTTGGAAAATTCTTTTGCCTTCATTTTGATGGTCTTAAAAAGGGCCAGAAGTTCCTCTGTTTGCTCGTCTGAGTAGAACGCATCCATAGAAAAATAAGTCCGGTTTTTCCAAAATTCAAGTTTTCCAGTTTGTTCCTTCATGATTTGAAATACCTTGGCATCTTTTCGCGCTTCAAGATCATTGTCATAGCGATAATGAGAGTAGTTGATATAGTTTTCTGGGTAGTTTGAATAATATTTTCCCTCTGTAGTGATGTGAATAAGGCCAACTTTGATAAAGCGATCCATGATGGAGTGAGCTTTTTTGGCCTCCGGCTCTGGAAATTGTCTTTTAATCTCAAGTAAAGAGAGTGCTTCCATCCTGGTGGCATAAAATAAAGTGAGCGTGTATTCATCAACGTGAATCTCTTCAATTTGCTCAGGCGATAGGCGAATGCTTGGAACCTCAGCTATCAACGTGTTTCCTTTATCCGAATGTATCACGTTGGGTTTAAGCTCACTGTCAACATTGTCAAAACGATTCGTGTCAAAATTCATAATTCCCCCTTATATTATTAACGTATTCTCTTAACTTCTTCATAGCGGCCTCGTGGGCGGCGATCTTCTCTTGCAAGATTGATTAGCACTTGAACCAAATCATTTAGGTATTGCTTACGTGGCCCTTGGGCATCCTTGGCCGTGAAATATACTTGCGCTTCAACTGTGCCTAAGATTCGTTTATAGTCTTCAAATGGAATTTCTCTTAAGGCCTCAATCACTTTGATTTCTTCTAAATAAACGAAAGCAGTTTCGCCGCTTACTAAGGTATCAAGGGTCACACCAAGTGACTGGGCTATTCGGACGAGTTCACTCGCAGTCGCTTCCCTATTTCCAGTTTCAATTTTTGATATAGAGGAGCGAGGAAGATTGGCCTCTTCATCTAGCTCGATCTGCTTTTGTTTTTTCGCCATACGCAGGGATCGAATTTTAAGGGCGATATGTTCAGCTTCATTTTGCATGGGCGGCAATTAACCAAATTAGCGTTTTAAAGTCAACCAAAAAAAGTTGACGGGGTTATTTTTATAGAGTTACAACACCAACAATGCAGCTCTAATGAATAAAAAGGAGGTAAGTAATGGAAAAGTCAAAATTCGCTAATTTAGCGAATAATAATTCAGAAAAGGAGGATGTATGTAAAAAGAAGCGCCTGGGCCTTGCCTTGGACACTCTTTCTGAGCTTTTGAACATAGAGTTTGGCAGCCTGACGGTCCATTTCCATAAAGGAAGGTGGTGCCCAAAGGTTGAGATTCAAAAAAATGTTTTAAGCGAAATTAACGAAGCGTAATTTTTTATTCTACCCAGGGGCCAACCCTAGGGCGAATTTTAATTATAAACGGGGAACTGCACGACCATTCGAGATGGATGCCCTCCCGCAAAGCAGGCAAATATGCCTTTGCTTTAAAAATGGAGCATCCACATGAAAACACAATCTATATCTACTAAACCTTGGCTTGATCAAAACGGCACCCCCTTAAGTGACACAAAGCTTAAACTCATCTCGAAGGGGTGGAACCAAAAAACATGGGAAGAATATCTATCTTGGTTTGAGTGGCCACTTCAGGAATCTCAACTATGTCCTGAGGCATATCAGGAAATGGCCGAAAAAATGGAGGAATCCGTTTTCTCGCTGTCTGCAAGTAAGAGCTGGCTCCCTGAGCAAGATTCAAAACTTTATGCTGAGGCCTTATTAAACAAACTCACACCTAAGCAGAAAACTGTACTCAAGATGATTTTCTGGGAAGAAAAAACTGAAAGAGAGATTGCGGCCCATCTTGGGATTGCAAGAGGGACGGTCAACGACATTAAAAACCGTGCCTTGCTAAAGATAAAAAGTAGTTTGGCAGGGAGTACTCTTCCCCTCAAAAAAGGCAATAATAATCGCGAGTTGAACCTAAATTAGTATTCATGGCCCCCTGCCAACTTCCCCTTAATGAGGGCAGAAATAATTCTTGCCCACGTTAAGGGGGAAAGGTGGCAAGGCAGAACTTACGAATTTATCGAGCTGATTATGGCCAGCGTGTTTTCTTTGCATTTTGTCCGCGCTGTGGAGAGAGGGGGTTTGAACACTTAAAGACATACTCACACTGTGTGAATTGTCTCTATGTTCAAGACCGCTGGCATGAAGAATGCCTTGTCACACATGCATGTGACAAGTGCGAGTGCCAAATTAACTGCAACCAGTGAGGGCAGTATGAAAATGAAACGTCTTTGGAAATTTTTGTTTTTTAAAATTTGCCCGAGAGCGACAAACGAACTGATCGCGCAGAACAACATTAGGGCCACCTTAAACTGGCCCACAAAATTATAAGGGGGAAATCTATGCGAATTTTATTCATGCTATTTGTTTTTTTTCTTGCTTCTTGTTCTTTTAAATCAGAAACGGGAGATGATCCCCAAAATGGTGGCGACGGCCAGCATGAGGTGCTGGAGGCCAACTTTAATCCAAACGGGGATAGTGACGGAGACTTTGTTAAAAATGCCGACGAATTGTCCCTTGGTAGAAATCCTCATGTGGCCAACCTTCCAGTTCTGGCCGTCAATTTTCTTCAAAATTATAAGATCGCAGGTGACGCTAAAAAGATTTCAACGGGGGAAATTTACAAAATCGAAATTGACACAAGGATTGGAAGAAATAACCCCAATTTTAAATACCGGGTTGGGGAGCTGTTTATTCGGGACAATGCGCTTAATGTCGCGGCATCGGTTGGGCGTTTTTCTTCACATTCGACAGGAGAAATCACAGAACACGACCTGTCATGGGTGAAATACCCGGATATTGATCCAGCTTTTTATTCCGAGCAGGTCTTGAGATATAAGAAATATTTCGAGTCGCCCGACTATGAAATCACCAATCTTAAAATCACTATTGAAAACACCATTAAGCTGCAAGAGAACGGACATTTTAAGAGCATCAAAAACCTGAAACTTAATTTCTATTTTTACAACTACGAAACACAAAACTACGAGCTAATAGCGGCAAAGATTGTCACGCGCCACTTTGAGGCAGGTGTTGTCGAGACATTCACGGTCGAACTTGACAATGTCCCCTCGCTTTTAATCGAAGACAATTATTTTAAAAAAGGCGAGTTCATTATCTCGGAAGTTTCCGACTATGAAATCCCCGAGATGGAGACGACCTATCAAACGCTCGTCCATTCAGTAAAAGAGAAGTGCCTGCCGGTTGTTGTCACCACGCCACTTTCAACTGTAGTGGCATATGTTACGACAGATGTCGGGGGAAATCGTCCCGCAAAGTTCGTTCAAGTTTTATCTACCCTCTATGACAAAAATACCAAAATCGAGGAGGACCGCCTGGTCCAAGTTCAGGAGTTTAGAAATAACCTTCCCGACTTTCTTCATCTAAAAGAAGTGGCCGCGCAGGATAAGCTCGGCAAATGGTTTGTCCTCACAAAAAAACTGGAATCCACATACCTTGACCACAATTTCGCACCTGATGACGTGATTGTCTTGTCCTACGTGACAGGAGCAGAGCTTGCCGCGGTGAGCTTGGAGAAAATCTATTCTTATGAACAAACTCTCTCAACATCAGATAATTCCACTGTCTTTCCTATCGGTGTGGCCTTTCAAAATGGCACGATTGATATTCAACTTAAACCAACGAAAAGAATCGGGGAAGAACTGGGGAGCTTTCATGATTCGTGGGTGAGTCGAGGCGGTTCATGCGGACAAAACTGTATTTCACGCGACTTTGTCTGTGATTTTAGTATCAATCTTTTTAAACCCATCGAACCGGCCTTCACGCTGAACGCCGATGCGCCAGAATTTTCAAGAATGTCGCTTATTGTTGGGCAATCTGAATTCCCACTTACTGAACTTCTGCGCGATAAAAAAATTATCGTTCAAAATTTAAACGGCAACCTCCACATGAGAATTTCCGATCTTGAAAAAATCAAGGAAGTGGCCCCCGGAGTTGAGGTTGCTCTCTCGCTCAAGCTCATGGCCTTTAAAGATACCGTTTTTCATGGAGTGAAATTAAACAGCTTCACAGGCCGTGATCGGGGTTACTGCATCCCTATGGTTTGTGACTTCGCCGCGAAGACTGGATTTCCCTTATCGGTTGAGTCTGCGGAATTTTCCGGGTGGCGAGGCGGTGTGAACTGGAACGCGGTCAAGCTTGGCGAGAACAAGTCCTATTATCAGGGCATGGAAATCTCGCTCACATCCATCATTAACAATTACTTTAACTAGGAAACAACCATGAGAACCATAATTTTAATTCTTTTATTCATGCTCTCCACAAATTCCTGGGCCGTAAGTCTTAAGGCCTCGGCGGATAAACTCGCTCAAGAGACGACTCGAATCGGCTTTGGCCTGGCGCTCTTTGGTTTGGTTCTTGCGGCCATTTACTTCATGATCGGCAGACAAGATGCCGGACAAAAAATGACCCAGGCCCTTCTTGGAGTTTTTATTTTAATGCTGAGTCCTTCAATCGTGAGTTTCATCAAGGGGCTTGCCTAATGAGAAAGTATCCAAAATTTCTAAAAACGCTTCCAGAGTTTTACGGACTTGGATTTCCTGATTTGGCCGTATTGATGGCGATGCTCTACTTTTCCATGCTCTTTAATCTGCGCCCTCTTATGAGTATCACCATTAGCGGCCTTGGCATCCTTCTTTTCAAATTTATCAGGAAAAACATGGATTTTGTCGGATGGATGCTACCTCGAAATAAAGAAATATCCTTAAACGATGTAACCAGGCAAGGTGATCAATGATCCCACTATTTCACGTTCATGAAAACAAGCTGACCGCTCTAAACGGCGAAGTCAGCACTTTCTTTGAAATCTTAAGTCCAGACATTGAAGGCCTGGACAAAAACTCAGCAGATCGGGTTTTTACTGACCTGGAAAACGACCTGATCGCGACTGAAGCGGCCTTCAAGCTCTACTGGCTTGGGGGAAGACTATTCATAAACTGCTTTGGTGATATTGCTCTCACACAGGGAAGTATCATTTCTAAAAGTGAACCCGTTGCCACTTTTTTGCAGGATGCTACGGCACGGGTGCAGTTTTATGATAATTACCTGACCGTTGGGCACGACTTCTTGCGCGTACTTTCGGTTGAAGATTTTCCAGATACGTTACACCGCTTGGAGACCCATTCTTTCCCCGACTTTGTTCTTTGTTTTAAGAAGATTCCCAAAACCGCGGCCAAGAACAGAATCAATTTTAAACGCAAACTTCACTTCTCGGCGCTTTTTAAGGGAATGCGGGATTTGGACTCTGAGAATGCCTATTATCAGGCCGAAGACCTCTTAAATGACGTCACGACAGATAATAAGGCGCTTTTCATGGCCGAATGCTTTTTTCTAATCAGGGCCAGGACGAAAGAGGCCCTAGATCAAAAGAGTGATCAGTTCATTAATGATTTTCAAGGTAAAAATGGGAAACTCTTAACCGAAGAGCGAGGACTATCTTACTTTTATAAGTCTCTCATCCCCGGTGTGCCGCCAAGTTTTAAGCGAAGACTTGATCTTCCCTCGGATTATCTATCATACCTCGTACCCTTTCATCGTGATTTTGTCTTTGAAGAGGGCCTTGAACTTAAGAGTCGCTTAAGGAATCCAGTCTATTTAGACCTCTTTCACAAAGAGGCGCTCAATTTTAACTGCCTAATTACCGGCCAGTCAGGACAGGGAAAGTCGATGCTGGCCAATCGGATTTTGAAATTCGAGCTTGAGCGCGGGACTAAAGCACTCTGTCTTGATCTCGGGAACTCATTTCAAAAAAATGCCCTTTTTGGTGAGGGCCTAGTTTTTTCTGAAAAGTTCAATCCCATGCAGTTCAAAAATCCTCGCTACCTAAAAGAATTCGTTTTGTCTGCTATGGATGAACGACTTCCAAAAAAGGAAGAAGGACGTCTATTTGAAGCCATTACAAAGATTTTGGAGCAAGAAGGCCGTCCAGATTTTGCCAGTTTCATAAGAGAACTTGAGAAGGCGTTTTCGGGTATCAGCTACTATTTTTCTGAGATTCAGCAGTATTTCACAGATGAAGTCATGCCACTTAACGGTTTTACCTATTGCGACTTTGGCAATTACCCAGACGCCATGAAGGCACCACTCATCATTTACTTGATTGAATATTTTAAACACCTCTGTGGCCGAAAAATCTTTGTCTTTGATGAGTGCTGGCATTTGCTATCCAAAAATGCTGACTACATTGCCGAATGCTTTAGAACCTTTAGAAAGGAAAACGCCAGCGCCATGGCGATTTCTCAAAACTTGGATGACTTTTCAGAAACTCAAGTCGGCCGGGTGATTATTCAAAACACTTATTTCAAATTTTTGTTCAGGCAGGCGCTTCATGAGTCCGAGTTTTTGGACGCAACCGCAAAATCGCTTCTTGATTCTGTTGTATCAAAAAAGGGGGAATACAGTGAATTTTTATTTCTTAGCGACACTCATAAGAAATCTCTGCGTTATTATCCTACTTACCTGGAGTACGAGCTATTTACTTCAGATAAGAGTGACGCCAACCATTTTGACCTTTACATGAAGGAACAGGGGCGCTTTCTTCCGTTTAAAGAGGCCATCACCAATTACACAAAAATTAAAAATCCAAACTGGAGGGAAAATGCCAATCTATAAAATCATTTTCATTTTTAGTTTTGTTTTGAGCTTACGCGTTCATGGTCAAGTCATCAGCACCGACACTGCCCTTTTGGTTGAACTCGTTACGACTACGGCGAGTCAATTAAATGAGCTTGAGCAACTGGTATCAAATGCTGAAAAGTACACCGAGAAAATGCAACACTATAATGAGCTATTTCAGGATGAGTATTTTAGGGCCGAACGCATCCTATATCTGGCCGAGTCCCTGGCCTCAAAAAAAGAAATCAACAATTTGGGCGAACTCAACTCTGCCATTCGAGAGCTTAAATACTCAATTGCTGACATGAAGGAACTGTTGCGCGACTACGCCAAGATCAAGGGGGATGAGAAAAAAACGAAAGCACAGGTCAAGTCAGAAAAGAAGGTGAACCAAAAAAAGGAGCGTATGGCCCAAGGCCAGGTAGAAAAATCTATTAATGCCAGGACAACGGGGCGTGCAACACAGCTTACCGCGCAAAATACCGCACTTCTTTATGAGTCGAACGTGGACATGCACAAAACCCAGCTTGAAATTTTAGAGAAGGTTTCAACCACTAATCGCCTCTTGGCCGAAGAGATGGAAGAGAAACGCTTAGAGCAAATAGAAAAAGAGGAATCCTACAATCTTAAACGAGGGATGCCAAAGAGTGCAAAGGGGGCATCTAAATGAATATCAACATTTTGCAAGAAATGCTCCTAATTGAAGATAAAAGCATTTTCAAGCTCTACCAAGAGATGATGCAGATTGCTGGTTATTTTGTAGCTCCTGTTTTTACCATTGGACTGATCCTTGAATACTTTGGCCAGATGAATTTTGGCGCAGTCGTGGTCAAACTTTTTTTAATCACCATTTTCATGGGCGCGTTTTACGAAATCCACACGACAGGAGTGAAGCTCTCCCTTGAAGCGGCAAGCACGACCTTACACAACGTCAGCCCCAGAAATCTCTTTGTAAAAAAGTGGACCACGGCCAAAATGAAAACGGTCGAGAAGCGAGATTGGAATTTCATTCAATCCTTTGCCATCCCAAACTTAAACGACCTTGTGGCCACGCTCTTTTTTGTTTTCAGTAAGGCCTTTCTCTGGCTTTTAAGACTCATCTATTCAAGTATCTATCACCTGACCTATGTCTTTTCTGGTATCACGGCGATTTTATATTTCCTAGGATGGACCAAGGATTCGCTTAAAGGAACAGTGCAGGCCAGCCTTTGGTGTATGGCCATGCCCTTTGTCATTGTGGCCATTCTCGCGCTTGTTGGAAATAGTATTGATGAGTCGGCCATCTCGGGTGAATTTGTTTTGGCCAAGATGGATACCATTATCTGGCTTTTTGGCGTGACGCTCCTTTTACTCATTAGTCCGATGATTACTTACACCATGATAAAAGGTGAAGGTATCCACTCATTTGGTTCCAAGATGGGGTCAATGGTCGTGAGTTCGGGAATAAAGGCCATGACTCTTTATCCAATGCTTAGAGGTGGAATAAAAAGTGCAACTTACGGATTGAGTCGAGTTGGTTCAAACACTCTCATGGAACCATCAATCAAAGAACTTCTACAAAAGGAAAATGCTCCAGATAAGAGCAAGATGAAACTTCTTGATAAAAAAGGTGGCATTAAAAGTCCACTTAGCACCGGAAGATCACTTGATGAGCGTTTGAAGGCAGTTGGGATGACTAAGGATGAAGCTCTGACACTATCTAAAATGCCAGTGTCCCAAGCTCAACACAGTGGTCAAGCCCCAATATTTAAGAAA
>JACPIU010000046.1 GCA_016187935.1 Bdellovibrio sp.
GTCTTAAACTAAAAGTAAAAACGAATACAGCGTTTTAAATGCCTGCCCTTCGCCGTACTGGGGAAAACCTAACGTGCGGTAAGAATGAAAGGTGGCGGACTTCCTTAAAGATATTTTTTTCTGGAAGTCCACCATCTATCTATAAGATTTGATAGTTTTGTCCTGCATTCCATGGTAACAGCTACATATGTTTGGGGATAAAAAGATAATCTGGTTAACATTGATTTTGGCATTCTTTGTGCCTTCCGCTAGGGCCTTGAATCAGAAAATTGATTTGTGGAAAAATAAAACGCAATTGCGTGGTGTAAACATCATCCAGACTTATGTGACAGTTTTTGATCGGGGAACTAAAGGTCGTGGTCCATTAGGTTCACCTTTTACATTAAACGATTTCAAAGAAATGGCTGCGCTTGGTGCCAATTATGTAAATATTTCCCATGCCGGCCCATTTACCGTGGAACCTCCTTTTAAAATTGATGAAAGTGTTCTTATGAATTTGGATAATCTTTTGAAAATGATTAAAGAAGCCGACATGTTTGCTGTCATTTCGATAAGATCAGGTCCGGGAAGAAGTGAATTTACTTTCGTATTAGGTGAAGATAAGACATCTGATCCTTTAGAGGGATGGTTTCCCGCTCAACTCTATAATGATACGGTATGGATTGATCAATCGGCCCGTAGCGCTTGGGCCGACATGTGGTTGACGGTGGCCAAACGATATAAAGATAACCCGATTGTGGTTGGCTATGACCTAATGGTTGAACCCAATGCCAATGAGATATTTTTCAAAATCTATGAGGGTGAAAAATTTTATAAGAAATATCGTGATACGGGATATGATTGGAACAGCTGGTATCCAACTTTAGTGCAGGCAATTCGCAAAGTTGATGCAAAAACTCCAATATTGTTACAGTCCATGGGGCATGCTCATGTTAACTGGATGCCCTTTTTGCAACCATCTACCGACCCGAATATTGTTTATACAATTCATAATTATGAACCTTTTTCATTTACACACCAGGAAGGAACAAAAAATCATTATCCCGGGATATTTGATATAAACAATGACAGCAAAGCTGAAAAAGTCGATCGCGCCATGCTTAATAATGCCTTGACCCCCTTTGATTTATTTTTACAAGCTCGGAAAGGAAGCATGGGGGCCGTGAATGAATTCGGAGTTCATCGCAATGCCCCTGGAGCAGATATCTACATCTCAGACATGATCAGCTTATTTGAAGAGCGTGGATGGAATCACGCTCTGTGGCTTTGGTATCCTGTACATTTTATAAAGCATCGACCTGCGGGCGATATTCATTTTGATATTCGCTTCGGTGACAATTATGCCAATACTAAACCACTGCCTAACCCAGTTCAAAGCGTGATCATGAAGAATTGGAAAAGGAATTCTGCAAGACCTTCTAATACAAAATTCTAGTGACTATTTTGTATTAGTAAAAAGTCTTTTTTTGCCTGCATGCATATGACAGAATTTACATCGTCCGATTTCAATAAAGGCCTGCGTGTTCTCACTTTTTGTAAGTTCAGTGATAAAATTGGTATTTCTTCGTTTGAATTCATCTTCGTGCAGATCGAAATTTGTGATATCGCTGTTGCACCAATCGAATGCAAGCATGCTTAAAATGCATATATTATTAATAATCATAGTTTGGATAGTTTCGGTTCATCTTGTCCTCACTTAATTATTCTAATCTCTGTTTGTCCAATGGAAATGACTATGGTCAATGCCTGTATTTCTTCTTTGCGATTTAGATCACAAGTCTATTAATACAAAATCATCGAAACACAATGGATGGCGGCCTAATGTCTCTCTTAAATACATCAGAACTGGAGAATTTATGAAGACGTTAAAAGACATTTTACTTATATCGATTTTGTCTATTGTACTCATGCAATGTGCAAATGAACAAAAAAAGGAATTGGAAGCGGAAAAGGCCAAACTCAATATAGATATTGAAGAAGATATTTCATCACGTATTGATAAAATGATTCAAGAGGCCGAATGGCCAACAGCTGAGCAAAAGAAAAAACTCTTTGAGCTAAAACTCAATACCAAAAATAAAATCATAGAGGTCAACCAGCAGCTTAAAAAGACAAAAATTCTGCTTGTGCAAAACTTGATTATTAAGGGACCGACAACATATAAACTTCGTTTGCTTAAAAAAGAATTTAAAAAGATGCATAAGCAAAAGATAGAGATTATGTTAGATGCGATTGAAGAAGCTCGCAAATTGCTTGGGAAAGGGAATCAAGTCTCACAGCTTGATAGTATGTACCATCATTTTTTATTGGATGAACGTTGATAAAAATATTTGATTAGAAAATACGAGAATCAATCATCACAGAGGCCTGTGATTTCAGTCATTCACAATAAAGTGCACATCCAATAAACTAACTTCAAAGGTGTTGATCTATCCATATAATTCTCAATGCACATAATACAAAGAACATAGGAGTACGAAATGGAACCAGTTACGAATTTTAAACACAAGCAGAATGCTGATTCGATTAATCAGGCGCTTCAGTTGTTATATCAGGAGGACCTAATTACCGCGGCGGATATCCATAGTATGGCCGAAAAAGATCGACGCATAACTCCACCATCTGCTCGAGTTATGGAAAGGTTTAATGATGTGGTGGGGAATCTTCAAAAGGCCAGTGTTGAATCCTTCAATAGAGCGAAACAAAAAGTGGCCACGGCCACAAATAAGACAGCTAAAAGAGTGGATGAAAGTGTTCATGACAGTCCATGGATTTTTATTGGCGTTGCCAGTGCTCTATCGGGATTAACCGGATATTTCCTGGCGCAACGTTTCAAGCGTTAATCTTAACTTCTGAATAATGGGGAGATTAATATGGATGAGGAATATTCAGATATCTTGGAAGAAAACTATTATGATCAGTCATTGCCTTTAATTGGGAAGCACATTGTGTCTCAAAAAGAAGGGGCCCACCTTGGCGATATTGTTGATGTGCACATAGATGCTATTGCTAGAAGAATTTCAGCGATTGTATTTACAAAAAATGCCTTGGGAATGGGGGATCGATATTACATCAATGTTGATGATATCGAATCATTGGGAGAAGATGTTGTCATCGTCCGAGAAAGAAACTGTGCTGTGAAATTGACAGAATCTGGATCAGTTCCAGGCAAAAGTATTGATGACTTTAAGGGAATTAGAGTGACTACACTTTTGGGGAAAAACTTAGGAATTATCGATGATATTCAGATTCGGCCATCCAATTTAAGAATTGGAGAGTTTATTTTCGATGATGATAAAAGGCTTGTTGTCGATGCCTCTGAAATAACAATGGGTGAGGATGTTGTCTTGGTTCCTGAAGATTACACATCTAAGGTCGTTATTAAAATAGAGCAAGAGGAGGGCTTCTTCGGCCGGTTAAAAAGCAAAGAGCGAGAATTGGTAAATACAATTACAGATCGGTCTCGTGAAGTCGGCCGATGGGTGAGTCGAAATGTTTATCATTGAACTGGTGAATGGGGTTTAGACATTGCGACTTCATCTCTTTCCTTAAGCTTTTGCTCGACAACCGAGTTGATAAATGAAGTGAATTTTTCAATATCAATATTTGGAATTGGCTGCTGCGAATTATTTGCTTTCATTTGCATAGCAGAGTGAACATATTTATCCACACGACAAATGCGCAACCATCTTTTTTCTCTTAAAGTCAAAAAACATAGGATGCTGCCTAAAATGACCATGGTCAGCCCTAGTAGAATCAAGGAGTCGATAGATATTGTCCCATTCGATTGGTAGAGCTTTAGAGATTGAATAATAATAACAAAAATTCCAAGAATCAAAACGAGGAATGAAAATAGACTAAACATAAAATTCAAGGCGATAAGACGCATTAATTTTACTACTTCAAGCATGATCACGAGCAATTTGATTTCAAGGAGTCTTTTGCCTTCGGTATAAATACCTACCAAATGAAGACCTAACATTTTCTCAATTAGTTCCAAGGCAACCTTCTTATTTCTTTGCAAATAGATAGCCTGTAAGACTTGACACAACAATCGCTATACCAACAAAAAACCATGGGTTTCTGTGTGCAACTTCATCAATTCTCTTGGCCGTTTCTTTGGTTTCTTTTAGAGATTTAGCGGTGGCCTGTTGGATGTCTGTTAAAACGTCACTCATTCTTGGACGATCGCTGCTTAAAAGTTGTTTGAATTTAAGAAAATCATGCTCGATCATTGATCGAATTTCATCTGCACTTGTCTCAGATGCTTCATTGAGTATTTTGAGTGCATGATTCAGGGTTTCTGTTTTAGTATTGGGAAGGATCGCTTGGGCCTTGTTCATTTTTATGACCTCCATATATCATTTGGCAAATTACTTACATACTATGAGCAAGACACTGTATTTCAAGGCATGATAATTGTGAATGAGTTAGGTCAATAGATAATGTGCCCGGTATCAAGGCCTAGACAAATCATTATTACTCGTCGACTTGTTTTTGAGTGAGCGGGAATTTCTTAATAGAGTGATAGCTTCATCGTCAGTCACTTGAGGAAAGGAAATATAATGCCGACCGACCGATATAAATGGTGAGGGCATATCTAAGACAAAAAATTCGTCTACTGAGCCTTTTAGCCAATCCCAGGCTTCTTCAGCACATACAGGAACTGCTACCACGACTTTGAGAACTTTATGACGACGCAAATATTTTAAGGCGGCCCTGAATGTGGCTCCAGTCGCTATTCCATCATCAACAAGGATAACACTTTTGTTGCTTAAGCTAATGTGCGGCTTACCTTCTCGAAGTTTCTTACCCCTTGCAATCGCCAGCTCTTTTGCTTGTTCGCAAAGTCTGTTTTGCTCTTCTTTTTCCAATTCATAGTAGCTCAAGATGTTCTCATTTAAAAAGACGTCGCCACTTTCCGTGATTGCACCAAGGGCCAATTCTTCATCAAAAGGTGCGCCTATTTTTTTTACCGCAATAATATCCATGGAAATGTTAAATGCTTTGGCAATTTCAAAGGCAACCGGTATCCCGCCCCTTGGAAGCGCAATGATGAGCGGATTCTGGAGAGTTATGAATTTATTTTTAAATTCTTTTGCTAAAGCTTGACCGGCATGGCTTCTGTCTTGAAACATAATGCAACTCCATTAGTCATTATTACTATGTAACAATGCTTAAGCACTTCGATGTAAATAACTGATGATATCTCTTTTATTTTCGAAATTCAGTTCTTTTGGGATTTCATTCCACAACATAGCTTTCGTTTCTTTGCTTAAGAACTGCCTAATCGCACCCAGAAATCGAGGAGCTGCGACGATCATCAGTTTTTCGAAGTTGTCATGCTTACGCGCTTTTTCAATATAATCCGCTAGCGTCTTTGCGAAGGTAAGTCGCACGGATTCATGGGGAGTTTCCTTCGGTCGCAATCCTTTAGTGCGCGGGTAGTTTTTGCTATGAACGCGCCCAATATTAAAATCACGCAATTTATCACTGCGTAATCTTGCTTCAGTATTAATAAATTGATGTACCAGGACCAGTTTATCTAGCCTAATATCCGGTGATTCATAGATTCGTACTTGGGCAATATTTCCAATCATAACCCATATTCTCTCCTTTGCTATTTTCATAATTACCTCCTGACATTGAGTCATATTATGCCCGAATATTCTAAGCTCATATACGACTCGGGTGCTTCAAAATGGTAATAGAAATCAGTTTCTAATAATGTCTAGGAGAGCATTAATCATCACTCGTACTGACAACTCTTAAATTGAATAAATTCAATTTTCACGTATGGTATTTGTAATTTCGTGCGGACGATTTGGAGCTAGATTATGACAGACAAAAAGAATGTTCAATTGCCTGTATTCAGTTGGGAAAATCTGGCAACGTTTGATATTGAAGTGGCAAAAAAGTTTTACCAATGTCTGTTTGATTGGGAAGTTACATCCATTCCAACCGGAGAATATGGTTCCCATTGTTTTTTTTCCGCTAATGGATCAGATGTATGTTCTGTTTCTGAAATTAAAAACATTCACAATCACCAACCGTATTCTCAATGGGTTCCTTATATTTCCGTGCCAAGTATAAAAGAATGCTCAGACAAATCAAGAAGGGCCGGCGGCCGTGTTATTGGGCCTATTTCTCCTGTTGCTGATGGCGGGCAAACGGCGGTTCTAACTGATCCAACAGACGCGACTTTTGCAATTTGGCATCCTACGAGGATGATTGAAACTTCCGCTTCGACGGCCGGTATGCCCTGTTTTCATGAATTACTCACGAGTAACATGGATATTGCAGGAATGTTTTATGCCAATGTATTTGATTGGAGTCCAAGAGCTGAAAATTTCGGTGATATCACATATATATTATTCGATGCCGCTGGCACAACTGTAGCGAGCATGATGGGAGTCCCAGGCAAAGATGTCCATCCGCGATGGGTGACATATTGGCGTGTTCAGGACTGTGACAAAAGCATAAAGAAAGCGCTAGAACTGGGCGGGAACATAGCTAAAACAGTCGATATAATCAAACGCAGGGGACGTTATGCCGTTCTAACTGATCCGCTCGGCGCAGTATTTGGAATAATGCAACCGACTCCTTAGTAAAGTGTGGGAGGGGGATTCTTAAGAAATCCATGGCAATGAATTCAAAAAATAAAAAAAATAAGAAAGATCCAGAGGTAAAACCACCCTTCAGAGGGATTGGTGGAAATTTTATAATTATTTTCATCTTAGTTACGGCGATATTTTATCTCTATGAATATTTTAACGTTCGTGGGAATGTTGAAAATATTCCATACAGTAAGTTTATCACACTCGTTAATGAAGGAAAGATCAAAGAAGTTAGTATATCTGAATCTAAAATCACCGGGGAATTCAAAGATTTGATGGCCGGAAAGTCTCATTATTTTATAACCATACCTGTTAAAGATGAACATTTAATTGATCTTTTGAAGTCAAAAAATATTGTTTTTCAGGGTGAAGTAGCGCCGTCGTTCTGGGGAAATCTGCTGTCATGGATTTTCTTATTTTATATCTTATCTTTGTTGTGGTCCTTATTCTCGCGTAAAATGCCATCCGGAATGCAGGGATTATTTTCTTTGACAAAATCCAAGGCGAAAGTTTTTGTAGAGAAAGACATAAAAACAACATTCAATGACGTCGCTGGAATTGAAGATGCCAAAGATGAGCTTAAAGAAATTGTTCAATTTTTAAGTGATCCGAAACAGTTCACGCGTCTTGGGGGGCGAGCACCGAAAGGTGTTCTGCTTGTAGGTCCACCTGGAACAGGAAAAACGTTATTAGCTCGCGCTTTGGCCGGCGAGGCCAAGGTGCTTTTTTTTTCTATTAACGGTTCTGAATTTGTAGAGCTGTATGTTGGACTGGGTGCCGCGAGAGTACGAGATATGTTTGAGCAAGCGCGAAAGGCAGCACCCTGTATACTTTTTATTGATGAAATTGATGCCCTAGGAAAATCACGAACAGGGCATGTCGGTCTGGGAGCTAATGATGAGAAGGAGCAAACGTTGAATCAGCTTCTGGCGGAGATGGATGGATTTGATGCTTCAACGGGTGTGATTATTCTGGCCGCCACAAACCGGCCGGAAGTGCTTGATCCTGCCTTGATACGATCAGGACGATTTGACCGGCAGATTCTGTTACACAATCCGGATCAAATTGGCCGTGAGCAAATCTTGAAAGTTCATGTGAAAAAAATAAAAACATCTCCTCAGCTGGATCTGGAGAAGGTTGCTTCTATCACGTCGGGATTTTCCGGTGCTGATCTTGCGAACTTGGTTAATGAAGCGGCGATTGTAGCAACTCGAAGGGGAAGTAATCAGGTTGAGGAAGCGGATTTCTCACTGGCCATGGAACGAATTGTTGCTGGCCCTGAACACAAAAAGAAGTATATGAATGCCGATGAAAAAAAACGTATCGCTTACCATGAACTGGGGCACGCCACCGTTTCATTGAGTTTGAAAGTGCAAGAGAAGGTGCATAAAGTCAGTATCATTCCACGTGGCATGGGCGCCCTCGGCTATACAATACAACGACCAATTGAAGATAGATATCTCACTGTACAGGAGGATATATACAAAAAGATAAGTGTTCTCATGGGCGGGAGGGCCTGTGAGAAAATATTCTTCAATAACTTTTCCACAGGGGCAGCTGATGATTTGGCCAAGGCCACCAATATTGCTCGCGCTATGGTAACGCAATATGGGATGAGTGAAAAAGTTGGTCTGGCGATATATGATGAACAACCATCTCCTTTTCTTAACGGCCCTTATCAGCAATTTGTAACTCGACCTAAAAGTGAAATGACAAGTCAATTGATTGATCAGGAGGTTCAAAGTATTTTGGATAATTGTTTTAAGCATTCATATCAAGTTTTGGAAATGAATAAGAGATTTATTGATCAGGAAGTC
Source organism: Bdellovibrio sp. (assembly GCA_016187935.1). Classification (GTDB taxonomy): domain Bacteria; phylum Bdellovibrionota; class Bacteriovoracia; order Bacteriovoracales; family Bacteriovoracaceae; genus GWA2-49-15. The sequence continues at coordinate 8,435 of JACPIU010000046.1, forward strand.
GAGCAACTTCTAAAATATGAGACTCTAAACGAGACAGAAATATCTAATGCTTGGAGAGAATATGGCGTATGAATTTAGGCAAGAAAAATTGAAAACCTACATTCTGATTGCGTCGATCTTTCTCCTCGGCGCTATCATATTGGGCCAGCAGCTCCAGCATCAAAATTCCAACACTGCCGTTAAAGTTAAGAATCTTTTATCAAAGCAAAATAAATCTCCCTTTAAACCTTGGCAGCAGTTGATACGGACAAATAGAAATGTAACAAGAAATGATTCGGCCACGCTTTTAGCGCCAAGTGGCCGCGCTCTAGCTACTAATGACGTATCCGAATTAATAATTGCAGAACAAAGTATTGAAGAGCTAGCGGATTATATAAACACCAATATGGCAAATATTGATAGATATGATTTACCGCTTATTGAAAAAAACATCGAAGCCGCTGAGATTATTATCGCTCGTGTTCCAGATAGCTACTCGGCCTATAAAGCAAAACTCATTTCTTTATTAATTAAAGAAGCTAAATTTAACCAAGAGATCGATGATTATGAGATCAACGGATTACTAGAATCTATGGCCACCTTCGATTTTCCGCGAGACACTCAAACTGTAAAGGAGACTATTCTTTTGGTTAGTTCAAATAATGAAATTGCACAGCTAAATGACAAACTGGGCGAGGTTAATTTGGAAAAAGAAGAAATCGAGTCAGTCTATGAGGCCTTTGACATCACGACTGCTGAAGCGCGTGTTTTGGAAGCGTTACATGCCAGACTACTTATAGAGGAAGAGGAATTGCTTGAGCAAATTGTGCTTCTCGAACGCAATGCCAGTGAGATGGAATCTGGTCCGGGTATAATCAACGAAGATCTGGTTCACATTCCTTTTTTGCGTACGCTTGCACGAAATGATTTTGACCAACTTATTAGCGATGCGCAAGATTTTATTGATCAATTTCCAGGTTCTCCTATCGGTTATCTTTATCTGGTAAAAGCATTGAGTATGCAAGGCCGTGAAGAAGAGGCCTTAACCGCCATTTTAAATTCTTCTTTGAGTAAGGATTCTCTTACCCAGATTCAAGTGCGCCTTGAGAAGTTGGAAGAACTGAATCCAAAATACTATTGGAAAATGCTAAAATTCTGACTGGCGATTGCTAAGTACAACAATGATCACATTTTACGATTCAAAAATTCTGTCTGCTCGGTTGCATAAAACATTATGTGAAATGAGCTTGTACGTATCTGCAATCCGCTTCTTCACATATAAAATATTAAACGGTTATTTTGCGGACTAAAACAAAGGAGTGTTTATGAAATTACCGGAGTTAAGGCCTTGGCGTTCCTCTCTTACTCCAGGCACCGCGTGGCCGTTTACCAGCAATATCCCCTCAGATGTTCTCGATGCAAATATAGGTATTAGTGACCTAAGGCGAACTTTTGCCAGTGATCGTGATTTCATTATTTCTCATTGCAATGACTTTCGTGCTTATCCTTCTATTGATGTGCGAGAAACATCCAATGGATATCGTATCGATGCCGATATTCCCGGAATCATGGAAAATGATATTGATCTGGAATTGCATAATAATGTTCTTTCAATCAGAGGGAAAAAAGCTCCCGATTTCGATCATGTTGAAGAAAAGGAAAGCAAATATATTCATCATGAACGTTGTCAGGGAACTTTTTATCGAGAGATTGCATTTGAGAAAGAGGTGAATATTGATAATATTTATGCCGCCTTTACGAGTGGTGTTCTCCATGTCGAACTTAAGAAGGTTATACAAGACCATTAAAGCTGCAATTTTCTTTTTTGTCGTTTGTACCTTTGCAGCTGCTTCTGAATTGAGTTTGGATTCTGCGCTCAAAGCAAGACTATCGCAATCAAGGCCGATCAACGGGAAGATCAGATTAGCACGTGAGATGCAGGTTCGTAAATTTTATGCCAAGACCGATTTTAAGCCGATCTGGTATGCAGCTGGAGTTAGCACACAAGTTGCGATGCAGTTGTTGGATAGATTGCGCCAGTCAAGACAGGATGGACTCAGACCCCGAGAATATCATGTTGGTATTCTGGAGAGCGTGTTGAATAAACCGCTGTTGAGCATCGATGAAAAAGTTGATACTGAACTACTCTTGACCGATGCCTTTATTAATTATGTAGGCCATCTTCTCAATGGTCGCATTCGTCCGTCTTTGGCCGATCCTGAGTGGCACATCTTTCACAAAGAAGTACTGGATGAAGAATGGTTTCTTGCTCAAATATCCAATGAAAGATCGATCAATTCGATTTTGGATGAAGTCGGGCCCCAGGAGCCTTCCTACCACCGTCTCAAGCAGGCGTTAAAGGCCTATCTTGCGATACGTGACTTGGGAGGTTGGGAGTGGCGCACCGGGCAGTCTCTCAAACTAGGTGATCAAGGGGCCGTAGTGCATCAGTTATATAAAAGACTTGTCTTTACCGGAGATCTGGTCGAGGAGTCTGATCCAATGGTACGAGCGAATAATGCTAAGATTTTCGATGATCGCATGAGTGAGGGATTGCGAAAGTTTCAATTGCGCCATGGTATTTCCCCAACCGGCGCTTTAGATACTTCGACCTCAAAGGCCCTAAGCGTATCCGTGAGTGAGCGAATAATACAACTTGAGTTAAATATGGAACGTTGGCGATGGTTGCCGAGGAAACTAGAGCGCCCATCCATCGTCGTTAATGCCCCTGAATTTGGCCTGGAAGTTATTGAAGAAGCTGGACGTACTTTGATGATGAAAGTGGTTATAGGAAAGCAATTGCGCAGAACTCCTGTACTGGCAGGACGGATTGAAACAGTTGTTTTAAACCCCAAATGGATTGTTCCTGATCGGATTGCAATAGATGATTTGCTGCCTGCCATACGAAAGGATTTTAGAATGCTTAAGCGCAAAGGGATTCATGTTTACCAATGGAAAGGGACACATCTAGTCGAGATAGCTCCTAGAAAAATACATTGGCAAAATGTTACGCCTGATAATTTTGATTTTATGCTGGTTCAAGACCCTGGCCCTGAGAATGTGCAGGGAAAGTTCAAGTTTGTTTTTCCCAATAACTTTGGTGTCTACATTCATGATACTCCCATGAAAACTCTTTTCAATCACTCTGCGCGTACTTATAGCTCTGGATGTATTAGAGTTGAAAACGCTGCTGCACTGGCAGAGTATCTTTTAAAAAAAATAGAGGGCCAAAATTGGGAATTGATACGTGAGAAAGCACAAAACGATATAACGCTTGAGGTGCCATTAGTATCTAAACTCCCGGTATATTTGCTCTATTGGACTGCTTGGGTTGGTGATGACAATTTAGTCCAATTTCGAAGTGATATCTATGGGCGTGATGCTTTATTACGATCAGTGCTTGCATACTGATTAATAGATCTGAATTTCTAGGCGGAAATGCTTTTTTCTTCTCTGATGATAGTGTCTGGTGTAATTTCACCTCTAAGTACTTCTACCAGGGCATTTAATGCATCTGTGGTGGTGAAAATTCCCAATAATCTTCCATATTGATCCTGTACAACAGCGGAACCTATCTTATTTCTGGACATCTCATAGGCAACTTCACTTAAAGGCGTACCCTTATCAACGATATAAGGATCTTCGCTCATGACATCTTCTGCGGTTAAATGTACGCCTTCGGCATATTTGGAAACTAATAACATGTCTCTTTGGCTAATAATGCCGACTATCTCGCTTCCACGTAAGACGGGCATATGCCTTACCCCTCGCATATTCATGATTTCTTCGACATTTTTGATCGATTCATCAAATTGTACAGCTTCATCACAGGGGCTGGTATATTCAAAAACGGTGATGTTGTCTAAGTCAGAGAATTTCATTGTCCCTCCTTGCCATGGCAAGATAGATGGTGGACTTCCAGAAAAAAATATCTTTAAGGAAGTCCGCCACCTTTCATTCTTACCGCACGTTAGGTTTTCCCCAGTACGGCGAAGGGCAGGCATTTAAAACGCTGTATTCGTTTTTACTTTTAGTTTAAGAC
>JACPIU010000044.1 GCA_016187935.1 Bdellovibrio sp.
ATATTAAATTAGGGCAGCCATGGTTCATTCCCTTTGATATGCAAAATGAGAATTGAATCCCATTGCATAACAGCTTGAAATTATTATTTGATAAAAAAATGACAAATCAAAAGTTCGCTGCTTTCAACAAAACCTACCCCAATGTTGTGGGCCAGTTTTTATTGTTTTTCGAAGAGCAAAGGGTAAGCCGTCTTTCGATAGCGGTTACTCAGGATGAGGAAGAGGCTGGCCCCCGTGTCCTTGGTGATGTCGTTTTCAGTATAATTAAGGTTCTGTAAGGCATCCGCACTAGTGAATTCTGGGCCAGAGTCACTTTTGGTCTTTATCTTTGCCTTTGTCATAGAATCATTGTCGAGTTTAATTTTTGGCACTCCTTCTGTTGCCATACTTCCTGGTTGGATTGGTTTTTTTAAATTTTTCTCTTCTATTAAAGCACTGACTTTCTTGACTTCTGGAGAGTCACTTCCCATAAACTGACCCATCATGGAATTAAGTGAGGCCGGTTGATACTTGCTGACCACTAGTGCAACGCTTTTCATGAGTTTTTCTCGAAACTCTTTTTCTGCATCTTCAATGGAACTGATAGGTAATTTCTTTTTGTGCTTTTTTGAGTAATCAATTAATTTACTTCCTATCTCATTTTTTATTTCTTTGAATGTGGCAAACGAGCGCTGGTCATACTGACGCAATTCATTGCTGGTCGGCCTTCCGCTGGCAAGGTTATTGGCATATTCTCTTGAATTTTTTACACCACCGACGACTCCTCCAGGTATGTCTATAACGGTGTTTACGGGTATATTATTGGATTTATCTTCAACCACAATGGGTTTGTCTTTGCATTCTAGATCGGCCTTCAAGGGGAGATTTTGGGGATCTCCAGTTGCACAACTTCCTTGAAGAGTATCGATTCCTTGTAGTTCTTGGGAATTTGAAATTGTTACATCACCTGTGCTCCCAGTCGATGAACTGGCCTTGCCATCGGAAATCTTGACCGGTGGTGTAGGGCTAATCGCCTTAAGTTGCTTGAGAAGTTCTTTGTAAATACGCACTCTCTCCTCTAATCGTGCCTTGCGGTCTTTAATAATATTCATTGCATCGTAGTCATTGTCAGCAAATACCGACATTGCAACGCCTCTTACCATTCCATTATTCGCGGAAGAGGAAAAAGCTGTTTTAACTTCGGCCAAGATTTCAATGAAGATATCTTTTAATTGATTTTCAATACCTAAGCTCGCAAAGGGATTGTCTTCAGCATAGGCTTGGGAGATTCCCAGCGACTGGAAGAGTGCTTCAAAAAGATTTTGCCGCAATATGGAGGTGTTATGCAAAACGGTGCTTTGTGGGCACATATCGAGAGGAGCTATGAAACCTTCAGAGAAGGCCAAAGAGGCAGCAATGCCATAGAAAATCGACGTATACATCATGATATCGCCAAATGTTCCGGCCTGTTTGGCGGCATCCTCTGTTTGTTGTATGGCCACATTGATTGCTTCCACTTGGGCGGAGACCAACTCTGCATTCACATTGGTGAGAATGGAGAGTCTCCGTTCTGACGCCTTTTTGATTTTTCCAATTTCGACAACCCATCCGATAATAAAGCCAAGAGAGGCATTGCCAAAGGTTATGGCGGAGGATTGATTCACGCAGGTAAAACCAAAAGGAATTCCTAAGACTCCTGTAGCGATGGCCACCATAAGAGTGTGGAATTCTGGGGTGCTATAGGTGGCACTGAGCCCTCCTCCAGACCCTTCTCCCTTTCCACTACCCATGTCAATGATAGTTCCACTATTCTTATCATTTTTAAATAATTCCTGGAGTCTTTTGGTTTCTGCTTGGATTTCTTCTTCACTCATTCCCGGATTATTTTTCCGCACGGAAGCTTCGATATCTTTATCGACTGTATCACAATTGGCATTACCACTACCGTCGCAATTTCCCTGATGAGGGTCTGTTTGAGGTGCATCTTCGGCCATTGCCTGGTCGATAGGAAACATCTGCATGAAGTTTAAACAAAGACATAACAGGTACGTTAATATTTTTTTGACCATAAAATTCCTCTTAATGCAATTATACGTCATAAATTTTCAGGTTTGGAATTATTTTGGCGATCTTTTTATAACGGATTTACTGGGGGAGAGATTTGAACATGTTCGGAAAACGGCACAAATACAGTGCGAGTCCGGGAATCTTTCTGTTAGCATTATTTTCTTCACGTAAAAGAGATAACGTATAATGGGAAGAATATTGAAGAAGGTTATAAAGTTGATCTGGTCTAATTTCGTTATTGGTCTATGCATTTTTTGCATAGCTTGTTCTACTAACAGAGAAAAAGAATTGCTGTCACGCACGTTGACTCAGGGAAATTGTGTGCAGGCCTTTGAGCAACACTATCAAGGAAAGATCACAAGAACATTAAATCAAACCAAGCAATTGATGGGAACTACTGCCAGTTATCTTTTGAGTGGAGTTGGTTATTCTACTGATATTATCTTGACTTTTGCTGGAGGAGTTGCGGTAGGAGCCATTTTATGTTCACCGGCCATTGCTATCGATATGGCCACAAAAGGTGATGGAAGTCTTTCCGGTGAATGTTTGAGAGCTATGATGCAAGGAATGGATATCAGGGAACCGATTACAGCATTCGGTGAGAAATCGTACAAAAGCACGAGAGGTTGGCGTTGTCCTAAGATTGATTATTTTTCTGAAGGTTTACGACATGTCTCTCGATGCTATAAGGAACAAGGTGAATATGATAAAGCGATTATGCAACTCAAATTCATTCGCGAGCAACCCTTTTTTGTAGAATGCCTCTCCGCTGTGGAATTCAAAAATGTTGCAGACGATTTAGAATATCTCTTGATCATGGATAATACAAAATAGTTAGGTGATGAGAAACCGCCAAATACTCCCAAATCGGGAATGGTTTCCCTCTGACTTTGTATTGGGTATTCACACAATTTCGACAGTCTAAATGAACCTGATTATACGGGGTAACCTTGAGGCGTTGTCCTTACTGAGACATAGGTAACACTTCATTCCGGAGACATGGGTTACACTTTTGCCAACCAGGAGGGTTGGATATGCCATGGCAGGAGTGTAATAAAATGGATCAAAAGATTAAGTTTATTGCTCGGTTACTCGATGG
>JACPIU010000004.1 GCA_016187935.1 Bdellovibrio sp.
AGATAGATGGTGGACTTCCAGAAAAAAATATCTTTAAGGAAGTCCGCCACCTTTCATTCTTACCGCACGTTAGGTTTTCCCCAGTACGGCGAAGGGCAGGCATTTAAAACGCTGTATTCGTTTTTACTTTTAGTTTAAGACGACCATGCCATACACTAAAAGTAGCAACTTGACATGCATTCCTTACCTTGACATTTTTATATCAAGGCCGCCATTACAGTCGCTTGGTTATTCACCTAGCAAACTTTACCCTTGAGGCCCTCGCTCGGTTGAAGGTTGTCTTACCTTTAACTTTTAACACTTTTCGGCCTCAACTGCCCCGCTTATCAGTAACCAACAAGTTTCGTTCGTCCAAAAAGGAAAAACTTTTCTCTTGGTTCTTCAGAAAAGAAAAGGTCTTCTTTTCTGAACCTTCAAGCGGTTCCGAGCTTTCACTGACCATTCTTCTCGACATGTCATCCTCTTGTTCTAGAAAATCCATTCACTGCATTTGTTTTATTCCTACATGAACAGCTCTGGCCTTCACCTCGTTTGAAAAAGGTTCGGCATTTTCTAAAACAAATAAGGTTCACTCATGTTACAACCTATCGATTGATCCCGGGAATTTTTCAAATTACCTTTTTCACCAGCATCAAATTAAAAGTCACCTCTCAATTTGTGGCGGAGATCGCGGAAACCATAAAACACTTTTTCCGGTAGGACTCTCACCTACGAATGGTCAGATAGCTTCGCTACCTTCAAACAATTCTAAGCTTACTCCCTTGCATTACAAAGACAAGTTGAACGATGCTTCTTCGCTGATCATAGTCACTCCAGTCTTCCGTCAATAGGGAGGATAATGACAATCAAGGCCGCTTCTGGGTTTAGTCATATCAATTATTGTTACGATGGGTATTCTTTACATAACAAATTTCGTGGGAGGAATTTATGGAATTATTGAAGTTGCAAAATAATCATGCCGAAAGCTTGTGCGATATGAATTTTAGGCTTGAAAATAAGAAGTATGCGGTAAGAATCAGAAAAAGAGTAAAATGTGATTCCTGTGGGAAATTCTTTCTGCAACGGAGTCGCGATGTACGTCATTGTATCCGTTGTTGTAATGGTGAACAATTCGGTCGCTAAGAGCATCTGGTCAACAGGAATTCCATACCTGAGGCATGTCTGAATGTTTTGCTTTCTTAACAAAAAGAAAGTACTCCTTATGATTTTTATTCCTGTCTTGGCAAGTATTCTCTATGTGACTGTAGCGATGGTGTGCATGTTTGTTCCGATTGGAGAAGTTTATCCACCAGAGAACAATATGGCGGAAATCTTGATTCAAGTAGGAGCAATTCATACTGCTTTTGTGATGCCGGTCAAAAATCAATATATGGATATCAGGGAGCATGTTCCATTCAGCAAAATGTTTTTAATCGATTCGAATTCCGATTATATCAGCATAAGTTGGGGGGATAGAGCATTTTTCTTGGGAACGCCCACATGGAATGAATTTAAATTGAAAACAGCATTTAATGCTCTTTTCAGGAGTCAGGCCTCCGCAATTCATGTCGAATATTTTTCCGGGAGGCCGTCGGGAAAGGGGTATTACAATTTGTACCTTCCCGGAGATAAATATGTTCAATTGGTAAATTATATAAGAAGTTTTATCAAACAAGATGAAAAAGGAAGGCCTCAGAAAATCGTTGGGTATAGTTATTATGGTACAGATGAATTTTATGAAGCAAATAACAATTTTCATCTTTTTCATACATGCAATGTATGGACCAGTAATGGTCTTAAAAGATCTGGAGTTAAGACAGCAATTTGGTCGCCATTTCCTATAGGCATTCAATATCAGTTAAAGCAATGAACGTTTGAATCAGTGTTGCAAATCATTGCTGCCAAAGTGTCAGAATGTTTAGATTAATTCCATAGCATCATTCTTTGGAAGAAAGCATCCTTTCAAAAATCGAGGTAAATATGAATGTCACTATCAGCTTTAAGCATTTAGAGCATACACCTGCTGTTGATGAACGGATTCGTATGAAAGGCGAGCATTTTGAAAAATACTTAGAAGGGGAAACTCAGCTTAAATGGATATGTTGGATCGAGGAAACGGTACCGCGCTTACATGTCATACAAGTTCATATATGTGCTTCGAGATGTAATTTAATCGTAACCGCACAATCGGAGAATTTGTATAAGTGTATTGATGAGGCGGTGGAAAAAATGGAAAAGCAACTGCGCAAACATAAGGAACTTTGGAAGAGCCGTTTGCACGATGATCATGAAATAATCATCCTCGACCCCGAGCAGGCGTGGGATGAATATCCTGAAATTCCATGGGGTGAATTTAAAAAGACAACCTACGGTGATCATACGCTGTAGTAAGAAGGGAAATTGAAATTATTTGGGATCTAATATGGAAATATCTGAGCTTGCTTTCGGATTAATTATTGTCAACAATGCTTTCAACTTGCTGTCATTTCTTCCGTTAGATTATTTAGGCGCTAAAGTTGTCTTTAACTCCGTGCAGACAATTCATGAATTTGCCATTTCTTGTCTGGTAGCCGTAGTGGGTATTGTCGTCATAGATCGGCTTTACCGTAAAAGGGAACATCTTCGCATTTCCGTTAGCAATTCTGAAGCATTTGTAATTTTCATGCTGTTCTTTTTTCTTCTCCTATACTCAATCAACAATAGGTCTATCCTATGAAAATGATCTATACCCTTCGGATTTTGATTTTCCAGGGCGTTGGCCTGCGGACTCGACGCCTGCGACGTGCTGGAAGCACGCCTCAGCGTCGCGCCTTGTCCGCCTACTTGAAAACCAAACTGCGAAGGGTATATCGGGACGATTGAGTTATCTAATCATTAGGCTTGATTTGCGTCAGCTTATAACACGAAAATTGCTGATAAAGTTAAGGGCGCTGATTGGACGGTCTATCAGGGAGAATCCAACATGAAAGCATTGTGGGCCTTAGAGCCATTTCATCAAAAACCTCTTGGCATTAAGAGCATGTACAATCTTTTGAAACAACTCGTCGGACCGGCCTCGAATATTGAAGTGGGATTTATCGTAACCAGGTCAGAACCGGAACTCTATCTGGCCTATGACATTCCTGCGAAGGCACGATTTACCAGTTATCCCAGGAAATTATTGAAAGATACCTTAAAAAAAGCGCAGATCCCAATAGAGGATAAGAAAGTTCATTTGATAGATTTTGATACACTTTCAAATACTGCCGCGGTTGATCGGTTTCTTGCTCTGGCAAATTCTCGCGATGTTGATTTGATAGCTCTCTACACACATGCTTACCGGGGATATAAGCGATTCGCTCTTGGAAGTTTTGCTGAAACTGCCATTCATCGAAGTAAGATAAATCTTTTATTGATCAATCCATTAGTTAAGAATTCTTTAAAAATTAGAAATATCTTATTCTCTTGTGATTTCCTGCAAGGTAGCAAAAGGCATATTTTGCGCGCGATTGAAATTTGTAAAAAAGCAAAGTCTAGTCTCACAGTCTTACATGTTGCTGAGGTTATGTATCGATGGTCGTTAGATGAATCTAATCCCAAAATTCATGATTATCGAAAAAACGTCAGACGTATGTGTGAATGGATTGAAAACGAATGTAAAAAATCTAAAATCATCTGTGAGATTACGGTCACCACCGAGATTAAACCCATGACAGATTTAGTGCTCAATACCGCCAACAGCAAAAAGGCAGACTTGATAATTGTGGCCGCCAAAGTCGGTCGAATCGGTGCCCTCATGGGGGGCAGCACGACGCGAAAGTTAATTCGCTCAAGTACAAGGCCTGTCTTGGTTTTTAAATAATCACTGGATCAATTCAGCTCATGCGATTCGATATCCCCGACAGGAAGAGTCGGGTGAATTTTGACTTTGCAGTCTGCGCAGTCAAGGTACAATAGGGCCTTCAATGGAAAAAGGAGATGAAGGCATGGACTTAAGACAAGTGCTTGAGCGCTTAGATTTAAAAAACATAAAATGCCATTTTGTCGACGTGCGAATAGAACGAACCTATGAGAGTACCTTTACTTATCAAAATGGGGAATTGATTGAGGCCATCGAATGTCCTGTCATCGGGGCCTTTATACGTCTCTTTCATAACGGCACTTGGTTTTATTCTTCCACCACCGCCGTGAATGAATTGGAACGGGAAATAAAGCAACTTTTCTCTCAGGCGAATCAGTATAGTGATCAAGGCAATTCCTATGCCCTGCCATCAAACAACGGTGTTCATCACATGATTAAAAAGGTGAATGAAGCCTTTTCGCTCATTTCGTTCGATCAGAAAATTAAACTGGGAGCTTCCTATTTGCCACTTGTGCAAAAAATAGCAAATGTTCAGCTTTCCAAGGTGCGATATACCGATCTCTATAAGGAAAAATTTTACAAGTCATCGGTGGGCACGGAATTTTCCTACGATTTCAATCAGGCCGAATTACGGTTTATGTGTATTTTAAAAAATGGTGATCAACTTTTTACCGATGGTTTTAGAAAATACGCTACAAATTTTAAAGATTTTCACAACCTTGAGTCCAGTATTTTGGATTATTTTGCCGAATCCCAAAAGTTTCTCCATGCCCAGGCGGTGGTGCCTGGAAAATATAAAGTTGTCTTGTCACCGGCGTTTTCACTCACGAGTCTTTTGGACATAAATCCGAGGCCGACTTTATGATGGGAGATCCGGAGGCGGTGAAGGCCTGGCAACTGGGAAGTATGGTCGGTGCTCCATGCCTCACTATTATTGACTATGGGGGGCAGGAAAATACTTCCGGATATTGTCCCATCGATGATGAGGGAACACCGGCCAGAAAAAATTATTTGATTAAGAACGGTGTGCTCACCGGGAGGTTACACTCAACCCATACTGCCAACGTTTTAGGTGAGTCACCAACCTCCAATGCCCGTGCCATGAATTTTGAATATGAGCCTATTGTGCGCATGACTTCGACTTATATCGAGAATGGGAATATGACTTTTGATGAGCTATTAAAAAGGGCCGAGGGTGGATTGTACTTTTATAATTTTAAACATGGATCAGGGGGAAGTACTTTTACCATCGCACCGTTGCGGGCGTATTTTATCCGAAACGGCAAGTTAGCGGAACCTGTGCGGGTTTCGGTTATCTCGGGATCGGTTTTTGAAACCTTGAAGAATATTGAGGCCTGTGGTGATGATTTTCATTTGGAAAGTTCATGTTTTGGCGGTTGTGGGAAGATGGAACAATGGCCACTGCCCGTGGCCGATGGCGGCCCATCAATTTTAGTTAATGAAATGCAGGTGAGTTAGAGGAGTCTGTATGAAACACGATATCTTATCTCTTGGCGAGGAATCCTTAAATATTGAAGTGATTGCGGGGAAAATTCATTCTTGTCGCAGCAAGAATATCACTAAAAAAGGACTGAGGATTTTTGATCAGAACAAAATATATTCTTATTCCTATGTGGGAGAAATATCGGATGAGCAGTTTCTTCGAACTTCAACCTCAAAGATGGCGGTTGGGACCCCTTGCGACTTTTCTTTGCCTCCCAAGACGGAAATGCAGATAAGCGACGATGAAAGTATGCAAGAACCACTTTCGGCAATCCTCAAGGTCTTTGAATCGAGTAAACAGAAATTAGCACGGTTTGAAGACCGATTTACATTTAGCGGAAAATTCCGGCGTCAATATCGTCGCCGGTCGTTGCAAAATGACCAGGGAATGCAGCTCAAGTCGGTCTATGGTATGAATGAATGGAACTATTTTTTTAAAGAAAAAGGCTCGGCACAAATTATTGATGGATACTTTGGTGAAACGGCACGGACGGTTGATGTAGAAGATGTCTTGGATAAAAATTTACCCTTCATTGAGGCCTATAGTAGGATTCTTAAAATCAAGAGCGGGTCTTATCCTGTCCTATTTATTTCCGATGATATTTTGTTATCTAAAATCATGGAATCCTTTATTGCTGATAAATATTGCACCGGGGCCGCCCTCTACAGTGGTAAATTAAATGCGCCAATTGTCAGCAGCGCATTTTCCCTGTACGACATCAACCATTCGCCGGAACATGGAATATACAGAAAATTCGACGATGAAGGTACGGTGAGAAGATTACCGAATCTTCCCTTAATAGAGAGGGGAGTGATGAAAAATATCATTGCTGATCTTCGCTCTGCCAAAAAATATGGCATTGAGGCGACTGGCAATGGTCGGCGTAATTTTGACAGCGCCGTAACAACAAATTTTAATAGTCTGGTGGTAGGTGCAGGAAAGCGAAGCACTCAAGACATTTTAAAGTCGCTAGAGGACTGTATTGTCGTTTTTATGGGTTGGGGAGGAGAGTTTACAGATCAAGGCGATTTTTCCACTCCCCTTCAGTTATCTTATCTTCTCAAAAAGGGTGCGATTGCAGGCCGATTGCCGCAATTGACGGTAAAGACCACAACTCAAGATATGTTTGGTTCACGCCTGATAGAAATCGCCAGCGATGCTTTTCAAAAAACCACGCATTCCCCGTCCATTTTTAGCGAAATGAACGTCTATCTCAATTAAATTTCTTATTTCAGTAGAGTGGCGGTGAGGGCCTGGCGCGAAAAATCGAAGATCACGCATGACTTTACTTCTGTTTTTAAAATATGCGACACTTTCTTATATGCGAAAGAATTTGCAGTTGAAATATCCTATCGTTTTAGTCCATGGTTTGGGAGCTTTTGGAAGGATGGGCCCTTTCGAATATTTTTATAAGATTCCGGCATGGCTCAGGAAGAATCAGAATCGTTTTCATGTGGTGAATCTGTCTTTTTGGCATTCTATTAACCACCGGGCCGAGGAATTGAGTAAGGCGATGGAAAATATCTTTCCAGGTGAAAAAGTCAATTTGATCGGCCATAGCATGGGAGGGTTGGACGCCCGCCTGTTTACCAGCCGTTTTGATTTAGGTACAAGGGTGGCAAGTGTGACAACGATTGGAACGCCCAATCGCGGAACTGCCATTGTCGACCACTTCTTGGAATTATTTCTTAATGATGTCATGGATAAAACTGAGTCGTTAGCAAAAAAACTGCATATGTCTCATCAAGGTTTTCGTGAAGTCGGCAAAAAAAACTTCGATGCTTACTTTTCCAAAACGATCACCGATGTTCCAGGAGTGGCCTATTTCAGTGCTACCAGCGTTATTCCAACTCCAGTGTTGCTGAACTCACTTCCCATGTTTTGGATAACGCACCCGATATTAAAGCACTATGAGGGTGATAATGACGGTTTTGTTTCCGAGCAGTCGGCGCGATGGGGCACCCATATTTGTACCTATCGAGGCGATCATTATGCCCAAATCGGGCAGATTTTGGGCCGTTCTAAATTGAAACATCTGAACTTTTTTGGCGAGATCATTGCGAGACTCAACAAAGAAGGTCTTTGACACCAATTGCGCGGAGCATTTATACCCTTCGGATTTTGATTTTCAAGGGCGTTGGCCTGCGGACTCGACGCCTGCGACGTGCTGGAGCACGCCTCAGCGTCGCGCCTTGTCCGCCTACTTGAAAACCAAACTGCGAAGGGTAATATCAAAGAAATAAGCCTTTCACGCTGACAATATTTTGTGATAAAGCATAAAATTTCCATACTTTTTTAGGGAGTGATTATGTTGTGGCCGATATTGCTGGCGTGGTTGGCGAGAATTGTTTTTGTTCTTCTGATTGTTCTCTCAGTATGGTCCGTCTCAATTATGATTGATCGCCACCGCTTTTTTAGAACGCTCTTACTGCCTTCCGACCAGTTCAAGAATCTCATTCGTGAGAAAAATAAAAGTAAATTGGCCGAGATGATTAAAAAAGACCAAAGCATGCTCGGAGCACTCTTGTCAGAAATTGAAAAATTCAAATCCTCTGAGCAAGTGGATAAGGCCTTTACAGTTCTGATAAGTGAAGAGAGGAAAAAACTAGAGAAGGGTTTATCAGTTTTGGGAACTTTGGGTTCCACTGCGCCCTTTATTGGCCTTCTCGGGACAGTTTTGGGGATCATTGTCAGTTTTGGTGAATTATCCAGCGGGACCGGAAGCACCAACTCAGTCATGTTCTCGCTGGCCGAGGCCTTGATTTTAACTGCGACAGGTTTGTTGGTGGCTATTCCTGCCGTGGTGGCGTTTAATTATTATTCTCGCAAAGTCCGTTTGGTCATAAATGAAGCTTCGTCCGTGAAAGATTTGTATCTTGCATATAAAGAGTAACGTATGGCCGGAAAAGATGTCGATTTGGATAGTTTAGATGGCATTAATGAGATCAACATTACTCCTTTTGTGGATGTGGTGCTGGTCCTCTTGGTTATCTTTATGGTCACTGCGCCGGTTATGCTCAAAGAAAGTTTGAAGGTAAATTTGCCAAAGACATTGACTTCTGATTTGAGCACAAAGTCCAAGACCATTGGGCTGGCGATAACCAAAGATGGTCAAGTTATTTTTAATGGTGAATTGGTCTCGGAAGAAAATCTGAAATTAAAATTGATTGAACTCCAAAAAACCGCGCCTGAAACGACTTTTTTGATAAGTGCCGACATTGATACCCGCCATGGTGCTGTTGTTGGGATGATGGATATGTTGAAAAAAAATGGGCTTAACTTTTTTGCCTTACAAGTTGAAAAGATAAAAACGGTTCCAGAGTAATGCGCCAGCAAGATTTCGCACTTAGACCATGGCAAATTTCTACAGCTTTACACTCTATTATAATGGTGGCATTGGCGCTTTTGACTTTGCTCAAACCCAAGCCTGGCCATGAGAGCTATGAGGTCGCGGTTCAGGTAAAAGAACCTGAATCTCCCCAAGCATTGCTTGAGATGAAAAAGCAAAACAAAGTTGTTTTGAAATCGATCAATCAGAAAAAAACTCAAACCGCCACCACTCAAGGACGAGAGATTTTCGGGATTTCGCGTCACTCTTATACCGACCAGGCCCAAGAGGGCGTCGAAGTAAGGGCAAAACTGGGAAATACTTTAACCAAAACGGTCGATAATGAGAAATTGGAGACCACTGATCCAGATGCATTGCCTGCACCCACAGAAGAATATCTCGTGAGTCAGATGCCGACGCTTATTACTGAATTCAAACCGGCCTATCCCAGAGAGGCCAAGGAAAAACAATTTGAAGGGGCCGTTACCATGAGTATTCTGATTGACGAGAAAGGCCTTGTCCGCCAGGCCGACATTATTGATGGCCCGGAGATTTTTCGCGCCACCGCCCTTGAGGCAATCAGGAAATTTGTTTTCGGGCCGGCCAAAGTTGATGGAAAAGCTGTGGCCGTAAAAATCCGCTATGTCTTGCGTTTCAAGTTGGAGTTTTAGATGCCAGCTCGTGCTTTTGTATTTTTTTGGTTTTTTTTGAGTACATTGAAGGCCCAAGAAGCTATTCAGCTTCACGGTCGTTTATGGGAGATGGGCACGAAAAAACCTTTGGCGCAGGCCAATCTCTTTATTCTACCTTACAAGCTTAAGGCCACTACCAATCAAAAAGGTGAATTTAGTTTCAGTGATGTGCCAAAGTCATCCTGTCAAATTATCATCAATATTTCGGGTTACAAAAAATTTGAAGAGAAAGATTTATGCTTGGCCGATCAGGACAATCTGAATATTTATTTGGAAAAGATTTCCTATACAACGTTTGAAACAACTGTCAGTGCAAAAGTGATCAAGCGTGACGATCAGTCCATGAGTTTAACTCAGGAAGAATTTCTTAAAATGCCCGGTTCCTTTGGGGGTGATCCTGTGCGAGCGGCACAAAACTTACCCGGTGTGGGACAATCAGGTGCCAGTGCCCAGATCATTGTTCAAGGCGCTGGTGTCGATGATACGGCCTACACTATTGATGGGCATCGAGTTCCTAATGTTTTCCATTTTGGCGGTCTCTCCAGTATTGTTTCTCCCGAGTCTGTCGAGCACATCGACTTTTTACCCAGCGGTTATGGGCCGGAGTACGGAAAGGCGATGGGGGGAGTTATTGGGCTTTCCACCAAACCGCCCATGCAGGACCGTTGGCATGGGATGGCATTTATGGATTTATTGAACACCGGGGCCATGGCGGAAGGCCCCTTGGATGAGGACAAATCATCTTTGTTAATTTCCGGACGATATAGTTATATCGGTCAAGTGCTCAAAGCGGTGGCCAAAGAGAGTGATGATTTTGCGCTCACAGCGGCACCTACTTTTTATGATGTCACCAGCATCTACAAGCGCCAGATTAATGAAAACAATAAATTCAAAACCACTTTTGTCGCCAGTCGTGATGAATTGGAGTTAGTATTAAATAAATCGGCCGGAAATGACACCGCCCTGAGGGGAGATTTTGAAAACGTTTCCTCTTTCATGCGTTTGATTCCGCAACTGTCTACTGATCTCGATACCCATACCAAGATGGAAAATTCTTTAGGCCTGGGACGTGATGCGATTCTTTTCAACATAAACGGCCGCTATCTTGATATTGATGCCAAGGTGATCTCTCATCGTTCTGAGCTGGTGAGAGAATGGGGGCCGACTTACAAAACCTATATTGGTCTGGATAACTATTTTACTTTCTCGACCGTCAAAGTGAATTTGCCCAATTTTTATATGGTGGGTGGTGTGAACAACCCCTTTTCGGTAGGCGATCAACGCAAGTTTGTTTCCAAAGAGCAAAATTCAGAATTGGCGGCCTATCTCAGGCAGGAAATTAAAACCTCGGCCGATTCGAAGTGGACTTATCTGCCAAATTTTCGGCTGGATCATTTTACCGTCAATAGCGATACCACGATGGCCCCTCGTTTTCAGGTTCGTTACCAATGGGATGCAACACTGCTGTTGCGGGCCTCCATCGGACAGTATGTACAACCGCCTTTACCCCAGGAAACTTCGCAATATTATGGCAATCCTGGCATCAAGTCACCTTATGCCATTCATTACACCACCGGATTTACCAAGGATTTCAGACAAGGTACCACTCAAGGTCTCGAACTCACCAATAATTATTTTTATAAAGATTTGAAGCGATTGGTGATCTCTGATGTTCAAACTAATTATGCCAATAAGGGAACGGGTAAAATATTTGGCGGCGAAATTCAGGCCAAATATCGCATGAATGATTGGTCTTCTCAAATCGTTTATACCTATTTGCACAGTCGTCGGACTATCCCGGGGTATGGCACGACCCCTTCCGAGTTTGATCAAACTCACAATCTGAATTTGATTGCGGGTTATAATAGAGGTCGCTGGACGTATGCCACACGTTTACGATATGTCACCGGCAATCCCTATACGCCCATTATTGCCAGTACCTATGATAGTGATAATGATGTTTATATTCCAACTCGTGGGCCGCTCTATTCGAAGCGCTTTGATGATTTTAAAAGTTTAGATATTCGAATTGACCGGAAATTTATTTATGATACCTGGATATTGACCGGCTATTTGGATGTGCAAAATCTTACAAATTCGAAAAACTCGCAGTTTATTGAACATTCTTATGATTACAGTCAAAGCAATCAGGTCAACGGTTTACCCATCTTGCCTACGCTTGGGGCAAAGGGAGAATTTTAGTGAAGAATTTATTTTTTATTTTGATCCTTGTGTTCAGTTCTTGTGCCAATGATGACTTCAAAAAAGTCGAAACCCTGGACGCTTTTCGTATTCTGGCCATTACCTCAAGTAACTCCGAGGTCGCTCCGGGGGGAAGTTCGGTGTTACAACTTTTTATCTCCGATACCAAAGGAGGAGGGCGGGTGATTAGCGGCACTATTGAGGCCTGTATCGACCCGGGAATTGCATTTGGGGCAGAAGTAGGCTGTGACCACGACCCTACGAGAACAACGGCTTCCTATACCATTGATACTATCAATGATGCCAATCTTGGTGTGAGTAACCTTTATACCGGTTTTGCTGCCGCGACCTACACCGCGAATATACCCGCCACCATTTTGTTAGGGAGAACAGCAAGAGAGCAATACAATGGCGTGAGCTATATCGTCATTTTTAGTTTCAATGTGGATGGTGCTGTGGTGAAATCCTTCAAACGTATTGTGGCAACCACCAGAAGCGGTCTGAATGCAAATCCCACCATCTCAAACGTGTCTATCAATGGAAATGTGGCAAGTGCCAAACCCAATAAAGATGATGTTTTAACTTTAACCACATCGGTCGCGGAAGATTACAGTTATCAAAATGTTGATGATAGCTTAGAGGCCCGAAGTGAGGTCTTTGAGGTTGCCTGGTATGTTTCTGAGGGAGAAATCAACAAACCAAAGGCCTTGTCCTCTGAAAGTGTCAAATACAAGAGTACACCTCCGACTTCGCCGATGCTCCTCATTGCAGTTTTACGTGATGGTCGTGGGGGAATCGCTGTTCACAGGGATGTCTTTTAGCTTGAATCATTGAAAAAGGTAACCGAGCTGCTTTAAGTCATAATCAAGAAACTCTTTTCTTGCTCGAATCTAATATGCGATAAAATTGACCAAGTTTTTCATCCATTATTTTTCTCAACTTGAATGGATTTAAACTGTCATATTCTCGCCTAAGTTTTTCTTCTTGTTCGAATCTTAACTTCTTCGATTCTAGAAGTCTTGTATAGGGAGTCTTTGCCGCCACATAGTTCTTTTTGATCTTGCCACCAATGCGGTGCTTTGCCTTGATCTTCAGGCAGGGAATAAAATAATTTTGCAGAGGATTCCAAAAGGTACGATAAATTTCATTCATCAACGAGACCACTGCTTTATCGGTGATTCGTTCATATCCAAAAAGTTCTCGTACATGTGTCCAGTTCTTTTGCTCAACATATGCATTATCATTCTTCTGATATGGTCTTCTCCTCACAAATTCTACAGGAACTGCACGCTTCGTTAAATAGTTGAGCAGATCCTCATTCAAAAATTCTGTCCCATTGTCACTGGCAAAACCATGTAAATAAAATGGCAAGTTCGTTTCAATCTCTCTAATCGCCTGAGCTGTAGAATATGATTCTTTCGTCCACATGGCCTATTCTCTGTCCAACCACTATAAAGTTCTGTCATTGTTAATGTCCAAACAAACTGCCCTGAGAAGGAATTTCCACAGTGGGCCACTGTATCTGCCTCAATAAATCCGGGCCGCTTAATTTCATCTTCCGACAGTAGTTTCATGGGGATTTTATTTTTAAAAAAGCTTTTCACAGTTCCGCTTATTCTTTGATCCAAGCACCTAAGTCGCAGGCACTGATCGATCAGAATTCTCGTGACCGCGGGGCAAATGTGGACTTAAGTGCTGTGGCACCGACTGCCCAGAGTGCAAAAGTGAAAGCGCAGGAAGAATTTGTCCAAGGCTGCCATTACTATAATAACCTCTTTAATCCCAAAGCGAATGCGTAGGAGCACGTGGAGTGCCCAAGAGAAGAGGCATCGAATTTTTTCAGCAGAAGGCCCGTCTCTTCTGGCGGATGGCCAAACACCTGACCCATAGAAATAAATTTCAGTGCTCTGATCTTTTACATGATAACGGCGAAGGCAGGAGTGACGGCAGCAACATCACAAATCAAAGAAGTTTGCACCTGTGATCAGCGTCAGGGAGGCCTCAAAACCTTTATCGAAGAACACAAAGTGAGCAAAGAAGAAGTGGCAGAAATCGAACGCTTAGTGGAAGAATTGATGGGCGAGTACTGGCGCGCCCAGATTGCTGGAACCTTTAATGCTTTTACTCGCTAGGTCCATGGTATAATACATTATTTTTTTTAATTCAGAGAAGACATGCATACCACCGGATTATCAGATGCTTGAAAACTTCGCGAAAGCGGCAAACAGGAAAATTTTTGATAGGCGAGTTTGTTATGCTCGGAGCAGAGTATGCGCATGTTATCTTGCGCTGTTTCTCCGCAAATTGAGTGCGGTGTGATGTGATCGCACTGCAAGAATTGGCGACTCTCACAGCGCTTGCCATTG
>JACPIU010000018.1 GCA_016187935.1 Bdellovibrio sp.
ACGCAGTAACACGCCACACCGGGTACATGGCACCCTTCTTCTTCCCCATTCGTACTCTGTTAAAAATGTCGATGACATGGGATAATTACCAGTAATTTTACCAAGGTGGACTTAAATGATGCAGGAATACGACGTGGTCGTGATTGGCAGTGGTTTTGGTGGGGCCGTCTCGGCCATGCGCTTGGCCCAGAAAGGCTACAAAGTGGCCGTTATTGAAGAGGGGATGGCATGGAAAAACTGCGAATTCCCTAAATCAAATTGGCGGGTCACTAAATATTTGTGGGCACCTGTGATTCGTTGTTTTGGCATTCAGCGTATTTCTCTCTTAAGAAAATTAATGATTTTGCACGGAGTGGGAGTCGGTGGCGGAAGTTTGGTTTATGCCAATACCTTGATGCGACCGGAAGAGGATATTTTTCGCGGTCCCACATGGCCTAAGGCGGTGGATTGGGTCAAGGAACTTTGGCCTCATTTTGAAATCGCCAAAAAAATGTTGGGTGTGGCCACAAATCCTTACCTGGCCCCTAATGATTTGGCGATGCAGACCTTGGGCCAGAAAATGGGCGTAGCAGAAACTTTTCATGCCACTGAAGTGGGGATTTTTTTCGGAAAACCTGAGGTGGAAGTGCCTGATCCCTATTTTAGCGGTGACGGTCCAACTCGTACCGGCTGCCATTTCTGCGGAAGCTGTATGATTGGTTGTCCCAATGGCGCCAAGAATACATTGGATAAAAATTATCTCTACTTCGCGCAAAAATGGGGGGCCAAAATATTCCCCGGACTGCGGGCGGAGAAGATAGCTCCTGAGAGTGATGGGAGCTACAGCGTTGCTACTGTTTCTGTTCGTGCCTGCTGTGGCAATGGGGGAGTCACGTTTAAGGGAAAAAAGGTGGTCTTTGCCGCTGGGGCCCTCGGAACGGTGAAACTGCTTTTGAAAAATCGCGATATTTACAAAACCTTACCCAAACTCTCAAAAAAAATCGGTGAGGACGTGCGCTCTAATGGTGAGAGCTTATTGGGAGCATCGACCTTCGATCAAGAGCAAGATTTTTCCAAAGGAGTGGCGATCGGTGCTGCTATCCATCCCGATCCGTACACAAAAATTGAAGGTGTGCGCTATCCCGCCGGTTCTGATTTGTTACGCTTTTTTGCCGTGCCGTTAGCTGGTGATGGCAATTGCATCGTTCGTCCACTCAAAATGGCCTGGCGTTTCTTCACCAAACCATTTAATTTTCTTCGTCTGTTATTTTTACGGGATTGGGCCAAGAGCACCATTATTTTGCTGGTCATGCAGTCGGTGGAGAGCAAGATCAAATTGACCTTAGGTCGTCCGATTTTGAATTTTTTCCGTTTGGGTTTGAAAGGACAGCGACAGCAAGGTGATATTCCCAGCTATCTCCCCGTGGCACAAGATGCGGCGGTAAAATTGGCCGATATTATCAAGGGAGAACCACAAAATATTTTTAGTGAAGTCTTTTTTCAAACTCCCGCCACCGCCCATATTTTGGGAGGGGCCTTGATTGGTGGAAACGCCGAAGAAGGGGCGGTCGATGTCAATCATGAATTATTTGGATACAAGGGGCTGTATGTCAGCGATGCTTCGATTGTGCCATCGAATTTGGCGGTGAATCCGAGTTTGACCATCACCGCCTTAACCGAACGGTTTGCGGCCCATTTCCCTCTAAACCCTGCTGTCGGGCCGTCTTTCAAGCCGCCAGTCATTCAATTTGGAGCAAAAGAATAATGGGACAATTAGGGATTCGACTCTCAGAGCGGATGGCCGGTTGGGTGCAGTTTAATTCTACGGTGCTGCAAAATGGCCAAATGCAAGGGGCCATGATGGAGGTGGAAGCTCAGTACCCCTTTGACTTCACCATCCACGCTTTTAGCACAAAATTTTTGCAATATCCCTTTTGTCTTGAGTTTAAAGGGCAAGCCAATTTTCCCGGGTTGCCCTTGCGCGATAATGCCACTTTTCTTGATCGGCAAGTTCCTATCTACGGAACCATGAGTATTTCCCACCGTGGTGTGGCCTATCAGATTTTCAGTCAGAATTCCCCTTGGGGGCAGTGGAAAATTGAAGGGGCAAAAACTTATCTCTGGTGGCCGTTTTCTTGGAAGCGTTTACGCCATTCCCTGGTATGGTTGCCGGCCGAGATGAAACAAGATGACAAGGTTATTGGGAAGTGCGAGCTGGAATATTTGCCACCCCTTTGGCAATTTCCCTTTGGAATCAGGATCAAGGACTCACAGTGGGCACACCGGCCGCATGGTTTTTTGAGCCATCGTTTTTATGAACTGGCACGGCATTTATATCCGGATATTAAACAACTGGGCACAGAAGAAGAGCTGATTCGGAGTATTGAAGCTCAATTGGCCCCAACTCCTTATTTTGTTTATCTGCTTCTCTGCTGGGCGATGTATTTTATTCGCATGCTATCGTGGATATTCTTTTTTAATTCTCTCTCCCGTCTGACAAATGTCGAAGGTGAAGAGCTGCTTCAGAAGATCAGAAAAAACTCGGTGATCAAATTGGCCTTGCTGCCGCTTTTGACCACTATTTTGTATCCTCTTTTTGAACAGAAAACTTTTTTGAAGGCCAAAGGTCAGAACATTGTCGAGCCACCGAAAAATATTGAAAGTGAACCATGGATGGCGCAAAGTTTTCCCCCGCAAACGCGACGAACCTCTGACCAATCGGTAATTGAGGCCGATTGTGTGGTGATCGGGTCGGGGGCCGGTGGTGCTGCCTTTGCTTATGAAATGGCGAATAGAGGCAAGGCCGTGGTGGTCTTGGAGGAAGGGCATTATTTTAAGCGCCAAGACCTGAGTGGGATGGCCGCCGATATGATGCGAAAGCTTTACACTCAGGCAGGCATTCAATTCTCGCTCTCTAATGCGCCCTTATGGATTCCTACAGGGACTTGTGTGGGGGGAACCACCTTTATCAATAGTGGTACCTGCATACGAACGCCGCGAGAAGTTTTAGATCGATGGCGCGGGATTTTGGGGCTTGAGTTGAACTTGGATAAATATTATCCCGAAGTGGAGGCGATGTTGGGGGGAATACCTCCCGTGCCGGAAAATATTCAAGGAGGAGTGGCGCGGGTTTTGGGCAAAGGACTTCAGGGAACAGGTTATACTTATGGGCCTCTGAGACGTGCCGAATCAGGTTGCGATGGACAGAGTAGCTGTATTGCCGGCTGTCCGATCAATGCTAAACGCAGTACTGCCGTATCCTATCTGCCTGAGGCCTTAAAACGAAATGCTTTTCTCTTTTCCCATATGCGGGCGGCAAAGATATTAGTCGAGAACGGGCAGGCGGTGGGAGTGTTGGCGGGAGTCCCAGGTTTCGGGCCGGATTTTAATATGATGATTAAGGCCAAGATTGTGGTGCTTGCTGGTGGCACTTTTGGCACACCCCAAATCCTTTACCGTTCTGGCCTGCATAAGAGGAATCCTCATATCGGTCGCCATCTTACCATTCATCCCGCCTTCACCATCGGAGGGCTTTTTTCTGAAGTGGTGCGCGAGACTTTTTTTGTTCCCCAATCGCTGGGCGTTTTTGGGATAGAAGGTGGTGGTTATGTGTTGGAAGGTTACACTCTTCCTGTTGATGTGATTCCCGCCGCTATGGGGCAGTGGGGCCAGGAACTTTCCGTACTCATGAGTGAAGTTAATCATTTCACCAATTTTTCCTCGATGTTGAAAGACGTTTCTGAAGGGCAATTGATTTTGACTCCTTGGGGGGCCTTGCCATATTACTATGTCACACCCGAACTGATGCGAAACGCCCAGGAGAGCCTCAAGATGATGGCCAAAATATTCTTTAAGGCCGGTGCTAAAAAAGTTTATCTCCCTATCCAAGGGCGTGAGGCCATCACTTCCATGGACCCCATTTCTAATCTTGATAATGAAAGCATTCACCCTGCGCGAATTATTATCTCGGCCCACCATCCTTTGGGAACTTGTCGCATGGCCCGTACGGAAGCCTTGGGAGCGGTTTCTCCCGACGGGGAATTTTTTGGGGTCAAGAATCTTGTGGTGACCGATGGCTCAACTATTCCCGGACCTCTGGGGGTTAATCCTCAAGTAACTATTATGGCCAACTCCCTGAGGGTGGCCGACATTTGGAGTGAGCGCCTATGACAGCATCGGTCCTTCCTTCGCGTATTGAATTAGGCCAGACTGAGAAAACTCGGCGAATTTATGAATCTTTTTATTTTCGCGGTAATTTGCAAAATTCGCCATTATCCTTTTGGCTCAAACACAATCTGCTTGAATTCAATGATGATCCGCGGGTGAGGATCGATAGTATTTTAATTCTCTTTAATGACGAGACCAAACAAAGTTGCGTCTATCAGCAGAGTAAGATGCTTTCGTTTGAGCAATATCAAAGTGAAGTTTTGGGCAAGGGGCAGTCTTGGCGTCAGCTCCGTATCGAGTTTGAGAACGGAGGATTTTTTGAGCTGGCCACTGGCCGATTGCATGGATCAATCCCTGGACAAGCGTCCTGGGATATTAAAGTTAATTTTTCCGACATGGTTTATTATCACTTTGATAAGGATTGGTTTTACCGCGGATTTTTCCCCAAGAAAAAGATTCTTACCGCCGATTGTTTTATGAAATACGAGGGAGCGATCACATCGCCTTTTTTTAATTGCCAAGGACAGTTTCAAGGCATGAATGGACACAATTGGGGAAAAGAGCATGCTTACCAGTATGCCTATGCCAATTGTAATGAATTTAGCGAAGAGGGGAAGCCACTTTCGGAAACTTACTTTGATTGTTTTTCCGCCAAGATTTTGTTGGGGCCTTGGAAATCGCCCTATCTCTCGGCCGGGTCACTTTTTTACAAGGGAAAATGGTACGATTTTAATCGCGTCCTGACTTGCTGGCGGCCCAGAGTGGAAGAGCTTACACTCAAAACATATCATGTGATTTTCAAGAACAAAGAATATGAATTCGATATTATGATTAATGGTGGGGGACCTTCCATATCCGTCAATGGCGAAGGGCATGCCTGGGCCACGTTGGCTTATGATCATCCTTCGCGCAAAATTTCCCAAGTCCACAATACCAAGCACGCCAAGGGAACCGCCAAACTCACGCGCTTAAAAGATCAGCAGGTCATCGCGCGGCTGTTTAGTTCCAGCTTCGAATTGGAAACACTTATACCTGAGCTAGGATAATTCTATGCAAGATTTTGAATTTAAAACTATTATTGAACCTTTTCGAATTAAGATGGTGGAGCCATTGTCACGGCTCTCGCTTAAAGAGCGCGAAGAATGGCTCGGACGCGCTCATTACAATTTATTCCTCATTCCTGCCGAGGCCATCTTGATTGATCTGCTCACTGACAGCGGCACGGGGGCGATGTCTTCCAAACAATGGGCCGGGATGATCGATGGTGACGAATCTTATGCCGGGGCCCGATCATTTTTTGCCTTTGAGCGTGAAGTGAAAGGGCTGACTTCCCACGCCTTCATTTTTCCCACTCATCAAGGCCGTGCCGCCGAACGCATCTTGTTCACGATCATTGGCAAAAAAGGCAAATATATTTTGAACAACAATCACTTTGATACCACTCGCGCCAATATTGAATATACCGGGGCCGAGGCGGTGGATTTGGTGATTGAGGAAGGCAAGAATCCCCGCTCCGAGCATCCCTTTAAAGGGAACATGGATCTCGACAAGCTGAAAGATTTTATCAAACAAAAAGGGGTCGAGAATATCCCTATGGTGCTCATGACAGTGACCAATAACTCGGGTGGCGGCCAGCCGGTGTCACTGGAAAATATCAAGCAGGTGAGCAAAATCTGTCGTACTCATAAAATTCCTTTTTTCCTGGATGCCTGTCGCTTTGCCGAGAATGCCTATTTCATCAAGAAACGTGAGCCAGGCCAAGCTCATCGCACCATTAAAGACATCGTTTGCGAAGTTTTTTCCTACACCGATGGTTCTCTCATGTCGGCGAAGAAAGATGCCATGGTGAACATCGGAGGATGGCTGACACTGAACGATCCCGAGTTGGCAGCGCATGTAAAAAATCTTGGGATTTTGACTGAAGGCTTTCCCACTTACGGAGGCCTGGCCGGAAGGGACTTGGAAGCGATCGCTCAAGGTCTGCGTGAAGTTGTCGAGGAAGATTATCTTCAGTATCGAATTGCTTCGATGGAATACTTGGGCCGCCATTTGGTCAAGCACGATATTCCCATTTTGACTCCGGTGGGTGGGCATGCTGTCTATCTCGATGCCAAGGCCATGCTTCCGCACATTCCCACCCATCAGTTTCCCGGACAGGCCCTTGCGACAGAATTATATCGAGTCGGAGGGTTGCGGTCAGTGGAGATTGGAAGTTTTATGTTTCCACAAAATGCCAAGATGGAATTAGTACGACTGGCAATACCTCGCCGTGTCTATACTCAGAGTCACATTGATTACGTGGGAGAGGTGATTGTAAAAGTCAACGAGATGAAAAAGCAAATGCGTGGTTTTAGAATTGTCGAGGAACCACCATTTTTACGCCATTTTTCGGCCAAACTGGAGAGAGTATGACAAAAAAAATCAAAGCGGCATTAATGGGCGGCAGCGGTTATGCTGCGGCCGAATTAATTAAACGTCTCGTTCATCACCCTGATGTGCATTTGAATCGCATTTCCAGCATTGATCATGTGGGGAAAAATGTCGGTCAGGTTCATCGCTGCTTTGGTGATCGTTTACCCTATATCCTTGAAGATATTTCGCCTCAGGAATTAACCAAAGATTGTGAGATTGTTTTTTTAGCGCTTCCTCATCATGTTTCTTTTCTTAAAGTGCCTGAACTGATGAAAATGAATATTAAGATTATTGATTTCTCAGGAGATTATCGAATTAAAAGCGCTGCCATTTACAATAGCTATTACAAAACAACTCATAGTAATCCGGAAAATTTAGAAAAATTCGTTTATGGTCTGCCGGAACTTAATAAAAATGAAATCAAGACAGCAAAATATATTGCCAACCCGGGATGTTTTCCTACCTCGGTGGCCTTAGGTTTGCTTCCCCTGGCGAAAAATGGACTGTTAAAAGGCAAAGTCCGCACTATCGGTCCCACGGGCAGTAGTGGAAGTGGTGTTGTCCCACAAGAGGGAACCCACCATCCCATTAGGGTTAGCAATCTCAAAAGCTACAAGCCGCTGACTCATCAGCATCAGCCAGAGATGGAGCAAACTTTAATCGCGGCCGGTGGAAAAGATTTATCCATTGACTTCATTCCCATGTCAGCTCCCTTGGCCCGTGGTATTTTGACCAACTCGGTGGTTGATCTGCCAGCTTCTATCACTGAAGGCGATATTGAAAAGCTCTACCGCGATTATTATAAAAATGAACCATTTATTCGTCTGGTCTCACCCAAAGGTCTGCCCGAGGTGATTAATATCGCCCATACCAATTTTGTGGAAATCGGCTGGGCCCTGCGAGAAGAGAAAAGTGGCTCGAAAAGTTTTGCAGTCATGACTGCGATTGATAATTTGGTCAAGGGGGCCGCCGGACAAGCGGTTCAAAATATGAATTTAATGTTTGGCTTCGAAGAAATGGCCGGACTTGATGATTTTGGATCATGGCCATGAGGTTCGTATTATGATTGTTATTAAGTTCGGAGGAGAGGTTGCGGAATCTTCTGAAGGATTGAGTAATCTGATTCACTCGGTGGCCAGACTGCATGGTGAAAAGCAGGATATTGTTTTAGTGCACGGAGGTGGGCCGCAGGCCACTCTTCTTTCGAGACGTCTAAACCTTGAACCCGTGATGGTCGGAGGCAGAAGAGTCACTGACCAAGAAACTCTGGAGGTCATGAAAATGACTCTTCCCGGAGTCATCAACAGTAATGTTCTGGCCATGATTCATAAATTCAAACTTCCCGGCGTGAGTGTGAGTGGAATTGGTGTCGTTCGCGCAACCAAGCGTCCTCCCAAAGCGGTGAGTGGAAGCGAGGGAAAACTTGTCGATTTTGGCCTTGTCGGAGACATTGTGGAAATCCGGCCAAAATATCTTCAATATTTGGTTGCTGGCAGATACATTCCGGTCTTGAGTCCGCTTTGCTGTGACGATGATGGAACGATTCTCAACATCAATGCTGACACTGTCGCTGTGCAGATTGCCCAGGTCCTCAAGGCTGATAAGCTGGTTTTAATTACTCAAATCGGCGGGGTGTTTGAAGATATCCATAATCCCCAATCAAAATATGCCGTCCTAAAGATGAGTGATGCCCAGGAAAAAATTAAAAAGGGCATCATCAAAGGCGGAATGATTCCCAAATTGGAAGAGGGGTTCAAACTTTTAAAAGAAGATCTGGATTCTTTTCATATCGTGGGCGTCGAGTCTCCGGAAACGATCTTGAATGAAATTAACCGCCCTGGGAGTTGCGGGACGGCGATCGTGAGAGGATAAGTAACACGACCGGCACCAAAGTGAAGCAAACGACAATGAGCGCCCCAACCGGCAAATCTAAAAGATGGCCAAAGATCATGCCGACCAAACTCAAGATGAAACCCAGGGCCCAACCGAAGAGTAGGCGAGCGCGGATTGTGGAATAGAATAAACTTCCAACCACCGCCGGGACAATTAAATAGGCAAAGACTTGGAGTACACCGGCCATGCTGACTGAGGAAGTTATCACCACACCAAAAAGAGCGTAGAAGACAAAATCCCAAAATGCCGAGTTTGGACTATTATGTTCAAATGATGCAGCGATGATCTGTTTACGAAAGATATAATGAATAATGGCCACCGCGCCATAGATGAGCGCAGTTTTAATGACATCACTCCAAGTGACCCACAAAACTTGTCCCACCAATAAATCCTTGATGTGCTCGGCCCCATGGGCAATTTTATCAACTACGAGCACCACTGCCGCTGAGGCCAGAGCATAAACGATACCGATAATGGCCTCTTGAGAAAATGATTTTTCGTGACGTCTGGCAAAGGCAAAGAGTCCCGCTGCGCCGAAGGTACTGGCAAGGGAGATAAAATAGGTGGCGGGTGAATGATGATCAAAGCCAAAAAAGATCGCCAAGGTGGCCCCAAACGCCGCAACTTGGGCCAGGCTCAGATCGACGAAGATAACTCCTCTGGCCAGAACGTGTAATCCCAGATAGCAATGAATTCCGGCCAGGAGAAGGCACATAAAAAAGGGTGCAGAGAGAAATAAAACTACTTCTGAAATTGGCATACTATCTCCCGTTAATAGTATCGACGAGATGTTCAAAGAGAGCATCCAATGTAGAAACATTTGGTCCCCCATCCACCGCGACCATCACAGTCGCTGAGCGAACTGTGGGTACTCTATTTTTAATTTTTTCGGTAACGGTTGGATCGAAGTAATTTTCAACCAGAATCAAGGGGATTTTTTGCTCTTTGATCTGTTGGATAATTTCAATGATGTGTCCACTCGTTGGGGGAATTCCCGGTTTAGGTTCTAATATCGCGGAATTTTCCAAGTTAAAACGATTGAGAAAATAAGAGAGTGTCTTGTGGTAGGTCACAATCTTCTTAACTCCGGATTGATCAATGGTGGCCTGCCATATCTTCACCTTGTCTTGAAGTCTTGTCTGCATGATTTTGGCATTCTTGATAAAAATTTCCTGATGCTCTAAATCCAATTGCCCCAACCGTTCAGCGATAAACAGGGCGATTTGACCTACTCGAATGGGGTCCAAAGTCACGTGGGGATTACCATCGGGGTGAACATCACCTTGAGCACGGCTTATTTTCCCAGTCGGTACTTCAAGTGGTTCCACTAATGGCCCAACTTCCAAATATCCTTTTTGGCCTTTGAGCACCTTAGGGTTTCTGGCACCTTGGATAATATTAGGCAACCAACCGATTTCCAAATCAAGACCAATGGAAATGAGTAAATCAGCGCGATTTACTTTTGTCATAAAGGATGGTTTCGCTTCGATGTAGTGAGGATCTTGAGTTCCTTTGGCAATACTGTCCACTGTGACAAATTCTTGCCCTATTTCAGATACAAGCGCGCGCAAATCGGTGGTGGTTGTGACAACATACAGTTTCGCCTGTGCTTGTCCGCAAGCGGCCAAGGTAAAGATAAAAAACAGAAATATTTTGAAAAATGGGCCCATATAATTTCTCCTTAATAGACATGCGCAGGGTGGGCGCCGACACTAATGTTAAATTGAAGAGAAAAAGTGTGATCATCATCGGCACTGCCTTGTGTCTTCAAATGATCATACTGAAATCTGAAACCGGAAAATTCTGAAGGGTAAAAAGCCAGTAGGGCACTTTGCTTTTCCTGTGAGGGGATGCTGGCGGGATGTGGGAGTCCCATCTTTTCATAGCGCGTCTGAACCCACCAGCGAGCGGCAAACTGATATTGAATCCAAGTGGCCATACCGCCTAAATGTTCCGCCGAATCCCCTGTGACTTCATCGGTCAATCCTTTGCGTTTGCCATCCAGAAACTCACTGGACCAAATAAAGGCATGGTATTTTCCGCCTTCGGCAGGACGCCACTTGAAAGTGAGATCACCGGCCAAGAGCGTGCTGGTTTTGGCGAACTGATTTTTCCCTGTGACTCCCGACAGACCAATTTCCAAAGTCAGATCATCAGTCAGGTCCCAGAGATTTTTAAAATGCGCGAGAGTGCCAGTCTGCCCGCTGCTGGGACTTTGAAACAAATCCTCGTTAGAGAGAGTGATGACCTGAAGGATCAATTCCGAGTACCAACTGGTGGGCAGGAGGATGGCCGCCGAGAGGGCCGACTCAACAAGTCCTTCGTCGCCGGTGAGTTGCTGATGAATAAGAGGCGCATCGATAAAAGGATAAGCGTGGGGATGGAGGGTGTTATGTTTCCCCAATGCCAATTTAAATTGTCCTGCTCGCAGAGTTACATGAGGCAAGTTGAGCGTTTCAAAATAGACCTCTTCTGGATCGATGCCGTATTCGGTGCTTCCTGATTCTTGAGCGATCCCCAGGAGCGCCGTGCCTTTGAAATAAGCATCAACATCTGAAGTGAATTGTAACTCAGCTTCCTGAAGCGAAAGTCCGTTGTGGGGAACTTGGGTACGATCTTCCGAGAGGGCCGTACCACGCTGGAACAGACCTAAAAAATTGGCACTGATGTCGGGATTAAAAACTTTACCTCTGGTTTGGGGGTTTTGTGACCATGCCACTGGAATGCCGAAAATAATTATCATAAAAACTTTAACAAAAGTATTCATAACGATTCTCCATTAAAACGCGAAAATAAAATAATGAATCAATTTAGACAAGAAAAGGAGGAGCGCGAGCATGGGAGAATTGTTGAAAAACAATGCTGGGAAGACAAAAGAAATTGAAAGCAATGTCGCTTAAATTTTCAAAAACAAGAGAATAGGCGTTGTCGAAAAGAACTTTGAACGGATGGCCCTTGAAAAAGGTACAATATTTACATTCATGGACTTTGAGGTGAAAGTCATGAAGCTGCTGTCCATGTGGAGCTGACGGGGTTTGTAACTGCTGGTTTGAATGCTGTGCCAAGTGAGCAACAAACGCGACAGGTTGGAAGCTATAACACCCGAGAAAAAAAAGAATGAATAAGACAATAGTATTTCTGAAATGCATGCAAGATTAGTCTAGATTTTTAGAGATTAAAAAGCAATATGTTTACAAGTTGCCAGTTCGCTTAATTAAGACAAGATTTTATCGACACTCCCAAAGAATGGCAGTAGGCAACCAAGGCGTTATGTACGTCTCTTAAACCTTGCGCATAGTTCAGGCGTGAATTGAAAAAGCGTTCTTGTTCAAGCGCCAAATCTTTGTAGCTCAATTTCCCGGCAGTATAGTGACCTTTCATAAGATTAAAAAGTTTCTCACCTTTTTTTAAAATATCCTCGCGCGCCTGATGTCGCGCCAATCCTTGAGTGAGTGCTTGCTGCTTGGCGCGGAAATCGGCCTCAAATTTTTGATCCAAGGTGAGCAGTTGATACTTGGCCTGATAAGATTGGTATTCGCTTTCGCGATAACTGATATAATCGCTGAGCCGTTCGAAAATAGGAATTGAGATTGTGAAAGCAAAACTTGTGTCATATTGGTTCAGCCCATAGAGGGTTTGCTTGGAGCGCTGGGCGCGAAAGTCGATGGTGGGAAGAAAATCTCCCTTGGCACGCAAGACATTTAAATCCGAGGCCTGCATGGCCAAATAGGTCTCTTGAAAATCAGGTCGAGTGCCTTTGTCCGGCCGGCGCGTGAGGAGGGCTTGCATCGGTGATCCATTTAATTCCCGCACGAAAGGCCATTTCTGCTCAAGTTCGCGTCCTTCCGACAAGGTCCCCAGCGATCTTTCGAGTTCGGCCTTGACATCTTTAAATTCAAGTTCGGCAAAGGTCAGAGTGGATTCGGCATTTTCCAAATCGACCTCTGATGAGAGTACTTGATGTTCAGGAATGAGACCTTGAGCATAACGAGTTTTGGTAATTTTTAATAATTCCTGGCGAACTTCAACTTGTGTGCGCTTGATTTCAATTTCCTGGATGCGCCAGAGGTAGTCAAAAAGGGCGCGAGTGGCACGAGACTCGGCAGTCAGGTTTTCTGCCGATACATGTTCGATGGCACTTCGTTTGGAATACTCCTGTGCTTTGAGACCTAAAACATCGACACCATTTCTCCACAGGCTAAAATCGATAGTGCCGGCCATGGTTTGGCCGGAATCTTGAAATGAACTATCGCGATTTTGAGTGGCGGTCACACTTACAGCGGGAAGAAATTGGGCGAACGCGCCCAATTGCCGTGCTTTCATTCTTTCCAAATTGTCTTCACTTAATTTTAATGAAAAATCGTTACGCAAGATCATTTGCAATGCCTGTTCAAACGTCAGCGTTGTTTCCGGCATGGCGGAAAAAGAGTCAAGCGAGATAAAAAACAGAAAGAAGACTAAAGTTTTTATTGCCATGCAGGTTCCTCGTCGGCGAGTAACTCAGTTTCTTCCTCAACCTTTTCATCTTTAGCTAATAGTTTTTGTTTTCGTCGAAGTGTGAGGACTTCAAGCCCTGGAACCACAAACAAGGTAAAGGTCATGGAGAACCACAATCCGCCACTCACCGCCAATCCCAGAGGGCGTAGAATTTTGCCACCTTCACCCATTCCGATCGCTACAGGAATCATGCCGAGAATGGTGGTTAGCGAAGTGATTAAGATGGGGCGAAGGCGTCGTTTGGCCGCCATCAGTGCCGCTTCACCGGGTGAATGGCCCTCGGCCACCAATCTTAAAGTTAAATCGGCCAACATGATGGAGTTGGCAACGGTGATACCACTAAGCAAGATAACACCAAGACTTGAGTTAAGTGAGATCGTGCTTTTGAAAGTTAAAAGGGAAAGAAGCACTCCCACCAGTCCGATCGGTGCGGCCGAAAGAATAATGAGGGCCTGAACAATGCTTCCGAATTGCAAATAGAGCACGAAGAAGATCAAAAGAATCGAGGTTCCAACACTCCAATAAAGTTGTTGGAGGGCCGCCGTGATATCACGTTCCGCATTTTCGATGGCAATGATCGGAGTGGTTGTGAGTTCCAAATCTTTTTTAAAGGTTTTGTTGAAGTCATTTACAAAATTTTTGGCCTGAAGCAGGCGAGCAGGTTTTTCTTTCTCCGTACCTTTTTTAACTTTGCCAAAGACTTTGGTAACTTCCTGGCCGTCTTCCCTTACGATATCGTGGGCCACAGACTTTCGTTCAATATGACCTAAGGCCATAAGAGGAATAATCTTTTGGACGACTTTAATGGGGAGTGCCTTAATATCCGTGAGCGTCTTCAAATATCGATCCGGAAATTGCATGTAAATCCCCATGCTCTGGTTGTTTTGTGTCAAAGCACCGATATTTTTTCCCTCGGTTGCCACGCGGGTTAAATCGGCCAAGTCATAGGTGGAAAAAGTGGCCCCAGCACGTTGTAGCTCAGGCCAAAGTTCCGTGTAGGGTGTGAACACAACACCTTCAGGCAGGAAAGTGCTTGGTTCCTTCCAGACATTGGGAAAAATATCCTTTTCGCTAATACCAGAACTGATTTCCGCGGCCACAATGGCGCGATCTTCGGGCGAGCCTCCCTTGATGCTAACCTCCAAACTGGGAGGATTAGGAATAGGGAGTTCCGCCGGATTCCAAGGTACCACCCAAAATCGGACTGTGGGAGTGTTGGTAAAAGTGCTCTCGATTTTTTTCCACATCTCTTCCATATCGGATTTATCTTTCAGGCGGGCCATAATATTGCCGTTGTCTTTGCGATGAATTTGCACAAAGGTGTAGAGGATTTTATCACCGAATTTACTCAAGAGTTCATTTTCCGCCTCGTCAATTTGTCCTTCCATTTCTTTGACGTTGTTCATGCCTTGGGCATTCACACCCAAGATAATCCAATCGGTATCGGGCAATCCGATAATTTCTTTTTCCAATCGAGGAAGGCCAAAATAAAGCAGGCTTGCTAAAACGACGGTCAATGCCATGGGAGCTGCAATCATCGGCCACGACTTTGTGATATACAAGTTGAGCAAACGTTCATAGGTATTTTCCAGCCAATTAATTTGGCGTGCAATGGGAGGTGCTGACAATTGCTCCAGTCCTCCGCGGCGGTTGAGCAGATGAAGCCGAATGGTAGGAACAAGGAAAAGGGCCACGATGGCAGACAGACCGTGAGAAAAAACCACCGCCATACTTAAGTCGCCCAAGACGGCATTGGTGAGATCTTTGGTAAGCGCCAGTGGCAAGAAAACCACTAAAGAAGCGATGGTACTGCCAATAACGGGCCCGCGCACTTCTTTGACCGATTCGGTGACGAGATGCAGGGCCTCGGCGGGAGTCAGACGATGCTTGATCCTCTCCATATGCGCAAAAATATTTTCCATGACGACGATCGAAGCATCGACGTTCATGCCTGCCGATAATGCCAAACCTCCCAAAGAAATGAGATTGATATTGATGCCGGCAAACTTCATAAGAATAAAGGCCAAAACCATGGAAAGGGGAATTTCCAAGGCCGCGGTAATGGTATTTTGTATATTGCCGACAAATAAAAAGAGTACCAGAACTGCCAAAAAGGCCGCCAAAAAAACTTCTTGTAAAACATTGCTAACTGAGTTGCGGATAAATTCAGAAGGATCAACTAAGACACGATATTCAATGTCCGCAGGCATGTGGGCCATGACGTTCTTGGTAATTTCTAGAATGTCTTCCCCTAAGTTCTTGACGTTGGCACCGCTTTTTGGTGAGGCGAAGAGGATCAAACTTTTATTTCCGTTAGTTTTAAAAATTTGCTCGCCTTTGGAAGGGAGAGTCTGTTCTATGGTGGCAACATCCGATAGCGGAATCAGTTTTTGTGAGGGCGTTTTTATGAGATGCCGTTTTAAATCCTCAAGCGCGTTGATGGCACGGGGAACTTGGATCTGCAAACCCTTGTCCTCAATTTGAATATTGCCACCGCGTGGAGCGCGCAGGCCTTCCGCGACGGCCGCTTCTACATCATTGGGCAGAAGTCCTGTCAGCGCTAACATCTCGGGATTGAGGGTGATGCGGATTTCCTTATAATTGGGATTCCAAAGTACCGCTTCTTGGGCATCGGGAATTGCCTGGAGATGCGGATAAAATTCGGGATTTAACATGTCATATAGATCATCCAAACTGCGCTTGGAACTAAAAAAACTAATGGCCACAAAACCGGAGGTGTTTGACCAGAAATTGACCCACAAAGAATCGCGAATTTCTTTTGGCCATCTGGAACTTTGGGCATTCATGATGGCCTGAACTTCACGCAAGGCCTCCTTGGGATCAGCACCCCAAGCGAAATCCACCATATAATCGGCGCTGGTGGCATTGTATTCGGCCTTGACCTTTTCAACTTTGAGCGTCTTTGTTTGCAAGGCCTTCAAATTTGATTCTATCGCCATGCCATAGGTTTCGAGAAATTCACGCGCTTGAAGTGCGCCATAACTAACTCCGGTGTGGACTGTTGGTCTGGTACTATTGGGATAAAGAGAAATGGGAAGATCGAAGCCGGCCACAATCCCTAAGAGTGCCAGCAGGGCAAAGCATAAATAGACACGAAAATTTGCCTGGTAAATTGTCTTCATGTTTAGCTCCTTGGTCCCCTCGTTTACTCGACTATTTCAACTGTCGCGCCATCGGGAATATAACCACTGGCCCTTTCCACTACCAATTCACCTTCTTTTAGGCCTGATGTGATGAGGACTTGTCCGTCACGCTTCTCGCCCAAGGTAATTTCTTTCTTGCTATAGATTTTATTCTCCACCACGGCAACCAGGGTTTTTTTGCCTTTATAGTTCAGCGCGATCTCGGGAATGACGATGCCTTTTTGCTCTGGGCCTTTGAAGGTAACTTGGGCCAAACGTCCCGGAGTAATGAGCTTACTCTGGGCCTTATCACTTAACATGAATTTGGCTTGGGCCGTTCCGGTGGCGGGGTCTATTTGAGGGGCCAGTCCTTTCATTTTGATGGAAATCTTAGCATTTTGATTGGAGAGAACCAGGGCACCCTGCGGATAATTTTTAAAATAATCCAGATGAATGGCAGGAACCTCTGCCGTGATTGTGAAGGCATCGGTGCGCGCGACTTTCATAATGACTTGGTCTTTGCTTACTTCGGATCGGTCACTGATTAAAATTTCTGTAACAACTCCATCCAAAGGAGCAACAATTCTGGCCGTTTTATATTGAAAAAGTGGATCAGTATTTTTTATGACGGCCAGTATTTGACCACGTTTAGTTTGTTGTCCGAGGAAGGTTTTGAGTTCAACGACTTCACCTTCGACCGGCGTCTTCACTTGCGCCAAGGTATCGAATTCGATGCGGGCAGGGTAGGTATAACTTTCGAAAAAGACTTGTGTCGCGGCCTTGACGGCCTTAACAGTCTTGGGGGGTGTTTTATTAGGGGATGTTTTTTCGGAAGCGGCCTGGGCTGTATTCATGATCATGAGAAGGCATAAAACAGGTAACGTCAGGGACCGGTATTTAAATAACATACTGATTCTCCAGATATTTTTGAGCTGCAAAAGTAGTCTGAGTACATCCCAAAATCCTGCTGATTGGTAAAGTGAAGAATGGCCTTTTGAAAAAAATTCAAACTTGGTTGTTTGCTAAATGGCCAAGTTGTATGAACACGTCACATTCAGTTTAGGAGGGCCACCCCGATGATAAGACTTTTCAAAGCTACACTCTTTTCAATTTCAATCTCGGCCGCTGGAATTTTAAATGCCGGTGATTATACCCTAAAAGATATTCCCAATTCCCTTAAGTGTAAGGCCGAAAGTAAAAATGAGGCCTTGGAAAAGGGCTTCGAAATTCGTGACATGCGAGAAGAGGTGTGGCTAAAAGATTTAGATGCCCGAGGTGAAGGTGCGGCCGAGATAAGCTATTTTTTGACCACCATTAATGCCAATAATGGTTGCGATAATAATTATGACCTGGCCTTTCCCACTGAGGATTTGGTGGCGCTAAAGCTGGGGGATCGTAAGGAAGTGGTGGGGATCATGAAATTTTATAATTCTAGTCTGGAGTGCGTTGATAAAGGATGCAAGTATTCCGCCACAGCTATAGTAAGATGCAAATAGTTCTTAGGGCCTATCCCAAAACCCTCATCTGCGTCGTTGCTCAATCGTTCGCTTGTGCGGCGTACACTCTGTGTACGCCTCCGCGCTCTCTCAATCGCGCCTAGCATCTGAAGGTTTTGGGATAGGCCCTTAACTATGGGCCTTGCGCTCAAAATATTGAAGGTCGAT
Source organism: Bdellovibrio sp. (assembly GCA_016187935.1). Lineage (GTDB taxonomy): Bacteria > Bdellovibrionota > Bacteriovoracia > Bacteriovoracales > Bacteriovoracaceae > GWA2-49-15. The sequence continues at coordinate 17,756 of JACPIU010000018.1, forward strand.
GAAGAGAGCGGCGGAGAGAATCAGATATCTTTCATCGGCAGTCAGAGCTGCATCAGAAAATTCTATGAGAAAATTATCTTTATCAGTGAAGGCTTCAGTTAGAAGGCCGGACCATTTTTTACTGACTTGAGCAACTTGGCGTTCTCTCTTGTTAAATTGAAAGGTCCAAATTTTCCAAATAGGTGAAGCCACTTCCAAGAGGACTTTGCCCCTGCCATCTTCCACGTCGAAACGCTTGTAAAGAAGTGAAAAGCGTTGTTGGATGGCCCCTAAGGCGACGCCATCTTTTGTTCTGATTTCCAGACGTTGAAAGATAAAGCGAAAAGGATGGTGAGCGATTAATACATTCTGGTGTGCCTGATCGTAGAGATAGATATCAAAGGTACGCCAATGACCGAGAACTTGGCGCAGAAGAAGGCCTAAGAAACCTTTTTGTTGCTCGGCCGCAAAGCCCAGCTCCTGCCCTTTTTCGTCTTGAATGCGATACTTGTTCCTGGTTTCAAAACCAACCCATTCGGCCAATTCATGAACCTGGCGTATAAAAACACTTTTCCGCTGAAGAAGATCAATGCTCATAATACAATGAGCTTAGCACGCTCAAGGTGTTTTGACGAGAAAAGGTGTGATATCGGGATGAATTTTGTAACCCGATTCAGTGGCAATTTTGCCAATTCCGGCGATAGTGTTACTTGGCCATGCGCTTTGAAAGAGATTGACCACCCATTTAGGGATATTGCCATTGGGGTCGGCCAGGATTTCAACTTCGATATGGGTACGTGTGCCATTATCAATTGATTTTAAAAAATAGCGGCTGGAATGCAAAGTTCCACGCACAATTCCTTTGACTGGCGGAGCATCAGGATGAGTGGCGTTTTCCACCAAAATATCCACCGATTTGTTTTCTTTATTAATCACCACTTTTACCGAATAGACAAAATCGCGATCATCCAAAGGCCAGGGGGTTTTAGTGTGGTTGTATTCAATTTTTTCCAACACTGATTTGCGTTCCAGAACCCGACTTCCCGCTAAGTCACTCATCCATTCCTTAATTCTAGACACATCATGGATAACAGAGACGACATTTCCGATGGGCGCATCAATCACCGAAACTCCTCGAAAGGCGACAACCGGGCTATTCGGAATAACTCCTTCGAAAACCTCTACGCCTTTGCGGACTTTGATTTTGTTCCATTGGGCGTTGATAGCGGCATTGGAACCGACGGAAATGAGAAGGGACACAATCACATTGATTATTAGCAATACTCTTTTCATTTTATGACCTCACAATAAGCCAAAGTGTTTAGGCCTATTTTTATTGACAGGCCAGCGGCCGGCATTTTTTACAGGGGCGAAGGAATGACGGTAAGTCCGCCAATACTGGTACAAACGTCGGGACCGTTCTCGCCTGGGACATCCTGATAGGCGGGGTTTCCAAAGTGTAAAAAACGTTCCTTATGTGCACCGAATCTGGGTGAGTAGAATGCACTCAAATAGTCATAGTATTCCTTAACATTTCTCTGGCCATCAGGAATGTGATTGTCTGGGTAAGCGAAACGCCAGTTTTTTAGACCAATCATGGCCTCGACTATGCTAAACATGGGCGAGGGGAGACCGGCACATAAGACAAGTCCTGTGCTTATCGCCGGGCGAAGCAGGCAACCGGAATTGATATCATCGGTATTATCAAAATCCTTTCGAAACCAATTTGGCTCAACCAAGAGGGCCAAATAATTGGCCACAGAGGAATTGGCGCGATTCAGATAATCTCGCCATTCTGTTGAATTGGCGTCGATCATGGAATCTATTTCTGACAGGGAGAAATAAAACTCGCCATTGTTGCGTTTAGCATTTTCAAAAGTACAGCGGATTCCTTCACGGCTTAATACCTGACGATTTTTGGCCTCATCATTGATACCAAAAACTAGTTCATTGATATGGATCGCCTGGACTTCTGCTGCTTCTTCAAATAATGCCAGCGAGGCACTCTCGATAAAGTCGTGAGTATCGGCGGTGGTACCGGCGATGAAGTTTGGAGTGTAGACGTTTCGAAAGAACCATTGATGCAGAAGTTCGTGGGTCAGTTCTCGCACGGTCCAGCGCCAGGTTGAGGAAGTTAAACCATTCTCATTATTCATATGCCATACGTTGGATGAGTCTTTGTTACGAAACCAATTTCTATCAATATGCACCCAACCGCCCGGAGGTGAAAAACCAAACTCGGCAGGCCAATAGAGTTTAGATTTACCAGGATTCAAATTCCACTCGTCGAGTTTGAGATAAAGCTTGCGGTAGCCTAAGTATGCTTGAGCGGCGCGAGTATCACGATAGCTTCGAGCTATGCCGGAATTAGATGTGTCTGTGGTGTTGTTCAAATATTTATTGAGTGTGACGGTTCGTCCGTTTACGCTGCTGTTGCTGTGCCAAGTAAGAAAGTTATTGATTTCAATATCGTAATTTGTGATGAGATCGGAGCTAATGCGGGCGTAATCTCCATCGAGGTAGGCCTTAACCCGAATACGTCGAGAATGAGTACAGCCTGAAGCAGAATTCTGAGCTGGAATGACCGATACGGAATAATTTCCCTCACTATCTGTTCGGGTGGTTCCCCAATGTGTCCAGATATCGGCTGTCAGCGTAGTGGCCCAAACTTTGACTTTTACATCTTCTAAATTTTTTATCATTGTGGAGGTGGAGGGGACATAGATGTTATCTTTGACAGTTAGCTTTCCAGTCACTGTCCAGATACAGGTAGCTTCGGCAATTGGTAAAATAATCATACCCAATAAAATGATCAGTATTTTCATAACCCCTCCTAAGAACCCCTGCAATGCTCATGAATAAGCATGTTTGATGCCAGGAAAATGTGCCTGTTTTCAAATAGTTATGTCTGCGACAGGTGTTTAAGTTTTGAGCAGTGTCGGGGGGATGACAGAGGGGACGACTTCGAATAGATGACGGGAATGATGGATAAAGAGTGGGCACAGCACACCTTCACCTTAAAATCCTTGTTTAAAATTCTTCACTCCGTCTGGTGAGTCTTCAGGACATCCTAAAAAAGGAGGTTTATATTTGAGCATGTTTCATTAATGCAAAAAAAGTAACTCTGCGATATTTAGCAATTCTTTCGACCAAAATAGACATGTTAGGATGCCTCCAAAATCAGATGGGAGGAATAAGATGAATCTCAGGAAATTGAGTGATCAAAATTTACACGAGAGCACCTTAACGGCTGCTAAAAAAGAAAAATTGAGCACCATCGAATTGCTGCGACACCTGGCAGAAGTACAGCGGCGAGTCCTGTATGCTGAATATGGTCACTCGACTCTATATAAGTATGTTATTTATGAGTTAGGATATTCTGAAAGCGAAAGTTGGACACGTATTCAAGCAATGAAATTGATTCGGATATCTGAACTTGCCGAAGAAAAAATTGCTGAGGGTTTGCTCACGCTTTCTAATGCTGCTGAAGTACAAAAATATATTCAGGAATTTAATTTTACCAACCCTGGTCAGATTACAGAAACAATCAATCTTGCAAGTCAAAAATCTCATCGAGCACTGGTACAGGAACTCGACCGACGTGCCCATCGAGAAAAAACTGAGAAAAAAATTGTCTTGCGAAAACAGCTTTTGGATAAAATGGTACGCCTTAATAAATTACTTAATGCCGATATGACTGAACTTGAATTGATTGAAATGCTTCTTGATAAGGAAATTCGCGAATGTGAATTACTATCCTCAAAGAGAACTAGGACGTCAAAGAATGTTAGCAGTGAAAATACTCGTTATCTTCCCATTCAGGTTAAAAGAACCATCGTCATCCGTTCGCAACATCAATGTGAGTTTCGAGATAAAAACGGAAAACGCTGCGATGAACGTCGCAATCTACAATTTGACCATATAAAACCCTATGCCTTAGGTGGTAAGACCAATGAGCAAAACATTCAATTTCTATGTCCTGCACATAATCAGAGGCGAATGATCAAGACATTTGGTCTTTTAGATAGACCTCATTAATTTGCTAGAATCCCAGGAGTGACAATTAACTGATGAAAAAGGGGATTACTTCTTTTCATCCTCTCGGAGGCTTCTGGTTTATATCCGAAGAAGATATCTACATATGGTTTTAAGATCCGTTCGTTGAAGTCAACGATGCCAGTGGTAATTCCTGTTACAAATAGATTTTCGAAAATATTGCAAAATTTTTCTGTAGAGAGAATCGTTTTTGGGCCAAGACTCTTGGGACTCTGTTTTCTCGCTTGTTGACTATCATCTGTTGGTACGCCCTCGGAAAATTTTGATGGTCGTCATTTTGGGATCAATTCTTTGTTTCAACGTCCAAGCAAGTATAGAGTTCCTGATATACAAAAATTAGGACTTAGGCAATCCATGCCCATCATTTTTCTGGAGCAGATGTCTTATAATAGATTCTTGATAGTTTCGTTTTTATGGGGGAATAATGAATATATTCGTGGTGGTACTCGTAGTCATCTCTTTAGGCACAGCTTGTTCTCCATTGTCTTCTTTGCCTCCTAATCGCCAACCATCGGGACAAGAACTTTCTAGTTCTGAGCAAGGTCTGCGTGAAGTTCTTTTGGAATTGCATGATCAACTGGCAACGCCGGTCGAAACTCATCAACAATGTTTTGTTGGTGCGGAAACTTATTATAAAAAATTGTTTACCTTGAGTTCCGAAAGCTCCCATCTGCTCAAGTACAATTCCGGCGATATTGAAGAAATGATCCAGGCCACTTTTAAATCGAAGTTGATTATGCGTGAGTATTTAAAAAATCTGGATTTCATGCAGAGTTTTAGTGACAAATGCTATCATTCTGTACGGGCCTTATTGCGCGCTCTTCGATATGCCGAAGATTATTTGGTTGAACTGAATTCCATGTACGAAAATATTTCTGATGTCAAAAAGTACCTGACACTCACCGGTAAGCCGCCATATTTTATGGTCAACCCTAGTTTCACTTTTCGTGACTATAATGACTTGCAGTCTGGGGATGTCATTTTATCCCGAGGGAATGCCTATACCTCTGCGGCCATTGCACGTATTGGCGAAGATGATGCACAATTCAGCCATGTTTCTTTCGTCTACAGAGATCCACTGGGTAAGCTGTGGACCACTGAGGCCCATATTGAAATCGGTTCTGTGGTTGCCCCCATTCAAACCCACATCAATCAGGCCAATGCTCGCACCGTGGTCTTCCGCTTTCAGGATCAGTCCATGGCCCATAAGGCCTCTGAATACATGTTCAAACTTGTACAAAAGCAAGCTTTTACGGGAAAAAATGTACCCTATGATTTTGGCATGGATTACAAAAATTCTTCAGAACTCTTTTGCTCCGAAGTCGTTTCCAAGGGATTCATGGATGTGGGCAAAATAGATGTTCCCCTTTATAAGACAAAATTTTCACCAGGACTTGTTCCGTTCTTACAGCAACTTGGAATCAGGATTGATGACAGAACAGTTCAAGATTTTGATACTTTCGCTCCAGGGGATTTGGAAGTCGATACGCGTTTTAGCGTAGTGGCGGAATGGCGAAATCCACTTAAGATGAAACAATCTCGCTTGAAAGATGCTATTCTGACCAAAATGTTCGAGTGGATGGAAAAGCTTAATTATCAATTTGAGGCCACCGGTAAAATTTCCTCGCAAGTTTACATGGGATGGGTGCTACGACGCATGCCCTATTTTAAGAAAAAATTGAAAGAAAAGTTTCCTCTCAATATGAAACCGCGACAGCTAAAACTATTCATGACGTTGGAAAAAGTTGGCGATTTAATTGAAGCGGAAATTTTGAAGGAAGATCAGAAAAGTTCTCAGCCACTTTCACTTAAACAACTCTTTACATTGCTGGAAGAATTGCGTGAGAAAGATTTTGCCCGCTATCAAAAGAGCAAGCGGAAGGCCCTTTTTCATCGTTATTTCTATCCTCATCCTAAGAAAGCCGACTAAAGGGACAAATTCACTCGGATTTGTTTTCCATATTCGTCCATGTGAAATTACGGAGATAGTATTTTCTCTTGATCAAGAACAATATCGGTAGTGATTTCTCTCATCGAAGCTATGCTCGACAATTAATTGGACAGGGTTTAAATTTTCTGTCCAACAATGCTACGTCAACGGAGGAAGACGATTATGAACGGTATTAATATTGAAATAAATCAAAATTCTATTGCTAAGCGGGCCTATGAGATTCATCTGAGCAAAACAGATTCAAATGGTGATGCATTGTCGGATTGGCTGAAGGCCGAAGCTGAACTTAAGAATGAGCTTATGCAAGAATTGAACAAAGATATTGCTCTGACACAGAAGAAAGTTGAAAAGAAGCAAAAAATTGCCAGAACTCTTCGTTCTGGCAAAACCGGTAGAGCAAAGTAATAGCAATTACAGCGCTTGGAAAGATCCATCACCTTTTATGTGATAGGAATATTCTTGCTGAACTTCATTAAGAACTGTTTTGATAGTGTGGCCAAGTTTAATGGTCATGCCTACAACCGGGTTTTTCTTGCTTCCATGATTAACAATGGAAACGCGCGTGGCCTTAGCATCGAAATTGTAACCCCAGCGTACCATTAAATCTTCCGGGCGAATTTCAACACCCGTGAGGTAACGTCCTTTGCCATCATATTGACCACCGTAAGTGTAATTGATGGTATATAACAGACTTACCACCGTAACACCGTAGAGATTTTTAAGTTCCAGGCGATATTTTCTAAAGGCAGGAGAATACCATCCTTCCAAGTCCATTTCATCGACCTCTTGGCCACTCACCTTGGGTAAAAGCTTCCAGACGGCATCTTGCCGCGTGACTACTGGCTTACCTTTTTCAATGATGGTGTAAATTTTTGTTCCGATGGAAATGATCGTATCCAAGTCAGATTCAAATTCGCTGAGTTCCGGATTGACTTTATTTTTTGCACCAAAAGAAAAACGAGATTTTCTTTCTTTTGCTATCGGGGCCAACGGACCTTCTTGGCCATCTTCTAGTGTCAAGGTGCTGGAGCCGATTTGATAATACGCGGAACTTTCTTGCGCCTGGATATTGTTAAAGCTCAAGATCATTCCCAGCAGTGCGATATATAATTTCATAAGGCCTCCTCAATGTTGCTGTTCAGAGCGAGGCTTTATTCCACAATCTGGCACAGATTGATATTAGATTAATTAACTGAATTCAATCTAAAATAGATATAGTTCTATATCTCACTTTCCCCATACCATGAATGAAAATGCAATCGAAATGCTTGATAGGCCTCGGTTTTGTGAGTCAAGCATCCTCGCTGCTGTTCGATTTTTCGTCCCTGATCTATGGTTATGAAAAATTCCCATCGACTGCCACACCCGACCTGAGACTGGTTGATCGGGCCTTTTTGGTTTTTGGTTGCCGCTTCCACCGCTTGATGAAGATACTCAATTTTCTTTTCTAAATACTCGAGTTTGACCGTTTTCACCTTCCCATTATAGGTGAATTTGAAAAAATCCTGATTGAGATCTCGGCATATTTCCCACAATCCATCTTCCTTATTATACTTGGTGTGGTAATTATAGCTTCCCACGACTTGGCAATCGGCCAGAGTTCTGAAAGAGATGGTCAAAAACAATATCCCTACGATGACTTTCACCGCTACCTCACACGACTCGGACAATACGCCGTACGCCCCTGACTTCTAGCACCAACTGTTGCACTGTTAGTACTTATTTCCAGCGAGCGATCGGCGCATCCCAAGGCCCTATTTAATTTTGGATTGGCGAAAAAAATACGGTTGATTCTGTCTACTGCAAGATTATGCTCATCTTTGTTTTTACGTCCCAAAATCAATTCTTGATTAGGACTCAGATTACACTGTTTTTCTCGGTCGTAGTATTGGCACATCAAGGAAATATAAGGGGCAAAATTGGAAAGGATGGTCTGAGGATCACCTCCGTTAGGTAAGGAGAGTCCATCGGCCAAAGATTCTGTCGCCAGCCAATCTGCCATGGCCTCGCCACCTTGCGGCTGTTTAAATTCACTTTCTGCATTTGTTCTGCCGGCGTATGTATTGCTGATTCCCATGCAGCTCGGTGTGACTCTGCTGGTTTCATTGAAATCCTGGAGCCAAGCTGTGATGTGCTCTTTTTTCTTTTCCTGCGAATCTGGAGTAAAAATATTTCCGGGTCGCTGCTCTATTTGCCTGCGTGCTGTTGTTATATAGTGGCCCTGCATGGCCCCATCATTCGGATCGATTTTCATATACGCCCCTAAGCCGTCACTTCGGCTTAAACACTGGGCAACTCCGGCCAAAGGATAAGTCGTATAAATGGCCGGTCGCACTTTTTTTAGTTTCTCGAAATTGCAGGGATCAATCATGTGAGCGATTTCGTGAGTGAGAATTTGCTCCAAAATTTTTTCACCATCCGGTTTATCCACCAACATAACCATGGAACCGAGAGTAACTCCCTCAGTCAAGCTAGCATGAGCATTCCACTCCAACTGGCCCATATTTCTATTTTGATTGGCAAAATGAAGAGCATCTCTCGTCGGTAAAAGTTGAATTAAGGTGCTGGCTTCGGCCGGAAATTTATTTCGAAGCATGCTGGTTATTTTACCCAGGGCACGGTTAAAAATCTGCTTGGCAGAATTCGTTCTTCGCACGGAGTATACCCCTTCAGTCTCGCCTTGTCCTTGGGCCACCCGTTTCACAGCAGCAGTTCGACAGGAAGGACTACAAACCCCATTGTGCGAGAGATCTCGTTCTGCGCCGGCAAGTGAAGTCCTAAGATTGTTGTATGTCAGATGCAAAGTATCGACGGCAGGATTGATATTTTTATTACAAATATATTTTGCGGGATTATTACATACTTGCCCTTGATTCCAGGAAAGGGGAGGGCTGCAATGCAGATTCTGCCATTGCCCGCCAATGGGGGAACCGGCATTGGCAACTTGGCAGTAATTGTGCGAAGGCGAGTTGGTAAATGTATTGACGGTTTCCAAGATACTACTCATGTCGCGAGTGGTTTCTTCCAACGTGCTATCACCCATAACCTGGATGGAAAAAAAAATAAAAAAAATAATTAAAAATTTCATCGCCACTTCAGTGATAAACTTATCGGCAATAAGGAAGCGAGTGATAAATGCGAGAAATGGCTTAACTAGTTAAAATTACAGCTTGAAAAAGGCCATGGTGATGATGAGAAGGGGGAGATAGGTGATGGAGGTAATAAAGTATCGACGGGCCCAAGTTCTAATGTCTGATTTGCCCGGCGAGAAGGGCAGTAATCCTCTTAATGCCAAGAGTGAAATCCCCACGCCAAGAGTGGCCGCAGTATAAAAATAAACAGAGGAAAAGTAATTGAGCAGTTTCGGTGTAAGAGAAGTGGCCACCAAGATCACGGTAAACAGCATAATGAGGGCACGGGTAAAACTCTCTCCATAGCGGGTGGGGTAGGTGTAAATCGTGGCCTGTTTATAATCGTCCACATGATGAAGAGAGATAGCAAAAAAATGAGGGAGCTGCCAGATGAAGAGAACGAAAAAGAGCGAAACGCTTACGGGATCAAATTGTCCGGTGACTGCAGTCCATCCGATTAATGGAGGAAGGGCGCCGGGAATAGCGCCAATAAAAACCGCCATTTCGGTTTTTTTCTTCAATGGTGTATAGAAAAAGAGGTAGATAACCACGGCCACAAAGGTCAAGGTGGCAGTCAACCAATTGGTCAACAAGAACAATGGCACAAGTCCTGCCAGACTAAGTCCGATGCCAAAAATCAGGGACTGGGACATGCTCAGACGCCCAGCAGGTAGAGGGCGATTTTTTGTTCGTTCCATCTTTCCATCAACATCTTTTTCCAGCACACAATTTAAGCTCGCTCCACCGGCGATTACAAAATAGATAAAAAGCAAGACCAAGAGGCCATTTAAAAAGCCGATGTGTCCTCTTGCCAAAATCATTCCACACAAGGCCGTAGATAACACCAGCAGACCCAATTTGGGTTTGGTGAGTTCAAAATAGTCTGATAACCAGCTGTCTGTTTTGCACTCTGTGGATTTTTCATATGACTTTAAGAGCAGGATAATTTTCCAAGTACCAGCGAGAAGCGAGGCCGCCACCGCCAGATGCAGAGTGGTGGGCAGTGGTCCAAGAGAAGTGGCCACTGACCAGATTCCCAGGAATATTTGGATGAGCACGGTACTTAAGATGGTATAGATATAGAATTTTATTTCACTCACGAAATGTGAAGCCATGGACCATCTCTTAAGTGCCCTCAGTAATTTATGGGCGACGATCATGGTGGCCAGGGCAACGATAATTGCGAAATAACGATGGAGAACATGCATCTGTGCTTGGGCCGTGTTCGGCCATAAAGTATGTTCCCATTTATGAGCATCAAAGCACAGAAGTGAATGTTCCGCACCCAGACCACAGGCCGCACCGACCCCGGAGTGGCGAAGAAAAGCTCCCAGAATGATTTGCAGAAAGATTAATAAAAGTAATCCGCTTGAATAATGTTTGAAGATTGGACGATAGGCCATATCAGATTTTGGTGCCTGGATGAAGTTACGCGTCCAAGTGGAGATATGGCCCATGTAAATCAGCATGAGGAAAAATATCATCGAGAGAGCAAGATGGGCGGTCGAGACTAAATTGGAGAGCTTCAAGAGGACCGTAATGCCTCCAAAAACTCCTTGAATCACCACCATAAAGATGAGAAGCAAAGAAACGCCAAAGGCATGTTTATCGACTTCTCTGCGTTTGTATGCGGCAAACACCAGCAGCAACGTCAAAAAACCCACGAAAGAGGCCAAGAGGCGATGACTGTGTTCCCAAAAAATTTTTCCTTCCATTTTGGGAAAAAATTGACCGTAACACAAAGGCCAATCAGGACAGGCCAAACTGCTCTCCGTATTGTGAACATGACCTCCCAATACCAAGAGGCAAAATGTACAAAAAATGGCAAAAAAAGACACACGTTTGAGATTAGTCAACACAACAACACCTTGAATTTTTTTTGAGAATCAATAATTAAATTTATAGAAGCTCGTTGGAAAAAAAACAAGTATCAAGTCAACTTATGAGCGAAGTTTTGTTAGATATTTCCTAGATATTGATAATAACGTTATCGCCATCGACTGTGATGTTGGCAATCTTGGCCTTGGCGATAGCTTTCAGGAGCAGCCCTTTGATGGGAAAGATCCAGGCATAGGCCTTGCTGATTTTTAGCACCAGTTTGCGGCCATCTGTGGTGTCTTCGCTGGCCTCGGCGAAAACTTTCATTTTAATTTTGACCAGGAAGCGCACTTTCAATTCAAGGTAGGCTTGGCCCTTTTCAATTTCTAAAAAAACCTCATGAAATTCTTTGGGCATGAGAGAGAGTCTTTCTTTCGACATCCCGGCCATTACTCCCTTGGGAAAGATGGATAGAAAAGTATCTGATGATTTATTATCCACTTCAATTTTTGTCGCCGAGATTTGTGATGATTCAAGAAAGGCCTGAAGTTGTTGCTTTCCCAAATCATTAAGCGGCCCATTACATTGTAAAGAGAGCTGATTCACTGCCTGCGTGCCATTACCCATTTCGAAGGCCAATCGTTCGAAGTTCAGTTTCAGCATTTCTTTTGGTGTAAAAAGAAAATTGGCATCATCGATTTGAATCAGGGAAGAATTTTTCAAGATATCGCTATTATTTTTAAATAGCTCAAGCCGGGTAAAGTCATTTTCCGCAATAATCGAATCATGGTCGGTATGAATGACAAACTCTTGGGTTTTAAAGTCGGAACGAAAAATGCCCACTAATAAATTAAATCGTTCGAAACCGATGGTGCCACTCAAATTGTTTAAATTGGCGTTCAGTTTGTTGATATTGTAATTGAGCAAAACCTTTTCTGCCGAAAAACCTAAATTATTCAAACAGAATAAGACAAAGATAGTGATAAAAATGCGCGAAGCTGTCTTTCCAAGACGTTTCATATTCAATTCCTTTGAATAAAGTGTGTTTAAGTTTCGGATGAGTGACGATGATTTTTTATGAATACTTAGGATGAGAGTTGTCACGGGCAAATATTGCCTTTTCACGGCCGGCAAAAGAGTCATCTAATAACTTCTTACACACCATTTCAAGTTGTGTAAAAACGGATGGTTGTACAGTTTATGTGTTGTGCTGCGTCTTTCTGTCAAGAGGGTTTCATAGACAATTGAATTAACATTTTTTTATTTCTCTAAGGATAGGAGATTTTATGCCAAGGAAAAGGTCGGCCTCACTGGCCTTGCTTGTTTTGTTTTTTACTTTTGCTTCATCTATTGCGCACGCTCGACATTTCGCCAGAGTCAACATTCCCGGGGCCCGTTGTGGCAATGGTTCACCTTATAGTGTCTGGTTGGATATCAAGCAGACTCATAAACTCATGATTGAGTTTATGGGCGGAGGGGCCTGTTGGAGCGCTCAGACCTGCTATGGTGCCAAGCTTCGCACTTGGATGTTTCCCATTCCCACCGTTCCTGTGGTGAGTTGGATAAGTAATGACGGTGGCCCGGAAAACACCCATGGCCTCATGGCCGATGCCAGTATGATTTACTTTCCCTACTGCACAGGCGATGTGCATGCCGGTCAACATGAGGCCGATTATGGATTGGTAAAGGCCCACCATACCGGATACCGTAATGTGATTCGGGCCTTACAGTATTTAAATGATACTGGGCTGGTGAGCTTTTCTTCTTTTAAACAGGTGGTGCTCTATGGTGCCAGTGCCGGGGCAATCGGTTCACTTCTACATGCACCTAACGTGGAAAAATTCTTGGCCCCTTCGGCAGCTAAAATTATTCTGGCCGATGCTCCTGGAATGCATTTTGGCGAGACCTTTTGGAATAAGTTTTCCGATGAGCTGGTTAACGATTACAAGAAGGCCTTCGCTACAGTGGGAATTTATTTCACTCACCAGGATACCGTGATGGCGCGATATCTTCCATCCGTGGCCCAAGTCTTGAAATCATGGAATGTAGGTATCTTGCAAGGTGCTCGTGATATTGTGATGAGTGTTGTGTTTGGAAATATCTCACCCAACGGACATCGTGAACTGGTCTATGGTCCCAAAGGTCTGTTTGAAATGAGTGTCAACACTCCCAATATTTCGGTATGGTTACCCGATACGCTTCAGCACACTTTTCTTTTGGCGGGTGTGACTGGAACGATCGATGCAGATGGTGTAAGTGGAATAGAATTCGCAAAGAAAATTTTAGCGCGCGATTCTCAAGTCAGGGTGCGAACTTGGTAAGTGTTTAATTTAGAATCTGAAATTCAAGGGGGCCGAGCTGCCCCTTTTTTGTTTTTTTATCAAAGCTAAAGGAGAGGGGCCTTTCGCCACTCTTTAAGAGTGCGTTCTGACGTTCTTCTATTGCTTTCAGACAAGCACTTTTTAAGCGACTAACGGAAGATGCAACAGCTTTTACCGGTCGAAGGAGCAGTGCTTCGCCTTCTGAATTTTTGATTTTGGAGAGATAATCATATTGCTCGGAAAATAGACATTCTGTGCTTTGTCCGTCATCTGCGGTAATTTTTTTATGCAGAGAAACGACTTCGGAAATTTCTATTCCAATAACCTCACTATTGGCCGTCGTAACGGACAGTACCAAAGGTTTATATCCAGGATTAGGATGAAGATAAAAGCCTAAATCATTCAAAATTTTTTGATTTTCACTCATTTGTTCATTGGAACGTTCGAAACTCAAGCTAGTCTCAGGAATTTCATGCGGCACGGTTCTTGTGATGGCGACTAGTTGACTATCACTGATGACAGCTTCAACGCCGCTATCCATCTGCTTGATTTTCAAATAAAGCTTATAAGGCCGCCCGGCATAAGGAGCGAAGGAATTAGAAATACTGTGACCAATAATCTGCACGCTGTTTAATTTAGCATGGCCGTCCTCATCTTCCGTTTCCACCGTGCCGTCAATGTCAAATTGTAATTGTATAGCATAGGCAGAGCGGCCAGAAACAGCAATGGGAGTTGGGGATAGCTCAAACTTATTAACCTTGGTACAAATAATATTGGCCTGCTCTTTCAACATCTGGCAGATTTTCTTTTCGTTCTTGAAAAAATCTTGGGAATCTTTGTAGTATTTCCGCAACACTGTCAGGTTCGTCATTTTTGAAGTAGCGGGGAGTGGGGGCAGCTCTTTTTTGCATTCATTTGGCGCATCTTCTGCCAGTTTAGTAAAGCGCATTTGGGAGTTGGTTCGATAGCGCTCATAAAAAGCATGGTCTAAAGTGATGTCTTCCTGCCATTCGAGAAACTGGCAGGTGACGGTTTGCTCGGCCAAGGCGAAATCGAAACTGTTACGGCCACGAACTGTATAAACATAGTGGAGAGCTGGATCTATATTTTTTGCCAAGTCTTCACTGGTTATTTTTTCGAAAGAAAAACGCAAAGATTCAGGCGTCAAGGGATCGTCAGTCCTGTTGGATTTGTTGCCACAACTCCCCAAGATAGTGAGAAATCCAATGAATAGAATCGTTTGCAATGAGTTCATAAGACGAGGTATATAGATCATCCAGGAAAAGATGCAAGTTTGAGAGTAAAACTTATAGGTTCTTCTCAAGCGTTAATACTCCGTATTTGCAGGCATTTAAGAGGAAATAATGAGATCAGATGTACAACGGCCAGAGACATGGAGGCGCTATCAGAAAAAAATGTGCCATAACTGTTTGGCCCTGTGTTGCGCCCTTCCCGTTGAGGTCACGGCCCAAGATCTGGTGAGGATGCGATTGCTGACAGAATTTGATCTTACATTGGGTGAAAAACATCTTTCAAATTATTTTAAAAAACAAAAATTAATCCGCTCTTATAACAGGAAAACTGAAAAATTCACCCTCGCTCAACGTGCCAATGGTGATTGCGTCTATTTAAATGAGGAGAAACGATGCTCTATTTACGATTATCGACCGGAAACCTGCCGCAATCACCCTAGAATAGGGCCGCGACCTAATTATTGCCCCCATGAAGCAAAAATATAGGCAAAAAAAAAGGCCTCTTTCGAAGCCTTTTTTTTGATGTTGAACTAACAACCAATTAATGTTGTTCAGCAGGAGCTTGTTCAGCTGGCGCTTGCTCGGCAGGAGCTTGTTCGGCAGGAGCTTGTTCAGCTGGAGGAGCAGCTTGTTCAGTTGTAGCAGCAGGAGCTGCTGTTTCAGTTTTTTCTTCAGACTTCATGCAAGCAGAAGCGAGAAGGCCTACGATCAAAAGTGCACTGAGGATTTTCATACTAATCTCCTTGTTATGACCCTATTGGGAAAACCCAGTTATTAATTTTCTTGTCCGGATATCCAGTGGGTACGAAAAACTCACAACACTATAACAGAATACTCCTCAAGTTGTGTTTTCGTAAATATCTTCCTCAATAATATTTTAGGTCCGACTTAAGAGGGCCTGAATTTCGAGGTGGAGGGTTTGGGGAAAAAAGTCATAGGCGCGAAGAGAATGAACTTTCCAACCTGCCTTGACGAAGTTTTCTAAATCACAGCAGAGGGTCTTGGGAGCACAAGAGAGGTAGGCCATTTTTTCTGGGGCCAGTTGCAAGATGAGTTCAAGTTCGGTTGCTGCCAGGCCAGTTCTCGGAGGATTAGCATAAACAAAAAGGGGGCCAAAAATTTGTTTTTCCCAGTCGATAATTTGCGGACGCCGGTTGGTGACGGTCCCTCTGAGAATGGGGATTGATGGGCCATTTTTCTTTGCCAAGTCTGCGGAATCAGAGGATTCAACCCCGAGACAAGAAGCCCCTTTCGCTTGCCAAAGAAGCAACGAAGTGCCTCGTCCACAATAGAGATCGAGCACTTTTTTTGCCTGAATGTTGCCAAAGAAAAGGAGTGCCTCGGTTAAACTATTTTGATGAACGCCATCGGCAACCTGAAGAAATGTGCTGGGACCATATTGGAGGTTCTGGGCATCAAGCGAGAATGATTGTCCTGCCATCAGATGGAACGCCTTGGATTGAAAGATTCGTTTTCCCGCCGCTGGGTTATAATTGATCCACAAACCATCAAACTGGCCTCGTAATTTTTCCCATAGTGGTTGAGGCAATTGGTACTTTAAGCGGTGTTTTTGATGTTCCTTAAGAATCAGCGTGATTTGTTGTCGGTTGATAAAGGCACCAAACAGCGGCCACTGATGCGGGAGATATTGTCCTAGTTGTTTGAAGGCATAGTTAAGTGATGGATGGTGAATAGGACAGTTAGGAATAGGAAGCAGGCATTCCGTGCCCTGTTTCTCGATGATCGGCCCAAATACCCATTCTTTCAGATGCGCCCTATAGGCACAGCGCAAAAATGATCGTCGGCGCATGCCCCATGGAGTATCAGGATAGGGGATGGGAGTTTTAAAAAATGGCCTGAAAGCACTTAAAACCACTTGGGCCTTCTGCCATTTATCCAAGAAAGGATCGAGGCAAACACCCTCATGGTAATGGCAGCAAGGGCAAGCATGATCACAATGATTCATAACACAAGCTTATTGTATAAGTGGAAAAAGATGGGACAGTAAAATGGCGGCCGAAGCTGCGACATTGAGACTTTCCACTTGATTGGTTCCAGGAATAGTCAGGCGAATGTCGGCGTCTTTGAGAGTTTGCGTCCTCAGTCCGGTGCGTTCTTCTCCCAGGAACAAGGCCAACTTAGTACTCAGTTTTGGTTTTTGCGCGAGAGCATAAAGTGATAGGTCAGAAGTATGGGAACTGGTGGCAAGAGTTGTGTAATGGTTCTTTTTTAAGAGGCCTATAAGAGTGTCCGTATTACTTGTGTCAACGATGCTGAGATATTCCCCCCCGCCCTCGGCCACGCGGAAGGCCGATCCGGTCAACACCATGTCGGGGCGATTGGTAAGGAGACCACTGACGCCAAAGTGCGCTGCGGCGCGCATGATGGCGCCAAGATTGTGAGGATTTTCCACATTCTCCAGACATAGACACAAAACCTTCGAACGAGACGACATCAGTTTCAACCATTCGGGAATTTTCATAATCGCCGGCCTTCTTGTAATGAGGCAAACACCTCCATGCCGATCTGACTCGGCTATTTTGTCCAGTTCTGCTTCGCTCACAAGATGATAGGCCAACTTTTGGGCCGCCATAAATTTCATGACATGGGAAAATTTTTTTTTCTCCTTTTGTACCAGGTATAGACGAACAATATCGTGGGGCCGCACCTTAAAGGTGGCCTGAACGGCATTTCTGCCATAGATGCGCATTTCCGCTGATTTTTTCATCTCTCTCCTCCCTACCTCACCCCTCCTCGGTAGATTAGCAAACTTAGAAGTATTAATCTTGAAAATAGTGGGTCTGCATCTTAAACTGATTAGGCCCGGAGGGGCAAAATGCTAAAGTTTACTGTGCGATCACCATTTCTCTTAATCTATATTTTCTTTATATGTATTAATTTCAGTTACAAATTAGATGGTGGTACCAATTCAGATTCCCGTTTTGCCATGATGCGCGCCATGCTTGATGAGAAAACTTTTATAATTAATAAATATAGAGAATGGACGGTGGATTGGTCCCAAACACCTGATCAGAATTATTACTCCAACAAGGCCCCCGGTCCCAGTCTGCTAGGCCTGCCGGCCTTTTATTTCATAGACAAAATACGTCCGCAAGAGGTCCGTCCAAGTATGATCTTTGAAAATTATTTATGCATGATCACTCAAGTTGTTCCCTTTTTGTTGGCCCTGGCGGTCTTAGTTTATTTTATGAGAAAAAAGAATGTTCCCTGGAGGGCCCTGCACTTAATGGTTCTTCTCTTATTATTTGGAAATACTGCCGCTCTTTTTATGAATACTTTTTTTGGTCACGGTTTTGTGGGGACATTAATTGTGCTCTTGTGTATAGGGCTCTATACCAAAAAAGATTTTTTAATCGGATTAAGTTATGGCTTATGTCTTCTTTCGGAATATGGCCTGGCGCTCTTCTTATTACCCTTACTTTTATATCTTGGGATCGAGAGAAAAAATTTTCGATGGCTTGGATTTTTTGTTCTCGGCGGCTTAATTCCTGCGGTTTTATGGGTTTGGTATCATGTGAGCTGTTTCGATTCACCTTTTGTAATAGCGGCCAAATATATGAATCCCTATTTTCAGAGTGTTAAATCATCCAATAATTTGTTCAATATCTTCAGCACAGAGTTCCGATGGAAAGTTTTCTTTATGCTTTTATTTGGGGGAGAACGCGGTATTTTGGTCACTCAACCATGGGTGCTATTTTTAATAGGATTGATTCCCATGCAGATTTTCAAAAGGGATGCGCACAGAGAACACCAGGGGCTTGTGATCTTGGGAATAACTTTGTTCACGCTTTTGCTCCTGATGAATGTTAATTTTGGAACATGGAATTCCGGATGGGCACCCGGCCCCCGATACTTATCGCCAGCATTTGTTTTTCTGGCCTTTATCGTCGGTCTGTCTTATGACACTTTTTCATTAGAGGGTAAATCTTTTCTATGGTTAGGAGCGCTCGTTGCTTTCGTCGTTTTTGCCTCCGTTGCCTCAAACTCTATCCTGGCACCTGAAGACATATCTCTTTTTGAGTGGTTCTCTCGCAATGTCTACTCAGACATTCCCAAATATTCCTGGATGAAATTTATTGGTTTCTTGGTGATTTTTGCAGTTTTAAATGTCGCTACATGGGTGCTTGTACGAGAACAAGAACTTTTCGGCATGGACTAGTAGACCTTCAAATCTAAAGTTTGAATTTCTTTTTAAGTCCTTTGAGTACGGCTTTGCCTTTGTCTTCTGCGCCACCTGTGTTGGACTTAACTTTATCGTCCAGAGCGGCTTGGGCCTTATTTTTGGCCGCTTCAATGTCCTTCTCTCTTTCTCCCACAAGACTGTCAAGCTTGCTCTTGATCTTGGCATATTTTTCTTCGATCATTTTGCGCTTCGGACCAATTTTAGCATCCAGTTTTTTCTTGAGTTGCTCTTTCGCCGCGGCCACGCGTTCGTTCAGTTCACGTTTTAATCCGCTGGCCAATTCGTCGCCTAAGTTCGAGCTAAAGTCCCAGCTCAGTGAGGCCCACGTTCCGCGAGCGGTGGCGTCTAAGGTTATCAGAGGAATACCCCTTAGAAGCGAGGACAGAATTTCGGTCACTTTTTTATTCTGGGACTCGACCAAGTACTCCACCTCACGGAAGCGGTTATTCATGGACATGAGAATCATTTCCTCGCTGTGTTTGAGGTTTACGTTCATCACGCCCTTGGCCTTGGCAATGCCAAATTTTAATTTTTTACTTTTGGATAAAACGTGTTGGTCGATCGGATAATTTCCAACTGAGAGGGACACTTCTTCACCGGGAGTCGGCAAGTGATGGTTGAGAGAAGCGGTGAAATTTACGTCATAAATTTTGGCCCCTGGAAAATTCCCTCCCACTGTCAAAATCATGGGTTTTCCAACCACTTGCGGGTCAGTCGTGAAGTTCGTTCCTTGGCCTTTCAGGTTTCCTTGTGTTCCACCTTGAACATCCTTGGGGGCTTCCGAGCTGATTTCAATATTTTTGAGCCATACCAGAGGGTAAGCTCCTTTTTTGGGGAAGCGATAATCAACACCACTGGCCCTGGGGCGGGGCTTCGGTTTGGCCAATTCATCCTTGGCCTTCTCGGCCGCGGTTTTCTTAGGCGGGAGATATTCCCTTGCCATATCCAGATATTTTTTTGAACTGCCCAATTTTGCCAGAACAAAAGGACCGAACAATCCTTGCGCAAGATTTTTTGTATCCAGAGAGGGAATTTTGAAACGGGTCTGAAGATTCTTCAGATCTTGCTCGATCAGATCATCAATTTTCTTAAAAGAAGATTCCAGCATCTTAACGCTGGAAGAGATTTCTTTTCCGCCCTCCTTGACTGTTTTGACTGTCAGGGTGAGTTTATTGAAATCATCTTTGAAGTCTTTTAGTTGTTTGGCCGCTTGGAGGGGATTGCTATCAAGCTTAGTTTCCTTTATCTTTTGCGCTGTTTGCTCGAATTCATCCTTTGTAGGCAAAGCTTTGATTTTTTCTTCCCACATTTTTTGTTTGGTGGTCAGCTCTTGTTCCAGACTTTCAATAAACTTTTCAGATTCAAGAGTATCACGAATCTCTTCCAGTTGAGCTTTGGTGTCTCCACCCTCTAAGATGGCGGCAAGGTCACCCAAAGCATTTCCCTTGAATTCTTTTTGCGCTTCTTCCAGGGCCACCGATTTTGCCTCACCCGCTAGCTTGCCGGCCGCCGAGGGTTTGTTGTCTTCAGGTTTTTCAGGTTCGACAGGCAGAACTTTTCCAGGAGATTTTCGGGGAGACTGCCAAGAAATTCCTTTTATGGCAAAATTGTCGATAACAAATTTACCGCGCAGGAGCCCATCCCATAAAAGTTTGGCGGCGATAGTTTTAATTTCCAAAATATTTGTGGAGGGGTTTTCCTTATCGGTCACTTGAAGACCGGTTAGTTCAAAACCTCCACCTAAAAAACTGGAATGAAAATCGGCAACATCCACTTGCGCACCATTAATTTTAGTGCCGGCGAATTCCATGGCCCAACGGAGATTGGCATCAAATAAAAATTTGAAATATAAAAAAGTACCAAGTCCAATAATAAGCAGAGGCACCACCACTCCCGTGCGAATGGGGCCGGGTGGGCGTTTCACCTTTTGAACTTTTTTGGGTTCACTATCCGGCATCGGGGGAACTTCGGGGGGAGTATTAGTAGAGTCGGTCATATTTTTCATACCATTGAAAGAGGGAAGTGGCCTTTAAGGCCTTCCACAGTTTGGTGTCTTTAATTTTTGCCACGATTAATTCGCGATATTTTAGGACCAGCATGCGGGTCAATAAGAAAACCAAAGGGAAGAGGAGAATGGAGAGCACCCCGGAACCCATAACCACCGAGTTGTAAAACTTGGTGAAGGGAACGATCGGCAGATTATAGGCCCAGGTCAGCGTCGAATGGAGACTGTCCATATCTAAAATGACCCGCCCAAAACGATCGAACAAGGGATCAAAAAGCCAGGCAATGAATTTAAAGAAAAAGGCCGAGAGGCCTGCCGCCCCAAACTGCACGCGGAAAAAAAGTGCCAAGAGTAAAACCAGAATTGTTTGTAAGGAGAAACCAGGTGCCATTCCCAAGATAAACCCCAGGGCGACTCCAGCGGCGATTTGATTGGTTCCTGTTTCTGAATTGAGCAACTTGATAAACGCGAAAATCTGTTTCAGCATCAGTGTCATGGATCAAACCTTTAAAAATTTTTGATTAGTATAAACCGTGAAGAGTCAGAGGGCAATTATTCTTGTAGATAAAATCACTCAAGTTTAAATGATTTGATTCCCCAAACGTCGCCGTTATATTTGCACAAGAAGAGCAGCTGATGGGCCTGGCCTTGTATGCTAACCGGGTTCATGGCCTTGCAGTTATCGGGCACCAAAAAAGAGTATTTGGCGGGAACGAAGGCCTGGTCGTTGTGCACTTCTAAGATGTAGGCGCGATTTCCGTTTATTTGAGTGTTGTCGATAAAAAGGGCAGGTCGAAGACCGCTTTCGCCTTTCGAAATGATGGGAAAGAAGAGGTCATTTAAAAGTTTGCCCGGAAGGAAACTAAAACGTGCAATGGGATAGTCAAAAGCGGTGCGATCGATATTGACCAGGTCGGAGGGGCCTCGAACTTCCGTTTTGATTTTTTCATCCAAAAAGAGCAAACGTGATTTTGTCTGGAAGATTGAAATCATGGAAGATGAACTGTCTTGATGATAGGCTCCCACAAAACCGAGAATATGATCTGTGGCCCTGGGATAGTTATAGTAACCACCACCAGTGCTGGTGATTGTTTGGATGGCGTTGAGATTGGTGCGTAAAAGGGCGGTGGTTTTGACCGAGGTCAGGCCTTGGTAACCCACAAAGAAATCCGCCCCGCCACGGGTGGCGCGCTCAGGCGAGAGGCGAGTCGCGGCGTAATGCAAATCGAGTTCCACTCGACGGCCTTGCAGATTCATCTTTTCCACTTTCGGTTCACCCAACGAAGTGTAGGTCAGAACATAATCATCGCGTAAATAACCTTTACCTACGGACAGAAGAATGCGTGCCTCACCGCGTTTGTAGGCGGCACGGTCCGACACTAGTGGAGCGATGACCGCGATTTGGTCATTCCACTTGATTTTGAAATCCTTGCGAAATTTTTCATAAAAGGCGGGTGGGTCCAATAACTTGGTCGCCAGTGTGATCACGCCATTTTTCTCTTCCGGGACCAAGACGTATAGGCGCACATAAAGCGAGCGATCAGGGGAGCGGAAAGCACTTTTCTTTTGATAGATCTCGGGCAAGCGACCGACTTCTAAAAAAGCGCGCGTGGCAACCTGTGTTCCGCCGGGAAGTGGGGCGGGCACAAAAAAGACCTTGTCGGAATTCAAGGCCACAGTGTCGGGGGTATAGCGCCAGTGACTTTTTCCAGGAAAGAGTTCGTGCAATTCAAAATCAAAATAACTAAATTGTAGAAATTCTTTGTCTGTGGCCTCTTTCCCCGTTTTGGCCACCGTGGTGATTTCTAAGTCGGGCCGGCCATCATAATTGGTGTCGGTAATGGTGAGTGCCAGCGGTCGCGTGGCACCCAGAATAAAAAGTGATTCTGTCCGTTCGCTTAACTTCCCATCCTTCAGATCAAAGAAAAAGTAGCGCACGCCAAAGTTCGGCCCCTCATTTTCAATTCGCGCCAACGAGTAGAAGGGGTGGGGAAGAAGTTGATAGGGATCACTGACACTCATCATATTGGGATAAAGAATCCCGCCTCGAATGTCCGCCAGACGATGCTTTTCGTCTTTGAGAAGAACTTCCGCGTGGGCGATTTGTTCGTCGTCTTTAAAAACACGTACCAACGGCAGAATATGGTTGAAGCTTTTTTCCGCCATGCCTTCGGCACTGATGGAGACTTGAATAGGAATCTGGTGGTCGCCTTCGAGCGATTCGAGCGTTCCGTTCATGCGCAGAAGAGCACTCTCGCTTTGAGGCATTTCGGCAATTTCAAAAATATTTTTTTCCAGGTTTAAATTGCTGGGTAAGGAAATCTGCACGCGAATATTTTTTGCCAGTAACCAATAGTTTTTGATTCTGAGATCAATAAAGAATTTTTTATCCTTTGCCTGGAATGGGATGTGCGCGAGTTCTTTAAAAACGGGAGCAAGAAGCGGTGCCGGTGTCGCCTCCAGACTCTTCTCAATGTTGAGTGTGCCAAAAAGTGTCGGACGTGGTCGTTTCAACGGTGCTATCGCATCAACCACCGGATTGGTTCCTGCCATCAAACGTGCTTTAAGTTCATCCAGCGTTATTTCAGGTAAAACGGCCTTGAGAATGGCCGAGGCACCTGACACCAAAGGAGCGGCTTGGCTCGTGCCATTTTTAACCTCATATCCCGTGAGAGAAAAGTTGAGCGGGAAAAAATTGGTGGGATAGGTGCTTAGGATGTGATCTCCCGGGGCCACAAGATCAACGTGCCCGCCATAATTGGAAAAAGAGGCAAGCTGGCCATCGATTTGGGTGGCACCAACGCACAAGACGTGGTGATAAGCACAAGGGAAAATGGGTGAAGAGGTATTATTATTACCGGCAGCGGCAACCACCACGATTCCTTGATTAATCGCTTCCATAAAGGCCTGGTGCAGATATTGAGTATCTATACTGCGTGGCCATCCCAAACTTAAGTTGATGACATTGGCCTTCATTTTAATGGCATAAAGAAGTCCACGCGCCAGACGATCGGTCATAGAGGTTGCTGCCTGATTCTGCTCGTCCGCGGCACCCATAACTTTGATGGGTAGAATTTTTACTTGTGGGAAAATGCCGTAAATACCCTGGGTGTTGGCCTTGGCGGCAATCAGACCCGCCACATGGGTGCCGTGTCCGGTGTCGTCGAGAGGAAAACGCGCCTCCTTGGAGGCCTTATGCGCCATAAAGTTCCAGCCCATGCAGTCACCATGAAGAGAGTTATTATCATTATCGGCGACTTCTGCTTCCGTGCCCTCCGCCATAATCCCACCCTCAGGCGCACATTCTGTTTCGTTGCGTTTGATTTGCCCCTTCAAGTCAGGGTGATTGAAATCGATACCGGAATCTATGACGGCGACAATCACTTCGCGTTTGAGCCGTGGCGCTAATGTGCCGGCGATATTTTTGATGCCAATATCGACGTGGCTACCCGCCGCCAATGTATTGTAATTGATATCATCAATATCCATAGTAACCTGCGGGCCGCTACCGATAACCGGCCACTGGTAAGTCAGTAAAGGATCGGTCGAAATGTCTTGAGCGGGGCGATTCGGTGAGGGAATAATACCTTGGGCCTCGATAGGATAGACGCCTTCGGCCTTATTAATTTGGAGATTGCTTATACTTTGCAATTGGGTTTTTATCGTGCTGAGTTTGGCTTCGGCACGGTAGAGGCGTTGAAAGTAATCGCTGGGATAATCGCTGAATTGCTCCAATGAAGTTTGGCGTATCTCTTCGGTCGTGAGGGGGCGAGAAAGTTCTATGACCCACACTTCTGCCATGGCCTTGCCGATGAAAAGCAGGGACAAAATGATGAGGACAAAAAGCTCTATCCGTCTACTCATATGAGTCTCCCCATTAACCAACTTAAGAAAAACTCGCCTTCGCTCATGCCTGTTAAGCGTTGAATGCGGGTCAACGGCCCACCCATATCTTCCTCTCCGAATTCTCCCAGTGAGTTAGAAAGGTAAGGTGAATCGCCATTTTCATCGCCGACTCGAAAGCCTTCCAATTTGGAGTAGACATAAAGGTTTTCATCGCCACCGACCAATTTTGTGATGCCTTGAAGATTCAATTTATCTTCGGCCAGGATGAGTGCCCGAGTGGCGGCGTTGGCCATGCCGCTTAAAGATTTCTTTTCGCGTGCTTTGTGGTATTTTTTCTGAAGTGTGAGAAAGCGTCGCACGCCTGATAATAACCAGCGTTTTTTATTCTGGTTTTTATCAAAGATAGAACGAATATCTTTTTCCGCCAGATTAAACATATTCTGGATGCCATCGGCATAGACGAGGAAGTTGACGTTGATGTTATAGAGATACAACTTGTCCGCTTCGTTGAGAACGGTCTTGGGATAAAAGCTGAACTGATAACGTTGTTTGACTTCCTCCAAAAGCTTGAGGGCCTTTTTTCGACTGGCGGAAAAGCCATTCCAAATGCGCGAGACTTTGAGGAAAGGTTTTTCCAGACCTGCCTCCGTGACCTCGCCTTCAAAGGTGGAAATGATATTCTCGGCCTTCCCAAAATAGTTATTGCCGGCATTTCCTTCACTAATGGCGGGCGGCACATAATCGCCTTTTAAGAAAATCGCCGGGAGTGCTGCTAAGGCCTCAGTGGCGGCGCCGACCGGATCAGTTCCGAAGGTGCGGCCGCGGTACTTGCGGTAAAGGTTAATGGATTCTCCTTCGGGATGTGTGACAGTGAAACGATTGCTGGAGTTGATGCGGTCGTAGCGCCAAATGAGAAATCCCAGACTTTGGCGGCCTTCGGTGAAATTATATTTGAGCTTATAAGGCCGCTCAATCTTTTCAATGCGCTCAAGGGAATTATGGAAAAAGACATGTCGAAGCGCTCCCAAGGTTTTAATGATGTCGGGATTTTCCTTGTCGATATTGACGGCAATAAATTTACTGCGGGCCATGCCCAAGGTCGTGCGCATCTGTGCCTTGAGCACGGGGACGCCGGCGCGGAAGACAATTCCTAGCCCGAGCTGATGGAGATTGCCAAAATCGCGATAGAGATGAACGATGTTTTCACTCTTCCTTTGAATGTGCAGGCGACTGATCACTATTTCATTGGCGTTGACGGAGGCACCGACGGCAAGAAGGCGCAGATAATTGACACCCACATTGGCGCCTATACCGGCGGAAATTGAATCAGTGATAATGATGGATTCACCCACTTCCATATTTTCCGTGAAGAGCTTCAGCGCCTCGCTCACGCGTTTTTGTTTTTCTTCCGCCGCCAATTGATTCAAGTCAACGTTAACCAGATTATCAAAGGCGTGTCCGTACTTGCGCTTCAACAGGGGAACCAGGATATTTTTAAAGGGATACTTGAGGGCGCGTTTGATGCTGGTAATGGGGCGAATATGGGCGTAGGTGCGGGACAAGTTGGCCTGGGCCGTGGCGCCGACAGTAAGCGGGGTGGGAATTCCGTCAAAACCGATATAAGCTCCACCTGATACGGAAACGCCAATGGTATCAACGAGCTGAATTCGATTGTTCGTGCCGAGATAAGTTCCAGCGACGACTTTCCTGCCGAGAATGAATTGCCCGCGCACCATGGGAAAAACATAAGCGCCAAAGTCGCGAGTGCTTGGTTCGCCCAAAGTCACGTTTTGCGCCAAGGCCTGAGCAGCAAGCTGCTCTTCGCGCGCCATCAATTGAGAATCCAGGTTGGTTCCCAAATAGGGAATGGAGTTTAAAGCGGTGGTGGCCGCCAGGAGTCCATTGGATACACCTTCTGATAATACAAAAGAAGTCACTTCACTGGCCGATAACGGATTTTCCGGATCACCGAAAGAAAATCGCCCGGCATAACCAGGCCAGAATTCCTGTTTTAATTCACCCTCGATGAGTTCCGTGCCATTGCTGATATGGGGATTGAATTCCAGTTCATCGCCATCCATGCGCAATAATTTGCCCATGGAATTGCGGCGAGAGAACAACTTTTCTTTCACCAGCATGGCCACTGATGAGGGGAAGGCCGCGGCTTCGACGATTTCCTCCCAATCCGCACGCGTTAAACGCAGGATACGATTGGTGATCCACTTGGCGTCTTCATAAGTGCAATCAAAATTGGCGGCGTCATCATAGGGCAACATGACGTTGTTGGAAATAATTCTTCCTGCAGACCAATCAAAGAGGTTGACGCTTTCAGGAATTTCCACCAAAGAGTAGGGAATCAAAAGCGAGCGAAATGTGCGTCGGCCTTGGGGGACTTCGGGCGGCATGAACCCAATGCTCAGGTTATACATGGAGCCATGGTCATCAATCGCCAACATATCTTGCAAAGTTAAAATAGTGGGATCTGCATCTCGGGTAATCCAGCGATCGGTAGAACCAAAAGTCGATTCCCCTAATTGAGTGATAAAAAGTTTTTTCTCGTTTTCACTCTTGAAACGCAATTGTATTTTCTTTAAGTGCTTGATGGCGGGCACTTGATATCCCAATTTGTATAAAAGGGCCTGACGTAAGAGAACATTATGGGCCCGCTTGGAGGCGAGTAAGGTGAAAAGACGACCTTCTCCCGTACTGACAGTTTTTTGAATGGTGAAACGAAAATTGCCAGCGCGAGAGAGAAGGGGAGATAAATATTGAACTTCATCGTAGTAATCAATATCAACTTTCGCCAGATCGGCAGATTTGAGCGGACGTGCAAGTTCATTTTTCCAGATCCCTGAAGGTACCGGATCGAGCACGGAATGATCGAAATCTCCCGACTGCTGCTGGTAGAGGAGATGCAACTCTTCGGGAGAAATCGGTTTCCCCTGATAGAGCAAATCGTTCGACGGACGATCCATGTATGAAAGAGGAATCATCCCCGGTAAAGGGTTCGCCCCGAAACTGTGTAAACTCAGAAGAAATAATAGCAGCGGAAATAAAAATTTTATTTTATGCGCCAAAGCGTCCCCCTTTGAACCGGGGGAATTTAGCAAAATGCCGAACTCTTGGGGGAAAAAGTGAAAAACTTATAGGTGTTAAAAATGGCCGGGACCTTTTTGGCACTAAACTTTAAAGTATTGAAAATATTAGTTTTTTTTGGTTCGCGGGCGTGGTGAGAGAATAATTCTTCCCACCGCTTCGAGAGATGGGCGCAAAGAGAGGATGGAGGTCAAGTAGACTCGGCCGTTCCAGCTATGCAGAGAAATGCGATGATATTTGTTCAGAGTAAAGATTAGTAAAATGGCAATGATGAAGCGAAGACAGCCAGAGATGAAAAAAACATTAAAATAGGTCAATCCACTGCTCAAAAGTTGCGCCCCAATCAGAGATCCGAGCACACTGAAAAAAACCAAGATGGTATTTTGCACCGAAAGTAAAAAACGCGCTTTCCCGTAATATAAATTTTGCACCACCAGGAGCATGGTAATCTCCATCCCGCCCCAAAAGATGCCGGATAAAATCTGCAGAAAGCTCAGGTAGTAAAAATTTGTCCCCAGCATCCACAAAGGCGGTAGGAAGGCGATGAAAACGGCGGCGATTTGAGCACCCCAAAATGGGCGAATCCCTTTGGAGGCACGGCCCCAATTTTGAATGAACATGGCCCGGCCGATGTAGGGAATGGCGGTGAGGAGTACATAATCGACGGTGTTAAGTTTTAAATCGTTGATCATGTACGGCATAAAGAAGGGCGAGCAAAGATAACAGGCCATGCGAAAGAGCCCGCTGATCAGAAAGAAGGTAATAAAAATCCTTCTTCGTTCGAAGGGAAGCGAGGTCATGGCCTCGCTCTTATCTTGGACTATTTCCTTTCCGATATTTTTGTGAGGAGTCCGTGCCACTAGAAAAGCTTGAAGGGCAAGAGAACTCAAACGTGCGATCAGCCCTCCGGTAAAGAGGAGAGCAAAAGATGATTTGTCTTTTAAGAGAAAAGAGCATGTGACGTAAAAACATAGTACCACTAGCGTAGCAATAATATTACGACGTCCTAAATATTGCGGGAAATCTTGCGCACTGATTATCTTGGAGGCCCAGTCCATCCACATCGGCGCAGAGGTCTGCCCGCCTGCCCAGTAGAGCATGAAGGAGGCGACCAGTAACCAAAAGGGGCCTGGGTAGAGGAGAAAGTGGAGTATGAGAGCAATGCCGATGCTTTGGACCAAAATGGCGCAGATTAAAGTCACACCCACCGGCCAACGTTTGGTTAGCCACGGCACCGCCAGTTGGGCGGTGGCCCCGACCAAGAGAGGAAAGCTCGCCAAGACGGCAAT
Source organism: Bdellovibrio sp. (assembly GCA_016187935.1). Classification (GTDB taxonomy): domain Bacteria; phylum Bdellovibrionota; class Bacteriovoracia; order Bacteriovoracales; family Bacteriovoracaceae; genus GWA2-49-15. The sequence continues at coordinate 46,705 of JACPIU010000018.1, forward strand.
TTCCGTATGCGACAAACCATTCTTGGTAAAATAATAAAGCGCATAGCTTTCGGTGGTGGCCACCATGATGGCGAAAAAAATGGCCTCGAAATATGTTAGTCGTCGAATCAGCGCGCTGGGCATGTTTCATTTTAGCCAAAAATATTAGAAACGTCCTCCAAGAGTAAAGAAGAGCGAGTGATTTTGTACATTTTCAAAAGACTGTTGGCCCTTGACGCCCAAATTGAGATGGTCGCCTAAAATATTTTGATTTACTTGTAGTGTTCCGGTGTGTTCGGAGCCTGGTACCCAAAGGGGCAGGTCGCGGCTTAAGGCACCTTCGGTGCGAACGGCCACTGAAGTTCCCGTGCGGCGTGAGTCAAGGCCGGCCTCGGTCACGTATTGCCAATAGTCGTCCGTGCCCAGGTCGCGGTAGGCCAGTCCCACCGCCAGCGAACCATGGACATCTCGGCCTAAATTGCCATCGATTTTGTGCATCCAAAGAGCGGTGGGAGTGCGCAGAGCGATTCCTTTGCTGGAATCCAAGGCGTTGGCCTGATCGACGTAGGATTGGAGGGTTAAAGTGGAAGTGTGGTGAACGGGCCCGGTATAAAATTCAGTTCCGACACCATAACGGGCGCTGACGTTATAGTCCGTAACGTGATCACTTTCCGATCCTAAAGTTGTATAGGCATAACTTCCGCGCAGTGAAAGTTCCCCAAAACCAAAGAGACGAAAACGATCACGCTGGTAAATGTTGATGTTGGCCCCTTGAGTGGTTTGGGCGTAGACGCCTATGGCATTCATTTGACCAGCTTCGGTGGGGCGTTCAGACTGGAAGCCTGCCAGACCGTATTCTCCGTAGAAAATTTCATTGTAATTCACTCGAATATTGTAGGCGGCACCGACCACTTGCTCGCCATTGCCCTGAGCTGCATTGGCGACAAAAATTCTAAATGTACCATAGGGCGTGTTGAGACCGCCTTGAGTGACAGTATTATTTGAGTGGAGCATGAGATCGAGTTGTTGGTCGGAACCTCCCGTGACCAAATTTAAAATGGTGCCACGATCCGAGGGGAGAATAATGGCCGGTCGTCCGTTGGCATCATAAATTCTAAAACGGATGCCGGCATCGGGAAGTGAGCCATTTTGCGAGAGTGCCGAAGGGCCGCTGACAGTTTGCTCGGTGATACTGCCATAGTTGAGTTGGTAAACGCGTCCGCGGTTCTTGGGATCGGTGAGGACGAGAGTCCTGTGTCCGCCGCCCACCAAACGAAAACCAACCGTGAAGGCCTCATCAATTCCCATGGCACGGGCCAACTGAGCGGCCCCTTGATGCATGTCACGGCAGACACCTGCATTTATTTGTGTTCCTGTGGCGAGATTGCTGTTGATGGCGGACAACATAGTTTTCAGCGAGACCGAACCTTCACTGGCGGGGCCGCTGCCTGTGCGGTCATTGTCATAATTATCGCTGAAGGAGGCAAGAAAAGTGGCGATCAGGCCAACCTTGCGTCCGAAACTCATTCCTTTTGATTGCTCCGCAATCATGCTGAGAATGGCGGATTCAGAATCGAGGGCACTGGCACGAATGATCAGAAGGGCATTGTCAATGGCATCGGTTTTGGCCTGTCCTTCAAGACCGTCAGTACCATTGGCCAGCACGACTTTGAGTTGGTCATCGCTCATGGCCAGAATTTGGGCCCGAGTCATGCCAGTTGAGTTGGCATAGTTGGCAATGACACTGGTGACATTGATTCGTCCGATGGGAGTCGAGGCAATGGCCATTTTCCCATCATTGCCGACTGCTAAAAATTGCAAATCAAAAAATAGTTCAACTTTTTTCTTCTTTTTGGCGGCCTCGGCAAAGGCCTGATCTTCCGCCGCGGTGGAATCGGTATTGGGGCAATTTTTCTTGGCCACTCCAGGAGCGGCAGCAGCATTCACATTGGCGGCAGCTGCGCTGACAACCGCTGGGTCATTGGGGACCAGGGCGGCGGCCGCCTTTGAAGCCTCGGCGGCCAGCTTGTCTGTCGCTGCTGCGTGCGAAGCTATGGTCTGAGTGCTGATGAGAATGGCAGCTAAAATGGTTGACCAAAATGCTCCATTCATGGGGCCTCCAAAAAAAACAATAATAGATATTGCTTTGAAGTGCATTTTTGATGCCATTATTGCACTGTAATTACCATGTGTTACAGTAGCTATGGCGGCAATGAAAATGTGCTCTTAATAGACACTGACTAATTTCCAGTCGGTCCATTGGACTTCAGAAGTATGTCTACGGGAGTATGATAAAATGGCCGGCAGCGGGAGGTTGGGATAGATGGATTTGTTAGAGACCAAAAAAACAGTTCTCATTGTTGATGACGATAGAATATTTCGCCATATGACCAGAGAACTATTGCAAAAAAATTGTGCTCCCATTCAAATTTTGGAAGCTGAAGATGGGCTCAAGGCCATTACCATGATTCATAATCAAAAATTTGATCTGATTTTGCTGGATTTAAATATGCCCAGGGCCGATGGAAAAACAGTCATGCGGGCGATTTATGAAGTGAAGGAAAAGGAAAGGGCCTCACATGTGTTGGTCATCTCGTCTCGCTTCGAGAATGAAAAGGTGCCATCTTCCTCTGGCATCTTTTCATTTATGAGCAAGCCTTATAACTCCGAGACACTGGTTTCCTATGTGCAAAATTGTTTTAACCGAACAAGCTCAGGCAGCAAATCCCGTGGTGTCATTGATGTGAGCATGGTGAATCCTTTTATCGAGGCGACTCTTAAGGTTTTGGACATTAATGCCGGGATTACTGCTGTCAAAAAAGATCTTTACATCAGGAAAGATGACATTTTGAAAGGAGACGTAACCGCTTTGATTTCACTTCACGGTTCCCTTTACAAAGGCAGCATGGCCTTGAGCTTTGAGCAATCGGTATTTTTAAGTTTGGTGAATGCCATGCTGGGGGAAAATTATACTGAAGTTACGGAAGAGAACAGTTCCTGTATCGGAGAACTCTGCAATCAGATTTTTGGTCTGGCCAAAACGCAATTAAATGAACTGGGGCATAAATTGGCCCCCTCTCTTCCCACCATTATTGTCGGGCGTGAACACAGGATTTCCCATTTCGTAAGGGGGGATACGATTGTGATCGAGTTCTCGACCAAAATTGGTGATTTTTTTATAGAAACTGTTTTTTGTTATAATTAAAATATGAACGTTCCCATTCGAACATCGCATGTCCTGCTTCTCACATCTGACAAAGAAGTCGAAGAACAGATTTCTTCTGCCTTCGATAAAACGACTCAATTGTACCATGCCAAAAATTATCAGGAGGCCTTTCTTCAACTCGATCGCTCTCCTTTTCAGGCGATGATCATTGACGAGTTGGAATTTGAGACCAAACCCTATTCGGATGGGCCGAAGATCCCTTCAGTTTTTGAAATTTGTCAGTATGCCTCACAACTTAATCAGCACCTGACCATCATCCTGCTGGTGAATAAACTCTTATCACATGCGGGGGATTTTGCGCGTAAAAGCGGTGCCGATCTGATTATGCATCGAAAAGAGATTATGATTAATCGTATGCTTTACGTCATGCAAATATTAAGGAAGAGAACCTTTCGAACTGTTCTCTGTCGTGATTTACCACTCGATGTGCCAGTCCCTATTGATATCTGGCACTACAGACCTTTGGCCGATCGTTACAGTGTTTTCTTGAGGGCCGGGGAATCTTTTACCAATCAGCACAAGGATAAAATTGCAAAATCCAAGGTGTATCATATCTTCGCTAAAGAAGAGGAGTTTCCCAAATTGGTTGGGGCGCTTAACTTAACTCGTTCTCAAGAGCTAAGCATCATTCGGAATAAGTACCGCCAATTATTGTCTCAGTTTTTTAATTTTTCCAGCGAAGGGCACCTGCATGACGGTATTGAGATGTTCAATGTCGGCATGGAAATTGTGGCGCTTTTAGAGAAATTAATTGCCACCTTTCCCACTGCTTATCAGGCCTTGGAAGAGCTGCCTTATCCACGTTGGAGCAATCTGGTGCATGGAATTAATTGTGCCATCTATGCCATTATTTTTGCAAAAGTCTGCCAATTGTCCTCCCTGCAAGAGTTGGCGTTTGCCTCTCTGATCCACAATATCGGGCTTTCAGATTTTGATCAGAAGCTGCTTAAGAAGAGCGAAAGCGATTTTACCAAGACACAGCTTCAAGAATATCAAAAGCACAGTGTGCGTGCTATTGAGATGGCCCGTATCATGAACATCCCGCTTACGCCCCTCATGGAACTGGTGATTACCCACCATCACGAAAATTATGACGGCACCGGTTTTCCCGCCGGATTGGCAGGCACATTCTTGCCCATTGAAGCGGCGTTTATGTCAATTCTGGGGAGCTATGATTATTTTAACAGCATCCATCCCGGTAAGCGCGCCGTCGATCCGAAAGAGGCCTGGGGGCTTTTGAAACAATTCCATGTGAGTGCCACCTCAATGCAAAAGAAATTTCATCCGACATTGTTGAGCTGTTTGGATGAGTTTTTTCAACTCTCTTTACCTACACCTACGTGAAACCCGACAATCTTAATAAAATATTCGGCATGATACTTATCAATTTTAAGTAGATTTTTATTATTTTTTCTTAAGCAATACCCAAACTAATTCGAAACGGGGTTGTAAGTGGGGCGCGCTATGGATGAATTTGACGAAATCAAAATTTGCTTTCTTGATGAGGCAGAACAAAACCTCACAGATACGGAACAATGTTTCCTGGCCCTGGAACGTCGGCCGGGCCCGGAGATTTTGGAAAAAATATTTCGTCTGGCGCATAATCTCAAGGGTAGTTCAAAGGCGGTTGGTTTTGACGGACTGGGTGCCTTCACTCATGATCTGGAAACTTTTCTATTAAAAATCAAGAACGGTAACGTGCCTTTGCAACCGGAGGTGGTTGATCTACTTCTGCGCTGTAATGACCACTTGAAATATTTTGTTGCCGAGTTGCGCGCAAATTTCAACGCGCAAGTGAATAGCCAGGGTCTGTTGGGTGAGATTCATTCCTATCTCGCGGATGGAGGAGAGGCCAAAGCCCCTGCTCCCGCTCCGCAGATTGTGACGAAGGAAGAAGTACAAGTCGCCAATGTTACAAATGTTACAGACGATATGGCCGCCGCCTTGGCCCAACTTGAGGATGTGCAACCGATGGTGCAAGAAGCAAGCGCGGTTGTCCCAGCAGAGACTTGCAATCAGGAACTGGTTTTTTCTCAAGCTGAAGCCGCTGTTGAAGCTCCAAAAGCGAATGGCAGCGCCACTAATTCGCAGGATGAAAGTATTCGCGTAAGTTTAGCTCGTTTGGAGCGACTGCAAAATAATGTGGGTGAGATGGTGATTTTGCATTCGGTATTAAAAGAACAGTCTCATGGCAGCACTTCGTTAATTTTAAAAAAGACCATCCATCAATTGGGAAAAGTCACACGTGAGGTTCAGGACATTTCCATGGGATTGCGCATGTTACCCATGAAGCCGACCTTTATGAAACTGCAGCGGATCGTGCGAGATACTTCACGTGCGTTGGGAAAGGAAATTCATTTGGAAATGATCGGTGATGATACCGAGTTGGATAAAACGGTTATAGAAAAATTAAGTGATCCGCTTGTTCATATTGTCAGAAATGCTGTCGATCACGGTATTGAATCGCCTGAAGAACGAGAGGAAAAGGGGAAACCGCTCAAGGGAACTATTAAGCTCAACGCTTACCATCACGTTGGGCAAATAAATATTGAAATTACCGATGATGGTCGTGGACTGGATGCCCATCAGCTTGTGGAGAGTGCAATTAAAAAAGGCCTGATTCGTCCCGATGCAAAACTTTCAGATGATGAGGCCTACCATCTCATTTTTGCTCCCGGATTTTCCACTAAAGATGTCGTTACTGATGTCTCCGGCCGCGGCGTAGGCATGGATGTTGTCCGCACCAATATTGAGCAGCTCCGCGGACGGACTCAAATAGAAACAAAAGTGGGAGAGGGAACATGCTTTCGCATTACTCTGCCGCTCACTTTGGCGATTATCGATGCCATGATTGTTCGCCATGCCAAGGAACGTTTTGTCATTCCGCTTCATCATATTTATGAATCTGTGCAATCATCTGAAATGAAGCTCCAAAGTATTTCAGGTTGTAGCGAGATCTTAATTCTGAGAGGTGAAAACATTCCTTTCTATCGTTTGAATACCTTGTTGGGACGAAAGGGCGGAGATCCTGTCGATAATGGGACGGCCTTGATCATCAGAACTTCGCAAAACAGTCCTTTGGCCATTTTTGTTGATGAAGTTGTCGGCCAAACTCAAGCGGTCATCAAGACACTTGGACAGGAAGTGAGACAAATAAAAGGATTTTCGGGCAGTGCCATCTTGGGTGACGGATTACCTTCCGTAATTCTGGATATACCCGCTTTGGTGGAACGGCTCTTCCCCCATTTAAATACCGACCGTTCCGCGCATCGGGCCACTAGGAGTGTAGGAGCATGACAACAACACAAGAACAACGCTATTTAACTTTTTCCCTGGGAGCAGAGGAGTATGCCATACCGCTCCTCTCGGTGAGAGAGGTCATGGCCGTACCTGAAATCACCCCGATGCCTTTCACTCCTTCTTACTTCTTGGGGTTGATGAATTTGAGAGGCCAGGTTATTTCCATCATAGACCTGCGCCACAAGCTTGGTATAAAACCAGTGACGGCGCATGAAAATGGCGTGATTATTTGCGAAATGCAGGCCGGACATTTGGGTATTTTGGTTGATTCAGTCAATGCCGTTGTGACTCCGGGGGCCGATGCCATCACCTCTCCACCTGAGGTGACAGGGAGTTTAAGCCTGGAGTGTGTTGCCGGTGTTTTTAGACATCAAGAAAAATTGATTTTATTAATAGATCTTGAAAAAACCTTATCAGGTGATGATCGCAAGGCCATGAGTGCAAACAAGAGTGTCCCGCGTCCATCATCCCATAAGGTTGCGTGAGGAGGGGACCATGTCTTTTCTACATTCATTTATTCGACGTATATCCTTGCAAGGTAGGATTCGTATTTTTCTCTTTCCTCTAATTGCGGGGTGGATTTTTACCACTTGGATACTGATCATTCAAAATTATATGACGTGGAGAGACTCCCAAATACCTCCGATTGATGAATCGGCGATCGTGCATAGTCTGCAATCTGAAGTAAATACAATCTTCACCAGCGAGAAGGGGCTCTCAAAACAGGAACTCGTCGTGAAAGCATCCATCTTTGATAAAAAAATCGAGGAAGTCGAGCAAGTCATAACGAAACAAATTAAGAGCATAAAGGAACATAAGCAGGAAGCGGGAACGATGAGCAAGTGGATCATCATTTTTTGCTTTGTGGTATTCGTAAGTTGCGGCACGATACTGTCAGGCCTGGCCTGGTACATCGTCCGAGATTTGACTTCCCAGGTGACGCTGGTCTCAAGTGAAATTAATCAGAGTAGTTCCTTAACCACAACTTCATCGCGTGAATTGGCGGATGCTTCAAATGCCTTGTCGGCCGGCGTGACTCAACAGGCGGCGGCCTTACAAGAAACCGTGGCCTCGTTGGAAGAGGTGCGCGCTATGGTCACGAAAAATGCTGATAACGCCAACAAGGCCCAGACCCTGGCGGTCGAAAGTACCAAAACGTCTCATAAGGGAAAGGAAGCCGTGACTGAGATGATGAATGCCATGGGTGACATTCATCAGGGGAATGAAGCCATTCAGAATCAAGTTGAGGCCAGCAATAATGAGTTGGCCGAAATTACAAAAGTGATTTTTGAAATTGCCAATAAAACTAAGATCATTAATGACATTGTTTTTCAAACCAAATTGCTTTCCTTCAATGCTTCGGTTGAAGCGGCACGGGCAGGAGAGCATGGAAAAGGTTTTGCCGTGGTGGCCGAGGAAATTGGCAATCTGGCCCAGATGAGCGGAGGGGCTTCCAAAGATATTGCCCAATTGGTTGAGGGCAGTATTAAAAAGGTGGATAAAATTATCAAAGACACTAAATCTAAGGTCAACAGTTTGGTGCAGGTTGGAAAAGAAAAAGTTGAATCAGGCAATATGACTGCTCGCCATTGTAATGATGTTCTGGATAGCATTTTAAAAAATGTCGAAGACATGACCCAAATGATTGGTGAAATGTCGACCGCAAGCAGTGAACAGGCCAGGGGAGTTGATGAAATCTCGAAGGCCATGAATCAGGTGGAAATCGTTACCCAAGGCAATAGCTCGGCCGCCAATCAGGCCACTATTATCGCCCAGCATTTGAATGATCAGGCGATTAAACTAGGGCATCATGTTGTCATGTTGCAAACCATTTCAGAGGGTGAAAAAAAGACGTCAAAGACATTGAAGACATCTTCCGACGAACCAAGCAAACAGCATGATTCACAAGAGCATGTTCCCTTAGGAAATATTCTTCCGCTGGCCTCCAATCGCAAAGCAGAAGCGAAAAATGATGCTCAAACATATAAAAAGGCCATTGGCGCTGAAAACCCGCCCTCGGAAAACGATCCCCGCTTCGAGGACGTCTGATGACTATCTGAGAACTTGCAGGGCATGGGGGCATGATGGACAAGATATTCCAAAGCGAGGTTTCTGATCAAACAGTGGCCTTCGTTTCCGATTTAGTTTTTCGACTCACCGGTGTGGAACTTGGGGCGAGTCAAGGAGCAATGGTTCGTTCGCGCCTAATCAAACATTTTTCTGATCTTGGCATCGGCGATGCTGCCTATGCTGAATACTTTAAAAAGAATCAAGCAGAGGAAACGCAGGCCTTAATTTCACTTATCACGACTCATCACACCTATTTTTTTAGGGAATATTTTCATTTTGAGCATTTGGAGTCAGTGGCGCTTCCTGCCTTGGTGGAAATTGCACGGCAAAGAGGTGATCGAACCATTCGGGTATGGAGTGCCGCCTGCAGTCGAGGGCAAGAAGTTTATTCACTATCCATGTGCTTGAACCGTTTTCTCAAAGAAAAGGCACCGGACATTCGATACCAGATTTGGGGTTCCGATGTTGATGAGAAAAGTGTGGCCTTGGCGAAGAATGGTGTGTATCTGCGGGACGAAATTAAGGAAATTCCCATGGCCTATTTGAGCGATCACTGGGCCAGGGGGCAGGGTGAGATTTCCAATTTTGTCAAGGCCAAAAAAAGCATTAAGGAACCTTGTACTTTTGAAGTTCGGAATCTGCTCCATCTTTCCCATGAGTCATGGCCGCATCTCTTTGACATTATTTTCTGTCGCAATATATTTATATATTTTTCCTCCCAACAAGTGACCAAAATTGCCACTGTATTGATGCAGCTGCTTCAACCATATGGCCAACTTTTTGTCGGTATTTCTGAATCTCTGCGTGGCCACAATGTGCCTGCCCATGCGTTGGGACCTTCGATTTATACTCACGAGTGCCGGAAATCCTCTCGCCCTGTGGCCACGACTGCCTTGGCGCGAGTTTTATGTGTCGATGATTCCCCGAGCATACTTCTTCTTTTGAAAAAAATGCTGACACAAGAAAGCGGCTTTGAAGTGGTGGGAACTGCCGGTAACGGCCTTGAGGCGGTGGCAAAGGTGCAGACCCTCAAACCGGATTTGGTCACCCTCGACATCCACATGCCCGTGAAAAGTGGACTTGAGTATCTTTCAGAGAATATGCATCCCGGGCATCCGCCTGTGGTCATGGTGACTTCTGTTAATCGGGACAGCATTGATCTGGCCCATAAGGCCATTGAACTGGGGGCGGTGGATTTTGTTGAGAAACCCTCACTTAACAATTTTTGTGAGAAGTCGGATGAAATCCGCAATAAGCTGCGAGCTGCCTTGCAGGTGAAAACAGGTCAGCATGCCCAAATTTCACAGGTGGATCATGACTTTAAAAAATCTCGAACGTTCACCTATTCGGGCCATCCGATGCTGGTCATTTTTATGCACAAAAATAATCTGTACAAATTGTCCGGATTTTTAGCTCAATTCGGCGAGAATGCTCCCCCCGCATTGGTGGTGATGTCAGAGCACAATGATGATGTGGGAGCTTTTGAAAAATTACACGAAAGGACAGGAGCGTTGCTTCCCAAGAAAGTTTATCTCGCGACATATTCGCAATGTCCTTTTTTAATTCGCCGTCTCCAAACCGCCCAGCAAATTGTCTTCACCACATCCATCGTCGTCTTTGGGCGGCTGACCTCTGAGATTTGCGATATCCTTACAACCTGGCCCAAGTCACAACTCCTGCTTCAAGATGAAGAGAAAGGACTGAGTAAACCATTTTCGGCCAAAGAGAATGTGGCCGGCCATTTTGTTGAGATTGTTCCCGTCACCAGCTTTGCCTATTTATGCCAGGAGTTTTTCGGCCATGCGAAAAGTAATCAAAGGCCCACAGGGACAGGAGGTGGCAGGTGACATCACCACTTCCACTCACAATACGCTATGGCGAAATTTTGGATCCAAGTATAGATCGAGCTTGCCAGATTATTTTAGAGCAAAGTGTTTTTCTGTCGGCTTCGGTCGAGGGAAAGTGTGGTGCCTGCGGCGTTCTCTTATGTTCTGAAAAAATCTCCAGCACGGAATACATCCAGGAAATCAGTCGCCAATTTGCCAAACTCATGAATGCTCATGAATCGGATTTGCAATGGAAAGTGATTGCAAGTGATATGAACCTCCTGATCATTCTCAATACCCTGCGCGCTCGTCAAGGCGCCATCGTCAAAGAAATTACCAAACGCGGCACCGCTGATCTTTGGTTCTGGCCAGCTGCCGGGAAATTGCGGATTTCCAAATCGGCCCCATCCAAAATTCGCGTCATGATTGTCGATGATTCGAAAACCATACGCAATTTGCTGGTCAAAATTTTAAAAGTCGATTCGGAAATTGAAGTAGTAGGGCAAGCGGAGAATCCGCAAATCGTTGAGGAGATGATCAGGACCACCCGGCCTGATGTGATAACTCTCGATGTTCAAATGCCTGGTATGGATGGCGTGACCTTGCTAAAAAAGATTTTTCCTATCTATAAAATTCCTACCATCATGATCACGTCTTTGACTCCAAATGACGGACCGCATGTCCTTGATGCCTTGGAGGCCGGTGCTATCGATTACATTAAAAAACCGGAATTCAAGGAAATAGAGGAAATAGCACCCGTCATTCGGGAAAAAATTAAAATGGCCGCCAAGGCAAACATGTTAGAACGTCAAAATGAAAACACCGCCGTTTCCACGGTGGAAGAGAGCGAGCTAGATCAAAGCAAACTGATCGTTATCGGCTCATCCACGGGGGGAACCGAGGCGTTGAAGGATATACTGATAAAACTTCCGGCGAAAATTCCACCGATTTTAATCGTGCAGCACATTCCTCCGGTATTTTCCGCCGCTTTTGCCCAGCGCCTTGATGGACTTTGCCCTTTTCAAGTTCGCGAGGCAAAGGATGGTGATCTGATTGTTCCGGGTTTGGCCTTGGTGGCGCCCGGAGGTCTGCAGATGTCGGTGGTTTCGGTAGGCAATCAACTGAAAATAAAAATTTCCGATCAACCGCCATCATGCCTGCATAAACCCTCGGTGAATGTGCTGTTTAGTTCTGTGGCAAAGCACGCTGCAGCCGATACGGTGGGAATAATTCTCACAGGGATGGGATCGGATGGTGCTAAGGGCCTTTTGGAACTTCGCAATAATGGCGCTCAAACTATTGCTCAAGATGAAAGAAGTTGTGTGGTCTTCGGAATGCCCAATGAGGCGATTAAGTGTGGTGCTGTTCAGCACATTGTGAGTCTGTTGGATATCTCCAATAAAATTCTTTTACTGATGTCTAAACGAAGGACGGCGGCATGAAAAAAACAACAGCTGTGGATAGTGAAAGTAACTTTGGAATTCATGAGATGTTTTTCTCAACTACTGATTCCAAAGGTATTATCACCTCAGTCAATTCGGTGTTTGAAAGAGTTTCGGGCCATTCCCTCAGCACCTTGGTTGGCAGTCCTCAAAATATTATGCGACATCCTGACATGCCCAAGGCGATTTTTAAAATGTGGTGGGAGAATATCCAAGCTGGGAAACCGTTTACCGCCTATGTAAAAGATCTGATTGCCGATGGATCGTATCTTTGGACAATTGCCACGGTCTTTCCTTTTGACGGAGGTTATCTTGCCGTCAGGATTAAACCGACATCGAGTCTTTTTAAAACAGTACCCGGCCTCTATGCGCAGGTATTGGAAGATGAAAAAAAGAATGGTGTGGAATCAGCGGTAAAACTTTTTTTGAAATTACTTTATGATGCCGGATTCTCGGGATATGATTCCTTCATGAATCGAGCATTGGCCTTAGAAATGAAAGAGCGCTCTCATGCGTTAACAAAAACCTCAATCAGTCGCGGTGAGGCCTGCTTCACACGGGTTTTCGAGAAGCTTGAAGCCTTTGCGACCTTAAGTAAAATTTTGACGAATGCCATTAAGGAAATGAAGCTTTCTTTTCAAGGTCTTCGTTCACTTTCTCTTAACATGTCCCTTTCTGCCTGCCATTTGGGAAAAACCGCCAACACCTTGGCCGTGGTGGCAGACTCTTTTCAGCACTTTTCCAGTGAGACCGAGGAAGAAGTGACAAAGTTTCAAAATATCTTACAGGAAGTGCGCATGGCCTTGCGCATGAGTGAATATTATAGTTCTGCCGCGTACTTACAAAATCAAATGATTGATTTTTTTGCCGAAGAAACTAAATCTCAGGGTATCAACTCCAGTCGCCGAAGAAAGCAGTTAAGCACCGTGAGCGCAATGTTGATCGATCATTGTAACCAATTGCTGGAGCAAACACATGACCTCCTTGGCCGATTTTCTGTCGCCGCCAATACTACCGAGGCATCGATTACCGCTTTGGAAATAGTTCGGCAAACCGGAAAAGTCGAGGCCGCGCAAGTTCATGGTGCCATGGAAGCGATAGGCCCTTATTTGTTGGATTTGCAAAAATTCACCAAAACTCTGCGGACACCATTGCGTAAAATCGCTGAGAACTCGGAAAGTTTGGTGAGTGATATTGAAGTTATTCAAGACAATTTAAATATGGCAAGATCGGCTTGAGCAAGGACTGTATAGTTTGGAGGTTAGAATGTCAGCGAACTTACGAATTTTAGTGATTGACGATATGGCGGTTATGCGGAAAATCGTCGTTAAACAATTGGAGACGATGGGTTACAAGAACATAGAAACGGCTGAAAATGGGAAGGATGCACTTCAAAAAATTTTGGATGGTGTGAAAAATAATAGTCCCGTTCAGTTTATTGTCAGCGATTGGAATATGCCTGAGATGTCAGGATTGGAACTATTAAAAGCGCTTAGGAGTAAAAAGCCTCTGGCCGATATTCCCTTTTTAATGGTTACCGCCGAGGGCGAGAAAGATCAAATCATGGCGGCCATCCAGGCCGGCGTGACAAATTATATAGTCAAGCCATTCTCTCCTGCCACCTTCAAGGAGAAGATGGATTTGGTTTTGAAAAAAGTTGGCTTACCGCCGACACCAGCATAATCAAGATAGGAATTTGGTGTGGATAAGGAAATTTTCCAAGATTTTGTGAATGAAAGCGAGCAAACATTGGCCCAGGCAAAAATTTTGCTGGGGAAGTATGTGGCTTCGCCGGTGGACGTTAAAGTGCTTTCAGATGTGGGCATTCTGGTTGATCGCGTCTATGGTACCGCCGCCACTCTCAAAGTGGAGTCGATGTCGGCCCTTTGCCATAAGATGAAGGCCATCAGCTATATGGCGGCCCAAGTGGATAATCGGATATTAAATAGCATCGTCGCCGGTACCATGCTCTCGGTTTTGGATTATTTATTGGACTTGGTGAAAACCAATGCCTTGTTAACTTACGATAAGAATATTCACTCTCAAATGGTTCAGCGTCTCGATATTTTGAGTTCAAAATTTTCTTCAGATTTAAGAAAAACCGTGGCCTCCTAACGATAGGTTGATTATGGATCAGGCGACATTTAATAAGAAGTATGTCGAGTTTACCATTCCGTTCGTAAAAGGATTGCAGAAGATATATTCCACCATGTTGCGTTGTGAGATCAAGCCACTCAAACCCGAACTTAAAAAAAATGCCTTGCTTCACAGCGACCACACTGCGGTTATGGGAATGAATGGATACTATGAGGAGGCGGGCAAATCACTGCCTTTTCGTGGCTCTCTCTTGATTTCTTGGCCGGAAGAATCCTATTTGAAAATGGCTTCGGCCATGCTGGGAACGGAATACAAACAAGATTGTGAGGAAATTGCCGATGCCGGAAGTGAAATTTGCAATATGACGATGGGAGCGGCCAAATCGGTTTTGGTGGAAATTGGTTATCGCATTGAGATGTCTATTCCCACGGCCATCGCTGGTTTAAATCACCAATTGCAAACGCAAAAAGGTGTCACTACGATTCTGCTCCCTTTTGAATCTTCTCTCGGGAACTTTTTTATAGAAATTAATTTTGCTTTCAATGCGCCTTAACCTGATAGTTTCTCTCAAATAACAAAATCTCACATTTGATAATTGGCATTGATGCAAATCTGGGCCTCACCCACAATATCTTTATTAGGATTTTTTACCTACAACAAGGAAGTTGTTATGTTATGGCGTCCATTCCTGCTCGTGCTTTTTTTGTTTTTGGCCTCTTATGCTTTTTCCAATATCGGTCGGGCCGATTCCGGAAGCGATTTTTTTGCTCCCTGGGAACCTGAGCGGGAGATTGTCGCGCGCGTGCACTTTTACGATTATCACCTGAGTATGCTTGATTTTCATCACCATGACTTTGAAGTTTTAGGCGTGGACTTGAAGAACAAAACAATTGACCTCTATCTCAGCAGCGAAGAACTTCAAACGGTGCGCAGAAGCGGGTATCAATTGACTGTGGTGGAAGAAAAAAATCTGATGCTTGCTCCCGATGCTCAATATAAAACGGCGCAGGAAATTGCCGCTTTCTTACAGCAAGTAAACCAACGCTTCCCTGAGATTACCAAGCTGGAATCAATTGGAAAATCAGTTGAAGGACGCGACATATGGGCGCTGAAGATTTCCGACAACGCCAGCATCAATGAACCTGAAGAATCGAAAATTTTCTTTAATGGGATGCACCACGCTCGCGAAGTCATGACGCCTGAAATTATGATCGACTTAATTGAGAAGCTGACCCAAGGATACGGGAGCGATGACACCATTACCAACTGGGTGGAAAGCAATGAAGTATGGGTTGTTCCCATGCTGAATGTTGATGGTAACAACCGTGTATGGACCAGTAACTCTATGTGGAGAAAGAATGTGGCCTATGGCCAGGGAGTCGACATTAACAGGAACTATCCTTACAAGTGGGGCTCTTGCAACGGATCTTCTGGTTCAACCTGGTCAGATACCTATCGAGGGCCTGCTGCCGGCTCCGAGTTGGAAACCAAGGCGGTCATGGAATTAGTTTCCCGGACTCGTCCGGTTTTTAGTATTTCATACCATAGCTATTCCGAATTGGTGATTTATCCTTATGGCTGCGATGGCGTGAGGACCGAGACTCGGGCGGTGGTTGAACCCATTGGAACTGAGATTGGACGCTTGCTTGGTTATTCTCCCGGAACTGCCTGGGAATTACTCTATAGTGTCGATGGCGGTGATATAGATTGGTTGTATGGGCAATATCAGGTGCTCCCCTATGTTATCGAGGTTAATGCGAGCAGTGAAGGTTTTCAGCCAAACTATGCCAAGTGGCGTGATAAAACGGTGGCCAAAAACCGCGCGGGCTGGCGTTATCTTCTTGAGCGTTTAAGTGGTTCCGGACTCAAAGGGCAAGTGCGTGGCGCCAGCGAGCAAGAGCTGGCCCAAGGAGAAGTGACTCTTAAAGTCTTTATCGTTCAGGAAGGCAAGCGAACCCTCTTCCAGAATTATCGCGTAAATCCTGATGGCAGTTTCCATATTATTTTAAACCCCGGAACCATTGATGTTGAGGTGATGCGTGCCGGCCGAAGTGGCCCGACTCATGCAGGTCTGGTGATCGGAAACGGTCGTTTGGATATGGATATTTCCCTCTGACAGGCTAGCCTAAGCCCTTGATTTTAGATATTAAAAAGGTCGTTTAGGCGACCTTTTTAATTTGCCGATAAGTCTCAGGTGAAGAGCATTATTTTTTCTTGCGCTATTATCAGTGTGCTTATCGGTTCGTCCTGGGGCGACGAGTATTCAGTGGTGCCATGTCCGACGCGAAGATTTAACATTACCGATTATATCTTGCCTGGACGCAATTATTTTTTGGAAACTGGTTACGTTTTTAACTATGAAGTGTCCGATGCCAGCGTCACCGATTTCCGCCTCAATGATATTTTTCGTCCCAATGCTCTGTCATGGGATATCCGTAGACGGTTGAGGGCCGAATTACCTGAGACTGCTGGTTCAGGTACAGGCGAGGCCACAAGTTCGGCCGCCGATATTTTTTATGGTTTTCTAGGTCAAAGCATGGAGTCCAGTATCTCCCGATCAGTGGGCGGCGATGCCAGTTTGATTATTGGGTATAGCAGTAATTCGGCCTATACTCCCAGGGCCATCAGGGAAAAGGTGAGTGCCAGTTTAAACCAAAACGGCGGCACTGGCGGCGTCGATTTCACAGCAACTTATGTGCGGGAGTATTTAGCACTCAAGGCCAGCGTAACTCCCAAGGCCGAGCGGCGCTTCGGTGCTTTTCAAGGTGTGATTTATGACAGTCAGATGCGTATTCGCGGATTAAAATTCGCCAACCAAACTTTCCTAAAAACGCCCGGTTCACGAGGCTTCGCGACGGAAGGCGATAGACTAACTATTTTCGATTTTGAGTAGAGCGCCATAGATGCTTTTTTATCTCTTGGGTAACGTGATTGTCAGCAAGCTCGCATGTTGCTCGATCTTGGCCTTTTTCGGATTGGCGTCGGAAGGAATTGGGACAGTCTTAGAAAAACTCGACCTAACCGTGCTGGAAGAAACTCCCATGTTTGATTCTTCTTTTGATCCTTCTTGGGTTTCCTTTTTCATCTCGCCCGTGACGTAGATATATCCGTCTTTGATATCCAGCTTGAGCGAATTTTGATCAATGTTGTTAAGTTCAACATCAAAATAATAATTATCTTCGTCCTCTCTGGATTCAATCTTGGTGTCGGGCCTGTCATCGATGTTTCCAAACCCTGCGTTGGGAATGGCACCCTCTTCTTCCAAAAGTTGCAGCATTTTTTTTCGCATATCATGGAATTGCGCCATCAAATCTTCGTTTTGAATATCGTCCGCATTTCTAAAATTCCGTTGCATTTTTGCAATCAGATCATTCATATCCACGGATTTTGTTTTCAGATTGGGCGCCTTGGTGAGAGCGATAGAATCGGGCCGCTGGGACGGTGGCGTCGGAGTGCTACTGGGGAGAAACTTGAAGAAAATGAAGGCCGTCAACAATCCCGCAAGGTAGACGGCTGCATAACTCAACCATTTTTTGTAACTAGTCATCAGCTCAAGACTCTATCATAAAGGCCAGGGCCATGGAGGCCCCGGCAGAGGATGAACAGCAAGAAATTAATTCAGTGGAACAGGATAACATCGCAAAAAATGGCCATAGCAATTGGTGTTCGTATAACCGGTTTGCTTACATAGATTGAAGGCCATCTTACGTGCTTCTGATTTACTGGTGCCCAGACCTTGGAATGTATGGTTATTAATAACGACCTCGCACTTGTAATGTCCCGATTCATTGTAAGCATCAACATCACAGCTCACAAAATGACTGATGCAGTTACTTTCGCTATAACCTGTGGCGCTACAAAGGGCCTTGACGTCGGCACGGGCAGCGTCAACAGTGGTACCATAACCTTCAAAGGTGGTGTTGTTCATTTTAACTTTGCAGTTATAGGTAGGTGTATAATGTCCATATCCGCCCCCATAACCGCCACCGTGACCGGTTTCCAGTAATTGCAAGGCCCGATCCAGTTTTGATTCAATTCGATCCAATTGAAAGCAGAGCCGGCGAGAATTTTCGTTTTGAAGCGATCCGCAGTCACTTAAGGCCTGATCATTGCCATAGCACGAGGCCATGAGCATAAGCCCGATCCCACCAAGAATAAACTTGCCACACACACCTTTCCCTTGCATAAGAACCTCCCTTTGGTCTTTTTTTAAATGTGCTTTCCAAAAACAATAGAGGGATGATAATGCTGCACCGAGCCAAATTCTGGCCACTATGTAAAAAAGCTCCTGAGATCGAAAGAGGCGGTGTCTTTTTGGCACCGAGTCATGGCTAATTTCAATTAGTTACCTTGAGGCGCTGGAAATGACGATAGTCCGGGCAATGAGATCGTGGAGTGAGCGATGATCCTTTCTAATGAGCATGACGACAAAACCTATAAATAAAAAGCCGGAGACAGTTTTGCCAATCACTTCGCGGACGAAACTCCTGAGCGGGCCAATGTTTCCACCATCCGGAACAACCACGAGTCTTAAACCCATGGCCATTTTACCTGGAGTGGCCCCTTTCAAAACGTGAAAAAAAGTAAAGTAAACATAGATCAGGATAGTAAAACTAATCATCATGGATACTGTCAGGAGATAAATCTCGCGCGGGAGTTCTCCTCCTTGATGGAGAGGAACGTCGCGAAGATTAAAAAATGATCCAAGCAGATTGGAAGTGGGAATCATGAGCACGATAAGGATGGCGTGATCAATCAGTGATGCCACGATTCGACGCCAAATTTTTCCGGGAATGACTTCATCTTTTACATAGAGTGAGTTTTCAGACATGATGTAGACCTCATTCATTACTATTTAATATAATGAGCTTGAAGCAAAAATAAAAGATATTATCCTTGATCAGGAGCAATGATTGAATACTTCAACGACCACTTCCAAATTCAGTCTTCCCGCAATGCTTGCCATAATTTTCAATTGGCGTCTCTTAGTGCAGTTTTTTTTAGGTCTATCTTCTGGGCTTCCCCTGATGCTCACTGGTTCGACTTTGCAGGCCTGGATGACTAATGCAAACGTCGATCTGAAAACAATTGGACTTTTTGCCTTTGTCGGTTTGCCTTACACTCTCAAATTTTTGTGGTCGCCTATTTTAGATCGTTTTGCACCTCCCTTTCTCGATCGCAGGCGAGGTTGGATGGCCTTCACTCAAATCGCTACCGGCGTTGCTATCTGGGGGCTAGGTCTTTGCAATCCGGCGGAATCAACTTTCTTGGTCGCCGTGATGGCCTTGGTCTGCACATTCTTCTCTGCCACGCAGGACATTGTCGTGGATGCCTACCGGCGAGAGATTTTAAAAGATGAAGAGCTAGGATTGGGATCGTCCTTTTACGTCAACGGCTATCGCGTTGCCATGGCCATTTCCGGTGCCCTGGCCCTGATGCTGGCCGACCAAATCCCATGGCCTTCGGTTTATTTGATCATGGGCTGTTTAATGGGTGCCATGGTCTTAATCACTCTCATTGCACCTAAAGTTCCTACTGTGGCGGGCGCGCCTCGCAATTTTAAGGAGGCGGTGGTTCTCCCTTTTAAAGAATACTTTAATCAAAGAGATGCCTGGTGGATGTTGGTCTTTATTTTGTTCTACAAAGTAGGGGACTCCATGGCCAGTAACATGACTATGCCTCTCTATTTGAGTGCTGGTTTCAGCAAAACGGAAGTAGGGCTGGTGGTTAAAGGTTTGGGCCTGGCGGCCACCTTGATTGGTGGCTTCGTCGGTGGTGTCATCATCCTTCGTATCAAGTTAAACCGTTCGTTATGGCTCTTTGGTTTTCTTCAGGCCATCAGTACGGCGGGATTTACTCTGATTGCCTGGTTGCCAAAAAGTAATGCCATTCTTTCTGGTGTCATCTGTTTTGAAAACATCACCGCCGGGATGGGGACGGCGGCCTTTGTGGCCTTCATGGCCTCACTCACGGATAAACGTTTTACCGCGACTCAATACGCTCTTCTTTCTTCCCTGATGGGAGTGCCACGCGTTGTGGTCTCTGCCCCCACCGGAATGATGGTGGAGATGATGGGGTATGGGCCTTTCTTTATTTTTTGCACTTTGATTGCCATTCCTGGGCTTCTCTTATTAAACAAGTTTGCTCCATGGAAGCAAAGCGCGCCAACTTCTGCCTAAAGTCAGTGATAATTTAGTAGAAGGTTCAACATTTTTTCGGCATACTCACTTGCGAAAAATCCAATTAAAAGGGGAAGCTATGATTTTACGCAATCTGTTAGTATCGCTCCTTATTGTTATGTCCACCGGATGCTTGGCCTCCAGTGACTTAGTTAAACTGACGCGTGAGGCCTTCGGTCGTCCCGGTCTCCGTCCCAACTGGTCTGATGCCAAAAAGGTCCAGGCGGTTACGATCTATGAGGAAGGGGAAGTTAAGTCTCCTCTTTGGTTCACTCAGGCCCATGGAGTTTTAACCGAAGTTTTTTTTCCCACTATCGACAAGGGACAAATCAAAGATTCTCAATTTTATGTGACAGACCATAAAACATTCGTCTTAGAGGAGGGCAAAGATTTTGAACATCATGTGCATGTTCTGTCGCCTTCTCGTGTGCGTTTGGTGAATATAAATAAATCTTTTGGTGTGACTATCATTCACGAATTTTTCTCGTTGAAGGATTCTCCAACTTTGGTGGACGAAGTGACCATCGTGGTAGAAAGAGACGGATTGGATTTTTATCTGCTCTCAAATCCTGCCATTGATAATACCGGTTATTATGATTCCGCCTCCATCTATCAAAATGGGTTTTTAGTAAGCGAGGGCAGTACCCAACTTTTTATTGAATCAAGTGTAGGGTTTAGAAAGCGCTCTGTCGGATTCGTCGGTTCTTCCGATGGGCATCAGGATTTGGCCCAAGACAAGCGAATGGATTTTGATTTTAACCTGGCCGAAAATGGTAACGTTGCCACCTTTGGAGAATTCAATCTTCCCCAGGTAAAAGGCGAGTATCGTCTCCACGTCATGTATCATTTTTCTCAACACAAAGAAATTCGCTCACAACTCGATATCGATTTTAATAAGGCTAAAGAGGCCTTTGAGCAATCTTGGAAAAGCTATTTGCAAAATAAGCGCGCTCCCAAGTTTAACAGTAAGGAAGAAGCTGATTTGTATTGGAGAAGTTTGGTGATCCTCAAGTCGCATGAGGATAAGCTGAATCCCGGAGCACTGATTGCTTCTCTCTCCATTCCTTGGGGTGAAAAACAATATGAAACACCCGGTGCTAAAATTGGTGGTTACCATTTGATTTGGCCTCGTGACCTCTACCATGCGGCCATGGGTCTGATCCTGGCAGGAGATTTGAAGACTCCTATCGACGCTCTTCGCTTTTTAAAGAAGATTCAGTATCAAAAAGGGGATGGAGTATGGGATTACAATCCTCGCGTCATTCCCAAGGAAGGTGGTTTTCCCCAAAACACCTGGGTGACGGGTGAATCTTATTGGGGCGGACTGCAGTTGGATCAGATCGGTTACCCCATCAATTTATTTTGGCAGGTTTATCGCCGCTTAAATGAGAATGAGCAAAAACTTCTCAGAGCAGAATTTGATACCATGATTAAAAAAGGTCTGAGCTTTATTCAAAAATATGGACCGTGGTCGGCCCAAGAACGCTGGGAAGAAAATTTCGGTCTCTCGCCGTCCACTTTCTCCAGTGCCACATCGGCGCTTCTGATTGGCGGTGAACTTTATAAAGGGACCGAGGCCGGTGACAGTTATTACAGAACAGCGCAGGGCTGGTTAACCAAACCAGGGGACAATATTGACACCTGGGCCTTTACCCAAAACGGCCCTTTTGGTGACGGCCAATACTATTTGCGCGTTTCCGGATGTCAAAGTTACTCCGCTGTTTGGGACCCGAATAGCAAAGAGAGTTGCCATGTGGCCAATTCCAGTATGCGCGTAACTCCCCAGGATTTTCTGGATCAAGGATTTTTAAAATTGGCACTGTTGGGTCTTAAGTCCGCCGATGATTGGCATGTTCTAAAATCTTTGGAGAAAGTTAATCAGTATATTCGAGTGAAAACGCCTAACGGTTATGGATGGTATCGCTATTCCAATGATGCCTATGGTGAAGATGGGAAGGGGCGTCTTTGGCCTCTTCTCTCAGGAGAGCAAGGACGGTTCGCGGTTGAACGCTACCTGGTGGGTAATTTAGATTGGAATCAGGCCTTGTCCCAGGTCAATCAGGTGTTGGATTCTTTTGTGAAGTTTTCCAACAAGGGTCTTCTTCTTCCCGAACAGGTATTTGAACATACAGGTGAGGGAACCGGAGGCGCCACTCCTCTGGCCTGGACCCATGCCGAGTTTATTAAGCTCTTATGGGCACGAGAAACTCGCATAAATCCTGAAAATCCCTTTCGTCCATTCTCGACAGTTGTCGAATAATTAGACGAAATTTCTGGATTGCCTGAGTTTCAGACACTGCTGAGACTCCAAGTCTCCGAGATAACAGAATTCTTTTTGGCACCCATTTTGGATGTACTCCTTGCGGGGTAGTAGGGAGTACATCATGCGATATTTTATCGGCCTTCGGGCCATTTTGGGTGCTGTTCTTTGCCTGTTGCTAGGACTGCCAGTTTTTGCCAATCCTCCGAGTAATGGAAGTGAGAAAGTCGTGGAATTGGCCAAGGCGACAGAAGCCGTGACAGTCGAGCGTCGGGATGTTTACAACATGACACCTGCACAAGGGCAGATGCTGCTTACTTGGGGGAAAATGCGCGCCATTCCCTCGCCCTCTGACGATACGGGAACTCCTCAAGTGAATTGTCCTCTAGGCGGCGGGGCAAATGAAGGGACGGCCCCTTCGACATCGAGTTCTGGATCGGGTTCTGGTTCTGGCGCGGGAAATTCCGGTTCACCCTCATACGGTCTCGATATTGAATTTCGTTTGCACTCCGTTAATGGTTTTGATGCCTTTAACGGTGAAAGAGTGCCCTATACTTCCGCCATTTTCGCTCATGAAGTGGAGCCTTTGGTTCAGAGCAATCGTCGTACTTTGGGAAGTATGTCCATTGATGATGCCCGAAAATGGCTTATTGATAACACTGAATTAGATAACTCTCAGGAGGTCGAGATCACAGACGCTCTTTGGAAAGATCGCATTGTCAATGCCAGTCCCGCTGATCGCCGGGCCATCTATCAGGACATGGGACGGAGGATGTCTTTTGATGATCAGATTCGCTTCATCTCCAAATTGGGTGGTGCCATGAATAATAATTACGATGATGCGCGTGCTGACCAGGCCATTGATGCGGACACCATTGCTCAATGTGATGCTATCCTATCCGCACTGGCAACAGGAACACCAGCGGGTGTTTGTCGTGATATCGTCATCTGCCAGGCGACAATTCTGCATCATATGGGAAATAAAGATAACGTCTATGCTGCCAGCTATCCGGTGCCTGGGAATTATCACGTCACATTGATGGTCACTGATCCCAATAATCGTAATCGCGTTCACAAAATTTCTTATAGTCGGCGTTCAGTTGAAGAAAATTTGCAAGGGAGCGCTGCTCTCTCACAAGATGAGGCCCCTGACGTCGGAACCATGATTCGTGTGTGGCGCCCCACCGAAAGGGCCGACGGAACGGTAGAAGGGCAGTTTGCCGGTGTTATTCCCACCGAAATTGGTCTGCTCTTGGAAGAAGAAACCAGTCCTAATCCCAGTGATGTCACCGGTTCCGGCCGCTTCGATCCGTTCACTACTCGCAGTTATAGTGTCATGCACATGGGTGGGCATTATGGGCCTGTCGCCGGAAGAATTTTTGCCGCTCGTCTGTCCAACGGAGACGTGGTGTATGGTGCCGGCGTCAGTGCCCGTTGGGGAAGCGCGCCCAACGAATCAGACAATGTATACAATGGAATCGATAATCGCGGTCACGTCGGTTTGGCCTATGCTCATCGAGATTCCACAGTGCGTTTTGTCGGTGCCGATGGCACCATTGGTACAGAAGAATGGGATTTGAACACCATTTACTTGAGCGCTCACCAACGAGTCGGAGTCCCCTTACGTGTTTCCGAACATTGGACCATTACACCTTACTCCGATATTCACCTGGAAGTTGCTGCCATCAATGGTGGTAATGCCGATGAGAGTGGATCATGGACAGGTGATGGAAATCTTTCCGTGAATGTGGGTGCCGAAGCGGTTTATCGCAGCGATGATGCCTATCTCCGTTTACATGGCCATACCCAATTGACTTTAGGCCTCTCTGATATTCGCGGACTCTTGGGCTCTGATGTTGGGGTCTATACCAACTATACTGAAGTCGGGGCGGAGGCCGGTTATGACGTCTCGCCTGATGTGCGTTTAAACGCCGCTCTTCTTTGTGCCTTTCGCGAATATGGAGATACGTGTTCGGTAGGAGGTGGAGTCACTTATGTGGATGGTGCCAATACCCACAGTTTTAATGCAGGTGTTCTCACGCCCATTTCCGAGGCCCAACAACCCTGGATGCCAGGTGGTTCACGCACCTCTCTCCAGATCGGTTACGATTATCAGCGCCAGTTAAATGAGTCACTTCTGCTTGGTGCGGGAATTCACTACACCCAATCCTTGGAAGACAACAACTTCATGCTCAACAGCGGCTTGGCCTTACACTGGTATTAGGTGCCAGTCACTTAAGGTCCAGCGGGTACTTTTTTTCTCCTGCTGTTTTTTGATAATGACGGTATAGACACCCTCGACATTATTGGCATGGGAGACAAACGAAACAAACATAAGGCCGGCAACGGCCCATCTCATGATTTTGCTCATGACCCATTATAAATTGGTCCCTAATAACTATCCAACAACTTTACGCGATTGACGTTCGAGAGAGACGAAAAATCCAGCTTATTGTCCTTAATGAAAATAGTCTCCTTATTAATTAAGGCGATCTCATTGGAGAGTTTCTGAACTTCTCGCGTTTCTTCACCGGCCGCTGTTTTGGGCGTGAGATAGCTAACTTTTCCCGGGTAAATACTGACACTACTGATTTTCATGATAGCAGTATTGTCGGTTATTTTGCGGAAAAACTTTACTTCATTAACTTGTCAAAATTAATGAAAGGAATACTCTGACCGCCCATAATAATTTGCGGCAGAGAACCGTTCCATTTTTGAACAGCTTCGTAAGAAACTAGATTATTGTTGGCGGAGATGGCCTGGGTTTTAATTTTCATGGCCTCGGCTTCTGCCCGGGCCTGCTCGACCACTTGCTTGGCCTCTTCTTGGATTTTGATCGTGCGGTTTTTGGCCTCTTGCGCCTCTTGAATGGCGACCACTTTTTGCTCAACCGCTTTTTCATAAGTATCGTCAAAATCTAGATTGGTGATATCAAGACGGGTTATCGAGACATTTCGCGCGGAGAGGGCCTTCATGATTTCATCTTGGGCGTACTTGGTCACAACTTCACGTTTGGAAACCAAGTCATCGGCGATATAACCACCAATGGCATCCTTGATCGTTCCTACCACGGCAGGGGAGAGAATTTTGGCCTCCCAACCAATGCCGAACTGTGTGTAGACTTTTCCAATGGACAGGGGTTCGGGAAAGTAGGTAACGGCAAAGCTCACAATCACTGACTGGGTGTCTTTGGTATAGCAACTGGTCTGGCCTTCCATCTTTTGTTCGAAAATTTCCATGGGATAGATGGTGGTCGAAATGGGATTATAGAAATACAAACCAGGCAAGAGTGGTTCTCCTTCCATTTTTCCCCATACCAGCTTGATCCCACGATATCCTTCGTTTACTTGTCTAAAACCGCAGCTTGATAGGAGCATTAGCCCCATTGCCATAATGATTATGCGTTTCATACAAAAACTCCCATGGTTTACTTGTGACTCAGGCATTCTAAAAGGCCTCCGCTTGAATTACAATCAAAAAAACAATATTCGGAGACGATTTATGACTGATGGCTCGCTTTTTCCTTATCTGCATGGTTTTTCGCCGAAGGAGCAGGCGCGTTTGCGAGCGCAGGCAAAATTTGGCGAGCATGTCATTTATCGCGATGTAAATTTTTCAAGCGCTAAAAAAATTCTCGAAGTTGGTTGCGGCGTCGGTGCCCAATCGGAAATTATTTTGCGACGTTTTCCTGATCTCCATCTCACCGGGATAGATTTGAACGAACGGCAATTGAAGGCCGCCGTAAGTCACTTGAACACGTTGCCCTTCGCCAAAGGGCGCTTTGAATTAAAATTACTTGATGCAAGCAATCTGGAATTCCCATCAAACAGTTTTGACGGTGCCTTTTTATGTTGGATTTTGGAGCATGTTCCCGATCCTGCCCGCATTTTAAGTGAAGTCAGGCGCGTGTTGATTCCGGGTTCGCGCATTTATGTTACCGAAGTCATGAATCATTCTTTTTTTCTGGACCCCTATTCACCCATGGTTTGGAAATATTGGATGGCCTTCAATGATTATCAATATGAAAATGCCGGTGATCCTTTTATCGGGGCCAAACTGGGGAATCTGTTGGCCGCCGTGGGGTATATCAATGTGGAAACGCACATCAAAACTTGGCACTACGATAATCGTCATCCTGAGAGACGCCGGGAAATTATAGAGTATTGGACCGAACTTCTACTTTCTGGACAAGAGCAACTACTGGCCGCGGGAGCAGTCACTCCCGAAATTGTCAAAGGCGCGGTGGAGGAACTCAACACCGTTCGCAAAGATCCCAATGCCGTTTTTATGTATTCATTCATGCAGGCCAGTGCCTTGGTTGGTGCTTCCTTGGGGTAGGAGAATAATTTATGAAACACCTTTTGATTTTCACGCCGCTGTAAGATGGGACTTGTTCAAAGTTGTGATTTGCTAAAAACTCTTTGAGATGCCAATGCCGAGTGTGTTGTTGCAAACGATCGGCGCCACGACCACATAATCATTTTCTTTAAAGACATGTTTGCGGTTGTAATAAATGCCATAGCCGTAAGCAATGCCCAAGGTGGCCCCGGCGATGACGTCGTGAGTGTAGTGCCAATTATCATTTAAGCGGGTGGCCGAGACAAAGACCGCCATCAGATAGGCCGGAATGCCCCAAGCTCGGCCATGCTCTTCGGCGACAATGGTGGCGAAAACAAAACTCATGCCGGCGTGCCCGGAGGGAAAGGAGAGATTATCCAGACGGTTGGGGCGCGGTTCTCTAATGGTGAATTTGAGGGCATTGATAACACCAATGGTATAGAGCGTACCTTCCGCCATGTGATTGGCGCGCACATGGGAATTATAATCGCTACCAAACCAGTATATCGATTTCATCGCCAGATAATAGGCGACATTGGGAATCATACTACCCCATAAATTTCCAACATAAGTGGAATCTCGTAGCGGATTTTTTTCCCACATCTCGGTTTGGACTGGGTCGGAATAGCTGTCTTCGGCCTTGGCCAAGAGAATCGAAAGAGTCATCCCGGGCCAGAAGGCGTATTTTGCCGGGGTCGTCAGAGGTGAAAAGAGATTTTTTTTGAAGCGTTCCCAGGGAGTCGGGGGATCAACGATATTGACATAAGTAGGGTCTTTACTGCTGGGAGCATCTTTGGCGGATGCTCTACTCACACTCATCGTTGCATTCATTATGGCCACGATCAGAATGCAAACCTTAATCAACATATCGTTCTCAAAGATCAGCGATCATTAAAATCTACAGGTCTTCCTTCTTGAAATAGCGCTCGTAAGCATCGTCCTCTTTTCCTTCCAAAGTGGATTTTTTCTTGGGAGGAGTAGGTTGGACTAACTGACCGGCCAGATTTTGGTTCAGATCAGTGGCAAGTTTAGTGACTTCTTCCGACTTGGTTGTGGCATCGGGATTAACCACAAAGCCCTTGCCCGGTTCGAGTTTGAGTCCCTCCGGTGGACGATAGCTTCCATCATCATTGACACTTCCGATCGCTGTCGTTGCTTTATAGACTTTAAGTGTTGAATCGAATTCGGCATCCTTTGGTGGGGGAACATACATACCAGATTCAATGTCTACCAAACCACCCGGACGGGGCGTGTAACTTCCGGTGCTGGCCTTGAAGGTTCCACCCTTTTCGCTGGTGCTTTCCGAGGCCAGATCGGCCATGTCTTTTTTCAGCTCGGTTTGATAGGTTTTCTCATCCAGTTTTTCTTCTGTCGCGCCCAGTGTTTCATTCAGTTTGAGTTTGGTGAATTGCTCGGGGGAAATTTTGACGGGCGTTGTGGCGACCGCCAGATTATCGGAAACCCCGGCGTACTCCCCTTTGGTCACCTCCACCGCTTTTTCCTTCAAGACCTGGTCCACTTTTGTGATCGGCTTATTGTTTTCGAACTTTGCCAACGCCACTTTGCCTTTAAAGGTGACCAGGGAAGTGATATTCGAACGAGGATTATAGCTGGTTTGAAAAGAGGTCCCTCGCACGCCCAATGCGGCCGTTTTGGTTTTGACAATCAGTTTGGAAGCGGTGGCGTTAGCTTTGGAGCTTTCAACACTGGCCTTGATTTTGCCAGTGAGAAGGGCAATGATGGCCTGACTGTTTTCTTTGGCCTCATCTACCACCACTTTACTACTGGGGCCCAAGGTGAGGTTTCCACCGTTTTTATATTTAAGCAAGACGAACGATTTATCGCCGGTCAAAATGGAAGTATCTTTGGGGTACCATTCGTGGAGTGCGACATCCTTGGCCTCATGCATACCGGGACCGAGCTGGGTGGCGGTTCCTCGTAGTTTCACCACATGGACCAAATTCCCATAAGCATAAGATGGCCCAACTGCAATAAAAATGATGACAAACAAAACCAGTCGGTGAAACATGGACTACTTCCTTGGTGAATTTATCGTGAACAGGATTATAATGAAGATTATTTTAGGGAGTAAATCATGAAGGTCAATGAAGTAGTTATCATTTTTTTTCTGCTCTTCGCAAGTATGGGTGTTTTCTCACAAGACCGAGCAGATTACCCTGAATTGTTGGTCACTCCACGCGCTTCCGAGCGACTGAAGATCGAGAGCGAATCGGAAGGCCGCAAACCTTGGAACTTTCAGTGGGCCATTACGGTTTCCGCCATGACCACTTTGGTGGCCGGTCTCATGCAAGAGGAAGACCCCTCTAAAGACCCGGAAGGAAATTCCGGTAAGGCCGGGATATTGATCGGTGGTGGCTGGCTTGCGGTCAATGCGTTTATGGTTTACGGTGTGCGTGGTTATAAATCAGCTTACCAAAAAGTTTCCCCCATGCCCGCCAGCTCGACTCGTGATGCGCTCACACGTGAACGTTTGGCGGAAGAAGAAATTAATCGTTTGGGAAGACTCGCCCGCACTATGAAATGGTTATCTTTTGCCACGAATGGCCTGGCTTCAATTCAACTCTTAAGCAATGCCAAGGCCGACACGACTTCTGAAGTTGTGGACATGCTCGCCATCGGTGCATCCCTATTTCCCTTGCTGTTCACCAGTCACTGGGAAGATGTGGCCCACGAGCAGCAACAATATAAGAAAAAAATCTTTGGCCCTGTCGCCAGTAGCATGCTTCTGCCTGTCACGGTGGGAGAACGAACAAGACTCGTTCCGGGAATCGGACTTACGGCGTCTTTTTAACCGATTTAACAGTTCGCGCTGCCATCTTTTGGGCAAAATCTACAGCTTGCATATAAGACAGTCCAAGTCCTGTAGGACTAATGGCAAAGAGATAGGCTTGAGTGAAGTTTTCCAAAGAATTGGGGCCATAGGAGATGGTCTTGGTACTTTCTTCCAGCGCTTTGAGCGTGGCCAATTTGGGCCCCTTTTCTTGGCCGGATAAAAATTCGAACAATTTGATATAGGCCTGAGCAATCGAGTCCTCTTGATCTCTTCCTTGGGGAAGGACTTTTTCGATCAGCGCCAGACATTTTGTGAGGGGCAGATCGAGCCCTTTTCGAGAGAGACAAAAATCACTTAAGATGGTGAAATCTTCTAAGACTTTGGAAGGGTTTCTTTCACTCAGAAGCGCCAAATTGCGGGCCAAGCGCAGGGCCTCGCTGGCCGGAAGGTCAAAAAATTTTTCCAAATACACTTTGGCAAAAATTTGGGCGAAATTATCTGCCACTTGATCACTTTGGCCGCTTAGTTCTTGTGCTGTGGAAATGGCCAAGCTTGAGGGAAGTTCCGCCTGGATGAGCAGATTGGAGGTTTTGATAAAACGCTGGGCCGCGCCTGTACAACCTTTCGAAACTATATCGGCCAAATTTCGGGCGCTCTTTTCTTCCAACCCGAGGGATTTCTGTTCTCTCAAATAGTTTAGACTGGTGATATATTCGCGGGTACTCAGACAATTTCGCTGGGCGGCCTCATCTGCTGCCACCACTAGGCCGATGAAATTCGCAAATAATATGGCCAAGATGATCTGTTTCATCTCCTAACCTCCGTTTTTTTTATACAGAAAGGTTAGAGCATTTTGCTAGAGAAAGGCCAATTTGCGCAATCTATTTTCTAGATCGCTGGCCATAGTGCGAATTTCTTTGGCCTCAGGCCGACCATCATTTGCCAGGCGTAACTCTATTTCTTGTAGCATAGCACGGGCCCGGGACCAATCATCACGGGATAATTCTTTTTCTCGCAGCCCACGAATGAGTTCATTGGCTTCGTTAATCAACGCATGAAAATCAAGGGCCTTATAAAAGCGCTTCCAAATGGAATTCTCTTTTGAGGCAAGATTTTTTTCCTTTGCCTCTTTAGTCCATGTTTGAAAATCAACAATATTATCCATTCTTTTTTCCTCGTTAGCGAAACGCTTGGGCCCAATTTCAGTTTGGGCACAATTGAGGAATATCCTGTCAGCTATGAAAAACAAATAGAAATAAATAAGTGAGAAAAAAATATTAACTCAATGCGCAAGAAGTTAAGCTTGCTCAAGCTTAACTAAAGAGTCGTTGGATTATGCCCACCCTTATTTATAAAGTGGCCTGAAATTTCCTTTCACCCTCTTTCACTACTTCTGATAGTTCAGAGATGATTGAATGAATTTCGTTGGGAACATTGGACGACAGCGATTCTTGTTTAACAGAATTTAGTTTCTGTTTTTGCAAGCGGTAAGCATTCAAGTCGACAACATTCGTTGCGGTCTCTTTTGCTTTTCCTAGTGTGTGTCCCATATCCATAACCCGATCTCCGATTCATGAACGATCAATCAATAACCCTTCTTGTGAAAAGAGCTCAAGGGGTGGGCGCAGAAAGTCGGACAAAGTCATTTTTTGGCCATTGGCAGGCCTTACCCTGGTGCCAAAATGGTTTTTTGCTTAAAAACGTGAATATTTTACAGAGCGAAGGACTTCTTATTTTCACTATCTATGGCCATGCTATAGGTATTGTCCATGCAGACTGATTTGGACCGTCCATTAACTGAAAAAGAATTTTTACGCTGGAGGCTTGCCCGCGACCTTGAGCGTCTGCTTGGAACCTATCGCAATCGTGAGATCGGGCTGCGTCTCTTGGCGGAAAAAACCGGTCTCTCTGAAAAAACGCTGAAGCGTATTCAGTGCGAAAGCTCTGATCCTCATGCCAACACTCTGCGGGCCTTCTATCTGCACTTTTTTAAAATGATTCAAATAGAAGAATCCGAAGCCGCCGATTATCAATTGATCCGTTCCATTGTCGAAAAAGAAACCATGGCCTTTAATTGCAAGAATACTGATGATGATTTGAGTCGCGTGATGGCGGCCGATCCCATTTTTCGCCAAGTCTTTTTGTTAAGCCGCACCGGTTTTGTGCTCAGAAGCGAGATTGAAAGATCATTTGGATTATATGGCCTGAAAATTGTTGATCTCATGCTTAAGCATGATGTGATTATTGAAGTGGATAAAAATGTCTATAAAGAAGGGCCGGTTACGGTTTGCAAAAATGGCGAGATTATCAAGAAGGTTATTTTAGAGTGCATCTCGGATCATTTGGATGCCGAGGCCTTGAATGAAAGAGGCATGAATACCGCCTTCTATGCGGTAGAAGGAATTAGTTCCGCTGCGCGCGAGCAGCTCTTGTGCAGAATTGATGAAATGAAACAAGAAATTTTTAATATCCTGGCCGACCCCACCGCTAAAGGTGAGGAAAGAATTTTTGTAACCATGGCCATGGATACTCTTCATAGTTTGGGACAACAGAATTCCAAGGGGGATCTACAGTGAAATCTAATCATCCTATTTTCAGTCTTCTCCTGTGCCTGTTCTTGCTTGGAACGAGTGTTGCGCCTCAGATGGCCTATGCTGAAACCAGAAACGCTGAAGGGAGACCTCGCATCGCCACTTATATTGAATTGAAGGTCACCATTGGCACAGTTCAAAAATTAATCTATTTGGAGGCCTTGTCCTTGATGGGTGATGTGGGCGAGGGGGGTGGGGGCATTCGCAAGTGGGAACGTGAGTTTCAATCCAGCTATCAGCGCCGTCTCAAATCCAATGCTTCTTCAACCAATGTTCAGGCACATGAAGGACGCCAATTCACCTTTTCCCGCAGGCGCATGCCGGTAGGAGAGTTTGGTCGTTTCGAAATAAAAACTGTTGTTGAGTTTCGCACCAAAAGTCATGGCGCCATTACTGTGAACAATGTCTACAACTATAATTTAAAAGAACTCAGTAGCGATTCCCCGGCCAATAGACCAGATATCATGTCGGATTTGATTTCGCTTGAAACCCTCGAGGGGATTGTCATCCCCTCGGAGGAAATTACCGATGTGACGGTAGTTTTCAAGAACAGACCTTAATCCGAACTCATTAGGTTAATGACTGAAGGTTATTTTCCGTGTTTGCTAAACCAAGTTTGTGAGCCTTTGGGGTCGGGTTTCATCGTATCTTTGCCTTTGGCCCAACCAACCGGACAAACCTCTCCATATTTTTGAGTGTACTGGAAGGCCTCGACCAAGCGCAGAGTTTCGTCGACATTGCGGCCGACGCTTAAATTGTTGATCGTGCAATGCTGAATAATATCGTTATCGTCAATAATGAAAAGCCCACGCAACGCCATGCCATCATCCAGAAGCACGCCAAAATCTGCCGCCATTTTCTTGGAAACATCGGCCAAAAGTGGAATTTTCAGTTCTCCAATACCACCTTGGGCGCGGGGAATTTTGCTCCAGGCAAGGTGAGAAAATTTAGAATCAACCGAGCAGCCTAAGACTTCGCAGTTCAATTCTTTAAATCGGGCACTGGCCTCATTGAAGGCCACAATTTCTGTCGGACAAACGAAGGTAAAATCCAGAGGATAGAAGAACAGCACTTTCCATTTTCCTCTGAAGTCCAGTGACGAAAGGATTTTGAATTCAGTGCCGATTAAGGCATCCGCTTTCCATTCCGGTGCCTTATTACCAACTAAGCGAATGGGGGTTGTTCTCTGTTCAGTCGTCATGAGTGCTCCTTAAAATTAATAGTGTTATTAAGACTAAATAGGTCAGTTTTTCACCTATATTGCTTTGACTGTAGGGGAAGAAAAAAAAACGATCCAGATTATTAGCGTGGAGGACGCATGTTTGATCCAAAAGCGTATATTCCAAATCCTATCGTGATTGAGCAAACGGCGAGAGGAGAGCGACAATACGATATTTATTCTAGACTTTTGTTAGACCGCATCGTTTTTCTCGGAACTGAGGTGAATGATACCGTGGCAAACCTGATTGTTGCTCAGATGTTGTTCTTGGAACAATCTGATGCGGAGGCCCCGATTCATTTTTACATCAATAGTCCCGGTGGCTCTGTGTATGCCGGTCTGGGAATTTACGATATCATGCAACACATTTCCTGCCCAGTGCATACGTACTGTGTTGGTTTGGCGGCCTCCATGGGAAGTTTACTTTTGACCGCCGGCCATATCGGACAACGACATGCTCTCCCGCACAGTCGCATCATGATTCATCAACCTTTAGGTGGAGCGCGAGGTCAATGCTCCGATATTCAAATTCAGGCGAGAGAAATTCAAAACTTGAAAGATCAGCTCAATCAGATTTACATTAAGCACTCTGGCAAAGGTATTACAAAAGATAAGATTGAAGCAGCTACCGATCGTGATAATTATCTCACGCCGATGGAGGCCATTGAGTTAGGTCTGATAGATCACGTCATCGAAGGTAAAAAGAAAAATATTAAATAGAGATTAGCAAAAGAGTTTACACAAAGAGTTTACAAAGATTAGGGGAATGCCATGACTCGAGATAAAAGCAGTTTTTCGACTCTTAATTGCAACTTCTGCGGTAAAAGTCAGAAGGAAGTAAAGAAATTGATCGCTGGTCCCGGTTGTTATATCTGTGATGAATGTATTGAATTATGCAATGACATCATCTAT
The DNA here is from genome assembly GCA_016187935.1 of Bdellovibrio sp. GTDB lineage: Bacteria > Bdellovibrionota > Bacteriovoracia > Bacteriovoracales > Bacteriovoracaceae > GWA2-49-15. The sequence goes on from JACPIU010000018.1 coordinate 80,938, forward strand.
GAAGATTCGGTTAAGACCAGTACCAAAGCAGCATTAGATCGAGTGCCCCGACCAAGTGAAATTAAAAATCATTTGGATAGCTATGTGATCGGCCAGGAGCGCGCCAAGAAAATCATTTCTGTCGCTGTTCACAATCACTACAAGCGGATTGCCCACAAGCCCAGAAAAGAGGATGAGGTGGAATTGCAAAAGTCAAATATCTTGTTGGCCGGACCGACCGGCTCAGGCAAGACGTTGATCGCCCAATCCCTCGCCAAATTTTTGAATGTGCCTTTTGCCGTGGCCGATGCCACCACCTTGACCGAGGCCGGTTATGTAGGTGAGGACGTGGAAAACGTTATTCTTACACTGCTGCAAAATTGTGATTTCGATGTCGAGAGGGCGGAGCGCGGAATCGTTTATATTGACGAGATTGATAAGATCGCGCGCAAAGGCGAAAATCCCTCCATCACTCGTGATGTTTCGGGTGAAGGTGTGCAACAGGCGTTGCTCAAATTGATCGAAGGAACCACCGCCAATGTCCCACCCAAAGGCGGGCGCAAACATCCGCAACAAGAATTTATTCAAGTCAGGACCGGCAATATTTTGTTCATCTGTGCCGGGGCCTTTGTCGGTTTGGAGAAGGTCATTGAGAAACGACTCACTAAGCGGCCCATGGGCCTGACTGCCGAGAGTTCTGCCAAGGAAAAAAATCAATTTGAAAAAATGGGGGCCATTGAGGCCGAAGACTTGATCAAATTTGGTCTGATTCCCGAATTCATCGGACGTTTGCCTGTCACCGCTATGCTGGATGAGTTGGACTTGTCAGCGCTCAAGCGCATTTTGGTTGAACCGAAAAATGCCATCACCAAACAGTATTGCAAACTTTTTGAAATGGATGGAATCGAACTCGAATTTGAAGCGGCCGCCCTAGATGAAGTGGCCAAAATTGCCGTGAGCAGAAAGACTGGCGCTCGTGGACTCCGCGCCATTTTAGAGCAATCAATGCTGGATATTATGTATGATATTCCCAGTAATGAGCGTGTGGCGCGCGTGTTGGTAACTCTTGATACCATTCTCGGAAAGGCCTCTCCGGTGATTGTCGAAGGAGAGCGAAAATTGGTGCAAAGTCAGGCCCTAGACTCACGGGCAAAAAAGGCCATTGAAAGCGCGTCATAAATCTAAAAAAAACTAACTTTCTAAGCGCTGTTTATTTATAAAAACAGGCGTTTAAGCGTTCTTGTGATAAACCTAGATATACTTTAAAAAACAGCCAGTTAAGGATCATTTTGGCCATTCAAGACCTTGTGATTTGTTCGTCCTTTTCATCGTTTAGGATGTTTTTTTCCCAGACATTTTTTTTGACCCAAATTTTAAATTAGGTGAAAATCAAATTAACCTCAACATTGAAGTGGCCCACGGATGGGTCGATGTGAGTTGGGGCCAACCGTTCTTAGTGCAGGAGGTACTATGTCGGAGGGCAAGTCGGATAAGGCCAAGAAGTTTCCCTTACTACCTTTGCGGGATGTGATTATCTTCCCTCACATGGTGGTACCCCTGTTCGTGGGGCGCGAAAAATCAATCGCGGCACTTGAAGAAGCAGCAAAAAACGATAATGAACTCTTTCTCGTTACCCAAAAGGATGCCAGTGTTTTAAATCCTGATCGTGACGATATCTATGATATCGGTACGGTGGTCAACATCATCCAGATGCTGCGGCTTCCTGACAATACGGTGAAAGTTTTGATTGAAGGCAAGTATCGCGCACGGATCAAAAACTTTACTGCTGCACCCGCAGGATATTGGGTGGAAGTGGATAAATGTCAGAGTAAAGAAGGTGATCCCGTTCAGCTTGAGGCGGTTATCCGTTCGATTAAAAATATCTTTGAACAATACGTGAAGCTCAATAAGCGTATTCCACCGGAACTCTTGATGAGTATCTCGTCGATTACCGATCCTTCGCGCTTGGCCGATATTATCGTGGCCCATCTCTCCATGAAGATTCATGAGAAACAGGAAATTCTTGAGGCCATCGAAATCGACAAACGCCTGCAACTTCTTTTGGAGAAAATGCAAGGGGAGATCGAAATCATCAATGTGGAACGGCGTATCCGCACTCGCGTGAAGACTCAGATGGAGCGCTCACAGAAAGAATACTATTTAAACGAACAAATGAATGCCATCCAGCGTGAGCTGGGACAGAAAGATGATGGGAAAACCGAGCTGCAAGAGTTGGAAGATCGACTTGAGGCCAAGAAAATGCCGGAAGAAGCGCGTGAACGAACGCGCAAAGAAATTCGCAAGTTAAAGAGTATGTCACCCATGTCGGCCGAGGCCACAGTGGTGCGCAACTATGTGGATTGGATGCTGGCGTTACCATGGTTTGAGTACACCGTCGATGACAACTCCCTGAACCATGCCAAAGATATTTTGGAAGAGCAACACTATGGCCTAAAAGATGTCAAAGAGCGCATGTTGGAATATCTGGCGGTGCGCACTCTGGTCAAGGAAGAAGGCAAGGGAACCATTCTATGCCTTGCCGGCCCTCCAGGTGTTGGTAAGACTTCCGTCGCTCATTCGTTGGCAGAGAGTTTGGGTCGTAAATTCGTGCGCATCTCCTTGGGTGGAGTCAGAGATGAATCCGAGATTCGTGGACACCGCCGGACTTATGTCGGTGCCATGCCGGGAAAAATTATCGCCGCTCTAAAGAAAGCAGGCACCAGTAATCCCGTCATTCTCTTCGACGAAATAGACAAGATGTCCAGCGACTTTAGAGGTGATCCTGCCAGCGCCATGCTGGAGGTTTTGGACCCGGAACAAAACAAATGTTTCAGCGATCACTATATTGAGCTTGAGTATGACCTCTCCAAGGTCATGTTTATCATGACCGCCAACGACTTGAGCAATGTGCCCGCGCCACTTCGCGACCGGATGGAAATTATCAAGGTTCCAGGCTATACGCCCAATGAAAAATTGCAAATCGGAAAAGGCTATTTGGTCAAGAAAGCGGTGAAGAACAACGGTCTTCACGATTATGAGCTGAACATTTCCGACGTGACTCTGATGCATGTCATTCGTGATTATACCAAAGAGTCGGGAGTGCGCGAGTTGGAGCGTTTGCTGAACACCATCGCACGAAAAATTGCCACCGAGATTGTGACCGAAAATATCGCCAAAGGTGAAAAGTTTATCGTGGCCCCCAAACATCTGAAAAAATATTTGGGCCCCCAGAAATTCGATCGCACCGATGTTGAGCGCGACCCGCAAGTCGGCCTGGTCAACGGCTTGGCCTGGACCGCGGTGGGCGGCGAACTGTTAAACATCGAAGTGGTCACGGTCCCCGGCAACGGCAAGATCCAGATCACCGGCAAACTGGGCGAGGTCATGCAGGAATCCGCCAAAGCGGCCCTGTCCTATGTCCGATCGATCTCAGGACGTTTGGGCATTGACCCAACTTGGTATGATAAAAACGACATCCACATCCATGTACCCGAGGGGGCTACTCCTAAAGATGGGCCATCGGCCGGTGTCACTATGGTGACCGCTCTGGCTTCGGCCGTCACCGGTATCAAGGTTTTCCAAGATGTGGCGATGACCGGCGAGGTAACCATTAGAGGACGAGTGCTTCCGATCGGCGGCCTGAAAGAGAAAATGCTGGCGGCCAAGCAGGCAGGCATTAAAACGGTCATCATTCCATCCAAAAACGAAAAGGACTTAAGCGAAATTCCCAACGACATCAAGGTGGGTCTCAAGATCGTCCCATGCGAGATGGTGGAAGAAGTCTTACGTCACGCCTTAAACTTAAGCCAGCCAGATTCATTCATGAAAGTGGTCGGCCTCAAAGTGGTCGGGCCCGAAGATACTTCGCTTGAGGTTGCGAACTAATTAGGTCAATACACCGTAATCGTAAAACGAGGCCTCCGCACGGGGGCCTCATTAATTTAGGGCGGGGTCAGCGTCTGAATTTCATCGATATTGCACGCCAAGGCCAAAACCAGAGCGATAAAACCGACCGCTCCTGAGACAATTATCACCCTGATCAACCACAATTCTTGACAAAACCAAGGCCCTTCAGTAGTCTGCTCGTCAAAACCCGAACATTATTGGGCGTTTAGCTCAGCTGGGAGAGCGCCACCCTTACAAGGTGGATGTCACATGTTCGATCCATGTAACGCCCACCAATAATAAAAAAAGACCACCCTACCGGGTGGTTTTTTTTTATTATTTGGTCGGCCAAAACATGGATCGAAGCGAGGAAGCGACCTCGACGGAGTTGCCCAAAGGCAAGTCCGTCGTGGGCAGGCAGGCAGGATGCCTGACTGAGCGCCCGAGGGGAGGCCACGCAGGAAGGGAGCGTGAAGCGACCGACCGTAGGGGCCGATCCATGGTACGTGCGAACCATCACGAAACTTCCCCGCCTTTTCCCCGAATCCCAAATCCGTCATTAGACACAACGCACTTCCCCTGCGGAAGTTAATTTCACAGAAATTTCCGACGATGTTCGACTTCACCGTCAGATTATGTGGCGCAAATATTTTTTTCTCCAAAAACTGGCCGCATTTTTTCGAGCTTGGCCAAAAACGCCTCGTCACTGCACCCCTGGCGTGTATTGGAGTGCACCGAACATAAATGGGTCACGTAGCTCCGCTGGGATTACCTGATTATTCTTTTGCCTCCGCATCCTGCTGCGGCAGTGTCCTTCGGGACACACATCGCTCGGCGCTCCTGCGCCTCCGTGTCAAAGAGCAGACACTATCAAACCCTGCATCTCAGTAGTTTTACCTTGTGCTGATTTTCAAAATGCTTTCAAGAATTCAGTCATTTGATTTTTAGGTTGATTCATTGAAAAATGCTTCTCGTACTCTTCGAGGCATCGACGTAGGTGTTCGACAAGTGCAATGGCGTCCTGACCACGCTTGGTGGCAAGATTGAACTTGATCGCTGTCTCGTAAACTTCATTGGCCAAGACATCTGGCAAGCGTATAACAGAATCAATATCAGACATAGCTACCTCGTGCTCAAATTTGTACTGGTAAGTACGTTCCAATACTAAGAAAAGAATAATCATTTAATGTTAATAGATTGTGAGAAATGTGTTCGCTCTGGAACTTTCTGAATGAATCAGAGGACATTTCATGGTCTTAAGGTGCCAGGGTTTCAAGTACCCTCGTTCCTAACTCAATTTTAATGATGCCTTCATCAAGGTTTAACCCATCTCGTCGATACTCTGAGCATGAACGAAGTTGCACAAACCCTTATTTCACTCGACGAGGCCTTATTTGCCCACCTCTTCGGGCTCCCTTTAAATAAGGCGGGAGTGGCAAAACGGATCACTCCACCCGATAAATTTAGCTTCCCTTCTGGTCATACTGCCGGGGCGTTTGTGATCTGTATCTTGGTGGCGAATTGTTTCCCCATATTCAGCATTCCCGTCTTCTTATGGGCATTCTTAGTAGGATTCTCTAGAGTCCATCTGGGAGTTCATTTTCCTCTCGATGTTCTTGTTGGAGGTGTTATCGGTGCCTTCTGTGGATACCTGGCGATTTTGGTTCTGGCCTGATTTTTTTTCAGAATTTTAAAAAAATTTAAACCAAGGCCACGATAAGTAGGCACGATTTCTTCCACCTTTTCTGGGGTCTGCACTTCTCCAATGCTCTCGCCTCTAATGATCTTGCCAGCTTCAGGACAATTGAGGGACGGGAGCGGATAGCGATCAGGCCCAACTTCTCTGCTGGCAACTGACCTGTAAAAATCAAATCCCTGGTAATAAATAAGCTAGGTTTGGAAGTAAAATGTAAATCGTCGAAATTCCCCGCAGTGACGCCTATGGGCACCTCTGGACATTGCGGAATCGAGTTGGTTTGGAAAGATAACGTGATTCGCTTGGCGATACCTCGCTGTTATTAGATTTTTTGAAAAAGGCGGCGTGACTGAATGATTGCCAGGAATCGTAGAACCAGAATTTTTATCTCGAAGGAGCCTACTGACATGCGGGCATCCTACGATTCTTTGTTTGGTAAAGTCAGACAGGTGCTCCACCAAGACCCTCAATCGGGGCACCTGTTTGTCTTCATCAATTCCCGTCGGACGAGTTGCAAATGCCTTTACTTTGGTGGATTCTTCAAACTAGCTCTCGTGTTCGAGCTGCATTGATCTTTGAGTGTTTTTTTACTTAGGTTAACGAAGGATTATGGCCATAACTCTTCACGGATGACCGCATGGGTGACATTAGGTGGTATCCAATATTTAGTAATCGATCCGGCAGTGCGAACGGCAGTTGAATCAGGATTGGAATCAAAAATTAGGGTTCCTAAATTGATACCGATGCCAGCAGAGAAATAACGCCTCTGAATGTTGTCAGTTTTATCATCTGGAGTGAAGTCGGGTTCGTAGCCACGGGTAAAAAAACCAAAATCTAAAGTTAGATACCGCGTAAAGATATTCTCTCTTAAAACCGGCACCCCTGCTGCTTTGAAACTTAAGAATACTTTTTGGCCACTATAGTCACTCGTCACATCGACTTTGGCGGTATTTCTTGAATCGCGATACTCATGACTTGGCCACCACTGCCACCTAATACCTACAAATTCATCGAGTGCCGGATAAGTATCCAGCAACCAAGCGGAAAAAATACCAATGGAATCCATAAAAAGATCTTCGGTTGAGAAACGATATTTACTAAAACCATCTCCCACCTCTAAGGCCAATCCCACAAAAGCTCCGGTATAAAGTCCGATTTTTCGAGCTGTTTTGATGTCATGTCCGGCCTGTAAGGCGAGCCAGGTAGTCATTCGAGTCTCGATATAATGACTGGTCATATGCCCAAATTTATCCGCTCCGCCGCTGTATGAATGTTGGTCGTACCATCCCTCATTTCCAAACCCCATATGGGCACCTGTATTTCCCCAATCCCAAGCGGATGATCCAAAAATAAGTAAAATACTGGGAACTGCAATGATCCACCCAGTAGTCCAGTTATCTCTTTGTTTTGGAGTAAATCCAAAGGGTGAATAAAAATGGTCGGGATAGAGAGGGGTATTGTCATAGGAGATTTGCGCCACAGAGATATCTTTTTTTAGTTTTTCTTCCAGTTCAGGTGTCAGAGATTTCGATACATGGGCACGAAAAGGATTTGATTGTATTTCTCGCGCCACTAGACGGTGGCGATTCAAGGTGGCCTGAACCTCGCCGATGGAAACCTGGGCCTTGTAATGAATCCAAAAATCATTAGGTGGAACAGAATCAGCTGCATGAACGCTGAATGAGAGCAACCAGAGAAGGATAATCATTAAATGCCTTTTAGAAAGTCACCGATGCCTGTAGCCCTGGCACTTGATGACTTCTAATATATTGAAGTGTGAATTCGTGTTTAAAAATCCATTCATAAATAGGGTGGTTTTTATCGTAGTTGGAAGCATATCTCACGCCTTCAGAAGCCAATAGGGCAATGAAGCTAGAGGCAATAACATCAGAAGCATAATGTTTCTCGGAATGCACTCTTTCAAAGGCCGTGGCCACGGCCAATCCTAATGGCAGGAGCGCGTACTCTGGCCCGTAGAACTGCAAACTCTTAAAGCCCAGAACGGTATAGCCAACCACATGACCAGAGGGAAAGGAGGACTGTCCTCGAAAAGCTGTTTCGATAAAAGATAAATCTTTATTGTCGGGACGTTGATGTACAGGAATGATGGAGATAGCGGCGGTCTCTGCCAAAGTCAAAAATAAAGCTGCTAAATACTCCTGAGAAAACCTCACCATTTTTGCATCTTGGTGATTTCTTCCCCAATAATAAAAGGCCATAGGCAAAACAGGAGTGTTGAAGAAAATACTGCTCTTACTTACAAGACGGATGAATCCTTCATTTTTATTCTCTCTAACAGCTTTCTCTGAAATCATCTTATCATTGTAAATAAAATATCCAATCGCACCGATGGCGACGGCGGTGAAGACTAAATTTTGGGTTGACGAAAATTGGAGATAACTCCCTTGGTAGGCCCACTTCATGGATTGAAGAAAATCGTCTTTTGCGTCAAATTTAAGCTTGCTTAAGTCCTCGTTTTTTTCAACTGGTTCGGCCGCAAAACTGGGCAGACCCAGGTGGATAGGTCCGAGTAAAAAAATGACAATGAGTGGCAGAAGGAAGCTCTCTTTCATTGCATATCCTGTAATCCTTTTGCGCTGCTCGGCAATGATAATGATCGAAGCATATTGACAGTCATGCTTGAGAATGGATATGAGTCATTAGTCATCATGAGCAAAAACATGCCATGACATTTAGGAAAATGCTGCCAACTTATCGCGTAATACAATGACTAAATCTAATCTAGTAAAACTTATCAGCTTAGCTATAGCAATTGGTGCATTTGCTCTGCTTATCGTCGGAGATGTTCAAATAAAACTTCAGCACGAGGGATTTTCCTTTGTATCGTTCAGAAATGTATTGACCGAAATTGGGATGGTGGTTGCCGTATCTGTTGGCTCTGTGCTTGGCTGGAGCTTATTCGTCGACAACCGCCATCGCTTCAGGGATGCAATGGGTCAGCTGGAAGCCGATTTTGTCCGTTGGAAAAAAAGATCGGCCTATTTCGCCAAAGACTTTCAACAGCACCTTGAAAGTACATTTACCGATTGGGAGCTTACATCCTCCGAACGTGATATTGCTCTGCTTATTATCAAAGGCCTGAGTCTCAAAGAAATATCCGATATTAGGGATTGCTCCGATCGAACTATCAGAAATCATGCCAATACGATCTATAAGAAGGCAGGTGTAAAATCTAGAAGTGAACTTTCAGCTTACTTTTTTGAGGACCTGCTTACAACTGATGCAACCAAGTCAAATTCGTAAATCGGGCCCTCGTCCCTGCCTCGTGCTTGCAGTTTGGCGGGATAGAGGAAGCAAAGGAGTGGTCTTCAGTCCGCAGTGCCGTTTTTCAGGTGTTCATAAAGAAAGGTTCTTTGTTCACCCCCAAATGGATGACTAGTTTTTTATCGTGGATCGCCTACCTTTTTTCTTGATGAAAATTTAAAAGGACACATCGTCGCCAGTAGACTCCACGAAAGTGGCGCTAGGGAAACTCGCCTTTCAATTCACACAGGCGGAACACGATGCTTTTTTCTTTAATTTCAAATTCCAGAAGCTAACAACAATGATCCCGACAATTCCACCGTACATCAGAATTTGGTTTATGGCCGCCCCCAGGTAAACGTATCTTCCAACATACAGTGCCGATCCCGTAACGATCCCAAGAAAAAATGGGGCAAGTCGGCCATGCTGTTTTCGGTATGACCAAAAAAGTCCTGCCAGGGTGACAAATAAGAATATGAATAGGAGGGGCTTTAGAACTGACTCCTGAACTAAAAAACCAAGCCCTATTGCCGACAAAAAGGCCCCGATGGCAGGAATACAAAACGGGCAAAACCCGACGGTGACGGCCGACCCCAAGGAACCCAGAGTTGAAAGGATGCCGATTTTTTTGTTTGGCACATTGATATTCAGTCGTCTTCGCAGTTCATTCTTGTTTGGCAGTTGCAGAGAACATCCACCACCGCTTGCGGCACTACCCAAGATAATCTCACCATTTCTTAGAATCGTCGGCGATGAATAATTGCGATAGGGATTATCGGTAGTAAGATCATCCTGGCGGATAATATCAAAATCAGTCGTCAGTTCTTGCAAAAGGTCCTTAGTCTTCTGTGCATTGGGGCAGCCCTCAAAATATATAAACTTGATGGCACTCATACTATCCCTCCATTCTTGCTAAAATTGGACACTGCTCGGAAACGATTCGATCGTTGCAGTTTTGAACCAGTTTTTTGAGTGTCCGTTCGAGTCTCTGCAACTGACGAATTTTCACCTGAATGTCTACGAGTTTTTGTTCAGTTTTTTTACGAATACGATCACAGCATTGAACTGAGCGTACCCGTAGCCCAAGCAGTTCCTTGATTTCGGCCAGAGTAAATCCTAGGCCCTTGGCCTCCTGGATAAACTTGAGTTGTTTGAGACCTTCCTGGTTGTAAATACGATAACCGGCCTCAGTACGACCATGGGGGCCTAGAATTCCTTCTCGGTCATAAAAACGAACGGTTTGAATATTTACGCCAGCGGCCTTTGCCAAGCTCCCCGCAGTATATTGAATTTGTGTTCCTGATTTCATTATACCATTATAAACCCTATATATTAGTATAGGGTCAAGATATTTTTGTTAAGCTTCACCAAAAATGCGGTTACGAAAGACGGTATCATCTCTTACTTGTATCCGTTGATGATCGAGCACACGATCATTTCTTTATTAGAGCGACGTTTTTATAATACTTCTTTCTTTTCTTAGAATTCAGGTCATAGTCTGCAACATCGATATCACAACGCTCAGTTTGTCCAAATCCATCTTCTCTACTATTGCTTGATACTGCTTAATCATCTCATGACGAAGGGGCGAGACTTCTAGAAGCTGATTGAATAGTTCCATAGTCAGCCATAGAAAAAAACATTAGTGTTTTAAAGGTGAAGGAGACCTTGAGTGCGTTGGGCCAGTGAAAGGTCGACACTGGAAGATTCTGAAGTAATCGGCCGTTAAATTTACAAATTGTGACCTTCAAAAATAGGGCGGGTAAAAAGGCGGGTTGGCGAACTCGCTCGAACCGGTACGAAACTTCCCCGCATTTTCTCCGATCCCGATCGGTTATTAGACACATTGCACTTTCGCTGCGGCAGTGTCCTTCGGGATACACATCGGCTGCATGCCGTTTAACTTCAGTTTTTGCGTAAGTTGAGAAAAATTTTTCCATGTATTCAGCAAGTTGGCTGTTGAGTTCACCATTGTAATACCATTGTAAAGTGCTGCCGAATATACCCATTTGACACATAATGGGAAAATGGGTATAATGCCTTATTATGAGTACAGCAAAAAAAATGAAGAACTTAGAAATTGATTCTAGAGGCAGGATTACGCTTCCAAAAGAATTACGGGAAGGGGTGGATACATTTGCCATCGAGTCAGAAGAGGATGGAACGTTAATACTCATTCCGCAAAGACAAGTTTCGCTAGACGATGCAAAGCTTATTGAAAGTCTAAAAAAATCTGCTCAAGAATATAAAAAAGGCAAGCTTCATAAGATGCCGAATGAGTGGATGAAATGACTCCATCTGGTCCTTTTGAACTTCTCTTTTCCACGAGTGCCCTAGAACAAGCGCAAGTAATAATGGCCGACCCTGCGAAAGAAGGGCTAAAGAAGCAACTTAAAAAGGCCTTTCGATTCTTGTCATCAAATCCTAATCACCCTGGGTTACAGTCTCATCCTATCGCGCAATTTGATAAAATTTTTGAAGGCAAAGTTTTCAGTTCTTATGTCCAAAATAACACACCTCAAGCACTGCGACTTCTTTGGCTCTATGGCCCCAAGGGCAAACAGATCACGATCGTAGCAGTTATTCCGCATTACTAGCGTCTTGATGGCCGAACCTTTCTCCGAATACGCCGACAACGCTTTTCTCCACAACCGCCTCGTCGTGGATGACGGTCTCTAAAGGGTCAGTCACGAATGCAAACGCCCCTATGCTGCTGATCCTGGCCAAGTGCTCGTCAGGCCCAAGGCCGTCAAATAATCTTTTGCCTTCTTGACATAATTACGTATATCGACTACGGTTTTCGTAATACATATGGAAAATCTTGAACGGGAAATTTTACTTTCATTCTGGAAAGTTCACATTCTCCACCATGCCGCAAAGACACCGATTATCGGCCAGTGGGTGATTCGCGAATTGAGAGGCCATGGTTATGACGTCAGTCCGGGTACCCTATATCCGCTGCTTGCTCGCATGGAGGAGCGGGGCTGGTTAGCATGCAAGACCGATCCAGACGGCGGGCCGCGCGCGCGCAAGGAATACTCCTTGACCAAAACTGGTCACAAGGTACTGGCCATCCTCCGCGACCAAATCCGAAAGCTTTATCGAGAGGTAGTTTTAAACAAGGAAGAAAAGAAGGGCCGAACATGAGGAAAATTGATTGTCGTCTGCCTTCTTGATTTTATGTAACGACTTAGCTACGGAGGCAATCTCGTATGATGCTCAATACATTCGAAAAATACCTTATGAACAATCCGATCCGGGCCAGCATTCAACGCTGGTATGAGGCACCTTTACTGAAACGCATAGGCGGTTCAACCGAGGGCCTGCACGCACTTGAAGTCGGTTGCGGGCGGGGAGTGGGGACACAGCTAATCCTCGATCGTTTTGGCGCCGCCACAGTAACCGCCTTTGACCTCGATCCTGAGATGGTGAAGAAGGCCGAGCGACGACTTTCGAAATACCCTGCGGAGAAAGTCAGCTTGAGTGTAGGCGACGTGACAAATATTCAGGCAAAGGACGGAGCATTTGATGCTGTCTTTGACTTCGGAATCATTCACCATGTCCCCGACTGGCGCGCGGCCGTATTGGAAATCACGCGCGTCCTGAAACCAGGAGGTCGATTTTTCTTTGAGGAAGTCACCCGTCATGCACTTGAGCGTAGTTTTTATCGTACATTCCTAGAACATCCCGAGCATGACCGTTTCACTGGGGCCGAATTTGTTGCTGAACTCGAACGACGAGACCTACTCGTTGGGACAAAGTACGTAGAACGATTTTTCGGCGACTTCGTGATTGGGGTCGCGAAAAAGCGTTAAGCTCTTCAATGACAACATCTCCCCATGTGCGTATTTTTGGGATTACGCACTTAGCTTTTCTAATTTTGAACTGAGAGTTTTCATGAATTTCGCAAAGCTCTTAGATGAATCGAGCTTATTGTAAATTTTAATAAGCCTATCAATAGTGAAGCGATCTAGATGATGGTTAGTAATTCGGCTTATGTCACTCGTGTTAATCCAGGTTAGTTTTTCAACCTCGGGATAGCTCAGCATTCTTTTCTTGATGATTGCGGAGATAGAGGTGCAGAGTTCATATTTGATAAATTGCTCAGTCAATGCTTTAGGCCCTAGGATACCGACCGCACTTAGATCGTCCTCGCTTTCACCTCGAACCTCGAATGACGTATGTTAGGCGGTGTTAGTTCGTTGCTGTTGAAAAATCCCAGTATATTCATCACGACTAAATTCAGGCAAATCGGAATTTGGTCTTGACTTTATTCTGATATATGCGAAAATAGTCGGGAGGACGGATCATGCACAAAAAAGCACCTGTGACACGATACATTCATTCGTTTATTAAAAAACTGGCCCTCGAAAGAGGCAAAATGGCTCTTATTTCAGGTCCTCGACAGGTGGGGAAAACGACGGAAGCTTTGAACATAGGCAAAAGCTTTAATGAGCAACACTATTATAACTGGGATCAAACTCAATTTAAAAAGAAATGGGCAAAGAGTCCTGATTCAATTATTGAAGATTTTACTACCAACAATCCAAATGATACAAAGTTGGCCATCCTCGATGAAATTCATAAATCCAAAACCTGGAAACAAAAGCTGAAAGGTCTCTACGACGTCAACCATGGCAGTATGTGTTTTTTGGTAACTGGCAGTGCCAGATTGAGTATATACCGGAAAGGTTCAGATTCTCTTATGGGACGATATTACCATTTTAGACTTCATCCATTTTCATTGCGCGAACTACTTGCCAAGGGGCCTCTGACGCCTGATGAAACGTTTAAGAATCTGTTTGAGGATGGGCCAAAGAAAATTAGTGTCGACAATGTAAAGGTTTTGGCACGTCTGCTAGAGTTTAGCGGATTTCCTGAACCTTACCTTGCCCATGATCGCAAGGTATTAAATCTGTGGAGGGAGGGCCGAAAGGATAAAATCATTAAGGAGGATATTCGTGACCTCTCTAATGTGCGAGATATAAGTCAAATCGAGGTCTTATTAGAACTTCTGATCGATAGAGTTGGCCCTCCACTTTCAGTGCAATCTTTGAGAGAGGACTTGAGTTGTTCGCATGATAGTGTCACAAGATGGCTCGGCCATCTTCAGGAGCTTTATTACTATTACCCTGTTACACCTTATTCAACCTCAATCGCACGCTCACTCAAAAAAGAAGCAAAAATCTATCTCTATGATTGGAGTGAAGTCGCAAACGATGGAGCCAGATTTGAAAACATGGTTGCTGGACATTTGCTCAAAGCCTGCCATTTTTGGCAAGACACCGGAGAAGGTAAATATTCACTTCATTACTTGAGAAACAAGGATAAAAAGGAAGTTGATTTTTTAATAGTAAAAGATAAAAAACCTTTTTTTACAATTGAATGTAAGCTCAATCAAACACAGCTTGATACGGAATATCAAGCTTTTCAAAAGGTGCTCAAGTGCCCGCACATCCAACTCGTTCACGATAGCGGGTATTATCGCAAAATCAATAACAACACGTACATTATGAGCGCCGAATATTTTTTAGAATGGCTTGTTTAGTCTTTGCCCTCCGTTACGTTTTTATGCCAAAATTTTTCCTGCCCAAAGTTGCTGAAGAAAATCATTCCAGCGAAGAATCTCAATTCCATTAACTTTGCGTGATACAGGTTCCAAACAGACCATCAGGTGTCGGCGCATGGGGGCCTCTTCTGCGATAGCGCGCAAAGAGCGCAGGTCCCGTTCTGCGATAATCTTCTTGGCCTTAACTTCAATTGCGATTTCATCGTTTAGGATGAAATCGACTTCAAATCCTGAGGTCGAGCGCCAGTAGGTTAATTCGTCGACAGCTCCGCGTAGATCAACCCAAGTGCGTAATTCGTGGTGTATCCACGACTCAAAGGCGTCGCCGTATTCAGGAGAACTAGGGGCCAGACTTTTTCGGCCCTGCAAGGCGTGGGCGATCCCGTTGTCGAATAGATATATCTTTGGCGTTTGGATGGCCTTCCGAGTTTTTCCACGTCTCCATGGTTGGAGGTGTGAGGCGAGCAGAGTATCTTCGAGCACCTGATAGTAATTAGTCACAGTTGATTTTGATACCTGCGCATCGCTTGCAACAGAGGCGAAGTTGATCATCTTGCCATGCCCGAGTGCTGCCACCTCTAAAAAGCGACTGAAGGCAGGCAAATTTCGGGTTACTCCTTCTGCTGCAATTTCCTGTGTTAGATAATCTCCGATGTAGGCCCGCAGGTCCTCATAAGGTGAATCCGAAAATACCACAGATGGCATAAGGCCAAAACAAAGCGCCTCATTTAACCGGAAGCTTTCGCCGAGTTCGGCCCAGACGAAGGGATGCATTCTTCTCGAACGGGCCCGTCCTCCCAGCATATTCACTCCCGTCCGCTTGAGCTTGCGTGCGCTGGAACCGGTGAGCACGAAGCGAACTTTTCGACGCTCTATTAACCAGTGAACCTCATCTAGGAGGTTTGGTAGTTTTTGAATCTCATCGATAACCACAATCTGCGAAGCATCTGTGATCTCTTCTCGTAATAGTTGCGGGGTCGCACTATATCGCAAGAAAATATCACTTTCGAGTAGGTCAATCTTATGAGCGTCTGGAAACTGTTGTTGTAACCAAGTGCTTTTACCTGTTTGCCGGGGGCCAAAGAGAAAACAAGACTTGCGCTCAAGAATAGGTCGAAGATCAAGCTTCCTCGGAATGATAGTATTTCTGTTATATTTCATTTTTATAACTCGATCTATTTAGCTAAGTTGTTCTTTATCATGATAAACGACAACTTGGTTGGATGCAAGAGTTTGAGTTTATTCTTGAAAATCTTTGGCGCAGTGGTGCAGTTTCACTTAATTTTCCATTTCTTTTTATTGGGCAAAAGATTTTCATTAGGTGCCGATCCATGGTACGCCCGAACCGTTATGAAACTTCCCCGCATTTTCGCCGATCCCAAATCCGGTCATTAGACACATCGCACTTCCCCTGCGGAAGTAAATTTTACGGCAATTCCCGAGCACCCGGGCGTGTGTTGGAGTGCACCGTCCATTAATGGGTCACGTAGCTCGGCCGGGTGGAATGATATGACTTTCAATGCTTTCTTGTGCTATTCTCCATTCGTGAATCATTCATTACTCGAACAATATCAGAAACAGTGGTTGTGGCGAGATTGGAATTCTCTTTACGCCAAGCTGCCAAATGCCAACGGAAGTCTGATTTACGATTTAGGTTGTGCCCACGGCGATCACAGCAAGAAATTATCTGATCTCGGTGCCAATGTGATGGGACTTGATGGAGATGATGAACTCTTATCTTATGCCGAAAGCCGATGTATCAAAAATGCACGCTTTTTATGCTGTGACTTGAGCAATTTGCATGAAATGAATCTGGCCCTAGCTGACGGTATCTGGATGAGTTTTGTGGCAGCATATTTCTCGAACTTCAACTCCCAATTAAATAAAATCTCGCAGGTTTTGAAAAAAGGAGGTTGGCTGGCAACTACTGAAATGAGTGGATTGTTTGATCATGGGCCATTGGAGAAAAAATATCAGGATTATATAAGTAAATTCTATGCTCATTCATTTCAATCAAACGGCTACGACTTCAAGAGTGGAAGCAAGCTTGCGAACGTTTTATCCAGTAATGGTTTTGAAATAAAGGAAATGATGTTTCTACAAGACAAGGAACTTTCATTTCAGGGAGCGGCCGATGAAAGCATCGTGACCGCCTGGGAAAACCGACTGGAAAGGATGGTGGGTCTTAAAAGATTCATGGGCGATGATTACCCGGGCCTTCAAAAGGCCCTCATCCAGTGTTTTAGAAGTGATAATCATCAATCGAAATGCAAAGTCTATTTCTACCTGGCGTTCAAGAAATAGCTTACGGGTGAATTTTCTTGGCCATAAAATGGGGTGCATAGCTCCGCTGGGAGATTGGAGTTTATTTTCGCACAAAATATCAAAACGTCTATTAACCTTTTCTATAATGTGTATGCAAGAGAAGTGAATGGATCATTTAACCCGTCTTCAAAGAGCGATTGATTATATCGAAGATCATCTCAAGGATGATCTTCCGACAGAGATCATTGCCAAAGAGGCGTGCTTTTCAATGTGGCACTTCCAAAAGATCTTTAGTTCCATGGTGGGAGATATTTATGGTTCCTGGCTTCCCAAATCAGGTGCTGAACTTAGGGATGCGCCGGATTTGGAAGTTTATGATCAGCGTTTTGTCCCTGGGGCGGAAAGCTAATGCGAGCATGACACTGCTGCAAATCTTGTCAACCAGGATGAGCGGAGCGAACGCCATCAGCGGGAGACGGCCGACCCGGGCGTGGTCACCATTCCGTTGGGAATGCCTGCATCGCTAGGACGGGGGCCATCATGAATGATCGGATTCGTCACTTCTTCCCCCTGAACGGTTTTTAGCGGCAGTCCTTTAGCAATCAGGATTTCAAACACCAATGTCTGATAGGCCGCATCGAGATCATTATTCTCATCTTCCATCACAGATTCGGCCTCGCCGGGTTTCCAGGTGTGAAGATCCGCTTTCTCACAAGTCTTTGCCGGAAAAAGTCCCAGAACATTTCTGGCCGGTGTGCCTGTTCCAAGTTGCCTGTCATGAGTGATCAGAGTTCGATCCAAAATTTGCGAATACCAGGGGATGGCACTCTGGTGAGCTGAGCGTGCCGCTTGATCTGAGGCATAAGGATTGTTGGGATTGATGTAAGCAAGGTTCACTTTCGGTGTCCTTGGATTGCAAAAACTTTTGGCCTCAGATTTTGAATAAGCATATTCGTCGGCAAAACCCAGCGTATGCAGAAACTCATGCAAAAGAACTTTCCCCACATCCCCACCTCCCGTCGAGGCCACGGGGACATTGCCGCCACTGCCGCCAAAATGCGTATCACAAATCGCCATGGCCTGGTCAGCGCCCAGTTCTGCAGTTCTTCGTGTAACAAATTTCGTATCCACCAAAAGGAGTCGATCAATGTCCTTATCTCGGTAGCATCCTAACTTCGCTGAAGAGACAATTTCGATTAGAAACGTCAGTTCAAACAAGCTAAAGGGAGGCTGAGCTTGAATCTTTTGTTGCGCCTCCCGCGCTTTCGCGCCGCTGGACTCATCAGTGAAAATGACAAACGTATATTTTTCTTTTTCACGTTCATGATAGGTTGTCAGAAAGCGCGAGACTGCGGCATTTTGACCGACACCAGAAACTTGATTAAACAAGTTTGAGTAAACCGAATTATTTCCTATCTGGGGCATAGGATTATTTTGTCCGAACTGGTCGGCATGATCCTGGCATCCCACAATCCCGAGGAGAGTAAGAGAAAAGAATATCGCTAACTTTGCTTGAGCGTTCACAACTTGCCGCTCCCCACGCTTAACCCATTATCTAAACGTTTAACCTCATAGGAAAAATAATTTTTTCCCGGCAATATTGGAAATTTTAGAACCAGCGTTAAATCCCAAAGATTTTTGGCCACTCCTCCCACCAGAGCAGCAGATTTTGGGTCTTTGGCATCATAAAAAATCTCATGATTAAAAAAGAGTTTTTTGCGCAAAAGTTCACTGTGATTTTTATCAAAATAGATCACCTCAATATTGGCGTTTTGAGGAGAAAGCGCCGGATAATGACAAAATGTTTTGTCAAACTCTCGCACAAACTCGACCTGGTACTTTTTCTCACTCGGTACATATTTCAGCAGATAAGTGGCCGTGTTTCCGCAAACAGAATCCGCATTTTGCGCCAGCGAACTTGCCAGAAAAATGAAAAGAAAAATCCAAGGCAGCATGAATTTCATAGTGAGCTTATCGGCATTTCTAAGTCTCATTGTTAAGTCAGAAGACTTGCTTAACTAGCTTATTTTATTGGCTTTTGCGACATTATTACTTGGCCCTGAGAAAATCGACAATCTCATTGGCCAGATAGCTCGGCCTTTCACTCTGGATAGAATGTCCCGTATTGGCAAAGATCAAGGCACGACCAGGAGTTGCAGTCATACGCTCGGCGGTTTTTTTGGTGGAGGAACAGATATTGGTAAAATTAAAATCATCGTTCGCTCCACAGGCCAAAAGCATGCGGACATGATTATCCATATATCGTGGCATCGTTCGATCGGGCGGAGTTTGATGACTGAAAATCAACTGCTCGGCCCCCACACGCCAGCGCCAGAGGCGAAATTTGGGATTGTAGATTTCATAACGCTCAATTTTTGAGAGCTTAAGCGAATTCTTGCAACACTCCCAGTCCGCGCGACACCATTGTTCAGGTTGAGAAGGCATGACCTGAAAAGGTCCGATTTTGATCGCGCCCGCATATACCAGGCCAAAATATTGGCTGCGTTGATCAGGCGTTTCTTCCACATTTTTTTGCTTGCCGCCGGCACGCTTCCAAGCGGTGGCGACGCCTAATTGCTTGAAGATATCGTGGCCATCGGCCAGGCCGGTCCAGATGGAAGCAGGGGACCAGGTCACGACATTTTTGAGCCAGGGTAAATCAGTTCTTCTGCCTAAACGAAAAGTTAAATTCCCGCCCAAGCTGCCTCCCATCACGGCGACAATTTGCTTTTTGAAATTTAATTTTTGGTCGAGCGTATCAACAAAGCTCACCACAAAATTTTCGATAAAATCTAAAATGGGAACCCGCTGGGTTCCGCCAGCGTTAAAGCCAAGCACTCGCGGCTTGCCTAAATCGCTCAAGGGAGAAATCTCGCGATGATCCAACATCGTGGCATAGCCCATGGTCGGTAAATCCATGGAAATAATGGTCCAATTCTCACCTGTCACTCGCGCAATTTTTTGAAGAGCGGCGAATACAGATTCAACTTCTTCTAAGCGTGACTCCATCCCTCCAATGGAGATTATGACCTTGGCATTCTTGGACAATTCCGGAAGCTGAAGCCTAGGCAGTGTGCGCTCATTCACGGCCGATGGAACAGGTGGCACTTTGAGAGCTTCATAAATGGCATAGCGTGTTTGAACTTTATGCGAACCCACCATGACGTCCAAGTCATATTGCGGATAGGTGCTCGCGGGAAGATTGACCGGGCGATAAGGAGAATCATCTTCCCCAGAAACGGCAATCCAACCCAGACCTGGCCGATCAGGTGAATTGCCATTAGGTAAAACATTGGCCACCTTATAGGCGCGCGTGATGGCCCGGGTACTGGCACTCCATAGCTGCTCCTTGGTAAATTTTTTTGCCAAAGGGTCTTGCGCCAAACTAAGCAAGATAGTTTCCTCATTGATCTCACCTGCCGCGTGAAGCTGTCGGAAACGAGCGAATGATTGTCGACCCGTGACACTCAGATCAGCATAGGCGTTACCAAAATCAGTGGCCCCTTCCAGATAACGTAAGGTAGCTTTATGGAAGTTAAAAAGGGGATCGGCCTTGCGTGCGGCCTGGCGCAGATTTTTATCAAGACGGCCTTCACTTTGTACCTCGAACAAGGATGGAGCGGCCTCGTAGACAGGGGGGACTTGGCACTTTTCTTCGCCCTCGGGTTCAATCAATCTCACATTGGCGGCGACGGTATCCGCTCCGAGAGTTTGCGCCAACGCACTCACACTCACGCCGAAGGTAACAATGACAACTGAATACAGACGAAAAAGATTCATGTTTGTGCCCCTAAAAAATTTACGGCATTAGGTAATACCTCAAAAGTGGATAGAAGTAAAAGCGAGGTATCTCGCCAAAAAAAGAACGGTCCCTGCTGCGTAAAAATTACATACAGATGTGGATGGCCCGTTCTGTGTAGGAACATTCGAGAGCATCGCAACACCTGGCTTGGTCAAGACGAATGGAGGAATTCTTAGTCCCATTTTCTCTTTAGTTCCACCGACGAGGGGAACGAACGCATAAAGTGTGCGAATTTTCACGTGTGGTGCGGAGACTGTTTTGAAAATTCGCACTTCCTCTGTGGAGAAACTAACTGTCTTTAGGATGCTTTCTGACTGGTAATTAAACCAAGCACCGTTTTTGGGTCTTTTTCAATCAAGTCCAGCAAGCGCCTGGCGGATTTGGATATATTCCTTCTGCCTTGTTCCCAGTGCTGGATGGCCGAAGTTGATTCGGCAAAAATCTTGGCGAAAGTCGACTGGCTAACACCAAGCTCGGCGCGAATTTTTTTGATCTTCCCTTTTGAGTACCGAGGTGGTTCTTCAATCAAAGTCACCAGCTTTTCAACAAGTCGTTCACCCTTGACGTGTGCGACGCCCTCAGATACCGATTTTAAAAGTAGCTCTTCAAAATTATCTTTGGTCACTTTTTCTCGTTTGGCACCCATGTTTTTAGCTCCTTTGCTCTTTCTTTAAGAATGTTTTTGGCCGCACTGGAGATATTTTCAACCTTTGTTTTTGAATAGATCATAAACAAAAAGGTTCTCTTGGGAACTGGACAGTCGAAGTAGATCACTCGCACTGAACCACTTTTTCCGCGTCCTTCACTTTTTAAAGCCACTCGAACTTTGGTGAAACCTCCAGTGCCTGAAATAATATCTCGGACATTTGGCAACTTTTTTAAATCTCGTAAAACTTCCTGTTCGACATCAATCAAAAGATCATCTGAGTTTTTAAAGGCCTTCATCTGATCAGCAAACTCATTAGATTGAATAAAAAGCCTTTCCATCTCTCCCCTTCAGAGAGAGTGCTACATTGTAGCATATACTACAATGTAGGACAATCCCAGGCATGAAATGCAATAATTTCGATTCCTTGCGTTTTCCCACATCACTCATAACTCCCTCTCGACAGCGGCCCAGCAAACAGACGAGGGGAACGAACGCATAAAGTGTGCGAATTTTCACATGTGGTGCGGGATTGTTTTGAAAAAGTTTCCAGGCCCGGCTAAACTATCTGCATGTATGCCTATTTCATCACGCTCATTTATCTGATTCTCCCCATGATTCCCGCGGGCGCACTCTTTTTGAGTTTCGCAAAATCGAAGTTCCTGCCCATTCTCGGAACTCCCATCAATGAAAAACTTTTTGGCAAGAACAAGACCTATCGTGGTTTTACTGTGCTCCCACTTTTTGTCGGCATTTTTATTTCTTTAATGACCTTGCTCGAACCGCTTTTCGGCGACGCCCTTCTTTACCGATACTCCGAGGTCAATACCATGCTCTTTGGGATTATCGTCGGACTGGGCTTCGCTATTTCCGAGCTGCCTAATTCCTATTTCAAGAGAAAACTCGGTATTCCCCCAGGCAAGCAGCCCGACAAGTATAAGGTGCTATTTATCTTTCTGGATAGCTTCGATGCTGCTCCTATGGTGATTCTTATTTATTGGCTTTATTTCCATGTGACCTTCAGCTTCGTCGCGTTCTCGATTGGGCTAAGCATTCTGATCAAAATCGGCATGAATAATTTGCTTTTTCTCTTGGGGATTCGTAAAAATAAGTTTTAATTTCTCAATACGCCTTACGGTATGTCATAACATCCGCCGGTATCCACGGTTGACGAGGATGAATTTGCTGATTCCGATTACTTTCCCAGCAGGCCTTAACCATTTCAAAATTTATTGCACGAGATACAGAAGTCTTGCTTGTTCAAGCACCGCACAGATTGACTGGTCTATCTTAGTTGTAACAACTGCTTTCATAATCCTTCCCAATCTGCATGGTGTTGGAAAAAGTTGGATTTTTTTTGTAAAACTCGTGCATTTGAGGGGAGCAATCGCATACAAAAAATCTTTGTAATGGAGTCATATAGCAGCGCGTTTGAGTTATAGGCGCGTTCGGAAAAAGCACGGCCACTCAATGATTAAATCTTACCCAAAACTTTTCAGACAGCAAATAAAGCAGCGAAATTTTGGCCAAAATTTCGTGGTATATAGGAAATAAAATTGGAGGCGCCATGAATTTGAAAAATTTAAGAAGTGAGGTCTTAGTCCAAAATACAAAAAATCTAATTAAGGAGGAGACTCGAATTTTGGCAAAAGTGCTGGCGCATTTTGCAGAGATCGAAGCACGAAAACTCTATTTAGAGCTTGGTTATGGCAGCCTCTATTTGTTTGCGGTCAAAGAGCTGGGGTATTCTGAGGCCTCGGCCCAGCGAAGAATTGAGGCCATGCGCTTTTTGAAAAAAACGCCGGAGGCGCAATCGATGGTGGAAAAGGGGAATCTTAATTTGAGTCGATTGTCGCTGCTTGAACGCGTGACAAAGGAAGCAAAAGCAACCCATGCGCAAAATGTGGAGGCACTGAATTTTCTTCAGGCGGAAACGACTTCCACATCGAAGTCAGAATTGAGGCTACGTGAATTTTTTAAATTGCAAAGTAAAAAGCGAGTGGTGACCATAGAGATGGATGAAGAAACGTATGAGCTTTGGCAGAAGACTAAGGCGGAGTTGGGGGAAGTTAAGGATGCCTGTGCTCTCAAAAAATTGTGTGAGTCGCAAGTCAAAAAAACACAAACAAAAATGCGCCAGTCACCAAATGCCCGAACGGCAGGAAAGGTTCTGCGACGTGAACTCTTAAAAGCCGCTGAACACCGCTGCCAGTACGTCGGCCCCATCAATAGCCAGCGCTGCAACAACCGGCAATTTCTCCAGTGTGATCATAAAATTCCGCACTTCCTCGGCGGAGAAACAACGCAACAAAATATGCGCATACTCTGCCAGCAACATAATTTGCTGGTTTATCAAGAGTTGAAGAGCAAGAATCTTTTTTAGGGCCACAAACTTGAAATCACAATTTGTGATATCAAGTTTTGTCATCGCCGCCAATTCCAATTTTCTTACGATGCGTTGGCAATTGCGGAGTCTCTGCAAGGAGGTGAGGGAATGAGCGTGTGAAGTGTGCGATATTTTACGCACGTCAGTTGATCGTTTTTAAAAAGTTTTCCGGTTCTTTTCCGGATTCTGGCGAAGCCCTTCTTGGCCGTGACTTCGAATGTAACCCATGCTCTTCGGCATCATCCTAGATCTGGCCCAATCCTGATCAAAAAGGGATGAACAGCTTGCTTTTTCTATTAGGGATAAGGAAGAATAGGCTTTTACTATTTCTTGAATAATCTCCCAAGTAAGGACAGATTTATGACCAATTCAATTACCACTCTAATCGAACATTGGAAAAAAGACCCAAATGGCGTATACCGCTCTTGGTTTCTCTGGGAAGAACGCATAAAAAATTTCGGTTCAATTCGTCGCGGTGTAAGCAAGGTCATTGAAGAAATCGAAACGAACAAGTTCGGTAACACTTATCGCGGCTCTTCACTTGAAACGGTACTCGGTGCGATTGCCGAGCAAAAACAAATTTTCAAGGGTGCCGATCATGCTTTTGTTTGGAAACCCAAGCTCAGAATTCCCGATATTTATGAAAATCCTGAAAACCAAATGGAGTTTGGAAGATTTTTAAAAAGTTGCATCAAATGCACTGCCTGTGATGGTATTTTAGAGGCGGTCCGAAAGCTCGACCAAAAGAAAATAAAAGGCCTGGGTCCTGCGGCCGCAAATCTGATGTACTTCCTGCATCCAACCCACATGCCCCCGTTTAATACTGCCATCGTGAAAGGCTACAATGCCTTGACTGGCTCAAGGGTAAAGCTTGGCAAATGGCCCGAATATTTGGCCATGAGAGAGGGAATTCTACGATTGAACGAAGAGTATCGCGGGCTTTTGTCCGACGATCTTGGTGCCATTGCCGGTCTCCTGTTTGATATAGGCACCGGACGCTACTCTGCTCCCGCTCAAAATGCAGATTCAACACAACTGAAACAATGGGAAGATGATCTTAAAAAGATAAGAGAGGAAAACGCGGCGTTTCAGAAAACGAGCAAAAAATCAGAGGAAGGGGAGCGCACGCATACCGAAATTCAAGGGTGGCTACGCGATCTTGGGATCAAACTTGGCTTTGAAATTTGGATTGCAGTGAATGACAAAAATCGCTCTTGCGGTTCAGGCAGATTAGGTGATGGCTGCCTTTCTGAACTTCCTGACAGCATTAAATCATTAGGGGCCGTGGCCGAAGTGATTTCGCGCATTGATATCCTCTGGTTAAAAAGCGGCTCGGTTGTTGCTGCCTTTGAGGTCGAGCACACGACATCGATTTATTCCGGCATTCTGAGATTGTGCGATCTGGCCTTATGCGAGGGCGGACGTGCCATAAAAGGTTTGTATCTCGTAGCGCCAGATGAGCGCGAAGAGGATGTCCGCCAGCAGCTTGCCCGTCCGGCATTTCAAAGCGTCTCTTCTTTGGGCGTGAAATATCTACCGTACGGTGAGTTTGAAAAGAATCGTGAATCCATGTCTCGTTTTGGTGAGGGGCTGAAGGCGATTGAGGCGATTGCACGGCGGTTGTAGGAAATACTTAATTAATTTTAGGAGGGCAGATCAACTTGCGAATCTTAAGGCAATCCTGACGCGTTTGATGTGTTTTTTTGCGAAGCTTTTTCGCCGATTTTGCATATGGAACTCTAACTCATAAATCAAACATTCGGCATCACATACATTTCAACGAATGATCTCATCTCTTTCATTTGCTCTTCATTCATATAGAGCATGATATAGGGATCGATGCGTGAGCCGATCTCATAAAGGATGAATTGGCTTAGATGGCCACTTTTCATAATTTCCACTAATCGTTCTGATTTTAAACTCAGCTTGGTTTTGCCCATCTTTTTTAGCTCCATGTAAAATGTCCCGAGCAAGGCAAGACTTTGGAATTCTTCTTCGCTATTCCATTTGATATTGTCCTTTTCCAAAAAACGTTTTCGATAAGATTCCTCGCCAAGCCAAATTGCTTTTGCTTGGGCATAAGCAAGCCACTCTGGTCCATCTTGGCTGACATAGATAGCAATTTTTTTCTCGCTTTCACGCCGAACGAAGGCACGAGGAGTGAACGGTTCGATTTCGGGATTAATTTTTAACAATTTCTTATTATCGCTAAGCGATTTAAGTATTGTCTCATGTCGTGGCATCAAAGCGAGTGCTTCAACGTAACTTCTCCTGGCATCAGCATAGCGCTTGAGGGACATGTAAGTGTCGGCCTTATACAAATGGAGACGATAATGAATCGGGGCCTTCTTTAGGAGTTCATCATAGAGTGCCAAAGCATTCTCGTAGTTATGCTGCTTATATTCGATGTCGGCCATCGCAAACTCAGCGATAAAGCAGTTCGGGAATTTAGTAATGATTGGGGCCAATTTTGCCTTTGTCTTTGCTAAGATATGCTTCGGTGAAAAAACCTCGTCATGAATTGCATTGATTTCTTCTGGGCAAAACGTCTTTGTTGGATATTCTCCTATGCCCCATCCACCACCTTCTCTTGGGAATTTCCATGGTTGAGACAAATACGGCCTTCGCTTTGGCCATAGCTCGTCCGCAAAATTAAGTTTCAAGAGATCGGGATGTTTTTCAAAGGTATCGACCACGTACATAACTTCCGATTTCTCCATGATCTCATGCATCTCTTTGAACGAGAATCTCGCAAGGTCAGGAGTATTATCTTTCGCACCAAAGGCAATGGATATGAATAGAAGTAGGATAGCAAGAATTACCAGGGGATTCATGAACTCAACTCCGTTATTTATTTTGGCAAGATTATACCGTATAATGGGGAAATTGATTGAAAAAAAATATGACAGATTAATCGAAGAAAGATCAAAGGTATTGTCGGCCTAGTAATCTCTTTTGAAAAGGTGATCGAATGAACCGCTATTACACCGCTCTAAACTTCGCTGCGAAACTCCACGACGGCCAAAAAAGAAAGGGAACCGAAGTTCCTTACCTCACCCACCTCATGACCGTGAGTTCCTACGTCTTTGAATTTGGTGGAACGATTGAGCAGGCGATCGCGGGACTTCTTCATGATGCCATCGAGGATCAAGGCAAGAAAATCAGCTTTGCGGAAATCGAAAAGCTTTTCGGGCCGGTGGTGGCGCGCATTGTGAAGGCCTGCACGGACGCGGAAGTGCAGCCTAAGCCACCGTGGCGACAGAGGAAGGAAGAATATCTAAAACATCTTCCCCAAAAAGATGCGACCATCAAGTTGGTAGTTGCTTGCGACAAACTCCACAACGCCCAATCAATTGTTCGCGACATATCTTTGTATGGTCCGGACGTTTGGAAAAGGTTCAACGCCTCACCCGTAGATTTGTTGTGGTACTATGAGAGTATTGTCGCTGCCCTCGCGGATTTTTCATCACCCGTCGTGACGTTGCTAGCTGAGCAGGTAGGGGCGATGAGGAAGTTGGTTGTGAGATAGATTTCTCCTCGAAAAGCGTGTTGTGTAACAGCAACCTTCTCAATCAATTTGAAGTCATGATGCTCCCTTATAGGGCGCAAATTGGCACCTTGACCAAGTAACTAATCTCCCTCACTTCCTCAACATATGACTTAAATAGCGGAACAGCGCTCATGAACAGTCCTAAGGAAATAAAGGGTGAAGAACTATGAGATTTGGTTCAATCTGATGATTTTAAATCAGAGGGGAAATACGATACACGCAGTCGCGAGGCCGGTTATCTGGCGGTTGGCCAGATAAAAAGATTGGAGGAATTACTGAGAAGTTACAGGAAAAAAAGATATCTATTAAGTTTAAGTTTTGCGAAAAAAATTCTTTGGGATTAATGTCAAAATGACAAAGAAAATTATGACGGCCAGGAGAAAGGGCAGCCATGGTGTCGCGCCATAGACCACGACTGGAAAGAGAATGACTCCCGCCAGAAAGTTGCCCGTTTTTTGGATGGTTAGTCCTCTGCCATAGTGGATCTGTCCTATTTTCCCTCCACAGTTTTGCAAGAGAAGTGTCTGTGAAAATACCGCTACCAAAATTTCGCCAGAGGTTATGAGGAAGGCCCCGAATGCAAGAACTAAAATTGTTTTGGGCAAAAAGGTCAATACTAAAGGCCCAAGAACGGTAAGGATGAATCCTACCGTAATCCAAATTTTGCCTGAGCTTAAATATCTTGCCGCCGGTACGGCGAGGGTTCCGCATAAAAAAGTGTTGATAATCATGGCGATTCCAAAGGCGCTGATTCCCTTATCGCCAAAATTTAACTTTGCCATTGCGGAAAAACTCAAAAACCCCAATTCATAGATAAAAAAGTATACCGCCATAAGCAGTGTATAGGTGTAATAACCTTCGGCGATAAATGATTGGCCGGAATCGTTGATGACGTCATGTCGTTTATCCGATTTGTTATTTTGGATATAAATTCTGCCGATAAAAAAGGCCATGAGTGAGGTGACGGCATCGAACAGAAAGAGGATCATGAGTCCCATTTTCCCTAGGAAAATCGCCATGGCCGAAGAAACGACTTGACCTAAATTGCTGGCCGACCGCAACCAGGCAAGATATTTTTTTAGCTGCAGTGGAGGGCAAGTTTCCTTAATGATATTTCGTGCCACGGGATTATAGATGGTGGCGGCGAAGTTGGCCGTGACAGCGAATAATCCTAACAAAAAAGGCGAATGGAGAAAGGGGATAAGTCCCATGGATATGGCACTGAGAATGAAAGTGGTCAGAAGAACAAATTTGGCCCCCAGAAAGACGATAATGTTGCCACTGAAGAATGACCCCAAGGGGGCGACAGACTTTGTAAAACCCATAATAAAACTGGCGGTGGAAACTGTGAAATTCTTCTCAATCAGCAGCATGGGCAAAAGTTGCAGACCCATATTGCCACACTTATTGACAAACGAGGATACCACCAGGCCCAGCGGAAATTTATCTTGCGATTGTGAATTCATATTCACTGACTTTAGTCTGATACCTCATTATTGTAATCATGAATTTTAAATTATTTAGGTCGCATACGATTACTCCCGAAACTCCGAATGTCACACGCATCTAATGGCCTATTGCAAAAATCATATGGGCCATTGATCTTATTTTCCGGCCTATAGATTAAAGGTTTTTCAAGGATTATTCCGGCGAGCTTATAGTAGTTATGTAGCTGTTGTGGGCATTTCAAAAATTAAGTAAGCAGGTTTCGGACAAAGGAATTGCATCTAATAAAAAGTCATTAACACAATTGAATATTTGCCTACGACCTATAAAGGAGATTTTTATGCAAAAAATAAAAAAAATTAATGTTTTTGCATCATCGCTGTCGTTCATATTTTTGAGCGCTTCATCAATGGCCAGTGATGATATTATGACCGACAAGGAATACGAGTATAGCACTTTGCAAAAATGGACACCTGAGAGCAGAAAACCTACAAGCGGTGGTTCTGTTATAATGGACAAGGAATACGAATATAGCACTTTGCAAAAATGGAAACCGGAGAGCAGGAAACCTGCAAGCGGTGGTTATGTAAAAATGGATCAGGAATACGAAAATAGTACTCTTCAAAAATGGACAAACGGTTTGGGCGATAGAGAACCGGCCAGTAGTGAAGATACTATGTTTGAGCAGGAATTCAGGTATATCGAAGATTAGTGCTTGATGAGTTTTCCAAAGCTTGCTTCTCAACTTTCCTAGAAGTGTCTCAACACTCTTTTTAAAACCCCGTGGCCGCGAAAGCACGCGGCTGCGTTATGGCACATTCTAATCAAATAAAATCCTAACAAACATAATCTTATTCTATAATAATACTACGTGTGAGGTGGAAAAATGCGAGGTCTTAGATACATTTGTGCGTTAGGATTGATTTCTTTACAGGCATATCCTTACGAATTCATAGTGGAAAACATTCGAGGAGAGGCAAAACTCGAACCCGATGGTCGGATTTTAAAAATCAACGACGAGTTAAGCATTAGCAATGTGATCACCACTTCCCGGAAAAGTTTTGTGAAAATTGCTGATAACAAAGGAGGAGTCATTTCTTTGGGGCCAGATAGTTCAATTCACCTTGCCCTGAGTGAGAATGCAGAAATTTCTACTATCAATTTACTCAAAGGGCAGATTCGCGCCACTTTTAATAAAGATGAAAGCGGACAATACAAGTCGATGATCAAAACTCCTACCGCCGCTCTAGGGGTGCGTGGAACCGATTTCCATTTTATTTATAATCCGGATAATCACATCTCAACCATTTTGACTTACGGCGGGAAGGTGGAATTTGTCGCTACCGATGATCAAGGGATGTCGTTGGAAGAATTTGAAGCAAGAGAAACCGTCAAAATCCCCCAAGGGCATATTTCAGGCGTTTTTACCAGTGACACCAAGGCGACAGAACCCATCAAAATTTCGCCGATTCAATTCGAGATTTTGAAAAACAACCATGAGTTAAAAGAGGGAACAGGTCAGAAGGTGACGCGAGCAAAGGAGTCTAAATCCATGGGCCCTCGCGAACTCTCAACCACAGAGGACCTGGCAAAAAAAGACAGTAATCTTATGCCTGTTCCGAAAAAGTTTATCGATGATGAATATTTCGAAGATAAAGTTAAGGCCAATCCAACCATTAAGAGCGGCGGTTATCTGGACTTAAAAACCGGAATTTATGTTCGCCCGTCTGACAACAGCGATTATGATGCCGTCAATGATGTTTATTATCCCCCAATAGAATTTGGTGGAATTGATGAGGATTCCGGTGAGTATGTCGCACCTCCAGGGCTCATTTTGCATCCTTTGAAGGGGTTTATGTTTACCACGGACATCATGCAAAAGGGATTTCATGCCATCACAAGTACAGTCAATGAGAATTTGGTCACGCCAATTGCCAATACGGTTGGTAATGTGGGTAACAAAGGATTGGATGTCATTAAAAAATCGGCCACGACGATTAGGGACAATACCGGAGTTGTGGGTGAGGTTGTTGGAAAGGGCGTTGCCTTGATGGGAAGTGGGGTAGGTGCGACCTTGGATATTGCGGAGAACACTTCATCGACCGTACTCAATACGGTGGCAAATTCCTTGAACTCAGTAGTCCATGATGTTTTTTTGACGAGGATCAGTGATATCAAAGAGAAAACGCCAATTGTAAAATATTTTAAAATCAAATTTGTCCAAACATTCGATCAAAACCATTTGAATACCGATAAATATAATATGTACGATCGTTATATTGAACGTCATAATGCGGTTGCATCGCGCACCAATCTGGATTTGAAATTTCAAAAAAGCTTTTATACCAATTTTTTCGTTCGCCCCCATTTGGAATTTAAAAAAGTTCACATGTTCGGCGACGATGTTAATCTTAATGTATTCAATCAACAGACTTTGTACACCGGAAGTGATTTCGGTTACAGCACTGTGGTAAAAGAAATGAAGTACCAAACATTTTTTAGTGTTGAAAAAGGCAAAAATAGAAAATCGACACAAGACGAAGACAATTTTTTAACTCATGAGGATTCGTGGCGTTTCGGCTTTAACAAGCTCCTTATCGGGCAGAAGAAATTCTCCACCACTTTGGGATATCATTTTGAAAAATACTATGGACCCTTTGATGGAAAAGGGCGGAGGCATCAGTTGGACATTTCTGAAATCCTGTCGGCAAGTGACACACAGTTTATCCGTTTGCTTTTTAATTGGAATAAGGTCTTGCAAGAACGCTATGGCGATACCCACAATTGGAGCACCAAACTGAATTTTTTCACCACCACTTTGAAATGGAATATGAATTTCGAATACTGGATCGGACTCAGAATGCTATATGATACAGGAACAATTCAAAAGCGGGGTAAAGAAAATAATTATTTTGCCGGGACGATGTTGACCAAGAATTTTGAGAATGATTTTTCCGTTCAATTCGGCTATGAACTTTTAAAGCAGACCTCACCAATCGACATCTACAAGTACCTCTCGCAGCAATTCACGGTAGGGCTAGGTTATATCTTTTAAAATACGATCCATTCTGATGGGGTTGCACGGCCTGCGTGCTTTTAGCTTTGGTTGTTGAAATTCAATTAGTTTTCGAGAAATGTAGAACCACGCCTGCATTTCCTCCGACGGCCAGGATATCATTGACCCCGAAGTCGGTTGAAAGCGAAAGACCTACCTCGACCTCTGATAAAACATATTTGCCTTTTTGATCATCATTCTGTTTCATGGCCTTGTGGATAACCTTACTAAGTTTTCCAATCGTCTTACGCAGTGCCGAGTTCAAGCGTTCCTTCTGCCAACCTTTTTTTTCAACCAGGACGCCTTCCAGACCCTTAATGTCTTTTCTTCCATTTCTGTCCATTTTGATTAAGACAATAGGAAGAGAAGGGGCCCATGTTCGATCACTCGCCAGTGCCTGCGCGGAAATCATGAAAGAAGAGAGTAAAGTTATTAGAATCATTTTCATGCAAATCACCTCAATGAATTACTCACGTTTAATAAAATGGAGAACAACACCACCTTCCGTAGCAACACTCCAGAAGAGTATTCCCGCAGAAGCAGTTACACCGAGACCTACTTCGATTTCATTTAATTGGAAGGCCTCTGGCAATTCGCTTGAAACAGCTTCTGAGGCAGCATTAAAAATTTCGCTAACTTGCGAAGAGGCCAGCATAAATGATTCATCAAACTCTTCTTCTTCAATCTTGTGAATCGTGGCCTGATTTTTTTTTGCATCGGAGGCGACGACAGAGATTTTTTCGGGCATCTCGATACATTGGCCCTGAGTAAAGAGGCCCATGGTCACGAACAAGAGTATGCATGAAAAAATGCATAGTTTTATCATAATGAACTCCATGATGTTGTAGTTGCTGAACTATAGTTTGACATGTGAAACAAGCTAAGGTATTTTTGTTAAATCAGTCAACAAAGTACAATTCTGAGAATTCTCATGTTTTTGTCCTGATAGATTCCTCCCCCCTAATTGTTCCATGACACTGTGAGATGCACCAATCCATAGATGTCATGGAACTTTTCAAGATAGATTGGAGAAATTGATGATAGGGCCTCATCGAACAAATTCCGCTCGGGGTCAGCGCGGCCTTTCGACTTGGTTATTAATTCTGATGTCTTCATTGCCTGCTTTTTCGGGATGTAAAGAATTCTTGGGTGTCTTCTGGTCATGCTATAATCGAAATACAAATGCTGCAAACCTAAAGTGATATTCATGAGTGCAAAAGTAATTGGGAAGTATTTTTCTGGGAAAAATATTATTATAACCGGAGCCTTTAATGGAATTGGGAGAAGTTTGGTTCAGGCCCTCTTGCCTCTTTGTCAGAACCTTTATTGCATCGATAAATCCAAAGATTCGATGGAGAAGTTCATGCAATCATTGGTCGGTATAAATAAGCTGCCGATCGTTTATCTTTTAGATGTCACTGATAAACGAGAGTTGGATCAGGTGCTGCAAGAAATATGTAGTACAGTAGAAATTGATATTCTTTTTGCCAATGCCGGGATCAAGGGCACCAATTCTTTTTTGTCCTACGACCAGGACCTTGCCCGGAAAGTTTTTGAAGTGAATTTTCTTGCTTTCTGTAACACTGTCATTCCTGTTTTGAATCATATGCTGAAAAATAAACGTGGGCACATTGTTGCAGCCTCCAGTCTGGGAGTTTATCGGGGAATGGTTAAAGGTGCGCCATACTTTAGCGCAAAATCGGCGCTGGCGGTTTTTATGGAAAGTCTAAGATTGGAAGTTAAATCACAAGGTATTTCGGTTACCACTCTTTTTCCTGGTTATGTCAAAACTGGCATGACGGAACAAAACACTGTTCCTCCTTTGTTTATGATGGTCCCTGAAGTTGCCGCCCAAAAAATTCTACTTGGAGTGGCCAAAAGAAGAGGTACAGTGGCCTTTCCCTGGCAAATGCGTATCATTACCTTTTTCAACCGTTTGCTTCCCAATTTCATCTATGATTACTTCGCTCGAAAAATGGCCGGGATTTAAAATCTGATGCCAAAGTTTGATTGGGGGTTAAAGTTCATGGATTGATGGCATTTCTCATGACCTCGTGTTTATGAGCTAGCTATTATTTTTTATTAGATGTCTGGCCAGGAAATCCCCGAGATCACGCAAGCGCATTGGTTTGCACAGGCTTCCGTTAAAGCCAAAATCTTGCGGACGCGCCATCACAGGGTTATCGTTATATCCACTCATGGCAAAGACTGGGACGGTAAATCCTTGTCTGCGAAGTTCCGAGATTGTTTCCGGCCCGCCCATGCTTCCCGGAATGGTGAGGTCCATGAAAACTGCTGCAACATTTCGTTGCGCTCTGAATTCTCTTTGAAGTAGCTGGAGCGCCTCTGCACCATTTCGTGCGAAGAGGGGGGTATGTCCGAGATCTGAGAGCACTTCACCTAAAATTGTGCGGATATTGGGCTCGTCGTCCATGATGAGCACACTGCCTACGCCATGATAGGCACGGGACTCGGTGGGCGGTGGTGAGAGGGAGAGAAGCCGTTTGCTAGATGGAAGATAGATATGGAAGGTGCTTCCAACTTCGGGAGTAGATTCCACTTCTATGCGTCCGCCATGCTTCATCACAATCGAGTGGCAGATCGCTAACCCAAGTCCTGAACCGGTTTTTTTGGTGGTAAAAAATGGATCGAAGATCCGAGGTAACACATCAGCTGTAATACCGACGCCTGTGTCTCGGACAAAGATATGCACAGAATTACAGGTTGAACGGTGGGCGCCGATCTCAATGTGACCGCCATTGGGCATGGCCTGCTGGGCGTTGATCAGCACGTTATTGATCATCTGGGATATCTGATGTTCGTCGAAGTCGCAGATGGGAAGACCTTCTTCCAGATCAAAACTGCACGAGACATTCTTACCTGCCAAGACGAAGCGGGCCGCTGACTGTAAAAGTGGAGCAATATTGCCCGGAGAGCAATGGGGTTCGCCTCCACGTGCGAAGGTGAGGAGTTGCTTCGTGAGTGCCACCGCTCGATCATGAGCTTTCAGAGCATCGCCCAGACAGGCCTGGATTTTGTTGTCGCTGGTGGCATTATGTGCGATTTCCATAAAACCGAAGATGCTCGTGAGCAGATTGTTAAAATCGTGTGCGATGCCGCCTGCGAGCATCCCTAATGACTCGAGTCTTTGTGTTTGTTGAAGGGCCTCTTCCGCTTTTTTCCGCTTTGACAGGTCCTCGACGATACCGAGAATGGTATTTTGTTCACCGACACTGTTTTGCATGAGCTTCGCGGTCATGGAAATCGGGTAACTTGAACCATCTTTTCGCGTGGAGAGAAGTTCGAAAGCATGGACTTCGCCTGTTCGAAGAAGTTCTTCCACCAAGCGCTGACGATCTTGAGGGTTGGTATAGAGTCGCGACGTTGGAAGGGCAAGCAATTCTTCCAACGAGTCGTACCCGGCCATCTCGACGACGGCCTGATTGGCATGGAGGAAATGGCCCTCAAGATTGCTGCGGAAAACTCCGACATTAAGGTTATCCACCAAATATCGGTAGCTTTGTTCGCTGGAGCGAAGTGCTTTTTCACGAATATGGCGTTCCGTAATATCTTGAACCATAACTAATTTGGAACGTATACTCCCATCAGAGTGCCGGACGGCACTGACGGTCGTCACTCCCCAAACCACACGTCCGTCGCGTGCGATGTAGCGTTTTTCCGTGCGGAAGAGAGGAAATTCTCCCGCCATAAGGCGTTGTAATTGTCGGGTGCTTTCCTCCAAATTCTCAGGGTGGGTAAGATCCCTGAAAGTCATTTTTCCCAGTTCTTCCGCGCTATAACCGAGCATTTGCTCAAAGGCCGCGTTGGCATCTTCGAAGTGGCCATCCGGACGTGTCACGGCCATCGGCATTGGATTGTCTTCAAAAATACGTCGAAAGTATTGGTCGGATTCTGAGATATCCCGTTGATGCATCTTCACTCTCAACCTTCTTACGGGGATGAGTTTTGCATATTATTGCCGAACTGGTCAAGCTGGCGCCCCTCCAGCTCGGCGTGCAAGGGCCTACGGCCGATGACTGCGTGAAGAATTATGGTTTTCACACGCTCTCATTAATTGAGAGAGCGTGACGACTCTTCTATGGGCCTTGCCAAACGAAAGCTGGTCGTCCTTACTTAGAAAACTGATTTTTTTAGAATCTTCCCGTAAGGATCCATCGCAAAGGGCCTTATTGCTGTTCAATCGGTTGAGATACTTTTTGAAACCTCCCTGTTGGCACAAGTTGATATCCTCTCCGCCATAAATACCGGGTAGACTGGCAGACACTTTAAAGCAATCACAATTTACAAAGGCCTTTTTTCCATTATCAAATTCACAACCAAGCTTTTTCATGACGTACTCATGGGATTTTTGCACGCGCCTGAGTGGTTGGTTCCAGACCTCATCTGTAAAGGAATCGTAGGTGGCACCATGCTGTTGGATGCCCTCAACCAGTTCTTTCATTTTTCCGATTCTCACCAATTTATCAACCAAGATAATCTCTCGCACCGTAAAACCCGCCACCATCAGAGCGCTGGCAGCACCTAAAATCGGTGCCGTGGCCGCATGAAAGACCACTTGTTCAGCCAAGGCCGGGGCGAGGAATTTCACCAGAAAAGCGAAAACGATTTTGGGATTCGTCACAATTTGATTGGTGGCCAACATGAGAGGAACCGCCGCGAGACTTTCCTCGGTCAAGGAAATTCCTAGTTTCCCGAGCACTTCACGCTGGGCCTCAGCATAGGAACTCTGGCATGAAAGCGGACCGTTTTGCGCCAAGTCCTGAGCAAGAACCTCAAGAGCTTCTTCCAGCATGTCTCTGGTGGAATTCTTAATTTGGCGTTTTTCATGTTTTCCCATTTTATCAGTGACGAATTCTTCTATAATGCGCAATTGGTGGAGAAGGGACTCAGACTTGTTCAGCAAATCAGGATTGTTCTGCATTTCATCCAACAACTGACTCTTGATCATCGCCAGGGTTTCGAGGAGTTCGGCATAGGTGGCCCTGATATTGTCCTTTTTAACATGGGCCAACAAATATTTTACTGCCCCAGTGAATTTCCCCTTGGGATCATCATAAATTGTTCGTGGGTCAGGTTTCACTTTTGGGTCTCTTACCGTTACAGGAGTCAGCGGTGTGGCCGTGACCGTATCGGGGAGCTGTGAAATCGACTTGCAAGGAACGGTGGCGGTTCTGACATGGGCATTTCGGAAGACAAGTTTTGCTAAATTTACCTTGGAAGAAACAGTTTTCAGATCAATCCGTACAATAAGGGAGACGGTCTGTGGAGCTTTTTTACAGACAGTCCATTGTGTGGGCATTGCGGCGGTCAAATCACTTCCAAAATAATTAGCAAATAGTGGCCCGGTATGAGAATAGGCACTGAATTGGGTTGGAATGGCAAAGGCGTCCTGCAAATCCCAGCCAACACGATAAGCAAATAATGAGTCATTATCATAGAGATATTGAATACCATTAAAACGGCCCGCATAGGTATGAAGCGGGCCTGAATCATAGACACCCAGCTTATTATTGGCCGGGACTAAGAAACTCATCCGTACAAAGCAGCTTTTGACGTCTGTATTTACGCCTGCCGCGGCTTCGGCATAAAATGGATTGGTCTGATCCTCGGTTACAGCAACGGATGGGAAGCCATTAATATCTTTGTATTCGACGGTCAGACTCTTACAGTCACCGGCCAAACCATGTGAAACCATGGTGCTGTCGATAGAAAAGGCCGTTTGCCAGGCGAATAACGTCAACAAAGTGATGATAGTTTTCAAGCTGAACTCCTATTTCAAAACAAATATTTTTGGAAGGTGCTGTACACCCTAGGTTTCCGTCTGTAAACCCCATGTGTCATGCCAAGGCCTGATGGCGATACAAATCCAGGGCCGGCTTTACGGATGTGCATATCGAAACACAGATTGGTAATACCTTTGGGAGTGTGGCACCTTTCGCTCATTTCGTGCTTGATTATCTTATTGAAACCGCCCCTTGAATTTGCCTTCGGTCTTGGTGGTTGGAAACTGTTGCTGGTTAAGCAGGCGGTCTTTGATTTCGTCCCCGAGTTTTAAAGCGAATTCGAAGCGGTATTTGGCCTTGATTTCGAATTTGCCAAGAGAGAGAAGGGGGACATGAATTCTCCATTGGTCGCCTTCCGATGTAATTTTAAATTGTGAGGCATTCAGCTTGGTTTTTACTATTTCCTTATCCTTTAAAATAAACCAGCGAACTTTTTTTGCTTTGAATTCCAATTCATAATCACTGACATTGCTTCCTTTCGTTACCAAAAAACTAACTTCCTGATTATTTAAGGCGATGTCACGGATGCTGGATTGAAGAGGGGCCAAAATTTCTGTGGCATTTTGAAATGAAACATTCAAAGTTGCCGAAACTTTCCTGGCCTCACCGGAATCTTCCCTCACTTCATCCCTCCATTCCCCAAAGATGAAGACAGGAGATTGTCCAGCATCCGCATTGGCACTCAAAGCACCGGCGCTATTTAGATTGACTGTAACACTGGCCTTGGATGGGGTTAACTCTGAAGGCCATGGGGAAAATTTGACGCTTGCTTTGCCTTCGGTATTAAAATCAAAAACTTCATAGGGATGAGAAATTACTTGCACGCATGAATAATATTCGGTTCTATAAGTGGGACGATCATAGCATGTTGTATGAGAGCTGGAGTCATCATCGTCATCATCACCATTACTATGGTCTCCGTTGTCCCCATGATCGGTGTTTCCAGAACCATCATCGCTACAGATCGTGCGGCCATCAATTCTTTGGCAAATGCGCCGTTTTTCGATCAGATGTTTATAGCAAATGGTTTCATATCCATCTTGTATCTGACGAGAACAGGTCGTCACGACATCCTCATAAGTATATTCAGTATGTGTTTGGGTTGAAAAAAGATCTACGATGTCTTCGCTTTGCCCGGTGTACTCAATGGTTTTTTGAGATGTTTGTGCCAAGGCCAGTGCCACGTTTAAATAAAGAAAAGCTAAAAGAAGCAATTTAAACATAAATCCCCCCAGGATGTTTTTTGCCGCAAATTTAGGGGGCAAAGCTTGGCCTTGGCCATGGTCTTTTAAAAAAGAAAATGTCGCGCCGGAATTCTTACACCAAAAAAGGGCGATCTTACATTTGCGGACGCTTTTTATGTTTTGATAGTGTCAAAAAGTTCGCTCTATTCGATGCCAAGGCCAGTCGGTAAAACGACAATGAGAATTATCGACTGGCGCCGAAAAGACTTCCAAGAATTGGCAAATCAGGCCACCATGGTCGATACATTTCAGGCACTTCATTGTCTCTGCCATCATCGAGTATATAATGGGTGGTATAGAAATAGGGCGAGTCACTTTTGCACTCGTTAAAAACCACAAGATTGATAAAGTCCTTTTTTGCGAGATTAAAATTGGGAATAAAATTGGTTTTTCTGATGGCGGTATCGGGAGTCATGGGGAGTGTACTGCGGTCGCGAACGGCAATAAATTGCGGGCCTCTTTTGGTTACAAAATTCATTTCTCCCCAAGGATGACTGGAATTTCCTTGAACAAAGACGCTCACATCAATGGACTCAAGCGCCAGGAGTTCGAGATTAAATTGTTCCAGATTGACTGCCTCTCGCACAGGTAACTCATCTAGGTACTCACTCACAATTCGCTCATTGGCGGCCTCTATTTTGGGCCCCATATCCCGGACAACCGAATTAAGATAGTCGTAAAGTCGTACCGCCTCAATGTAGGCAAGATTACAACTTAATCTTTCATGAGGCGCAGGCGACTCGGCCCAAACATGAGTTGTGATAGCAAAGCACAAGAGCATAAATATTTGCTTGAAAAGATGTAACATATTGCCCCCCTACCTACCCTCAAGAGTAGATACAATCATAGTGCCAAGGATTCTTTCTAATATTGGAGGGTTATAAAGCAGAACATGCTTACATTAATGACATCGTCTAAAATCTTGACGCCTGTAAACTGCAATGCCGTTTTTGTAAGCATTTTGTTGAGGTTGAGCTTCCCTGCAAAATAGGTGTCACATCCATTTGAGCAGACCTGCGAAAATAACAAAGAAAACGATATCGAAGATTGCCAATCCTACGGTGAGGTAAATCTTATTTCGCATGGATTTCATGTCGTGAATAAAAACCACCAGGGCCGATTGTGGAATGTAAGCGAACAAAATTACCGTCCAGATATGTGGCCATCCCCAATAGTGCCATTCCCAAATCAGCACGCCAAATGCATTGAGACACGTCTCAATGACTCCACAAAATACGGAAAATGCCAGAATCACAACGAGGCGATTGGGCAGTCCAAAAATGCGAAGTGAAGTATCTTTTGGCAATGCTTTGGTCACAACAAGTCCGTACATGGCAAACATCAGACTGATTTCAATATTGATGCCGGCCAGGATGAGAAATGCTGATCGGCCAGAAGCTGTCCAAAGCGGTGCATATCCCGAAACATAGCACCAGAGCATATTACCGAATTCGCCCAGCCATTCGAAAACCCAGCCAGCAATGCCGGCCATAAAAATGTTCCACTGCTTATTCTGTGCTTCACTGACGTAGGCATAGATGAGCAGCGCGAGAAGTGGAATGACGTACCACTCGAAGTTCTGCATAGATCGGACATTGGCCATTGCTTGTTTGGTGGCTTCGGAATAGGTCGTTTGAATGATCATGGTTTCCCTCGCTCTTCGTGTTTGTGTCACAATGATTTTTCCATCACATTGTAATGTTGTTTAATCAATGAGGGAAGCGATCATGCCAGCGATGGCCAGCGAAGATGTCAAACCGGGGGAACTGATTCCCACGGTCTGGATGCAGTTGGGATATTTCTGATCAGCTTGAATGATGAAGTCATT
This sequence comes from Bdellovibrio sp., assembly GCA_016187935.1. Taxonomy (GTDB): domain Bacteria; phylum Bdellovibrionota; class Bacteriovoracia; order Bacteriovoracales; family Bacteriovoracaceae; genus GWA2-49-15. The sequence continues at coordinate 121,357 of JACPIU010000018.1, forward strand.
ATGATTTTTCAGATTGGCCATTATTCCGGTGAAATCTTCTTGTAAATCGGCCTCTTCAAGTTGCGGGAAAAAACGCCGCGCGAATTGATGGAAATAGGATTTCGGTTTGCGGCCTTTGCTGTAATCCTCACGGTCCCGAACATAAACAAATTCTGGCCCGACGGTCACAAGATCACTTAACGAATAGACTCCCGCCATGGATTCTGTGAAGGTCGGGGTGAGATGGATACCAACGACCTCCATTTGTCGGTGATCTATTTCCATTTGGGTAGGAACAGGATAGACATTATATTGATTAAGCCAGATTCCAGCTCTCTTCTTTCGATTGAATTTGTAATATTCACCCCGAAGCGGTTCAATCTCCACCTGCCAAGTAGGGTTGATCATCTTTGCCACACGATCCGAGTAGAGGCCTGCGGCATTGATCACGTTTTTGGCAGAAAAGTTTTCTGTCACACCGGCATGAACACCAGTGATCAGAAACTCACATTCTTGCGGTTTGATATTTGTGATTTCGAAATTGGTTAGGTGAGTGGCGCCCTTGTTGTTGGCGAGTTTTTCCAGCGTTTTCACATAGGAGGCAGCATCCACGATACCGGTGGAAGGCACCAGCATGGCCTTTTTGGCAAAAACATTGGGCTCATATTTTTTAATCTCGCTGGTCTCAAGTAGAACTAAGTCGGGGACGCTATTGGCCTTGGCCTGAGAGAATAGTTTTTCAAGCCGCGCCACTTCTTCATCAGTACAGGCGACAACCAATTTGCCCACCCGTTCGGCCGGGACATCATTTTGTCGGCAAAAATCATACATGAGTGCATTGCCCTCGATACAGAGTCGGGCCTTGAGGGAATCAGTGCGATAATAGATGCCAGCGTGAATGACGCCGGAATTTCTGCCCGACTGGGCGTCTCCCAGATAGGGGAGCTTTTCAAAGACAAAAATGTCCTGAATCCCTCGCCGTGATAATTCATAAGCGGCGGCACAACCGATAACACCTCCGCCAATAATCGCAACATTAATTCTTTCCATAAAGAGCACTACTTAGTTTTTAAGTATTGAAAAGAACAATTATGACAAGTTCCTATTCTGTCTACAACAACTGTCTAATAATTAGTCACATTTCTATCACTACCATTACCTTTTTTCTTACTAAATTGCGAGTAATCAAGATTTCTCTTACCATTCTTTGGTTGTTTTAAGGGAGGGTCTATGTTGAAGCTATTGTGGGCGACGGTTTTATCATGCTTTTCATTTCATGTTCTCGCAGGAACCGTGAGCATCGAAGACCTGCAAAATAAATTGGCGAAGGCCAGAGAGAGATTGGAGTCTGTTCCTGCCCGGGGACAAAAGATACGCAAAATAGAAACCAGGCTCTATGATCGCAGCTACCGTGATTTCAATCCTGGGAAGAATTTTGCTGATGATCATATTTGCGATCATCGCTTTACATCCACATATACGATGGATGAAGTGCGACCAGAGGAAATTTATTATACTTATCAGGTCGATCTTAAGTATCGCTTTTTATCCGATGAGTCTTACTGCTCAAACAATCTCGACAAGAATCATAGTTTTCCTTCGTTTGTCAGAAAAGATGCTGTAACTGTGGAGAAATTCCTAACCGGTTTGCTGGCGGGTCTGTCTGACATCAAGATATTTGAATCAACCTTCCATGGCCGACCTGTCTTTAGCATCAAGGCCTCGGCCAAAAACGGCTATGGCGAACCTATGGCGGTCGATATCATCCTCCGCACAGATCGTTCTCTTATGGCCAATCCGGCGATTAAAACTGTCCAGGTGGATCGCCTTGATGGCGGTTTGGATTTCACTATCCGAACCACGCTTACGGTGGAATAGACAGGAAATTTCACTATAGTTTCAAATGCTTTAGTGGTTCTTTCTTAAGTGTTACGGCCTATGTATCATAAATGCCTTCTCATTTTGGGGGGCATTATGTTCAACACTCTTTCATTCCTGATTTTCTGCTTGTTGCTCTCGGCAAATGAAGTATTTGCCACCGAACAAGTTTGCCACTGGTCCAGTGACAATTCGATCCCTTCTGAAAAAACAGTTTCCGCTTCGGTGGTCAAATTCAAGCTCTGTACACTTCCTCAAATCGCACCGCAACTGATTATCCAGACCAAGGCGAATAAAACGTTTACCAAGCTCATTCCCACCGATAAAAACACCATCCGCTTTGCCATGTTGAGTTTTGTCAATGCTACACCGGAAAAATTTCTATCTCTTATGAACGACCATGCCACCATTCGCCGTTTA
>JACPIU010000002.1 GCA_016187935.1 Bdellovibrio sp.
AAATTATGATGTTTCATTGCGACCCTACGTCAGAACCCATGATGGCATCTTGTCGCTTGGACGTCCTGGCGCGTGAAGCACCGATTACAACTGTCACCATGGGGTACGGCACCGATTCGTTTCAAATGCAAAGATATGGATTTTAGGAACCCACCACGGAATTAACCCAAAATACCTGATGAATTATTTAGCTGAGTATGTTTATCGCTTTAATAGAAGGCATGACGCCAAAAGGATGTTTTCCAGGGCCCTCAAGGCCTGCTTAAGCTCCAAACCGAGAACAATGGTTCAGATAACCGCTGCGCTTCCTGCGTTTAGTGGATAATGCCCAAAAAAATTGGCAGAAAGCAGCGCCTAGACCTTTTCGTTGCTCTTAACTAACATCTTGAAATGTAACAATTTTTATCGAGAAGCTTGCATTGGCCATGAGAATACTTAAGGAAAACACTCGGTTTGGACGATAATGAACAGTAGATCAGTATTGTTAGAATGGGGAACTGAGGGTTTTACATATGAGTGAGCACAAAAAAATCCACTGGGCGAAGAGTGTGTCGAGTATTCTGACCAGTTTTTGTTTCCTGGCAAACCAGGCCCAAGCTGAACCCAGATTTTCCAGTCGATCATGCGAAAATTATGAAGATGATTTAGCAAAGGTCGATCAATTTTTGCGCCAACAGGAAGTTGATGTGACAGTTGCCCCAAATCCCAGCGCTCCAAGTGTGACAGAGACTAGGAAGATGAAAATTAAGGACATTGAAGAGAGACGCACTAAACTTTATGCTCAACGGGCCTTGATTGAAGGCATTGAATTGTTGAGACAACGGCACCTAAATAATATTGCCTATCTTAATAATGAAAAGCACTGTGATTTCTACGCCAAGGCAGCAGATCGCGCTAAATGTAATGCCAGCAATCCCGCTTTCCCACCGAAGAGTTTTTTTGAATTAGAAGGTGAGGAAGCGATAAAAAAACTGGATCAAAAGCTGGATACGGCCCGATCTGATGCCACCAATGTTTATGGAATGGAGCAGACCATCAATAAACTTCTTGGTTCGCAAGAGGAGCTCACTAAACTCTTGATTGGAGCAGAGCCAGCCGACGGAGCGCTGGTTCTGAGTTTAACTACCAAATGTAATGAAGCGACAGTTGCCACTGAGGCCAATGGCCTTTGCACTATTTTAAAGGGTGGAACGACGGCCCCAGGTAGTGCTGGAAAATACGCAAAATTAGTCGAGGTTTTAAACAATTTCGGCAAGGCCTTCTATCATGGATATAAGTACAAGAACGGTGCCAATGAAGCTAAAAAAAGTGCCGCGAAAGAAGACGCCAAGAAGGCGCTTAAGAGTTTTAAAGATAAATTGGAGGAAGCTCCATTAAAGGATGATCGTAGTTTTTTAACCACCATGAATGCCTTGGATACTTTCGGAGATGCAGTTAAAAAGAAGTATTTGAAGTCTGTTGACTGTGCTACTCGCAAAGCGCGCTTTGGGGATGGGCCAGGCACTGGAACTGGGATAGGTGACATTCAAGGTGATATTCGTACTGCCGGATCTGGCTCTGCGTTTGGCTCCGGTTCAGCATTTAGCGGTAATGCCGGTGAAAGGGTCGACCAGTTAGCAAGGTGTGATGTATCCCGCGAGGAAAGAAGGGAGGCCGTTGAATTAGAAATGGCTTTCCGCGAGAAACTTCGGACCAATCTGAATATTGCAAATGAAGGAACGGCAACCAAGTTTTCTTTATCGCGAGATTATGTTTTAGGCGCCACTGCCATAACCTCGCTTGCCGATTTAGCTGATAGCGCGGCAACCAATCATAGGGAAGCACTTCAAGATTGGCTTAAAGAACAGCAGTTCAATACAAGTAATCGTAATAATTCCCGGCCCTATCTTTTTGATAGAAGTGAAGGTTATGAGACGGAAAATATGGCGCTCAGAAAAAAAGTGAATGACCCAACAAGGTCAGGCAAAAAAATTTCTCAGGGTGGTAATTTAAGACAATTTCTCGTCCAGACGGCCAATCGTGCCATGTTTGAAAGAAAGCTAAACAGTTCTGGGTCTGATCGCAAGGTTAGTTCGAGCGATCTTCTAACAACCGAAGAAATCAGTAGTGACGTCACACTGGCCAAGCATTTTTTAAAACAGATTCTTCTTTACCAAGGTGAGCTTTTTGGTGGTACTTTGACGCCAAAGTGCCCTGGCCCGGCCCTCCAGGGTGATGGTGCTATCGCCAGCGCCAATTCGATTACAGTTCTTGAGGCCTTGCATAGCTGTTTGGCGGTAGTAGAAGAGCATTATGGCAAAAGCAATGATGCTGATAATCTTCTCAATAAAAAGGACACCATTACTGCAGAATTAGGTCGTTTGAATGACGCTTATCCCGAAACGAGCACCCTTCCCTCTGTCGGTTCTCCACTCGTTGCTAAGACTAAAGAGCTGAGAAAAAAATTGGCCATGATGGTACGACTCAAGTGTAATGGTTCCAATTTGAGATGCGTTGAAAACGGTCGTGTCCATTTAGATAGTGCAAGTGAGGACCGTCCTCTGCGCTATCTGTTGACCGCGAGTGGCAACATCTTGGCCCGACTTGCGCCGGAAGAAATTACCGCCGCCTCAAGCGAGGCGAGTGTGCGCGATGAGATCTCACGTTTATGTTCCGAGAGAATTCCGGCCCCGGCCGCTGTGCCTCCCGCAACTGCCGCTGTTCCCGTTGCTCCAGCAGGCTCCGCACCTCGTCCAGCGACTCCGGCACCTACCAATTTACGAGGCCATCTTGCCACAATTTGTAATTCCCATGACCCTATTTTTGGTGCTCCCAGTGTTGCGACCACCGAGTATTCTCGTGAGGATAACACCAGGACAACAGAGAGATTAACTTATCTATCAAATAATCATGTGACCTTTCTTCCCGATGGATCGATTGCTTCTTCCACTCCCGCCTCAGGATGGGGAGCGCCCCTTTTGATTGGTGGGGCAGGTGCTTTTGCCGGAGTGATTGCTCCAACTCTTATGGCCATTCCTGGCATTCAAGCGGAAACGGATGCATTAGTGGCACAGGGAAAATGGCAAATGACGTGGAATGCAATGCAAGAGCAAAATGCTGCCTACTATATGGGCAATGGTGGGGCCTTCGGTTTTGGTGCTCCTTTTGCTCCCTTTGCCATGCCCAGCGGAGGGGGATTTGGAGGAGGCTTCAGTCCCGGCGGCGATGCCGCCTATGGCAGTTACTTGGGCGCCTTGTAGACCTTGCATCTGGCCTTCTCCATTCGGCCATGTTTTACTTCTACCCTATGAAAACTTTAGAGCGATTCAACAAATTGCGAAAGAATGAAGCCGCTCAGGAGCTGATCGAGATTTGCAGCTCTCTGCCTTGGGTTGAAGGTGTTGTGAAGAGTCGTCCTATCACTTCTCTTCAAGATCTGATGGAGAAAGCGAATTTAAATTGGGATAAACTTTCTATCAAGGCCAAGCAAGAGGCCTTGGAAGAAAATGTCGGGCACTGGACAAAGGCCGAGAGGGATCTGGCCTTTGCACATAAGCTGCAAAGTTTGCGTCAGTCGCTGGAAAAATGGGTTTTAACAGGGGAATCCCGTCAAAGTTGAGAGGTTTTTTTATTTGGGGCGCTGTGGCCCCCATTCTCGCACTAATTCTATTTTAAAGGCATGTTCGGAATCAGACACTAAAGTGCCGCGAATAAAATAGTGATGTGTATAAGAAACACCGCTTCGTTCCCATCGATCAATGAACTCAACCTCGATGTTCTCACTGAACTCAGCACTGGGGTGGTGTAAAATCAGTGATTCGTAATAGTCATTTTGTCGTCCCAATGGTGCCGGACGCATCATTTCAAGAATGGCCTTTTCCTCAGGATTGATGCTCTTATCGTCCATAAGCAAGGCCTTGGCAACGTATTCTAAATCTTGAGCAAAAGGTGAATTAAAACTCATGGTAATGACTTGTGTATTCCCATCTTCAAAATGGCTCCACTCCAGCTCATGCAGACCAAGTTGCCGGGCCTTGGCGATGAGAGGATGCCGGCATTGGAGCCCACTTGGCGAAAGAGTTGTGCCAAAAATGGCCTTCTTAGTGATGGTGGTTGTTTTTTGGATTCGAGCACTCAAGCGAGATTCATTCGATGTATTTTCCAATTCATAAGGGCAATTTTTTTGAAGACGGTCGGCGACACGGATAAGCGTTTGAATTTCTTTTGAACGTTTGGCGGTACCGTCTGTGGCCAAGGTTATAGAGAGTTTAAGATAGCGATTTTCCGCCGAGTAGAAAGGCAGATCGGTTAATTGAGGAAAGCGTTTCAAGGCCTCTTGCAAAAAATTCATCATGGCCCGATGGTGGGGGCCTTCTATGACGAGAGGTTTCTGATGGTTAGGATTATATTTTAAAATGGCCAAGCGGAGAGCGTGATCGGAAAGGGCAACTTCAGAAACAGAAGCATAAGTATAGGAAGAAAGGAGGAAAACTATCGGGTACAAAAAAAGTGGCAACATTCTCGTTATCCTAATGAGTAGTATTTACCAAGGGTATTGAAGTTTAAACATAGTTACTCTAGGAAAGGCAATGATGTTTTTTTCACTTTTAATAAGCTTACTTTTTAGCACGGCTGTCGGCTCGCAGGAAATTCCTCTCGATATTCGAGAGCGGTCATTGCAAGAAGTTGTTCCTGCCTTTAACCCGCAGAATTCTCTTGCGGCAAACTCCGAGCAGCGCATGCCTCTGATTTTAGAATATTCATGGAATAGCGAATTGCTTAAACAAGGTGAGAAGGCCGTCAAGGCCGTCCATCAGGCCTTCGCTCGGTCAGGAGAACTGATGGAATTTGAGGCCTGGCCAGCAGGGGCCGATTCCATTCAGCGCGTTTGGGTAGTTGCCCGTTGGCGTCCAAAGGGAAAAGCTGCTTGGCGATGGATTGATTTGAGTTTATCTGATGAGATGGAAAAGCAGTCTATCGTTTTGCCCACCGTTCAAACGAAAGAGCACCTGATATTCGATGATGTCATGGCCCCTCATCGCGGCCTTTATGACAAGCCCCTCTTCGGCGATTGTGTTTTTACTCAGGGGAAGGGGAGCGTGGTGCTCAAGGCCTGGCCTGAACCGGAATTAAGGATGGCATTACGCTCATGGCTTAACCAACATAAAGCGGTCTGTCGTTCCTTTCCACGGCCGCCTGTTCTGAACGGAAGGCCTAAGGTCTTTCATGCTGAAAGTGATGGCATGACTGTGCGATGGCGATCATTACCTGGCCGAACACACACTGATGCCGTTTGGGAGACGGAAGCGATTAAAGCATTCCAGGAATTTCCCCGGCACTTGGACAAGGATTATAAGCTTGATGTTCAGGTGGTTGCTGGGGAAGTGCAAAGCCACGAGTTCGGCCGAACCTGGCCATTATTCAAACGCAAAAATAGCGCTCAGCCAAATAATCAAATCGGTGATCTGGTGGAATATTTGGAAGCACGCTACCACGCATTGGGAATTACCACAGAACGCCAAGTGTTTTTCTGGCGAGGTATTCAACAGTATAATTTGATCGCCAAAATTGCAGGCACTGATGCGCAAGCAGCTCCCGTGGTCATCGCCGATCATATGGACACGGCTTTTGAAGAGGATACCTTTCGCCAAACGGGTGAACGAGTCGCTACCCACGGTGCCGATGACAATGCCACTGCCGTGGCCGGTTTGCTAAGTATCGCCAAAACTTTACATAAGACGAAAATTCGCCGTCCGGTTTGGCTTCTGCATTTAACAGGGGAGGAGTTTCCTGCCGATGATTTAGGCGCCCGCCATTTCATCAGTGAATTACTGCGTAGGAAACAAAAGGTTCAGGCGGTAATGGTGATGGACATGATCGGTTATCCTGGAAAAGATAATAACAAGGGATTTTTTCAAATTAGCGTAGGGGAGTCCCCGCAATCTCAGGCCTTGGGGCAGCTTGCTTTCAAGACGGCATTATTGGATAACCATAAGATTCTCACACCCCTCTTGCGAGCACGCTTCTCACCCAAAACATATCTCCACCAAACTGATGCCTTGATCTTTTCTGACTTGGGATTTCCGGTTATTTTATTCAATGAGTGGCTTAATGAAAAAGAAAATTGGGACCGCCCATATTATCATCAACATGATGATACCAGCGATACTTTGGATTTTGACTATGCCGTCAGTATTTTGAAAGTGGTAATTCAAACTGTAATTCAAATTTCTCTTTAGAATGCCTTGACGATTGCATTCCGCATTGCTTGAATCTGTCATATGAAAGCAATAATTGCAGTGAGTCTCTTCTTTTTTTCTTTTATGTCCATTGGAGCAACCAACGATGGTTATCCTACTCAAGAGCAAGTTGATAGTGAGCTTCGGAAATTGAGTTTGCGTTTTCCCAAACAAATGAAATTAGAATCCATTGGTAAATCAGTCCAGGGAAGAGAGATTTGGGTGGTGAGATTGCATGATCATTCCAGCAAGAATCCAGATCTACGATTAGCGTTGATCGCTGGGGTTCATGGGGACGAGATTGTTGGTCGGGAACTTCTCATGCGCTTGTTGTCGGATATCCTCGAAGGGCAAAAAAAAGACGGGCTGCTTAAACAACTCTTACAGCAACGTGAAATTATTTTGGTTCCCTGTTTCAATCCTGATGGTTGTGAGAATAAAACGCGAACCAATGCTCAGGGATTTGATCTCAACCGGGCCTTTCCTGATTTCACGATTGATGGTCCTGATAATTCTCAGGATGGCAGACCGCCTGAAGTGGTGGCCTGGATGAAATTTCAAAAGGAAAATCCCATTGCTTTTTCCCTGAGTTATCATGGAGGGGAAATCCCTACGGTCAATTATCCTTGGGATAATTCGCCAGAGAAATTTCCTGAGCAAAGTTTGGCCAGAGCGATGGCCTTGGAATATGCAGGACTGAATCCCACTATGCGGGCCAATAAACAATTTCCGGGGGGAGCCGCCCATGGCAATAGTTGGTACGCCATTCAAGGTGGGATGCAAGATTGGAGTCTCTTTTTTCACAAGAACTTACAATTGACCGTGGAGGTTTCGCTTTTAGAGTGGCCGCCCTATGAAACCATTGCGGAATTTTATCGACAAAACCAAGCCAGTATGTTGAACTTTCTGCTTACTCACTAAGTAAGGATCAAGCATTGCGAAAAAAGATTTTGAGCTTCTGTTTGTTAGTGGGATTATTGGGGCTTGTGATAACCAATGGCGAAAGTGAAACCCAAGAATGGCAACGCCCGAAGTTACCCGATGATGCCTTGACAGTTCCTCTTATTCCCCAGGCAACCTCCTATAGTTGTGGTGCCGCTGCGATGCTGGCGGTTTTGACCTATTGGCAGGTTTACGAGGGAAATGAAAGTTCTCTTTATCCATTGTTAAAAACCACTCCCGAAAATGGCACTGATCCCTTAAACATGTTGAACTTTGCTCAAGAGCTTGGCCTCAAAGCTGAACTCAAACTGAAGCAAACGTTAGATGACGTGGAAGAAAAATTTGACGAGGGTTATACTATCATTCTCGATTTTCAGGCCTGGGCCGAAGATCGCAAAGAAACAGCTTTTACCGATTGGCGCAATCGTTGGGAAGATGGTCACTATGCTGTTCTAGTTGCCTATGATGATCACAATCTTTACTTTATGGACCCTTCGACTATCGCCAGTTATGCCTACGTTCCTAAGCGGGAATTCTTGGATCGCTGGCATGATTATGAAATTCGGGATGGGATTCGGGTTGAAAATTACCAACTGGCAATCTATATCAAGGGTAAAAATCCCCTTCAAAATTTCCCTGCCGCTTTGGAACTCATAGAATAGACGAAAAAGTCGACAGTTATCGTCAGGCGTTAACTTGAAAAATTGAATTGCAACTAATCGCCGGCAAAGTATTATTGTTGAATAAAATTAAAAAAAAATCTTTTCACTAAACACGCGAGGGAATACCCATGCCTAAGAAATTGCCTAAGGGCCCACCCAAGAATACTCAAGAAAAAATACGCATCAAGATCAATGAAGAATGGCGTGAATTTATTCTCGGGCGCGATATTACATCAAGTATGACGTTGTCCTATTTGTTACGTGAAAAACTTGGATGCACAGGTCTTAAAATTGCCTGCGATGAAGGGGCCTGTGGCGCCTGTACAATCTTAATGGACGGCAAGACCGTCCTCTCCTGTCTCACCCTGGCAGTTCAGGCCGATGGTCATGAAATACTCACCATAGAGGGGCTGGCCAAGAATGATCCTGTGATTGAAGCATTTGCTGAACAGTGCGAACCTGGCCATGGCACCGCCTTGCAATGTGGCTTTTGCACTCCTGGTTTCGTCATGAGTACAAAGGCCTTCCTAAGCGAGAATCCTAAACCCACTATCTCAGAGGTGAAGGAAGCGCTTTCTGGCCACATTTGTCGTTGTGGCTGCTATGCGGGAATCAAACAAGCCGTTTTGCATGCTGGAGAAAAAATTGCAGAGAGAGGACAAAATGAATAAACATTTTAAACCGCGGGTTGCTCGTAAGTTTATTGGGAAATATCGTCCGAGATTAGACGCCATAGAGAAGGCCGCGGGGCAAGTAAAATTTGTCGATGATCTTACTCTCAAGACCAATTTTCCCGACATGCTTTATGCCAAGGTTATGCGCAGCCCTTATGCCCACGCAAAAATTAAAAACATGGATATTGGTCGAGCTGAAAAGTTACCTGGCGTAAAGGCCATTCTTACATACAAGGACCCTGAAATAGCTGCTTTAAGGGCCACCAACGCTGGATGGACTGATGGGGTTGATACTGTTTCTTATGATCGCATGATGTGGAGGCATTTTCGCGATCGACGCGTGCTCGGCGACCATGCTTGCTGGGTCACGGATGAAGTTGGTGCGGTGGTGGCGGCAGAGACCGAAGAGATTGCGGAGGAGGCGCTTAAACTTATCAAAGTTGAATGGGAAGTTTTGCCTTTTGTCCTCGATCCTGTTGAGGCAATGAATCCAGGCGCACCTGTCATTCATCCTGAGATTTCGCCAAATAATATTTTGCCTAAAGACCCCGTCGGTGGCGCCGATATTTTTGTCAACCGGGGTAATATTGATAAAGCTTTTGCTGAAGCCGATGTGGTGGTGGAAGATACCTCCATCCACCATAATGCCACCCAGGCCTCCTTGGATAACTGGTGCTGTTTGGTGGATTGGAAAGATGACAAAATAACCGTTCGCTCAAATTCCTTTGAAACAGATCAGTCACGGATGCACATCAGCCAGATGTTAGATATCCCGATTCACAAAGTACGAGTCATAAGCTCTTACGTCGGCGGACAATTCGGCCGTGGAGATACGGGAGATCAGCCGTTTTTTCTTTTCACGGCGTTTTTGTCAAAAAAGACGGGACGACCGGTGAAGTTCAAGCATTCTCGAAGAGAGAGTTTTCACGATTCCCGACAGCCGGCGATTTATCTCGGGAAAATGGGAGCGAAGAGAGATGGAACCATAACTTCGATGTATTTTAAATCAATCGGCAATTCCGGCGCTTACGCCGACCACACCATGTTTGCCTTGAAGTTTGCTCCTGCTGAAATAACGGAAGTCGCCTTGGCCCACATTCCTAACATCAAAATGGAGTCCTACGGCGTTTATACCAATAAACTTCCGGCATGTATGATGAGGGGAGTTGGGAATTCCCAATTCAATTTAATTTTTGGCCATATCGTCGATATGCTTGCCGAGAAACTCGGTATGGACCCGATTGATCTTGCGGTTAAAAATTTTGGGCATGAGTGGGGAAGCATGCCGGATAAAAGTTTAGTGGCGGTTTTGAACGAAGGCGCAGAGAGGATAGGATGGCGAGAGAAGCGCCATAAACCTGGAGCGGATCCAGGGACGAAAAAAAGAGGCGTGGGATTTTCTTTCCATCCGGCCTGGCATGCAGAATGGCAAGAAGCACGTCGAGGCGAAATCCAAGTCGGAATAACTTTGAACACCGACTGTACTGTCATGCTTGAGGCCCCAACGGTGGAAACGGGCACAGGATCAAACACCTGCAACATCTTGGGATGTGCAGAGGCCTTGAGTTTTCTCGCGATCACACCTGACGATATCTGCTGGTCCCATGTCATCGATACTGAAACGAGTTTGAAGGATTGCGTTCAGACCGATAGTGCTGTTTCTTTTCTGCAATCGGAAGTTCTTGCTCATGCCGCCAAAGAATTAAAAAAGCGTCTTATTGAAAAGGCTGCGGTAGTCATGAAAAAGAAACCAGAGGAATTGGACATTGTGGATGGTAGTGTGGTCTCTAGTGGCGGTAGCATGACAGTCAAGGAATTGATGAAGCAGGGTGATTTACTGCCTATTGTTATCCATATGAACAAAGCGCCGAATGGCCAAAAAACGGGTGTCCCTTATATTGCAACTTTTGCTGAAGTGGAAGTTGATACGGATCTTGGCAAAGTTGATCTTGTGAAACTTGTTGTGGTCAATGATTGCGGAACCGTCATGTTCGCTTCGGGAGCAGAAGCGCAACAAATCGGTGGACAATGTATCGGCGTCGGAGAATCTTTGACTGAAGAAATTATCTACGATGAAGAAACAGGTCGTCCGCTTAATTTTAATTTGATTGATTACAAAATTCCTACCATGGCCGATATGCCTGAAATCGATCCTGTGTTGATGGAAGTATGGAAAGGCGCGGGCGAGTATGGTGCCTGTGGAATAGGAGAAGGTACCGTAACCTGTACTCCCAGATCAGTGTTGAACGCAATCTATAATGCCATTGGAGTTAGAATCAACGATATTCCTATCAAGCCTGAGAAAGTACTCAAGGCCCTGGGAAAGGTTTAAGGTGGAAATATGAAGAACTTTGAATATATTGCAGCGACATCTCTCAAACAAGCTGAAGTTTCATTATCGCAAGGCAAAGATGAAAAATCGGTGAGTGTGATTGCGGGCGGCACTGATCTGCTTGGAACACTTAAGGATAAAATTCATCCCACTGGCCCGGAGGTTGTGGTTGATCTCAAAACTATTTCTGGGCTTAGCTATGTGAAAGAGGATAAGGCCGGCCTGCACATCGGTGCCTTGACCACATTGCGAGAAATTGCCACAAACAAATCCGTTACCGAGAAGTACAGCATGCTTGCACAGGCAGCGCGTTCAGTGGCCTCTCCCCAGATCAGAAATATGGGAACTATCGGAGGAAATATTTGTCAGGAGCCACGGTGCTGGTATTATCGTGCTCCCGATAATCAATTTCACTGTTTGAGAAAAGGCGGAATTAAATGCGGGGCAACTCATGGTGATAATCGTTATCACTCCATCTTCGGAGGCGTGCACGTCGCCGCCCCAGCTTGTACCTCCGCCTGTCCTGGCAATGTTGAGATCGCGACCTATATGGGCCAGGTTCGAGAGGGGGAAATTGGCAAAGCGGCCGAGACATTACTTGCCAACAATCCTATTCCTGCAATGACAGGAAGAGTTTGTCCTCATTTGTGTGAGTCATCGTGTAATCGCGGCACTTTTGATGAGTCGGTGTCAATCAGACAAGTGGAACGTTTTCTGGGTGATTATATTTTAGAGAATTCCTCAAAGTTAATGAAAGCACCCAAAAAACAATTAAGCAAAAAAATTGCCATTGTGGGAGCTGGTCCTGCCGGCCTTTCCGCCGCTTACTATCTCAGAAAGCTTGGATACAAGATCACTGTGTTCGATAAAATGCCGGAGGCCGGAGGAATGCTCAGATATTGTATTCCTGGCTATCGCCTGCCAAATGACGTCGTTCGAAAGCAAATTACCGCCTTGGAAAAAATGGGAATTGTTTTCGAACTCAATGTCGATATTGGGAGTAAAGGCAAAACACTCAAAGATCTTAAGAAAAAATTCAGCAGTGTTTTTCTGGCAACCGGAACTTGGGAGCAGAAATCTCTTAAGCTTGAGAAGTCAGAACTCCTGACTTCTGGCATGGATTTTTTGGTCAATATCGAGAAAAATAAAAAGCTATACCCTTCGCAGTTTGGTTTTCAAGTAGGCGGACAAGGCGCGACGCTGAGGCGTGCTTCCAGCACGTCGCAGGCGTCGAGTCCGCAGGCTAACGCACTGGAAAATCAAAATCCGAAGGGTATACCTCCTGGGGATAAAGTACTCGTTATCGGTGGAGGAAATGTCGCGGTGGATGTCGCCATCAGTGCTCTCAGACTTGGAGCAAAAGAAGTCACTATGGCATGTCTTGAAGATAGAAAGACCATGCCGGCCTTCCCGGAGGATATTGAACATGCGGTTCGTGAAGGGATCAATCTCATGCCTTCATTCGGACCGCATAAAATTTTGGAATCCAATGGCAAATTAACTGGGATGGAATTTGTTCGTTGTTCCAGAGTTTTTGATGAGAATGGATGCTTTAATCCCAGTTTCGACTTGGCCCAAAAAGAAACAGTCGAAGCGGATAGAATCATTTTGGCCATTGGCCAAGCCACAGATTTGGGATATGTGGGCAAATCTTTAAAAACAGAACGAGGATTAATTGTGGTGGATAATGAGACGAAGGCCACAAGTCAGACCGGCATTTTCGCTGGAGGCGATGTCACGAGCGGGCCTTCTTCAGTCATTCAGGCCATCGCGTCCGGGCGCAAGGCCGCGACCTCCATTGATGCCTATCTCGCTGGGAAAAAAGATAAAACAGTCGTCAGAGAGCGTGTCAATTTAGGCGATTTTGTCGATGCCCATAGTCGTTGCTACAGCTCTTGTGATCGAGCACAGCAATGCCAGGCCTTGACCGTCAGGGGGCTTGATCAAGAGGATTATAAAACATTGGATGTCAGTGCTTTGCAGAGTGAAGTACAACGCTGTATGAATTGTTCCTGTGTAGCGGTCAATGCTTCGGATTTGGCCCCGGCCCTTGTCGCTCTGGATGCAAAAATCAGAACAACGAAGCAGGTCGTATCGGCGGCGGATTTCTTTTCAATGTCTCCTAATTTAGATCAAAATGAGATTGTTAAAGAGATTGAAATTCCGGCAAATGCGGGGCCGGTGCAACAGAGTTATCTCAAATTCAGAATAAGAAATGCTATTGATTTTCCAATCGTGAGTTTGGCTTCGGTATTAAATTCAAAGAATGGGCAATTTGTGAGCGCCAAATTGGTATTGGGTGCTGTGGCCCCGATTCCACTTAGGATCGAGGCGGTAGAGAAATTTTTAAAAGGCAAAACCGCCAGCGAAGAAGTGGCCAATGAGGCGGGAGAGATTGCCGTGAAAAATGCCAAACCTCTGGCGAAAAACAAATATAAATTGCAAATTGTGAAGGCCTTGATTAAGAAAGCTATTCTTGAAAACAAAAATTATTAAGCTTTTTGGCGGACTATTTTTCGCGGGTAATTGATTTAAGGTGGATAGCTGATGAGATTAGTAAATTGAATTCGCCCGTTGGGCAATCCAGAAGATTTATTTTTAGGAATTAAAATAATCAGACATTAATTTATCTGAGTAAAGTTTGCCATTTCAGCTCGGGTAATTCCAACCTTTTTGAATATTTTCCTCATCTTTCCGAATAGAGAGCGTGGAGAACTCCATGCCTTCTTTAGTTATAGATAAAAAAAATATTATTGATAACCATCATGATGGTGAATTGATTTGGTTACATTAGTTGGTTTTATTATTGTCACTGCCTGTGTTGTCGGGGGCTATATCCTCGAAGGCGGGCATATGCATGTTCTCTTCCAGCCCATCGAATTATTAATTATTTTAGGCGCTGCCATCGGCTCTATCGTGGCCTCTTGTTCACCCAGCTTGATTAAAAGCATGATTCACAACATCACAGGAATTTTTCTGTCTTCAAAAATTAATAAAGATTTTTATTTGGATTTATTGCGCCTCTTGCATGACTTGATTAAATTGTTTACCGCTGGCCCTCAGGAAATTGAAAAACATATTGAAAATCCGCATGAAAGTCCGCTCTTCCAAAAATTTCCGCAAATCGCGAAAAATCACCATTTGGTTGCTTTCATTTGCAATACCATGACTCTGCAACTTTCCATTAGTGTCGAACCTCATAACTTGGAAGATCTCTTGGATACCGACATCAAAACCATGCATGACGAAGAAGAATTAGTACCCAAGACGCTCTTTCGCGTGGCCGATGCTCTGCCTGGTTTAGGTATCGTTGCGGCGGTTTTAGGTATTGTTATTACAATGGGCAAGTTGGCACAAGGAAAAGAAACTATCGGACATAGTGTTGCTGCTGCTTTGATTGGAACTTTTCTTGGGGTTCTTATGTCTTACGGATTCTTTCAACCCTTGGCCGCCAAAATTGAAAATAAACTTCTTGAAGAGGGAAAGTGTTTTGGTGTTGCAAAAGCTGCCTTGCTGGCCTTGGCACGAGGATGCAATCCAAAGATTTGTATTGAGTTCGCTCGCAGAAGTATTCCCACGGAACATCGGCCTTCATTCACTGAGTTAGAGGCGGCAGTTCGCGGAAGTGCCGCACCGGCCGCCGGTAAAAAGGCGGCATAAGGAGATTTATGGCCACAGCGGCGAATGATAAAAAATCACAGCCCCAGTTAGTTATTAAGAAGAAGATTATGGGTGGTCATGCCGGCCACCACGGTGGTGCTTGGAAAGTTGCCTACGCAGACTTCATCACAGCGATGATGGCCTTTTTTATGGTCTTGTGGCTTATGGGGGCGGATGAGGAAACCAAGCAGATTATTCAACAATATTTTGCTGAGGGCAAAACGCCCGGTGATACGGTCAATGAAAATGGGGCGTTAGGTGGAGGCGATGGCAGCATGAGGGCCGATGGCGCACAGGGGAGATTCAGTCAAGAGTGGTTCAAGCGACCCACCGCCACGGCACCTGTTTATTTAGAAGAGCAGGAAACTCTTCACAGTCTCCAACGCTTTGAAGGGGCCGCTTTTTCCCCGGATACATCGAATGATGTCAAGGTCATGTTTAAAATTCCCGGTGAAGTTAAATTTCCTGTAAGCTCGCATATTGTGCCTTCTGCTGCCTATGAATATTTGCGCTCTATTTCCAATGCGATTAGAGAGCATGATGGCACGATTGTGATTGAAGGAAGAGGAGACAAGCAGGATGATTGGTCCCTGGCCTTTGTTCGCGCAACAGCAATCCGAAATATTTTGATAAAGGATTATGCTATTAATCCAGATAAACTTATCCCTATGGCCGCCTATGATATTGGTGATAATGGTCGGGTTATTGCCAGCGGGGAGGCCAAACGTGGTCAGATAACCTTCATTCTAAAAAGAACCCGCGAACAGTAGCGCAAAATTCTCTTACATTTCCTTACGGGCCTATTTGTATCAACACCATTTTCTCATCAAGAGGTAAAATAGCTCTTAGGAATTTTTTGGTAATTCTAAGGAAGGAGTTATTATGAAGCGACTGTTGTCCATTGTGCTGGCCGTTTTTTCTTTCCCAATATGGGCCAATTTGGAAAAGGCCCCACCCTCCATAAATATGACTGAGAATAGAGGGAAAGCGGTTTTTGTCGATTTCAAAAAGGCCAACTCTCAAATTGTTTATGATGTCAGCAAGGGGATTGCTTGGGCGGATACCACCATCATTTTTGAAAACCAAGAAAGTGGTTACGCCATTTTTGATTTGGTACCGGAAGCGACCACGGCCATGGTTGATGATTCAACCGTGAGCATCGGAACATATAGCATTTCCGGGGTCACCAAAGTGAGATATCTCAATGTCGTTTTAGCGCCCGGCCTCCATACCCTGAAAGTGCGCAATCCCATCAGTGAGAATATCACTTTTAGCAGCAGCCAGGTGAAGAGTGCTTTTTGGACTGATGATTTAAATGATCAAGGATTTTTAGAACAGTATCTTCCTTCCAATTTAGAATTTGATCAATACAAAATAAATTTCACGCTCAAGATTATTGGAACTAGTGTCGCTCACGAAATTTTTACAAATGGCGATGACAAGCTTGTGGCAAATAACGAATGGACAGTGGAATTTCCTGAATACTTCAATACTTCGTCAATTTTCTTTCATCTCACACCGGTTGGAAATTTTCGCAAGCTGGCCTTTAGCTATCGTTCAATCGATGGCCGAGAAATTCCGGTCATGATGTATAGTAATCAGGATTTGAATGCCTATAAAACTAAAACCCAGAATACTCTTGCGGAATTGGAGAGAGATTATGGCCCATTCCCTCACCAAAAAGTGGTTATCTATGGAGCAGGGGCGGGCGGAATGGAATATTGCGGGGCGACCATTTCAAGTCTATGGGCCCTTTCCCATGAGCTAACCCATTCCTATTTTGCCAGAGGAGTGATGCCTGCTTCAGGTAATGCCGGTTGGATTGATGAAGCTGTGGCAAGCTGGAGGGATGATGGTTATCGACAAAGCAATCTCTCTGATCTGTCAGTATCGAGAATGGCAGGACATTCGCTTTATATGCGCGAAACCGACCAGGACGCTTATTCAAAAGGTGCAAGGTTTATGGGGTATATGGACAAGCTTTTCACCGACAAAGGTGGTTTGAAGAAATTTTTACGTGATCTCTTTGAGAAGCGACTTTTTAAACCTTTGCAAACTCAGGACTTTCATCATGATTTGGAACTCTACTTTAATCACACTTTGGAGACTGAGTTTAATAAATATATTTATGGTGCTGGTGGTATAAAAGAAAAGTTCAACCGACAATTAGGCCCTGTTCATAACCCCTATCATCCAAGGTTGACGAAGGCCCAGCTGAAGGCACTTCTCTAGCAAAGGTATGAGAGTTTCAGGCCCATGGCCGGCGCTTCTTTCTGCCGCACTTTTTGGGGTTTCTCCCACCCTCACTAAAATGGTGATTGGAGATTTTTCTCCCGTGTTAGTGGCCGGACTTCTCTATTTGGGATCCGGCCTCGGACTTTTGCTGCTCCAAATTTTTCGGCGTGCAAATATATGGTATGAGTATCAGACCCTTTCCCCTCTCCAACGATTGAGCTGATTTGCGCCATCATTGCGGGAGGCATTGGCGCCCCTCTTTGCCTGACCTATGGCATTCAACTCGCCCCCGCCTTTTTAGTCTGCCTGCTTTTAAATTTAGAATCTGTCGCCACCACAGTTATTGCAGCGGTCTTTTTCCATGAACACATAGGACGCAGAGTATGGATAGGTAAGATATTGCTTATTGCCGGCGGGATATTCATTACTGTTCGTTTCCAAGGAGCATTGAGTTTCTCTATGCCGGCCCTTCTCATTGTTGCTGCCTGTATCTTGTGGGGAATTGATAATAATCTGACCAGAGATGTTGTTGAATTATCGCCGCCCACTTTCGCCGCTACAAAAGGGTTAGCTGCTGCAATCTTCAACATCATCCTGGCGGTTGGATTAGGCCAAGGTTCCATTCATCTGACAAATGCCATTTTGATATTGATAATTGGTGCTTTTTGTTATGGTATGAGTCTCATTCTCTTTATACAATCTTTGAGATTAATTGGCACCTCACGGACTGGGACCTATTTTGCTTTTGGCCCTTTTCTTGGAATGCTGGCATCGCTTATTTTACTTGGCGAGCAACCGCCTATCTATCATTGGATCGCAGGCGCAATCATGTTCCTGGGCGTCTGGCTGCTCTATAAAGAGGATCACGTGCATGATCATACTCACATTGCCATGACCCATAAGCACAAGCATAATCATTGCGATGAGCACCACAAACATTCCCACACTGACAATGAAAATGACAAAGATTTGGAACACGATCATCCGCATGAACACCAGACCATTACCCACTCCCATGGCCACTGGCCGGATATTCATCATCGTCACAAACATTAAGGTTCGAATATGAAAAAAACACCAAAATCCTACGGCCCAGAAAATTATCAGCATCCCGATAAATATGGAGAGTGGCTGGGGTATCGCGTGATCAGTGTTGATCGAAAAAAGTTTGAGGTCAAGGTTGGGCTTACATTACGGGAGGATCATCTTTCCCCCGCCGGGAGAGTGCATGGCGGAGTGGTCTCAGGTTTTTTTGATTTCACTTGTGGTGTTGCGGTCTTTTCTACTCTGAAAAAAAACGATTTTTGTTCTACGGTTGAACTCAAAGTCAATTATTTCAAACCGCTCGATGTGGGGAATCAATTGGTTGGTCACGCCCGTGTTGTCTTCCGCGGAAAACGGCTTTGTGTGATTCATGCTTACCTCTATAGAAACAAGGAGAGGCCTCCTGTGGCCATGGCCACGGCAACTTTCAATGTCGTCTCAAAATCATGAAGTGCCAGAATCGATGCGCCTCGACAATCTCTTGACAGTGCTCTTGGGGTAAACAACTGTGTTAAAATCTCTGACGGAATTGATCTCGCCGGAGGTTGTGGAATGGATGATATAGTCAATGAGGAATTACAAATTATGAACGAAAATGAGGAAGAAGTGATGAGTCTATCTTCGAGTACATTTGAACTTCCCATACACCACCTCAAACTTTCTGAGCCTATTTTTGTCAGAGAAAACACTCCCATAAGTGAAG
The DNA here is from genome assembly GCA_016187935.1 of Bdellovibrio sp. Lineage (GTDB taxonomy): Bacteria > Bdellovibrionota > Bacteriovoracia > Bacteriovoracales > Bacteriovoracaceae > GWA2-49-15. Next base: position 18,471 of record JACPIU010000002.1, read on the forward strand.
TCATAGAGATTATGCAAAATAAAAAAATCGGTTCGATCTTGGTTGTCTCTGCCGATTTCAAACTCATCGGAATCTTAACCGAGCGGGATATTATCATGCGGGCGATGGGCAAAATCCATGACTGGGACAATACTTATGTTGAATCCATCATGACCATTGATCCACTTACCTTGCAAAGCACGGATATGATCGCTTATGCCATGAACAACATGCACGTGGGGGGATATAGGCACGTGCCGATTGTCGATAAGGATAAACATCCCGTGGGAATGATCTCCATTAAGGATGTGATGAGCTATATTCTGGATAATTTTCCCAAACACATTCTTAATATTACAGGAGAGCCCTTTCGCGGAATAAGTATGCGGGACAGTGCTTGAAACTCTAATTATTATCGTCCGATTGTCCCACCAGCGGTACCAACCGTCCCTTCAATTGCCTGCATGCTGGCAGGGGTTCCCACCAAGGGGTCTAACGGCAAAGTAGCATCGGGATGGGTGGAACTTAGGAAGCGGTAATTCTCGAAAATGTTTCCACCATCGGCCGTGCCATGGCTACCACGCTTGAAAAATTCAAGAACATATCGGGTATTGAAACCGATGATGCCAAAAGTTCTATTTTGTGCTCTATGACTCATCTCGTGGGATTCAGTATCGCTATCTCCCGTATTGCGATCATTCATGAGAACTTGGTTGCCAAAAGTAAAAGGTCTGTCATAAAACATTTGTAAGATGCCTCCGGTTCGGAAGAAAGTATCATCAACCATTGCCATATCAAGATTATAGTTACCCACTCCAACACCATCAGTATTTTGAAATTGATTTTCAAGCTTCAGCTCTTCGGAAGTGACAACAGGTTTGTAGCGAAAACCGTAGATAGCGATTTTGAGTCCCGCTTCACCCAATCCATAGACCAATCCTTTGCCCATACCTTCGAGCATATCTTCTTTGGTTACAATACTGACAATGAGTCCATTGACTCCTCGATAGACGGAGGTTTCAAGTAATTCGATCAAGGCATTTTTAAAGTAGATATCCTTGGAAAGGCCGGCCAAAGTCGGGTGGGCGATGGATCTGGGCAAAAGTCCCAAGGCAATTCCCTGAATAGCGCCAACGATGGCACCAACATCAACCCGTCGATTAATCGCCACAGCTTCGGCCGCACCGGCAAGCCCGCCCAGGATGATTTGTTCCGCCAGGCGTCCAGGGGAAAATCCTGCGCCTAAAATGGCCGACACCGCCACGTTTCGAAGCATTGTGGGAAGAATGTCTTTAAACTTGATATCATACTTTGCGGCCATGACGGCATCGCGCACTAAAGACCCGGCCATGGAGGCAAGCATAGGATTTCCTGTCGCAGCATACACCAATCCGCCGACTACGATACTCGAAACATTTTCAATGCTGGCCAATTTTTTTAAGAAATCACGGGCCTTTAAAATCAGCCGCATTCCGGCCCCCTTCAGGTAAACCGGATTTCCTTTACTGTCATAAATGACCGGAAGCTTCTGATCCCAAGGATGGTTAGGATAGAGTTGCATCATGATGGAAAAATTTTCTACCACTTCAGCAACATGGGGCAAGAAAACTCCCCGATTGGGAATGGTAAAAGGCAGTCCTTTTTCGACAGCAAGTTTTTTAATGTCTTGATAGTGATTGCGGACCCACCTTCGTAAATGCAGAAAATATTCCATATCGCCGGTGCTATAGAGATAGACATAGGTAAACTCTTTGATCATGGGAATGAGAAGCTTGCGATGCAGATGAATAAAGCTTGGAGTAAGGACAATATGTTGCAGTCCAAAGGCCTTAACTGCGGGCATCTTGACCTTGAATTTCGTTTCTAATTCACTCTTCAAATAGAGCAGCAGGGCCTCTTTGTGCGGAAGATGGTGAATGGTATTAAATAATTGAGCGGTTTCGGATTTGAATTCCTTCTCGCTCCCGATTCGTGCTTTGATAAGAAGTGGCTTGGCCCTTGATGCTTTGAAACGATATTTGAATTCAACTTTGGCACCGGCCGGAAGAGCATTGTGGTCGAGAATTTCCTGGGCCTGAATGACTTTGAAATATTCTTTATAAAACTTTTCTTTGTATTCGGTATTGAAATCTTTTTTATGTACGAGATATTTACTGACGGTGGGGCGCGTGGTCGGGAAGATGCCCAAATCTTGATGTTTGTTCAAGTCAGCATGCCTATCCATGGTGATATAGAGCAGAATCTTTTTGCCCTCAGGATTGTTGTATAATTCTTCATATTGTCGGGCACGGCGTTGCCGTTCATAGCGAGAAAATCTTCCCGAGCGCAGAAGATCGAGCTTAAAGGGAAGCGGTGCCCCTTCAATGTCATACAATTGCACCACTACTTTAGAGAGTGCACGGCGAAGTTTTTTAGATTGCTTGGATTCGCGCTCAACCACGGCATTCCATTGCAAAAAATTCTCAAGCGGTTTGGTTCCGAGTGCTGCGCTTAATTTTGCAATGAGTTTGTATTCTTTTTTCTTGTTCAGATAGAAATGAACTTGATCGATCACATCTGTCATCACCAAATCGGCGGCATAATGCTGGCGTGATTCGGGGGCCGGATCGCGAAAAATCAAGCGCGCCTGAGTGTCGGCATCTTTTAGAAGTTCGGGGTGTGCCGTGATTTCTTGCATGAGGGCCGTCATTACAGGCGACTGATGCAAATGATTTAGAGTAGGGGCCTTACTGTTAAATAAGGCATGGGCGTTGGTGGAAAAACAACATACAAAGAGAATTAATAATAAAATATTATTTTTCACTGAATACTCCTCATCCACTAAAGATCAGGAATTCTACAGTTTTCCAGAAACAATACAAGATTGTTAGTAATCCATGAATATATTACAGAGGAGTGGTGTTAGGTTTCTTTTGATCCACCAGAGCGGCAATGACTAAATCACCACTTACATTAATGGTGGTACGGCACATATCAAGGAATCGATCTACTCCTAAAATAATGCCAATCCCCTCCGGTGGAATACCAACCTGCTTTAGCAGAATCATAATAAGAGGAAGTGACCCTCCCGGAACTCCGGCAGTCCCGATCCCGGCCAAAATAGACATTAAAACCACTTGGATCTGTTGACCTAAAGTTAAGTCGACTTGATAAACTTGGGCCAAAAATAAAACGGTAATTCCCTCAAACAATGCCGTGCCATTTTGATTGGCAGTAGAACCAATGGTTAAAACGAAGCGCGACGATTCAGGGGATAATTTCAGTTTGTGTTCAGCACATTCCAGGGATCGTGGGAGCGTGGCATTGCTTGAAGCGGTGGCAAAGGCGTAAAGGTAGACTTCCCGGCATTGGGTGAAAAATTGCCATGGAGAGATACCTTTGGCCTTTAAGAGAGCGCTGTATATGACAAATTGTTGCAAAAACAAAGCGCCTAAAACTACCGCAACGTAATAGGAGAGGGAGAGTAAAATTTGGTGACCGAATTTAAAGGCGGATGAAAATACCAGAGCAAAGACGGCAAAAGGCGCTAAGATCATGGCATAGTCAACAATCTTCATACATGTGGCATAGATTTGTTCCAAAACCTTGATCAACGAAAGACTTTTTTCGCCATCATGTTCAATGCGCGCCAAAGCAATGCCAAACATCAAAGCGAAAAACATTAAGGCCAGCATTTCACCATCCAGTGCTTTAACCGCAGAGCTGAGCGGATTACTGGGAATAATTTCAACCAATGCCTGGGCGAATGGCTTGGCACTATCGGCATTGGAGGCAATCTTCTCAACTTTCTCATTGGCACTCATCAACTCGTTTGAAAGCGTGACGCCTGCACCTGGTTTTAATAAATTGGTTAGTGAAACACCGATGAAGACGGAGGCCGAGCTGGCCAAAACGGTATAAAGAAGAGTGCGAGAAACAACTTGCCCGAGACCATGATGCTCTGAGAGTTGGTAAACCCCCAAGCAGAGGCCGCAAAAAACCATGGGGACAACAATCATAAAAATAAGACGCAAAAAGATTTGTCCGGTAGGTTCAAAGATATTTTTAATGATTAATTGCGCTACGGATGAATCGGCAAAGGGATGACAAAGGACGCCGGCCATTGCACCTAAAATAAGAGACAAAATCAGCCAGTGATGTCGCTTCATAATGTTTTCCTCCAAAAACTAGGTCCTTTATTCTACGGAACTGTAGGTAATATTTACAGAGATTTAACATTTTTTTGGGGAGTTTGGTAAAGAGCACAGCACTTATAACCATTTATCGTTAGGAACTAAGAATGAAAACTTTGAGTGCTATAACCTTATTCTGCCTTTTGCTCTTCGGTAAGAGTATGGCCTCTGAAGTCCCTTTGACCGATGCTAGGGCACTTGAGCTGGGAATGACTCCGGTTACAGAGTTGCACCAGTTTCTGATGAAAGAGAATAAGGACAGTGATACCGCGAATGATACGCCAGACGAGAAAAAGGCGGAAGTGGTCATCATCGTTAATAAGGCCAAAGAAGGGACGGCCTCTACTGCACAAACTATGCGCGTTTATGTGAAGGGTGATCTTCTTTATACTTTTCCTGTCTCGACGGGTAAGGAAACCAGAGTTAGGTCCACGAGTGGTGTCGAGTATATTGCCACCACTCCCTTGGGGTATTTTCGTCCCGCCTCTATTTGGAAAGAATATCAGTCATCCCAATGGATTGGCGCACAGATGAATCATCCCATCTTTTTTATCGGCGGCATTGCTCTTCATTCCACCACGCCCGATCATTTTTCCGCCATCGGCCGTCGCGATAGCGGCGGTTGCGTGCGCCTCATGCCTGAAAATGCCAAGATTTTAAATGAGCTGGTGCTCACCACAGGCCTTGATTCATTCGAGGTTGTGGCGAAAGATAATTGGGTTGATAAAAGAAGAATCACTCGCAATCAGGTTGTGGGTGGTGAGGTCCCTGTCCCCGCCATCAATCGTTCTTCAGGTGACCTGCGGCCTGAGAAAATTATCAAGTCGTGGGAGACGATAATTATTATTAAGGAATTAAGGGATTAGCCTCTAGATAGCTCTCAACATCTTCATGTAATTGGCGCGAACAAAGGCCGATTTGTCTGCGACATGAATATAACTCATAGAGCCTTTCATTTGCCGGATAGATTGATATTCATGTTCTTCCATCCAGTGAGTCATCTCTTTAATAATTCGGGAAGCACAGTAAACACCTTCTTGATAAAAAAGGGATGTGATCATGGTGGCATCGGCACCGGCCATAATCATTTTAAGCACATCTATTCCTGACTTGATGCCGCGAGTGGCAGCGAGCGAGGCCTTCACTTTTCCAAATAAAATGGCAGTCCAATGAAGTGGCAAACGAATGTCACTATGAGTAGAGAAGCTTGGTTTCATGGCGGCTTCCAACTTGTCCAAATCAAAATCAGGCCCTTGGAAGCGATTAAAAAGCACCAGACCATTAGCTCCGGCATCATCGAATCGTTTTGCCATATTGCCAATAGAACTAAAAAATGGCGTCATCTTGATTGCTACGGGAATGGAGACTTGGGCCTTGACTAACTTCAAAATTTCCACGTAGCGATTTTCGACTTCCGCGCCCGTCAAATTCACCTCGGTGGGAATAAAAAAGATGTTTAACTCCAAAGCGTCCGCGCCGGCCTCTTGAATTAACTTGGCGTACTTGACCCAACCGCCAGCGGTGGAGCCATTTAAGCTTCCAATGATAGGAATCCCTACACTCGCTTTAATTCGTCGCAAAGACTCTAGGTATTCTTCACCTTCAAAATTCTTAAAATTTTCTGGTTCGGGAAAAAAGCTGGTGGCCTCAGAACCTACCGAGTGGGTGGAATAATTGAGAAACTGATCCATGGCATGCTGATCGTAGGAAATTTCCTCCTCGAAGAGTGAAGGTAGAATGATTCCGGCGACGCCGGACTCCTCCATTTCCTTCACCCGATCAAGGTCTTTGGTCAGGGGACATGCTGATGCCACAATTGGATTTTTTAATTTCAGTCCCATGTAATCAGTTTGAAGTTCCATACATCCTTCCTATTCGTTATGTTTGGTCGGTTTTGCCCTCCGCTTGATTCATTTTTGCAAGGGCGTCATAAAATTTGTATTTTTCATTCACAAATTGCTGTGCTTTCCCATATAGAAGTTCGGCGCGGGCCGGGTCTATCTTTTTGAGCATTTTAAAACGCGCTTCTTGGTCCATATAATCTTTCAATTGTGTTTTAGGTGTTTTGGAATCCATCACAAACGGATTGAGCCCTTTTTGCGGACTGTCCGGGTTGTAGCGGTAGAGATGCCAGTGGCCGCTATCAACCGCCATCTTTTGCTGGGTGGCCTGGTAACGCAAATTGTAGCCGTGAGCAATACAAGGACTGTAAGCAATAATCAGCGAAGGGCCCGGGTAGCGCTCGGCCTCAAGGAAGGCCTTGAGAGTATGGGTATCGTTGGCACCCATGGCAACTTTGGCGACGTAAACATGGCCATAGCTCATGGCCAAAAGGCCTAAGTCTTTTTTCCCTGTGGGCCTTCCGGCCGCGGCAAATTTGGCGACCGCCCCGATAGGAGTTGACTTGGACATTTGCCCGCCGGTATTGGAATAAACTTCCGTGTCGAGTACCAGGACATTGACATCCGCACCAGAGGCCAGAACATGATCGAGACCACCATAACCGATGTCATAGGCCCAACCGTCTCCTCCAATGATCCAAACACTCTTCTTGACCAAATAATCCGCCAGCGAGCTTAAATGTTTTGCATCGCTTGTGCTGATTTTTGAAATTTTATCCTTCAAAACCGCCACCCGCTCTCTTTGAGCAAAAATTTCCGCTTCATCGGTCTGATTGGAATTAAGAATCGAAGTGACTAAAGAATCACCGACCTGTGAAGATAGTTTTTTAAGCAGCTCTTCGGCCTGGACTTTTTTCTTATTGATGGCCAGACGATAGCCAAGCCCAAATTCAGCATTATCTTCAAAAAGGGAGTTGGACCACGCCGGCCCTCTGCCCGAAGTTTCATGGGTATAGGGAGTGGTGGGAAGATTGCCACCGTAAATTGACGAGCAACCGGTGGCATTGGCCACCAGCATGCGATCGCCAAAAAGTTGAGTGGCGAGTTTAATATAGGGAGTTTCCCCGCAGCCGGCGCAGGCACCAGAAAATTCAAACAGCGGTTGCAGAATTTGGGAACCCTTGACGGTATGGGATTTTATCTTGTTGCGGTCGTACTCGGGAATTATTAAAAAGAAATCCCAATTGGCCTTTTCTGTTTCACGGATAGGACGTTGGGGCGCCATATTGATGGCCTTTTTGGAAGAATCCGTCTTGCTCTTGGCGGGACAGATTTCCACACACAATTCACAGCCAGTGCAATCTTCGGGGGCGACTTGAATGGTGTAGAGAGTTCCCGCTCCGAAATCATTACCTTTGGTTTTTGTGGATTTATAGGTAGCAGGGGCACCACTTAAATCCTTTTCCTCATAGACTTTAGAGCGGATGACGCCGTGGGGGCAGATAAAGGCACATTTACCGCATTGGATACAGATATCGGATTCCCACACCGGAATATCTTGGGCAATGTTGCGCTTTTCCCACTTGGTGGTGCCCACTGGATAAGTGCCATCGTGGGGAATTTTACTTACGGGTAATTCATCCCCTTTGCCGGCCATGATGGCACAGGTGACTTGTTTGACAAAATCAGGCGCATGGTCAGCGACGGCACTCGACAAAACAATCTTGCTGGTGGCCCTTTGCGGGACGATCACTTTGAAAAGATTTTGCACCGTCATGTCCACGGCCTTGTAATTTTGATTAACAATTTCATCGCCCTTCTTGCCGAAAGTTTTCTTGATGGCCAACTTAATTTTGGCAATAGACTCATCTGCGGGCAAAATGCCAGAGATAGCAAAGAAACATGTCTGCATGATGGTATTGACCCTTCCCCCCATGCCGGTTTCGCGCGCCACTTTGACGGCATCGATGGCATGAAAATTTAATTTCTTTGCGATAATGGTTTCTTGCACGGAGTGGGGAAGGTGATCCCACACTTGATCTTTGGAATAAGGGGAATTCAGCAGGAAAGTGGCACCTGGAGCGGCTTTCTCCAAAACATCAAACTGTTCGAGGAATTGAAACTGATGGCAGGCGACAAAATTGGCGGTGCTGATCAAATAGCTCGAACGAATGGGATTTTTTCCAAAGCGTAAATAAGAAGTGGTCACTGATCCTGATTTTTTCGAGTCGTAAACAAAATATCCTTGGGCAAAGTTTTCTGTTTCTTCTCCGATGATTTTAATGGAGTTCTTGTTCGCCGAGACGGTGCCATCCGCTCCTAAACCCCAGAAAATACCACGGAAAGTAGATTCTTTTTCGATAGAAAAATTCTTATCCCACTCTAACGATGTATGAGACACGTCATCGTTAATCCCAATGGTGAAATGGTTTTTGGGCCGTTCTTTTTTCAATTCATCATAAACCGCTTTAATCATGGCGGGAGTAAATTCTTTGGATGAAAGACCGTAACGGCCGCCGAAAATCTTGGGAAAAGTTTTGAAGGGGGCGGCGCCATTTTGGAAGGTCTCGGTAATGGCGGTGACAACATCGAGATAGAGGGGATCGCCAATAGCGCCAGGTTCTTTTGTGCGATCTAAAACGGCCAGTGATTTTAGTGTTTTTGGGAGGGCCTGGACAAAACGTTCAATGCTAAAAGGGCGATACAAGCGAACTTTAAGCAGACCGATTTTTTCTCCTCGTTCCAATAGAACATCCACTAACTCGTGGGCGGCTTCCGCGCCAGAACCCATCATCACGATGACTCGTTCGGCATCAGGAGCGCCAACATAATTGAAAAGGTCATATTTCCGGCCTGTCAATTTGGCAAAACTCTTCATGCAGTCATCCACGATTTGTGGCGTGCGTGCATAGAAAGGATTGCAGGTCTCACGACCCTGAAAGTACACATCAGGGTTTTGGGCAGTTCCACGAATGACTGGACGATCAGGGGTCAGGGCCCTTTCGCGAAAATTCATTACGTCTTCGTCATGGATCATGGCCTTAATTGTAGAATCGCTGACTTCATCGATTTTTGCCACTTCATGGGAAGTGCGAAAACCATCGAAGAAATGGACGAAGGGGACACTGGCCTGCAACGTTGCCGCATGAGCGATGAGGGCCATATCCATAGTTTCCTGGACGGAATTAGAGCACAGCATGGCAAAACCAGTTTGGCGTGCGGACATGACGTCAGAATGGTCACCAAAGATCGACAAGGCCTGGGCGGCTAATGACCGGGCAGCTATATGGAACACGGTGGGAGTTAATTCCCCGGCGATCTTGTACATATTAGGGATCATTAAGAGTAAACCTTGGGAAGCGGTAAAAGTGGTGGAGAGGGAACCTGCTTGAAGCGCACCATGCACGGCACCAGCGGCACCCCCTTCACTTTGCATCTCAACGACGTTGGGAATTGTACCCCAGATATTGGGAGTCGCTTCGGCACTCCAGGCATCGGCCCATTCTCCCATATTGGAAGAAGGGGTAATCGGATAGATGGCGATAACTTCACTAACTCGGTAGGCAATATGGGCGGCAGCTTCATTGCCATCAATTAAAATCTTGTTCGATGTAGTCATAACTCTCTCCAGAAATAATATCAGGTTGTTTAAAAAATAAAGATGAATTTAAGCTGTCTAAGATACTGCTATTTGCATGAATTTGGCATCCGCTTTTATCATATACTTTTAGGCATTTCTCCCGGTTTTATGATAAAAATTATCCAAGTGGGAGCTAACCAGTGGTTTTGTCAGCTAATTCGCGACGTCCAATTTTTTTTTATAAGGAATACCTCGTACAGCGTTTTGAAGCGCCGGTCTATAAGGTCTCGATTGATGCCGGGATGACCTGTCCTAATCGCGATGGTTCGTTGGGAGTTGGAGGGTGTTCATATTGTTCCAATCCATCTTTTTCAAAAAAGGCCTATGATGGAGAGATAGACTTACAAATTAAACAATCCCTACAACGCTATCCTGTTGGAACGAAGTTCATTGCCTATCTCCAAAGCTATTCTAATACCTATGCGTCAGTGCCTCATTTACGTGAAATCTATACAAAGGTGCTAAATTTTCCTGGAATGGTAGGGCTGAATATTGGGACGCGCCCCGACTGTTTACAAGACGACGTGCTGTCTCTGCTCAATGAATTCTCGGACAAATTTGAAGTGATGCTGGAAATTGGTCTGGAGAGTTTCTCCGATGATACTTTAAGAAGAGTGAATCGAGGCCATACGGTGGCCGATTTTTACAATGCGGTGGAACGGGTCAAGAAGTTGTCTCCAAAGGTCAAACTGGCCACTCATTTGATGATCGGTTTTCCCTGGGAAGAAGAGTCCTTCTGGGTAGAGTCGGGACATTTGGCGACTCAATTACCGATTGATATGCTGAAACTGCACAATCTCATCGTGGTCAATAAAACCGCTCTGGGTGAGGAATACAAGCGCCAAGCCTTTCCCATTTTGTCCAAAGAGAATTATATGCGAATTGCCGCCGACTTTTTGGCCCAGCTCTCCCCCCAAATTTCGATTGGAAGATGTTTTGCTTACACTACCGCGGAACACTTGATTGCTCCCGCCTGGGTTGCCGAGGCCCGCAGTTTTCATGGAGAACTGGAACAGTTTATGCGCAAGAATCAACTTTATCAGGGCAAGTTTAGTATCTTGCCAACATAGGCGGCCTTCATGGCCAGATCAAAATCTTCATTGGTGGCATAGGAAAATTTAAAAACCTTATCCCAAATGGCCTTTTCTTCCATGCACAGATAGAAAAAAACTTTTCCCTGCCAGGATGCAAACATTTGATAAAGAGTTCGAAAAAGTTGCACCTTGGTATCGGTCGAATGAGAATACTTCCCGGCAATTTCCTCCAATTCCATTTGCAGTACCTTGCTTTGAATGTTTCTTTTGCGAATGAGGCGCATGGTTTTTTTTGTGAATGTTAGGGTGCCCATTGAAACAGTAGCGACTTCTTCAGGTTTAAAAAGAGTGGTTAATTGATCGACAATATCTTTGTAGTCATTGTCATATCCTGCATAAATGAAAATGGGATGGAAATGGAAGCCCACCAGATTTCCCGCCTCACTTATCTGTTTGGCGGCCTTCAAACGGGAAGCCAAAGTGCTGGTCATCGGTTCTTCGTTTTTGATGATAATCTCGGGATTGAGACTCCAGGTAAAAAGAATATTGCGAGGAATTTTTCGCTTAAGAAAATAATCAATGTTATTTGATTTGCTCTTGAATTCCAAAATGACATTGGGATTTTTACTGGCGAAGTCCAGCAGTCCATCAAAAATCTTGGAACTGTTCCCCCAGATAAGAGAATCTGAGGACTGTCCGGTGCCAATGTGATAAATTTTTTGGGGATCAAGTTGTAATTGGTTTAATTTTTCTGCCAGATTATTTTCAAAATAAACGGCATTATCAGGATAAAAAGAGCGGATGCTGCAGTAAGAACAGTCAAAAGCGCAATTTCTGGCCGCATCAAGAGTGAGTAAATTGCAGCATAAGGTTTTTTCCGAGGCCACAGGGCAGGTGCCCAAAATTTTATCTTCCATCGGGAGAGTCTTGTAAGTAAAAGTTGGCTGCTTTTCTTCCCGTAAGGCCATTTGGGTATAAACGCGTCCGCCCTTGATATCCTGCCGATGGAGATCCTTATAGTAGTTCAACAAAGATTCCTTATTGGCAAAAGTTTCAGAGATGAGATTTCTGCCCCACATCTTAAAATCGATGAAGATAGAGTGGAGAGTTTTTAATTCCTGAAAAGTGAGGCGGTAATCTAAAGCATAGTTTTGCAAAAGCTGCATATCTCTTTCTGTTAAGGCCTGAGCGATAGGCAATCGGGACAAATGTTCCTGCAATTTATTTTGGTAGTTTTTGTGTTGCATGAAGCTTAATGAGTATAAGACAAAAAACGCACCATAATCGCCTCGGGTATAATACTAATATGGGCCTTCTTGATGGGGCCGATTAAATCGCCATCGGCTTCGGCGTCGAAGGCCTCTTCTGATTCCAGGGTAAAATTGGCAGACTTAAACTGATGTATACCCGGAACTTCACCCAAATTACCATTGTAAAGTTTGGGCAAATTAGTCATAACGGTGGAAATCGGCGGCCTCTCCACCAGCGTAACCTCAAATTGTCCATCCGCCAGGTTTGCATGGGGCCCAACTTTCATGCCGCCACCTGCAAATTGTCCTTTGGACACAATGCCGGAAAGCAATTTTAAAGAAATTTTTTCATCATCTGTAGTGATAAGCATGGGAGTCGGCTTCAAAGACACAATCTGCGACAGAGTCGGTAACAAATAACGTAAACGCGAGGGAAAAAATTTAGGCAAGGCATTTTTGCCTTTTACTACTTCAGCGTTGAGGCAGAGTCCGAGGGCATTGATAAAGAGGATTTTGCGGGGGTTAGGTTCAATGACATCGACAAGACCAATATCCACTAATCGATCTTGTCCTTCTTGGAAGAACAAGTTCCAGTCTTTGGGGGCCCCATTAGGGTAGATATTCCTGGCATAGTCACTTCCCGTTCCTCCTGGGATGACGGCGAGGGTTAGTTTTTTCGCCTGCTGATTGAAAATCAACTCTGACAGACAGTTAATGGCCAAATGAAGGCTGCCGTCTCCTCCGACAATTCCAATCAATTCAAACCCGTTTTTTGCGCTGGCCTGAATATGAGTGCGAAATTCATCGCTGGTAGGAGTGGGATGGACTGGAATGGGGGTTAAAATTCTCTTAAGATGTTCAAAATTTTTTTGACTGGCACCACCACTATGAGGATTACAAAAAACCGTGGCCTTTTTTCTGATATTATGACTTGAAGAATTCACTGTACCGTTCATAAAGCTTCCTCTCTTCTTCTATTTTTTCCGCAGACCATTGTAATTCTGTCGCCAAAATTTTGAGGATCGATTCTAAAATCTGGCGGGATAAATTGCCATTTAGAAAATACAAATCGGTCCTTCGTACCACGATGTCACTTAAATGCTTTGCCCATTCATGGCGAATTAAATATTTTATTTCACCCACGTAATAGCTGCTGGTCGCGATATCCTGGCAATCTTCCGCCGTAGTAAAACATGTGCTCAAGGCATCGCGCGCTCCATCGCCGTAGCGTCTGATCAATCGCTCTATGATGAGAGGATCAATGTTGATATATTGAGTTTCCATATCAGTTTTGAGTGAGGCAGAGGGCGTTCTGGCACCAAAGAGCGCTGTGCAGGTATTACCTTTAACATTGGGGTAAATCTGGTCTACAAGTTTTTTGGCCATGCGCCTAAAAGTGGTGAGTTTGCCGCCACAAATGGCATATAATCCTTGATCGTTTGTTTTAATAACATAATCGCGGGAAATACTTTCTTCCTTGGCACCTGTATCACTGCCAATAAGGGGGCGAATTCCAATATAGGATGAGAGGATATCTTTGTCACTCCATGTTTCGCTGGGAAAGTAAAAGCGTAAGGTGTCCAAGAGATAGTCCACTTCCCGTCGACTGGGAAACAAATGATCCTTATCGCCACTAAAAAAATTATCAGTGGTGCCAACTAACACACGATTTTCCCAGGGTATTAGATAGAGGTTGCGACGATCGACAGGATGTTCTAAGGCCAAGGTTTGCTCAATGGTCAATTTGTCGCGCGAGATAAGGAGATGGATACCCGAGGTAAGTGCCAGACCGAAACGCTCCTTCCAAGGTGTTTGCATTAAAACATTATCCGACCAAGCGCCACAGGCAAAAATAATTTTTTTCGTGCGAAAAGTTATTTGGCCATGATTGTGATGATCCCAGCAAGTGATGAGATAATCCTCGGGCCGATGTTCAAGTTTTTTAAATTCCACATAATTCAAACATCGCGCGCCCTCCTGCTGGGCCGACTTTAAATTTTCAATCGTCAAACGGGTGTCCAAGCAGAAACAATCCCAATATGATAAGGCTCCCACATAATCTTGTTTGCTTAGTTTCGGAGCTTGAGCAAATAAATTCGCAGGAGTGACTCGTTTGAATCTGCCAATATTACGAAAGCTGGATAAGAGGTCATAGACAAACAGGCCGATGGCGGCCAGGAAAAAGGGGGTTTTGGAATGTCGATAAAAAGGCAAATGAAAATTTACCGGACGGGTCAGGTGTGGCGCCAGGATTTTGTAAAGACGAACACGCTCTTGGCAAGATTCCCAAACAGTTTTGACATGGCCATAGCGCAAATAACGAAGTCCGCCATGAATGAGCTTGCCTGATTTGGAGCTGGTTCCTGAAGCAAAATCGCCTTTTTCAATCAAGAGAGATTTCACTTTGCGGGAAGTGAGATCGCGCAGGATACCGGCCCCCGTTATTCCTCCCCCTACAACCACGACTTCAAAAACGTTTTCCGTCTGATCAGAGTTCATAGAATTTTCCCGGGGTTCATAATACCCTCGGGGTCAAGTTGGGTTTTGATGGCGGCCACCACTGCGCGATGCAGAGGGGAGTGGAACAGATGAGTCTTGTGGTCAACTCCTATTCCGTGATGATGACTGATACTGGCATTATTTTTGAAGATAACTTGATTGGCCATTTGTTTAAACTCCATCCATTGCGCCAACTCACGGCCATCTTGTCGATTGGCCAGAATAGAAAAGTATAGAGCGACTCCGTTGGCGTAATAGTGCGAGAGATGACAGAAGACTTTACATGAAGCTTTTTGTTTTTCGGCGATTTGTTTCAGTGCCGTTTTTATCTCTTGATGTAAATGATGGAGATTGCTCCATTGGGTGGAAGTCTCCAATGTATCCACCAAAAGGCCCAGGTCCAAAAAGGGATCACGCAAATAGGGCAGGAAGAAACGATCTTTCGCCCATTTTTTCCCAGGGCCTTGCCCGAGTGGCACTCCACCCGAACGACGCAGAAGCGCATGGGCAGTCTTGTAGTGTGCTTTTACCTCTGAATCGCCGCCCTCAAAACCTACCAGCATGGTACAAAATTTTTGAGAATCTATTTTCATCCAGCGCAGATAGATTTCACCTATTTTTTCTTTGAAAGTGGGTATGGCCTTTTTTGCCATGGCCACAAAGGCTTCGGTTTCATCTTCATCAGAGATGCGCAAAATAGTGATGGGAATTTCATGCTGAACTAACATTTTGCCGGCATTGGCCGCCTTGGCAAAATCAGAAAAAGCATACATGCACAGATGTTGGGAGGAGGGGCATTTTTTTACCCTAATCGTCACTTCGGTAATAATTCCATACAGACCTTCACTTCCCAGCAAAATTTCTTTCAAGGACGGCCCTGCAGCTTCGCGCGGAACCGGAAGAGTTTCAAAGGCGCCTTTTGGCGTCACGATTCTTAACGATTGAACCATATCCTCAATGCCGCCGTATCCACAGGAATTTTGGCCGCAAGAACGAGTGGCCACCCAACCTCCCAGAGTTGAGAATTCGAAGGATTGTGGAAAATGCCCGAGTGTCAGATTTTGTTGCCCCAATAATTTTTCAAGCTGTGGGCCAAAAATCCCTCCCTGGGCCTTAACGGTCATCGAGGCCATGTCTGTGGATAAAATATTGTTCATGCTACACAAATCGACAGACACAGCTCCAACCTGTCCTGGCCCTCTTAAGCTATCAATGCCCCCAACCACACTTGTCCCGCCGCCAAAGGGAATGACCGCCAACTTGTGTTCGAGGCACCATGCATAGATTGTCATAATGTCTTGTTCACTTTTGGGAAAGAGAACGATGTCAGGAAATTTATCTTTCTCCAGGGATTGGGTGCGCAGAAGCATCAGATCGCGGTAGCTTTTTCCCAAAGCGTGAGTCAAACGGCACTCATCCGTAACGGAAAAAAGAATTTTTGCTTTTGAGAGTGTGACCAGGGACGATTCAGAAATGGCCGAAGGCGGTAGTTTCAGCGGTTTCAATTGGAATTCAGGTTGGGATTTGGCGTTGATTCCAAAATGTTTTTTCATATATGGAAAGATACCGGGGTAGTGAGACAGATCGGCCAACCTGGTCTTTGAACCCCATCCCCACCATTTCATTTGAAATTCGTGGACGGGTTCGCATTCAGTAAACTGACTCATGGCACATCCTCAAGAAAAAGTGGTTTATCCGTAATATAGTGTAAATCATCCCAAAATGATTTTATAGTTAAGAAGCTGCTTGAAACAGTTCCTCAATTGCCAGTGCAAAAGAAGGGGGCGGGTGATCGTCCTTCTTCTGTATAATATTCCAAATATGAATAAAAAATGTAAAAGTGGCGAAAAAGCATCAAATTAGCGTTCTTTCATTTTGTAGGGTAATAACTGATAAATGTCATGTAAAATGCCCAAAAATGGGTCGATATTTTGCTTGAAACTTTAAAACATGACAAGCATCATAAGAAAACTAGTAAAAAACAAACAAAGACGTTAGTGATCTTCTTTGTCAAATTGAACAGGGTAAGTGACCCATGAAAAAGCAATTTCTATTGTGTGTTTTTTGGTTTTGTCTATTAATCGCGGTCCCGATCTTCGGAGCGCAGGCCTTTGATGCCACCACATTTACAAAAAAATGCTCCAGCTGCCATACGATCGGAGGCGGGAATGATGTGGGGCCGGATTTAAAAGATGTCACGAAACGACGCGAGAAAGCTTGGATGAGAAAATTCATTGCTTCTCCTCAAGCTGTCATCTCTGCTGGAGACCCTGTCGCTAACGAACTGCTGAACAAATTCAAACTCAAGGTAATGCCAGATCAAGAAATGAGTGATGCCGAGTTTGAGCAACTCTATGCCTTCTTAGAAACTGGTGGTGCGGGTCTTGCCGCCCCAGTCACCTATCGGAAAGTCTCCGAAGCTTCCAGCTATGATATCCAAAAAGGTGCGGCATTGTTTAATGGACATTTGCGTTTTCAAAATGGCGGCCCTGCCTGTTTTAGTTGTCATAGTGCGGGTGCCGCTGGAATTTTGGGAGGTGGGGCCTTCGGACCGAATCTTACGCGCGCCTCGGTCACCTATGGAGATAACGGCCTTTCAAAAGTTATCACCCTGATTGCCTTTCCTAACATGACCGAAGTCTTCAAGGATAAGACACTGACTTCGGAGGAAGTCTTTGCCGTAAAATCTTATCTCTTCGATGTTGACCGTAACACGCCTGTGGTAGACAACAGCAATCTTAAAAAGTTTTTTTTCCTAGGACTTGTAGGAACAGTTATGACCTTAGTGTTGCTTGATTTTGCTTTCAAATTCAGGCGTCGAAAAACCAAAAGACCAATTTATTAGGAGTGCTCTATGGGTTGGATAGAGGATATTGTTTCCCCGAAAACCAGAAAGTGGGAGGAATTTTATAGAAACAGATTTCAGCATGACAAAATAGTTCGTTCCACTCATGGAGTGAATTGCACCGGTTCTTGTTCATGGAATGTTTTCGTTAAAGACGGCATTGTCACCTGGGAATTGCAGGCGCTCGATTATCCGATCTTTAATAAGGAAATTCCACCCTATGAACCTCGTGGCTGTCAGCGCGGGATCTCGTATAGCTGGTACATTTATAGTCCCATCCGTATCAAGTATCCTTATGTGCGTGGCGCCCTTTTGGATATCTGGAGAACGGCCAAGCAAAAGTTTGCTGATCCTGTTGATGCCTTTGATTCGATTCAAAGAGACCCTGCGCTTCGCTCACGTTATCAAAAAGCTCGTGGCAAAGGTGGATTTCGCCGTGCCAGTTGGGATGAGATGCTGGAGATTATTGCTGCGGCCAATTTGAGAACCGCCAAAGTTCACGGTCCCGATCGCGTGACTGGTTTTTCCCCCATTCCGGCCATGAGCCAAATTTCCTATGCCGCCGGAGCACGTTTTCTACAACTTTTCGGTGGTGTTAATTTAAGTTTCTATGATTGGTACTGCGATTTGCCACCTTCATCTCCGGAAATTTGGGGTGAGCAGACCGACGTGGCGGAAAGTGCTGACTGGTATAAATCGAAATTTATTGCCGTGATGGGTGCCAACCTCAATATGACTCGAACTCCCGATTGCCATTATATTCCGGAGGCCCGAACGAATGGCTCGAAGGTAACGGTCTTTGCACCCGATTTTAATCAGGTGGCCAAACTAAGTGATGAGTGGGTGCCGATCCATCAAGGTTCAGATGGAGCTTTCTGGATGAGCGTCTGTCACGTACTCTTAAAAGAGTTTCATGCGGAAAAATCCGTGCCCTATTTTATCGACTATCAGAAAAAATATACTGATGGGCCCTTTGTTGTTGAGCTAGTAAAACAGGGAAACACTTACAATCCCGGTCGCATGGTGCGTGCCAATGTTTTGGAAAAGTACCAAAGTGAAGAACATGGCGATTGGAAATTTCTAATGTTCGATACTGTCACAAAGTCTTATAAAATGCCCATGGGGGCAATGGGACATCGCTGGCAGAGCAAAAAGGGGCAGTGGAATTTGCTCTTAAAAGATGGAGTGGATGGTTCTGACATTAGTCCCGCTCTTTCTCTCTTGGGAGAGAGTGATGAGGTGGCCCAAGTCGAATTTTTAGATTTTGGAAATGATAAGAAGGCCATCCGCGGAGTTCCTGCCAAGAAACTGAAGACAAGTAAAGGCGAAATTTTAGTCGCCACCATTTATGACCTCATAATGGGGCAACATGGTGTGGGACGTGGATTACCAGGTGACTATCCCAAGTCCTATGATGACACAACTTCTGCCTACACTCCCGCCTGGCAGGAAAAATTCACAGGCATTGGTCAGGAAACGGTTATTCGTTTTGCGCGAGAATGGGGTAAGACTGCCGAAAAGACCGAAGGAAAATGTAGCGTGATCATCGGAGCCGGTATCAATCACTGGTATCATAATAATTTAATGTACCGAGCGGCCACCGATGCGCTTATTTTTGCTGGATGCATCGGGAAAAATGGTGGTGGTTTGAATCACTATGTGGGACAGGAAAAGCTCGCTCCCGGTGAACCATGGTCTGCCATTGCCTTTGCAAAAGATTGGCAAGGCCCTTCCCGCCTTCAACAGGCCCCTTGTTGGCATTATATGCACACCGATCAATGGCGTTATGATGGTGTCTATGAGGAAATCAATGCTGCTCCCGCGGACAGAAAATACGCTACCGGACATACCGCTGATTTCAATGCCATTGCCGTCCGTAATGGATGGATGCCTTTCTATCCCCAATACAAACAAAACCCCATCGAACTGTGCAAGTCTGCCGCTCAATCTGGTGCCAAAAATGATGATGAAATTAAGTCATGGGTTTTGGGAAAAATTAAGTCGAAAGAAATTCACCCTGCCATTGAAGATATTGATGCTCCCGAGAGTTTCCCGCGCGTGTGGTATATCTGGCGCGGAAACGCCATTGGCACATCATCGAAAGGCCATGAATATTTCTTGCACCATTATCTGGGAACACACACCAATAAGATTGCAGTTGATGTGGCCAAAGATGTGGTCAAAGAAATTAAGTGGTATGAGCAAGCTCCCGTGGGCAAGATGGACCTGGTGGTTGATATCAATTTCCGCATGGATACATCAGCACTCTATTCAGACATCGTCCTGCCTGCCGCTTCATGGTATGAAAAAACAGATTTGAACACGACGGATATGCACACCTTTGTGCATCCCTTGAATGCTGCGGTTCAACCGGTCTGGGAATCCAAATCCGATTGGGAAACTTTCAAACTCATTTCCCGTGCCACGGCGGAAATGGCCAAAGTGCATTTTCCCAAACCATTTAAAGATATCGTCACTGTTCCACTCCAACATGATACCGCCGATGAAGTAACTCAAACCCATATTAAGGATTGGGGCAAGGGAGAGTGCGAACCAGTTCCTGGTAAGACCATGTATAAATTGGTGGTGTGCGAACGTGATTATAGCAAGCTCTATGACAAATACATTTCCTTTGGTCCTCTGGCGCGCAAAAATGGTTTAGGCGCTCATGGTGTGAGTTATGCTATTGAGGATTTCTACGACCAAATGCTCAAGACCCATCCGACAGTGGAAATTGACGGACAAAAATACCCGTCTCTCAAGCAGGATGCCGAAGTTGTTAACACCATTCTCCATCTGGCTTCTGTCACCAATGGAGAGCTTGCCTTCCGCGCCTATAAAGGCATGGAGGAAAAAACAGGTCTGAAGTTGGCGGATCTAGCGGAAAAAAATCGCAATGTTCGTATGAATTTAAATGACATCACTGCGGCCCCCAAACGTCTGCTCTCCGCTCCCATGTGGTCAGGCATTATTGAAGATGGAAGAACTTATTCCGCCTTTACCTACAATGTCGATCGCATGGTTCCCTGGCGAACAATAACTGGGCGGCAGCATTTGTATCTGGATCATGATGGTTACATCGCTTTTGGTGAAAATTTACCAACCTATAAACGTTCGCCATCACCTGAGGCCTATGGAGATTTGCGTCTCACCAAGCCAGAAGGTAAATCCATCATGCTGAATTACCTGACCCCCCATGGGAAGTGGCATATCCATTCCACCTATGGTGACACGCTCAGGATGTTATCACTCTCTCGTGGTACCGAACCCTTCTGGATAAGCCCTGAAGATGCTGAAGCTATTGGGGTTATCGATAATGACTATGTTGAAATTTACAATGACAACGGAGTTATTGTCACCAGGGCCAACGTCTCGGCCAGAATTCCTAAAGGTGCCTGCATCATTTATCATGCGACAGAAAGGACCTATCACGTGCCAAAATCACCTCTGCGCGGCAATCGTCGGGCGGGGATGAACAACTCGGTTACAAGAGTGCACTTGAAGCCCAATCTGATGGTGGGAGGCTATGGACAGTTCACCTATCACTTTAACTATTGGGGACCCACTGGGGTCAATCGCGATACACATATTTTAGTGCGCAAACTAGATAAACCAACCTGGTAGAAGTAACCAGAAAAGGACACGAGAAAAAGGACGAAAGTTATGGATATACGATCACAAATCTCCATGGTCTTCCATCTTGATAAATGTATTGGCTGTCACACCTGTTCTATCGCCTGTAAGAATTTATGGACCGATCGTAAAGGCGCTGAATACATGTGGTGGAATAACGTCGAGACAAAACCGGGCACAGGGTATCCACATAAGTGGGAAGACCAGGAAGAGTACAAAGGTGGTTGGGTTAAAATTGGTAAACGGGTAGAGCTGAGAGGCGCAGGCAAGTTCCGCGGATTAAAAAATATTTTCCACAATCCCCATCTTCCTGTTTTGGATGATTATTATGAACCGTGGACTTACAAATATGATGATTTGATCAGCTCTCCCGAGGGCAATGATCAACCCACTGCCAGACCTGTCTCTCTGGTAACCGGCGAGCATATTGAGATTAAAGCAGGGCCGAACTGGGATGACGATCTGAGCGGGTCTGAGTTATATGCCAAAAATGACGCTAACTTTGCGGCCCTGTCAAAAAAAGAACAGGAAGACATGTTCAACCTCGAACGCCTGGTTATGATGTACCTCCCGCGAATTTGCAACCATTGTTTGAACCCGGCATGTGCCGCCGCTTGTCCATCGGGGGCCATTTATAAGCGTGGTGAAGATGGCGTTGTTCTTATCAATCAAGAACAATGTCGTGCCTGGAGAATGTGCGTTACAGCTTGTCCTTATAAGAAGACCTTCTACAACTGGCATACCGGAAAATCTGAAAAATGCATTCTATGCTATCCACGAATAGAAGTAGGTGAAATCCCGGCGTGTATGCATTCATGTGTCGGGCGCATTCGTTACCTGGGAGTTTTACTCTACGATGCCGAGAAAATCGAAAAGCTGGTGCACTTGGAAGACGATCATCTGATCGAGGGCCAAAGGGAAGCCATTGTCGATCCCTTCGACCCGAAAGTTATTGCCGCTGCACGTGCCAATGGTATCCACGATGCCATGATTGAAGCCGCTCAAAAATCTCCGGTTTATCGTTGGGTCAAAGAATGGAAACTTGCCCTGCCTTTGCATGCCGAGTATCGCACCTTACCTATGTTGTTTTATGTTCCACCACTGCTTCCCATCATGGGCAATGTAACCGAGGGCACTTATAACAACAAAAATCAAACTTACTTCACTTCCATTGAGCAAAGCCGCTTACCTATAAAATATCTGGCTTCGCTCTTTGGAGTCGGGAATGAGGGATTGATCCGATCGGTTTTGAAAAAATTAATGGCCGTGCGTCTGCACCGTCGATCTATTGAGGTGAGCGATATGACACCTGAATTTGCAGAAGGAGCTTTGAGAGAGGCCGGTTTAACGGCACGTGAAGCCGAGGAGATCTTTAAACTTACCTCGCTGTGTACTTTTGTTGAACGTTTTGTCATCCCCGCTTCACATCGTGAAGAAGCGATTGAAATGACCAAGATGGTTCTTGATCATAAAGGTGAAACAGGATTTGGATTCCTTGATGGACCAGAGCGGATTTAAACCCGGATTAAAAAATGACTAACTATGCCCATTACGTACATCTCTTAACTTACCCAAGTCCGAGCTGGTATGAGAGTGTTTCAAAAATCCCAGAGACTGAATATCTGGATAAATTTCGGCGCGCCATTCAAGGCAAAGAAGTTTCCGAATTGGAAGAACTTTTCACATCGACTTTCGACATTCAGGGAGTCTGTTGCTTGGATGTTGGCCATGTCCTTTTTGGTGATGATTACAAACGGGCCGAATTTCTGGTGGGAGTGAGTCAACTAGAGCGTGAATCGGGTATTGATGCCGGAACTGAGTTGCCAGACCATCTTCCCAATATTTTGAAGTTACTGTCTGTGATGCCCAATAGTGAGATAAAAAAAGAGATGCTGGAATCGGCGGTGAAACCGGCTGTACAGAAAATGCTTGAATCTTTTCCCGCCAGTAATGAACGCTGTAATCCGTATAAATTCGTTTTTCAGGGGCTCATGGCCCAGCTTGAAACAGAAGGGGTTGTTTATGCTTGATATCCTTTTATTTACTGTCTTGCCCTACATGGCCTTTATTGTTGCCATGGTCATGGCCCTTTATCGCTACCGTACTAACAGTTTCAAGTTCTCATCACTTTCTTCTGAGTTTTTGGAAAACAATCACCTCTTTTGGGGGTCGGTACCTTGGCACTATGGAATTTTGGTAGTGCTGTCCGGGCATTTGATAGGTTTTTTGTTTCCCCGACATGTTTTGGCCTTCGGTAGTATCCCCGTCCGCCTTTTGATCATGGAGGTCACGGCGCTTATTTTCGGTCTCATGGCGCTCTTTGGCGTATGTATGCTGATCTATCGCCGCTTCACCCATAGTCGCATCAAGATTGTCACGACGGGGATGGACATTTTTATCTTGGTGCTTCTCGTTGGGCAGGTTTTGTCAGGTGTTCTCATCGCCTTGTTTTATCGCTGGGGAATTAACTGGTATACGGTTTCACTTGTGCCCTACCTCAAATCAGTTTTGGTGTTATCACCCAATTTGAACTATGTCTCCCCATTACCCCATCTCATCAAATATCATATCGTGAGTGCCATTCTGATTCTGGTCTTCATCCCGTTCTCGAGGTTCATGCACTTCTTGGTTGTTCCCGTTCATTATTTATGGAGAAATTGGCAGCGTGTGATATGGAACTATGATCGTAAAATGATTCGTAAAAGATATTAGTTTTATTGCTGGATAAAATGATGAAGAAGAAATTTTTAATTCTGATGAGCGTGGTTGTTGTGGGAGTGGGGGTCTTCGTGATTACAACCGAGGCCCAGCGTTTTAATTACAACCAGGGTTATGCGCCGGAGCAGCCAATAAAATATAGTCATAAGCTGCATGCCGGTGATTATCAGATACCTTGTCTCTATTGTCATTTTGCGGCGGAGAAGGGGCGACATGCAGGCATTCCGCCGGTTGAACTCTGTATGAACTGTCATAAGCGTGTGGCCCCGGACAAACCTGAGATTTTGAAAATTAAGGATGCTTTGAATTCGGGCAAAACCATAGAATGGATTAAGGTCCATCACTTTCCTGATTTTGCTTATTTCAATCACTCTCAGCATGTCAGTGTGGGAAAAGTGGCCTGCCAGGAATGCCATGGACCGGTTGAGACGATGGTCAATGTTCGTCAGGAAAAAATGTTGAATATGGGATGGTGTTTAGATTGCCATCGTTTGAAAGGAATTGCAGCACCGACGGATCATAAGAATGCCGGGGCCAGTGACTGTGCTAAGTGCCATTATTAATTTTCGGAGACTATTATGAGCGAAATCCCGCAGCCGATCTATTGGCTGGACGTTGAGAGAAAAAACATCCCGGAAGATGAACTCAAAGCGGAATTTATTGAAGGTGAATTTGATTCATTTAACAAGGTGGTCAAAGGGCGTCGTGATTTTCTCAAAATTATGGGTCTTGGATTGGCCTCGATGCCCCTCGTCTCGTGTATGCGCATCCCGGTTAAAAAGGCCCTTCCTTATCTGCAAAAAAATGACACCGTCGTCCCAGGCGTGGCCAATTGGTATGCCACTTATCACCCTGTGAACGGAGGTGCGGCGCTCTTGGTTAAAACCCGCGAAGGACGCCCCGTTAAAATTGAAGGCAACACCGCCTGTCCCTATAGTCAAGGTGGTTTGATGCCGATACATCAAGCCAGTGTGCTAAGTTTATACGACTCCCATCGTTTTAAAAATCCGCAAAAAAAATCGCAGGAGGTTTCCTGGTCAAGCATCGATAATGAAATCGTTGCGGCGCTGGACAGAATTCAGGCCTCGGGCAAAAAGATTGCTCTGGTCACAGGTACCGTGTCTTCGCCTTCTTTTGTGGCGATTATTTCTCTCTTAAAGAAAAAGTATTCGAATCTGGTTCACATTGTTTATGATGCCTTTTCCTCATCGAGCGTTATCTTGGCCAATAAGGATGCTTTTGGTTTGCCGGTTGAAACAAGTTACAGTTTTGACAAAGCGGAATTGATTGTCAGCTTTGGTGCCGATTTTTTAGGGACCATGCCTCATGCCCAAGAAAATACTCGCCAATACTCTTCTCGTCGTGACTTGAAAGTCGAGAACAGAATGTTGAAACATATTCAGATTGAAAGTCTGATGTCCTTGAGCGGAGCCAATGCCGACCTTCGCATTCCCTTGTCCGATAGCAAACAAGGAGCATTGATTCTGGGAATTCTTTCTCAGTTGCAGAGACAGGTAGGAAAGCAAGTTCTCCCTGCGGGCATTTCCCTGCCGGCAACCGATGTGCAGCTTTCTACCAAATTGGCCATGGATTTATTGGAGAAACGCGGCAAATCAGTGGTGCTCTCTGATTCTAAAGATAAAAGTGTTCAGGTGATGGTGAATGCAATCAATTGGCTTTTGGATAATTATAATAATACTTTAGCTGTCCATGGCAACCCTTACTTTGTTGGGGCCAATGATGCGGACTTTGAAGAATTGGTACAATCCATGGGGCGAGGTGAAGTCGGGGCGGTTTTATTCCATGAAACCAATCCCGCTTATACCTATTATGATCAGAGTTCTTTTAAGAAGGCCCTGGAGAATGTGGAACTTAAGGTGGCCTTAAGTTATGCCCCGGATGAAACCACCGCAGTGGTGGATTATGTCCTCCCTACAAATTATTACTTGGAATCTTGGGGCGACCATTTTCGTGCTCCAAAGACATATTATTTCACTCAGCCCGTGATTCAACCCCTTTTTGGCTCACGAATGTCGCTTGAATCTCTCTTGGCCCTGGCCTCCGAAAAGGCCGATTATTATGAATTTTTAAAGAAATTTGCGCAAAGTAATTATTTGACAGGGACTTCTTGGGAAAAGGCCTTGCATGATGGTCTGGTAGAGGTCAATTCTCCGCTTGCTTCTCCAGTTAAGTTAAAGTCGGAAGCTGTATCCATGGCCTTCGGAAAATTATTGCAGAAAGGTGAAGGTGACTTTAATTTTTCACTTAAGCTCTATCAGAAAATCGGCCTTCTCGATGGAAGAGAAGGCAACAATCCATGGTTGCATGAATTGCCTGATCCTATCACTAAGGCCACTTGGGATAACTATCTGCTCATCTCTCCTCAAGCTGCTAAAGAGTATGCTTTGGAGTCCGGCAGTATCGTAACCGTTAAGGCCACAACAAGAATGATGGAAGTGCCAGTCCTGGTACAGCCAGGCACTGAGGTCAATACTGTTGGATTGGCCATCGGTTACGGTCGTACCGTGGCAGGAAAAGTGGGATTGGGAGTGGGCGTGAATGGCCATCCTTTTCAAGCTTTTCGTGACGGAACTATTCAGAATTTAGAAACGGTCGAGATCAAAGATACTGGTAAAAAACGAGACTTGGCGTTGACCCAAACTCACCACTCGATGCAGGGTCGTTCAATCATCAAAGAAACAACGCTGCAGGAATATTTAAATGATCCTCACGCTGGCAATAAACAGCATCATTCCACTCTTTCGATGTGGTCAGGGCATGATCAAAAAGGCCATCAGTGGGCGATGATGATTGATTTAACCAAATGTACCGGCTGTTCGGGATGTATCATTAGCTGCAATGCTGAGAACAATATCCCCGTCGTCGGTCAACAGGAAGTCTTTCTCCGCCGCGAAATGCATTGGCTTCGTCTAGATCGTTATTATAAGGGCGATGAGAAAAATCCCGAGGTGGTTTTCATGCCGGTGATGTGCCAGCATTGTGACAATGCCCCTTGCGAAACGGTTTGTCCTGTTCTGGCCACTGTGCAAAGCACTGATGGACTTAACCAGCAAGTTTACAATAGATGTGTTGGGACTCGTTATTGCGCCAACAACTGTCCATACAAGGTAAGACGCTTCAACTGGTTTGATTATCCCCATGATGACAAGTACCAGAATATGGCGCTGAATCCCGATGTTGTGGTGCGCTCTCGCGGTGTCATGGAAAAATGTTCCTTGTGTGTTCATCGCATTCAAGAAGGAAAACTTGAGGCCAAAAAACAGGGAAGAGGATTACAAGAGGATGATATCAAAACAGCTTGTCAGCAAAGTTGTCCGGCCAATGCCATCATGTTTGGCGATTTAAATGACCCGAATAGTTCTGTGGCAAAATTTGTGAAAAACCCAAGAAATTATAAATTATTGGAAGAGTTGAATGTCCGTCCTCGCGTTAGTTATCTGACCAAAGTGCGAAACACGGAACGGGATGCGTAGGGGAGGATTAAGAATGGGACATGATTATACTTCAGAACAAAGGCAACCATTAATTACCAAAGGCGTCGATTATGGACAGATTTCTAATGAAATTTTGACTCATATCGAGCGCGGGCCGAATGCCAAATGGTGGGCCTGTATCATCGTGACCGGCTCGGCCCTTTTACTTGGAATGATAGCGGTGGCCTATCAGATAAAGACAGGTATTGGAACCTGGGGACTGAATAAGACTGTGGGATGGGCCTGGGATATCACCAACTTTGTTTTTTGGGTGGGAATTGGCCACGCTGGAACCCTGATCTCGGCGATATTGTTGCTTTTTAGGCAAAAATGGAGAACTTCGATTAATCGCGCGGCAGAGGCCATGACAATTTTTGCGGTTATGTGTGCCGGCATCTTTCCGCTTATTCATATGGGGCGACCATGGCTTGCCCACTGGGTCTTTCCCCTTCCCAATATGCGTGGAACTTTATGGGTAAACTTTCGCAGTCCCTTGTTATGGGATGTTTTTGCCATTTCAACCTATTTTAGTGTTTCAGCTGTTTTCTGGTATGTGGGAATGATCCCCGATTTGGCGACTTTGCGCGATCGTGCTGTGGGATTTCGCAAGAAAATTTATTCCCTCTTATCCTTTGGATGGGATGGATCGACGCGAACATGGCATCGCTACGAAATTTTAAGTTTAATTTTGGCCGGATTATGCACACCGCTTGTTGTTTCAGTTCATACAATCGTATCCATGGATTTTGCCACTTCGGTCATTCCGGGTTGGCACACCACCATTTTCCCGCCTTACTTCGTGGCCGGCGCTGTTTTTTCTGGTTTTGCCATGGTGTTAACACTCTTAATTATTACTCGCAAAGTAATGAATTTTGAACATTACATTACAGTCAGTCACATCGAAGCCATGTGCAAAGTTTTGATTGTCACCGGCATGATTGTATCCTTGGCATACGGAACCGAGTTTTTCATGGCCTGGTATTCCGCCAATGAATATGAACGTTTCACTTTCATAAATCGCGCAACCGGCCCCTATGCCTGGGCGTATTGGACGATGGTAACTTGTAATGTTATCTCGCCCCATTTTTTCTGGTTTAAAAAAGTGAGAACAAGCATGGTGGCGGTATTTATTCTTTCTATCGTGGTCAATATTGGAATGTGGTTTGAACGTTTTGTTATCATCGTCACTTCCCTGCATCGTGATTTTTTACCTTCGTCATGGGCCATGTATTCTCCAACCAAAATAGAAATATTTACCTTCATCGGAAGTCTTGGCCTTTTCTTTACCATGTTTCTTTTGTTTGTGAGATTCTTACCGGCCATTAACGTGGCGGAAATTAAAACAGTTAAAAATTTTGCCAGGGCGAATACCAAGAAGCATTGAGGCGATTTTATGGATAGAAGTCGGTCTTTGTGGTCTGGTGTTCGCTATTGGTTTCCAATATTGGGTTTCGGCAATAGATTGGCCGATTATTGTCGGTGGAAAACCGTTCAATTCTTTTCCTGCCTTCGTCCCCGTAACCTTTGAAATCACGGTTTTGCTGGGAGCTTTCATTACAGTCTTTGCATTTTTCCTTCGCAGTAAGTTATTTCCAGGAAAAGAGGCATGTGTGCTTGATCTGCGTGCCAGCTCTGATCGGTTTGTTGTGGCGATTGAAAAAAAAGATTGGAGCGTTGATGTAGAATCTTTGCATGCCTTTTTCCATCGCCACGGTGCCAGTGAGGTTGTGGTTAAAGAGGTGAGAGCATGAAAATTAGTGTTTGGCTGTTTCTAATTATGGGATTAGGCCCTCTCGGATGTGTCCACGACCCAAATGAAAAAGGGATGGAAATTTTACCTGACATGATTCATTCCGTGGCCTACGAAGCTTATTCTGAAAATCCTCTCACCCCCGATAAGAAGACAATGATGTTGCCTGTGAAAGGGACTGTTGCCAGAGGACACATGCCTTACATGTATCTCAAAACTCCCGAAGATGCTATCCGCTCGGGAATTGAACTTGTGAATTCCACCCAGGTTAATGAGAAGACTCTGGCGCGGGGACAGTCTCAATATGAGACGTATTGCTTGGTTTGCCACGGTGTGACCGGGCAAGGTGATGGCCCCCTGATTCCTAAGATGCCCAATCCACCTTCCTATACCTCCAAGACCTTTCTTACTTATCCCGATGGACGAATTTTTAATGCCATCACTGTCGGTTTTGGTGATATGGAAAGTTATGCAAATCAAATTAACGAGCAAGATCGTTGGTACATCGTAAATTATATTCGGACATTGCAGAAGAAAAAGGTGCCTTAAGCGAGTCTAAAAAAAGAGAGGGGCGTGTGAATCTAAGAAGTGAGGAATTTAAAATACCGTCATCATATAAGAAGCTTTGTTTATTTTTTATGGCGGTAGGTCTTTTGGTCTTTCTTTTGGCACTTAAACTTTATCCAGAGCGGGCCTGGGCCAATGTCTTGATTAACAATTTTTACTTTGTGTCCCTTGCCTTAAGTGGTGCTTTCATTGTGTCACTCCAATATCTGGTTGCCGGCAGCTGGATTTCTGCTTTTAAGCGCATTCCAGAGGCCTTTACAGGATTTTTACCTTATGGTTTTCTCCTCATGGCCGCACTCCTGTTAGGCGCACACAGTATTTATGAGTGGACTCATCTTGATGTTGTCGAAAATGATCCGATTCTCTCCGCCAAAGCGGTGTATTTGAATCCGCCTTTTTTTATCATTCGCCTCTGCCTGTTTTTTGTTATTTGGTACCTGACGGCGGGATGGTTAGTGCGATTATCTCGCAGACAAGATGTCGTTGGAAGTAGTCCTGCACTCTTAAGTCGTCAGACCAAAGCAGCCGCTATCTTTGTCATCAGTTTTGCTTTCAGTTACGCGCTGGCCAGTTTTGATTGGATTATGTCGCTTGAGCCTCATTGGTTCAGCACTATTTTTGCCGTGTATTGTTTCTCCGGAATGTTTGTGAATGGTTTGGTGATGGTTGTTTTGAGTTTGCTGGTACTGCAACACCTTGGCCATTTGAAAGATGTGATTAATGCGAATCACTA
This sequence comes from Bdellovibrio sp., assembly GCA_016187935.1. Classification (GTDB taxonomy): domain Bacteria; phylum Bdellovibrionota; class Bacteriovoracia; order Bacteriovoracales; family Bacteriovoracaceae; genus GWA2-49-15. Next base: position 48,626 of record JACPIU010000002.1, read on the forward strand.
TCACGATCTTGGGAAAATGATTTTCGGTTTTTCTACCTTCTGGGCCTACATTTGGTTTTCGCAATATCTGTTGATTTGGTATTCCAACATTCCTGAAGAAACAACTCATTATCTCTCCCGTGAGTCTCAAAATTGGAGTTGGTTTTTTTATGCCAATCTTATTTTTAACTGGTTGGTGCCTTTCTTGGCCCTGATGCCCCGAGGAAATAAACGCAACGTATGGATTCTTTCACGAGTGTGCGTGTTTCTGTTGGTGGCGCATTGGTTTGATCTTTATGTCATGGTGGCACCAAAAATCTTTGAACATGCCAAAGTGGTTCACAGTGTAGGATTGGTCGAGATTTTTATGGCCTTAGGTTTTGCAGGTGCATTTGTTCTTGTTCTTATGAAAAATTTAGGCAAGGCGAATCTGATTGCAAAAAATGACCCGTATTTGGAAGAAGGAATACATTTGCATCAATAGGGAGGCTTTTATGTCGTCATGGCTTGTAAGGTGGGAACCTGAAAATCCGCAATTTTGGGCCGAAGAAGGAAGTTCTCGCGCTTGGGGAACCCTTGGCGTTACCACTTTTAGCCTTATCGCCTCCTTCGCCACCTGGTTCGTCATGAGCGCGGTGGTTATTCGTCTCCCGGCAATCGGATTTAAGTTCGATACCATGCAACTATTCTGGTTGGCGGCCATGCCCGGACTTTCGGGGGGGGCCATGCGAACGATTCATTTTTTTTTAATTCCGATATTCGGTACCAGGGCCACGCTTACAGTCGCAACTTTCATAAAACTTATCCCAATGGTATGGCTTGGGTTTGCGGTACAAAATCCTGAAACACCGTATCTGCATTTTTTAATCATTTCTTTCCTGTGTGGTTTTGGCGGCGGTGATTTTTCATCCTATATGCCCTCATCAAGTCTTTTCTTTCCAAAAAGGTTGCAGGGAACGGCCATGGGAATTCAGGCCGGTGTGGGTAATTTTGGTGTCAGTCTGGTTCAATTTGTTACACCTTGGATTATTGGTTTCGCGGTTGCAGGGGCGGCCGGTGGCCCGCAACTTTTTACCAAGAGCACGCCTGTTTTTGATGTGAAAATTATCAAAGATGCCGGAGTGGTTAAAGATGTTGTAGTGGCGAAGGAGACCCTGGCCAACAATATTTCTGTCGTGAAAGATGAGACAGGGGCGATAAAGGATGTGGTCATTTCTGAAAGTGAGCTGACAAAAAACATGAAGGGCGAAGTCAGCAAAAATGACAACGGAGTGGTGACTGATGTTACGGTTAAGGCCGTGGTTAAAAAAAGTATTTGGCTGCAGAATGCCGCCTTCTGGTATGTACCGTGGTTATTGTTTGCCGGAATTTTATGCTGGGTCTATTTGAAAAGTGTGCCGATGAGACGGCCATCGATCGGAAAAATTCTTAAGGACATGACCGATAATAAGCATGGCTATATTTGCACCTGGACCTACATCATGACCTTCGGCTCTTTTGCCGGTTTTTCCGCTGCCTTTCCTCTTATGATCAAAACCATCTATGGAAACATTCCGGGAATGGATGCCGCGCTTGCTCCGGACCCGCTGAAATATGCATTCATTGGTCCTCTCATAGGATCTTCCGTGCGCTTTTTAGGTGGGCCTTTGAGCGATAAATGGGGCGGAAGTATCTTTACCCAAATCTCGGGAGTAGGAATGATTCTTGGCTGCCTTGCCTTGATCTTCGGCGGATTGCTGACTCCAACATCCCTCGATCAGTTCCCGCTTTTTGTCGCGGTCATGCTATGGATCTTCCTCATGGCCGGAATTGGCAACTTTGCCACTTTTCGTCAGTACCCCATCGTCTTTGCTTTTTCTGCCAGAAGGGGAGCGCAGAGTCTTGGTTGGACCGGTGCTTGGGCGGCCTATGGCCCCTTCATCTTTTCCTCTTTGATTGGCAGTTCCATCACTAAATATGGCTCATCCATACCATTCTTTATTGGTGCGATGGCCTTTTACGCTATTGGAAGCTGGTTAAACTGGTGGTACTACACTAAGCCAGGTGCAGAAAGAGGTGACTGGGGAGTTGGTAAGACTTGGTGGGATCGAATCACTGAGTCTGAGAGAGAGCAATATGTTACCGCCAATTTGTGAGAAATTATGTTATCAGAACGGGCAACACAAAAATTAACCGAAACTCATTTTCTTATTCCTGAAGATGAAGGGATGAGTTTTAAAGATGAACAAAGACCTGGTTCTTTTGACTTTGTCTTTGAACATTCCAAAGTCCCTGGCGGGATTCATTTTTTCGGATTGGTGGATCAAAACCACGAAGCCAGACCTCTTCTCGGTTTGCAATATGCCACCAACCTGAAAGGTCCTCACTTAGCTTTCTTGGAAGCGGCAGTTGAATTGTTACAAGGTAGAAATACCACCACCGTTTCGGGGCTTAGTGTGCGCGAAGTGGAAAGTTTCCTGCGCGATCAAAATGATCAACCCGCTTTTCAAGGCGGTCTGGCCACTTTTTTTCCCATGTTGGAATTTTTGGGTCCCTTGCAGAAAAAAATGCAGGAGAATGCCGGAGCAAGAGGCGGCGGAAAAAGACAGTCTCCGGTTATTGGGCAGGATTATCAACCGGGTCATCCGCTGATCGCAGACGGCCATTTTTCCGATCTCAATTGCGATGAGCAAGAAGCATTAGTGCATGAAGTTTTCGATCGATACATTCGTCCCGCCCTTCGCGTCGATCAGGGCGAAGCTGAAGTGGTTTATATAGACGGTCCAATGATTGTCATGATCTATAAAGGGGCATGCACCCATTGCCATTATGCTTTGACGTCAACCTTGGATTTTATCCAGCGTGTTCTGCAAATTGAATTAAACGATGATAAAATTCGGGTGATGACGGATTATTAAGAACTACTTGCAGACCGGGGATAAGTCTCCCGAATCAGCACCCGCCTTAATCAGGAGACAGAGAATTTGATTCACATCATGAGATTGAACATTGTGATCTCGTGCCACTCGGGCCGGCAGAGCCAGTCCGTCACTATCGACAAATTTTGCATTGGCGCCTTTTTTAAGTAACAATTCCACCATTTTAAGATTGCCATTTTCACTGGCCGCCAGCAATGGCGTTTCTCCCGTCATATTCACGCCATTGACATCAGCTCCAAGCGATAACAACTTGGCGGCAATTTCCACATGATACCCACCATTTGGATTATGAGGGAGAGCAATTTTAGACAGCAGAAGGAGAGGTGAGTTTCCATAAATATCATTCTCGTCCACTGCCGCACCGGCCTTGAGAAATAAGTCTAATTTTTTTTGATCATATTTATACAGGGTGTATTTATTAACATGATAATGGAGTGCCGTTCTTCCTTCATTATCCTTTTGGTTAACATTGGCCTTATGATCGATAAGATATTTAATGATTTTTCTGTTTTTTCTGCCACTTAGGATGAATAGCCCTCGCAATGGTGCCTGAGCGGCCGCCATAAGTGGCGTTTCACCATTCTCATCTTGTACGTTGGCACCAAGTTCTTTTGTGAGTTTTTTCACTTTTGAAATTTTCTGCCCTGAAATGGCACTGAAAAAATCTTGAACAGTCGCTGCTTGGGCGGTAACTGTGCCAAACAAGAGAGTTAACAGTGTAATTTTAATGTAATTAACCATCTTGGGCCTAGTTTACTCTATTTACCGTTTTGCCTCACAAATTAATGAAATTTTTGAAATTATTACAGGATGAAGGCCATTTTTTTAGAGGATGATGTGGTGCGGCTATTTGTATGGTAAAGTGTCGCCGTTTTGAGAGAGAATTATGTGTTTTTGGAGGCCTTGCTAACTTACTGGAGGAGCGATGTCACGATTATCACTTTTAAAAGGTTCAACGTTTTTCATTGTGACCTGCCTATGTATATTGGTGCAAGTAGGCCATGCTGCCACTGAGGCCAATGAAGCTTTGTATGGTTACCTTACCAAGTTTAAGGGTGAAGTTTACGCTTCCTCAAATTGGTATTTAAATGCCACTGTTATTTCATCGAAGTTAGGCACCGTTCTCTTAGAAGATTTTTCCGATTCCAAATTTGAATTAGATGGAAACAAATTAATGCTTACCCTCAAGCACGAAGGTGCAAGAATTGAAATGGGCACCATTGATGAAAGTGTTATTGCAGGTTTGGCGGAAGGTGAGCGTGCTTTAGTGCAAACTCAAGATACTGTAAAGTTGACCTTGATTGCAAAGAAATCCCGCCCTTCGATCTCTTTGGGATGGGGCTGTGGAATTACCGGATGTGATTTTAAACCCCGCGCTGAAATCAAACGAAAGTACTTGTTTGAGTTGTCTTTAAATGACGGCCAAATGGTATGTCTGAATCAGGGTTATCAGTCCGATCGCACAAAATTCTACAGTGGGAAATGCTCAAAATAGAGTAAGAGTATAAGTATTGTGTATGAAAAAGATTGCGCTTATAAGCGATCAATTGACTTTTCTCGGTGGAGTTAGGGCCTCTATTTTATCCCTTTGCTATATTTTGCAAAAGGCCGGTTATACTATTGAGTTGGGGCAAAACCTTGATGATGTTCATAACCCGGATATTCTTTGGACTCATTCCCCTTCTAACTTGTCACTTGTTTTACAACTCAAAGATTGGCATGAACGTCATCCGCATTGTCCGTTTATTTATCAAGTCCATGACTACAGAGAGATTTGCCTGACCGGACGTAAGAGTTGTGGCAAAGAACTGGCCCCCTGTTGGCGCGAGATGGGACTGGAGTGCTTTGCAATTCATTATAGTCAAGGATGCGGGCCGACGCTTAATCCAGTGAAATTGGCGGAAAGATATAAACTCATCAAAGAACAAATCGGCCTGATGAAATTAAGCACCAAAGTCGTGGTATTTTCTGATTATGTAAGAGATCAGTTGGGACTCAATGGGATTTGTCTGGATAAAATTTTTAAAACACTGCCCTATTTTGTCCCCCCCGAACCAACTGAGATCAGCAACCAGCGAACTGATACTGACACGACAGCGCTTTGGTACGGGCGCTTCACTCTGGAAAAAGGACCATTTCATTTTATTAATCTCATCCACCAACTCAAAGAATCGAAGGTTCCTCTGAGTAAGGCATGGATGATTGGAGAAGGGCCATTGGAAAAAGCACTCCATCTCCTATCCCATGAGTGCGAGTTGGATGATGTTCTTACCTTCATAAATTGGGCCCGACCTCAGCATCTTTGGCGCTACATTTGTTCCTCCAGTTTTGTGCACTTTAGTTCTCTATGGCCTGAACCTTTCGGGTTGTTGGGAATTGAAAGTATGGCCTTAGGAGTTCCCGTTATTGGACGACCCGTTGGTGGAAGCCATGAATGGCTCAGAAGTGAATTTGGGCATGTCGCTGTTAACTCGGATGATGTCGGCCATGTTTTCGATGCTGCTGCAACCTTATTGAGTCAACCTTCTTGTGCAGTAGCCAGAGCGGAAAAACTGAAGTCTGCATTTCAAGATAATTTTAATGTAATAAAACAAATTGAATCAATTAATAGAATGTTACAAGGCATCTAAACGAGATCGGTTAAGAGCCTATCCCAAAACCCTCATCTGCGTCGTTGCTCAATCATTCGCTTGTGCGGCGTACACTCTGTGTACGCCTCCGCGCTCCCTCAATCGCGCCTAGCATCTGAAGGTTTTGGAATAGGCTCTAAAAATCTTTTTTAAAAGCGGCGGTATTTATCTTCATAACTTGGGCCTTAAGAAAATTTTCCCAGTCGAGAACAAGTTTTTGAACAGAAGTGAGATCTGAACTATAGCGAGGCACCAAGATGTGATGTTCTCCGTTCAGAGTTTTGGTGTTTACAAGTACAAAATGGTCATTTGGGGGAAGCTTGTCGAGAGGATAGGGCCCTTTTTCAAATATTTTCCACAAATGCATGAGATGGAAAGTACGATCAATATGTTTGAATTTAGCGTTGCTTATTTTGACCGTCTTGCTATTTGAAGGTTTATCTTTCCAAATATGGGCGATAAATTCCTCGCTGTCGCCTTCAGACTTTTGGTTGATGATCACTCCACAGGGCCTGCGGATGGGATGGCAATAGGTTGTAAATTCATAAATGCCCGGTGGATTTTTGGCCCAAACCGAACCACACCAGAGCATCAAAAAGAAAAAAGAGATTTTTCCGCACATTCATCTATATTGACAGAGGAAAGACACAATTTCCACTTTTCCAACAGAAAAGGTCAGGAAAAAATGATCATCTGGGTGAAATACTTTGCTCTGTTACAATAACCTTATGGCGCGATATAAATCGTCTACACAGCTTAGTACGCAGTCCAGGTACGAGCGTTTTCGTGAACTCAATGGCCAACATCCCATGATGAAGGCCGTTCCAGATTTGTGTGTCAATTATAAGGCGCGCACCCGCCATAAGGGGAAGGTGGCTTATTTTAATTATGATTTGGCCGGTGAGATGGGGCTGATTCCAAGCAACCATGCTCGAATGATCAATGCCGAATTAGAAAAAGAACTTCTTTATACTTTCGGGCTTTTTATTATCAACGAATACGATCAAATCCATGGAATCAAATACCCTGATGATGAAATCCGTGAACATCATTACATGGCCACTCGTTATCTGCAATTACAGCATCCATCAAAAACCGGCAAGACTTCCGGCGATGGGCGTAGCATCTGGAATGGTACAATCGCCCATAAAGGGACGCGTTATGATGTTTCTTGTCGTGGTACTGGTGCGACCTGTCTTTCACCGGCAACTTCTTTAAAAAAACGTTTTTTTCAAAATGGTGATCCCAATATTTCTTATGGCTGTGGACTTTGTGATTTGGATGAAGCAATCGAGGCGGCCTTTTTCAGTGAAATCCTTCATCAAAATGGTATTCGAACAGAACGGGCCTTGGCCATTTTGGAATATCCTGGAAAGCTGGCGGTGGTGGTACGGGCCCATCCCAATTTGCTCAGGCCGTCGCATTTTTTTCGTTACTTAAAACAAGGTAACTATCAAGGGCTCGAAGCTCTTTTTAATTATCATTTCGCTCGCGAGCAAGAAAATGGTCATTTTCCCAAGGCCCATTTCACTCTTAGTGAGAAATGCCAGCTTTTTTTAGATAAGGTTGTGGTTGATTTTGCCAGTGCGACTGCGGCCTTTGAAGATGAATATATTTTCTGTTGGCTGGACTGGGACGGGGACAACATTCTCATGGATGGTGGCATTATTGACTATGGTTCTGTGCGACAGTTCGGTCTTTTTCATCATGAGTATCGTTATGATGATGTGGAACGTTTCTCGACTTCAATTACTGAGCAGAAACATAAGGCCCGTTATATTGTGCAAAATTTTGCTCAAATGGTTGATTTCTTAAAAAATAGGAAAAAAAATAATGTGCACAATTATGCTCACCACCCAAGTTTAGTAAAGTTCGACCATGTCTTTACTGCATGCAAGGACCAAAATCTGTTAAAGAAAATTGGTTTGAGAAAAGATATGGTGCAGACGGTTTTTGAAAAACATCGCTCTCTCATCACACAATTTCGACAGGAGTTTAGTCATTTCGAAAGAGTAAAGTCGAAGCAGGGAATTTACAAAGTTCCGGACGGTATCACTTGTGATGCGGTTTTCTGTATGCGTGATATTTTACGTGAGCTACCCCAAATATTGCTCTGTCAGGGGAAAATGCTCTCGACGGAAGAGTTTATCGATATTGCACGTTCTCAATATGCCAAGAAAAAAGACCTCGTGATTAATAATCGAAGGAAAAAACGGGTCTTACGCTTTCAAAAACTCTATCTGGAGATTATCTCTAAGGCTGCTGCGCATGTAAATATAGATGGCTCAAAATTACTCTTAGAAGTCTGCATGCGTTCGTCTGTTATCAATAAGTACGATCGTGTCACTGGAAATTCTGTCGCCATCATTGTGCAAAAACTGATACAGCAAAAACCAAAACTTTCTTCCGATCAAATTTACCAATTACTCCAGGATTTTGCCGGTCATCAACTGCTTGATCCCGAGAAGAAATCAAAGCAGAATGATGGGATAACAAGCAAGAAATATCAAAAAGAAATGGCCACACTCATGAATGGCCTATTTAAAATAGTTCGCGATTTCCGCGAAAGTATTTAGCGAGGCAAGGGGTGCGGTTGGTTTTATATAGTGGCGGTATGCCGAAAGAAAATCGGGCGCTGGATTTAGAACTTTTAAAACTTATTAAGCACAAACATCCGAGTATTACTTTTATTCCCGCTTCATCTTTTGATGCCGAGACTGAATTCCGTTATTTTGTGAATCATTATCGTCGTTTTAAGGTATCAAAATTTCTGCTTTTGCCCGTAGATCGGCCGATCGATCGGACCATGCTGGAGCTAGCATTTAAGAGTGATATCATTCATCTCGGGGGAGGGAATACCTATTATTTTCTCAATGCTCTTCGCAAGGCCGGACTGATTCCACGACTTCAGCGTTATGTCAGGCAGGGAGGTATCTTGGCAGGAGAGTCGGCGGGAGGAATCATTATGACCCCTTCCATTTTCCTGGCCGGTCATCCTCCTTTTGATGCGGATGAAAATTATGTTCACCTAACAAATCTCAAATCTTTGGCATTGGTGCCTTTTGAATTTTTTCCTCATTATAAAAAAACTTTGCGTTATGAAAAGGCCTTTATCACCTACACCCGAAAGCATAAAAGACCATTGTTTGCTTGTCCTGACGGGGCGGGACTTGTGATTGATGATGTTGGTTTGAAAATTCTCGGTAGGGTGACTTGCTTTTGCCGGGGGCAGAAAATCACTTTGACTTGACCAAGGCAATAAAAGTGATGAGGGCAAGGGACATAAGAATCAGCATAACCATGAAGGGCGTATTCTGACGCGCAAAATAGATTGGCCAGGCGAAAAGCACCATGATCATGAAGATGGCACCTACTTTAGCTTCTGAACGAATGATTTTATGCTGTTCCCAATCTCTCAATATGGGACCAATTTTGGGCAGATTCATCACTTTGTGGTGAAATTGAGGGTGCCCCTTATTATAAAAAAATGCCGCCAAGAGTAAAAAAGGTACCGTTGGGATAATTGGCAGAAAAGCACCAACAATTCCCAAGGCCATAAAAAAGTGGCCGGCAGCTAGTGTGATCCATTGTTTTTTGCTACGAACTGATGTCATTTCTGTCTATTTTCTCCCAAATGAACCAGTTAGGTGTTATGCGTCTTGGACGGTAGATGAGAGTAGGCCAAAATAACTCGTTTATCCACAGAATATCGAGGGTGATTTTATGCATTTGAGATTCCGCATATTAGCAATTGTTATGTTCTTGCTCTTGTCTATGGGATGCCAGAGTGAAAAGAAAAATTCGGTTTGGATTTATACATCACTCTACAAGGATACAATCGCCGATTTGACGCCTCTTTTGGCCAAGGATTTTCCGGGACTTGAGATTAACTGGTTTCAGGCCGGTTCAGAAGAAATTGCTGCCAAAGTAAATGCCGAGATATTAAGTGGGGCCATCCAGGCCGATATTCTTATTAGTTCAGATCGGTTTTGGTATGAGGAAATGGCGGCCCAAGGACGCCTACATGCTTATGCTATCCAAAATGCCAGTGAGATCGCGCCTGAATTTAAGCATCCTGCTAATCTTTACTCGACTTTAAGTATCCCGGTCATGGTTATTACATTCAATAGCGATGGGATATCACCGGACAAGGCGCCTAAATCGTACAAGGATCTCTCACTTCCAGGCTTTGCCAGTATGGTGTCTTCTGGTTCTCCTCTCAGTTCAGGAACCACTTTCTCAACTATGGCGGCACTTCAGACTCGTTACGGTTGGGATTATTTTGAACAGCTCAAAAGAAATAAAATTATTATGGAAGGTGGAAATAGTGCCGTTATTCGTCGTGTTCAGTCCAAGGAACGTCCGATCGGTATAGTGCTCTTGGAAAATATTTTACGGCTCATAAATACAGACAATCGTTTGAAAATCATCTTCCCTGAAGATGGAGTCGTGTTACATAATAATGTTTTTGCTCTGACAAAAAAGGATTCCGACCGCAAAACAGTGGAGAAATTGGCGGAGTGGTTCTTTGGCAACCAAGGCCAGGAGGCCATGGTGCGTTCTTTTATGTATTCACCCAAGAAAGGATTTAATGTTCCGGCGGGGGCCCCTCCGCTCGATCAGCTTACCGGTAAGGCCTTCCCCTTTAATCAGGACTTTTTAAATGCCATTACCCAAAAAAGAAATGAGTTAAAAGAAAAATTCACTCAGATTATGTATCAATAGTCGCAAGGCTTATGATGAAGAAAGTTCTTCTCTTCATTTTTTTCGCATGCTTATTATATCTTTTCGTGGCGCCCTTTTTTTCTTTATTTAAGCATCTGTTGCTGACTGAGATTTCGCCTCATCCCTTCATGGAAACCTTTAGCTCATCACTGCTGCAAAAAGCATTACGCAATACATTTGGCTTGGGACTGGCGGTTGCTGCAATTTCCGCGCTATTTTCTCTCGCTTTGGCCTATCTTTTCACGCGTACAGATTTACCTCTTCGGAGTTGGTGGCGCGGGGCCTTTATTATGCCATATACTGTTCCACCGATCGTCGGTGCCATTGCTTGGATTTTGCTGGCCAATCCCAGTAATGGTTATCTCAATATCTGGACTGGTTTGCATTTGAATATTTACTCTTTTATCGGTTTGATCCTGGTCGAAACCAGTTTCCTCTTTACTTATGTTCTGCTGATTTTGCTCAAGGCCTTCGAGGCGATTGATCCTACGATGGAAGAAGCTTCACGCATGAGTGGAGCCGCCCCTTGGCAGACTTTTTGTAAGATCACCTTACCACTTTTACGTGCACCTCTGTTTAATGGATTTCTTCTGGCCTTTCTGGCCACCACCGCCAGCTTTGGAGTTCCGGCATTAATCGGGACCCCTGGTAGTATTTTTTTGCTGACTACCCAGATATATACCTTTCAGAAGATGGGCAGTATGGCGGGAATTTTGAAGGCATCAAGTTTGAGCTTGATTCTCATGGGGCTGGCCTTCGTTATTCTTTTTTTGAGCGAAGGCCCCTTGCGTATTCGACAATTCGCTACCATTGCAGGAAAAACTCCAAGACCGCAATTAGCGCCACTCGGTTTGTGGAAATGGCCTATCTTGATTCTGCTGGCGGTCATCTTTGCAGTTCTCTTTTTGCTCCCCCTTTTTGCCATCGTCGTCGCAGCATTTGCAAAAGTGCAGGGAATTCTGGCTTGGTCTAATTTTGGATTTTTAAATTTTGAGCGAATTTTATTTCATACCGACGAGACTGTTCGGGCCTTCGGTAATTCGCTCTTATTTGCAGGGACTGCCGGAATATTTTGTCTCTTGGCCGGATTTGGTTTGGCCTACGCTCTAAAATACGTCTTTTCTGCAAGACTCAAGGGAGCGACATCAATCTTGGTATCACTGCCATACGTTACTCCAGGAACGGTGTTGGCCCTGGCCTTGCTCGTCGGTTTTGGCCCTGGGATTATCGGCCGGTGGTTCCCTCTTAACAGCACAGGTCTTCTGATTATTTTGGCCTATGCCATTAAATATTTAAATTTCAGTTATAAAACACTAGAGGATGGAGTGGGACAAATTCATCCTTGCTTGGATGAGGCCTCACGGCTGTCCGGTGCCGGTACCTTACAGACCATGCGCTACATTTGGTGGCCTCTCTTGCGCCCATCATTGATTGCCAGTTTTTTTCTGGTGTTCATGCCTGCGATGTTTGAAGTTACCATGACAGTCTTGTTGACCGGCCCCGGTCTTGAAACAATCGGTGCCTTCATTTTCCACCTTCAAGAGTATGGGGATTTGGGAGGAGGAGGCCCTGCCGTGTTGGCGCTTCTGGTGATTATTCCCACGGGATTGTTTAATTTCTTTCTCAAATTTATTTCAAAAGGGAAATATGGTTTATGAGTTCAGTGGTTTTAAGTAATATTCAAAAGTATTTTGGTGATGTCTTGGTTGTTGACGACTTTTCATTAAGTGTGTCTGACGGCGATTTTGTTTCACTTCTCGGCCCTTCCGGCTGTGGCAAGACCACTGTCTTACGGATGGTTGCCGGGCTTGAGCGTAATAACTCAGGTGTGATTAAACTCGGTAATGAGGTAGTCTCAAATCCGCAAGGGAAAATCTTTCTCGCACCTGAAAAACGGCATATTGGAATGGTTTTTCAGAGCTATGCAGTTTGGCCTCATATGAATGTTTTTGATAATGTTGCTTATCCTCTCAAAATTCAAAAGATGAATAAGACAGAAATTGATCTGCATGTTTGGGAGATTTTAAAATTGGTTGAATTGGATGGTTTGGAAAAGCGAATGCCTGCCCAATTATCCGGAGGACAGCAGCAACGTGTGGCCTTGGCCCGTGGACTAGTCATGCGTCCTAAAGTTCTACTTCTAGATGAACCTCTTTCGAATTTAGATGCCAAGCTTCGTGAAAAAATGCGTGAAGATATTCGCAGGATTCAACAGCAGTTTAAAATTACTTGTTTATATGTGACTCATGATCAAGTTGAGGCCTTCACCATGTCAGATCAAATTGTTATTTTGAATCATGGAAAGATTCTCCAGAGTGGTCAACCACACCAGATTCGTCAAAATCCTGCAAGCTCTTTTGTGGCGGATTTTATTCGATGATTTGCAATGTAAGGTTTTTGTCATATCTTTTTTGTTCCCCTTGAAAAATGTTTTGAGCGGTTTTATATTTCTTTTATGCGGATTTTGCTCACTCTTTTTCTTACAGTAAGTTTTTCTTTGCTGGTTGAGGCCAATGGAAAATTGAATCCATCGGTTTCCCCCTATACTTCGATAGACAATCTTGGTTTTTCTCGCATTTATGCGGAACCACCGTCATTGGAACTACCTGATCTCCATGGGAAAAAAAATTCGTTGCAGGACTTTCAAGGCAAATGGGTGATGTTGGCCTTTTGGGCAACTTGGTGCGGCCCTTGCAGAATGGAACTTCCGGAACTCGAAATTCTCTACAATCGTTTTCGCCAAAAAAATCTTGTTGTTATTGGGGTATCAACGGACCAAGGAGATCCTGCAGCTATCCGAAAATTTATTGAAGAACTCAAGCTGACCTTTCCCATTCTGCATGATGAGAGCGGAGAGGTGGCGGCCAGTTATCAGGCCACCGCCCTTCCCAGCCTGTATCTCATCTCTCCCGACGGAAAGCTGGCAGGAATCGTGCGAGGAGCGAAATCGTGGAGTGACGACGGGATTTTCGAGGAGTTTGAGAATCTATTAAAGAGCAAAAAAGTCAGCGAAAAAGATTTTAATCAGCAGAATACTCATTCTTCAACGCAAACTGGCGGCCCAATTCCAGAGAAGTTGATTCCTCCGGTGCTTGAAGTGACCCCTCTGGCGGGAATTGAGGACGAAAGCTCGGCCATTTTGGAGGTCAAAGTTCATTGGAAGGGTGACCCAAAGAAATACCGTGTGAAAGTTCCCAAAATTACTTTCCCTGAGGGAGTGGAGTTAAACGATAACATTTCATCTGGTTCTCACGCAGACGAAAAAGAAGCTGTCCTCCACTATTCTTATCCGCTTTATTTTAAAAAAGCGGGAACTTTCCATCTGGGTCCAGTGCTCATGTCTTTCCAATCCCTTTATGGAGAAGCCGAGCAGGTTACTCGACATCCTGGCATAGATGTTGAAGTCAAAGGTCGGTCAAAAGGTTTCTTTTACACGGCCCTTGCAATTTTTAGCATGATAATTATTTTTCTAATTGTTTTGTTTGTTTTAAAAAAGGAAAAACAAAAGAAGAATTCATTGCCTGAACCGGTCGAGCTTGATTGGCAAAACGCCTTGCAGAGCATTAGAAGGTTGAGATTGGAAGGTCGAAAAAAAGAATATTCAATAGAACTTTTAAAGCTCAATATGAAGGGACAAGAACATAAAGGTGAAAATACTAAAAAAGTCGTCGAACTTATCGAGCAAGTTCGTTTTGCCGGATTTGAACTATCCGAATCAGAACTTGATTTTTACGAAAAGGAAATTAGTCCAAAAGTTTGAAGGAGAGAGAATCAATGAAGATGTCAGTAGAAGAAATTTCTAGAAAAGTTCAAGGTGAATCACCGGTGATTAATCAGGTCGTCGAAGAAGTGAACAAAGTGATGGTTGGTCAAAGAAATATGATCGAAAAACTCATCATCGGTATTTTGACTGATGGCCATATTCTCGTGGAAGGTGTGCCGGGTTTGGCCAAGACAACCGCCATCAACACGCTAGCTAAAGTGATGCAGGTGGAATTTCGCAGGGTTCAATTTACTCCCGACCTTTTGCCTGCCGATCTTACCGGAACTCAAATTTATTCGCCAAAAGATGGCTCCTTCAGCATCAAAAAAGGACCTATATTCGCCAACATTATTTTGACTGATGAAATTAACCGCGCGCCTGCTAAAGTTCAAAGTGCCTTACTGGAGGCCATGCAAGAAAAACAAGTCACTATCGGGGAAACCACTTTCCAACTTCCTCGTCCCTTTCTTGTCATGGCGACCCAAAACCCTATCGATCAGGAGGGGACATATCCACTTCCAGAAGCGCAGGTTGACCGATTCATGCTCAAGGTAAAAGTGGTCTACCCCAATAAAGATGAAGAAATTCGAATCATGAAGAGGATTGCGATGCCTTCAGATTCCGCTATTAACAAAGTGTTAACGCCTGCCAAGATTATGGAACTGCGCCAGTTGGTAGAGCAGATATTCTTTGACGAGAAACTTTATGATTATGTTGCCAATATTGTCTTTGCCACGCGCAATCCTGAAAGTTTCAATCTTAAAGATATTAAACATCTGATCGAGTATGGCGCTTCGCCACGGGCGTCCATCTACCTTGTGAAGGCCGCCAAGGCCCATGCCTTTCTTCATGGTCGAGGGTACGTCACCCCCCAAGATATTAAAACGATCGGAGCGGATGTGCTCAGGCATCGTGTGACGGTTTCCTATGAAGCTGAGGCCCAGAATATCACTTCTGACGATCTCATCTTGAAGATTTTTGATAAAATTGACGTTCCATAAGATAGGTGGGTTATGTCCATAGGAAAGACCGCAGAGGTAAAACTTCTTGATGAAGAACTTATCGCAAAAATCAAAGGGATTCAGATTCGTGCTCGGCATCTGGTGAATGACGCATTTGCTGGCGAATATTTGAGCGCGTTCAAAGGGCGCGGGATGGAATTTGAGGAAGTGCGGGAATACCAATATGGTGATGATGTCAGACACATTGACTGGAATGTCACAGCTCGACATGATAAGGCCTTTATTAAAACTTATCGTGATGAGCGAGAACTCACCGTCATGTTTGTGGTGGATGTCTCAGGATCTTCTCGTTTTGGTACTGTAGATAAATTCAAAAATGAAGTCGCCAGTGAAATAGCCGCTCTTCTTTCTTATACCGCCCTTCGAAATAATGACAAGGTTGGACTCATTATCTTTTCTGATCATGTCGAGCATTACGTCGCACCCAAAAAAGGGCGAGGGCATATTTGGAGACTCATTAGAGACATCCTTTCATATAAATCAGACTCGAAGAGAACAGATATCAATGTCCCACTTGAGTTTCTCAATAGAGTGCTTAAAAAAAGGGCCATCGTTTTTCTAATATCTGATTTTCAGGGTAAAAATTATGAAAAAGAAATTCAAATTACATCCCGAAGGCACGATTTAATTTCCCTTTCCATCACTGACCCGAGAGAAATTGAAATTCCGATGATTGGTTATATTGAACTTGAAGATGCGGAAACAGGCGACTTTGTCATGGTCAATACCTCGAATAAGCATTTTCAAAAAGAATATTCATTGCATTCCAAAAAACGCCTGACTGAGACCCGGAAATTTTTTCGCATGAATGGTATTGATTATATAGAAGTTAACGTAAAGGATTCGTACATAGACCCTATCGTAAGATTTTTTAAGGCCCGGGAAAACAGGAAATAACTATGCAGGAAATAACTATGAAAGATGTAAGGCTTATCATTATTATTGCTGTCCAAATTATTCTAAGTATTGTGGTTATCACAACCCTGAAGTCAAACCATTCTGCCTCTTCAGACGTCAGTGCACTTCGCGATACTGCGGCAAAACTTGAGAGGGCCGGGCTTCTCAATGAGGCGATTGAAAACTATGAGCAATATTGGGAAAAAGGTAATTTAACGGCACAGGAAAAATCACGCATTGCTTTTTCCTTGGGAGAGTTGAGTGAAAAGGCCGGTCATCTTGAGAAGGCCGTGAGATGGTATTATGATGTTGAAACTTTCGATCCTCATTCCACGCACCAAGCTGATGCGGACAAGGCCGTGGTTGGACTACTGGAAAGACTGCAAAAGTATAGTGCCGCCAATATGGTTCTTGCAGAAAAAACCGCCCTCAATCCAATAAAAGGCGGAAAAGTCGTTGCAAAAATTAGCGGGAAAGAACTTTACGATTTCGAGTTAAATGATTTTGTAGATACTCTTCCACCAAATGCTCGTGAGGAAATGAAAGGTCCTCAGAAAAAAAATCAAATATTGCAGGCCTTTGTTGCGGACAAGATTATCTGGGAACACGCTTTAAAAATGGGATTCGATAAAGACCCTGAACTGCGAAAGAAGCTCTTTCAAATCGAAAAGCAATTAATTGTGGGAAAGGTGTATGAAACCGAAATCCAGTCAAAAATGAAATCAGATGAATCTGATATCGAAAATTACTATAAGGCCAATAAGGACAAATATAAAAAGGCCTATAAAGAAGTTAAAGACATCGTCAAACAAGAATACATGATGGCGAAGGCCCAGAATTTGTATCAGGAGTTGGTCCAAGAAAAAGTCAAAACTGAACAGGTGGAACTTTTTCCCGAGAATGTTAAATGATGAAGAAAGTAATTTGCATCATATTTTTTTTAGCTTTTGAACTCTTGGCGGCAGAAGTAAAGCTTGACGCAAAAGTCGATAAGGCGCTGGTTTCCACCGGGGACATCGTCATGTTCACGGTTACCCTTGATGCACCTAAAGAATTAGCTTTGGAAATCCCGAATGTGGGCGATAAAATCCAAGGCTTTCGAGTGGTGGATTTCGGCTTCATCCCGGAAAAAGTTGTCGATGGGCGTAAGACCGTCTCGCAGTGGTATAAACTCCAGGCCGATCTTGTGGGATCGTACATTCTACCGGCGCTTGAACTTCAATATAAAAATAGCAAAGGAGTCGATGAAAGCATAAAATCCTCGGAGATTTTCGTCGAAGTGGAGTCAGTCCTTAGTAAAGATAAAACGGCCCCAAAAGATATCCGCGATATCAAGCCTATTATTCTGTCACCTCCAATATGGCCCTATTATTTGGTGGTTACTGTTCTTGTGTTGCTTCTGATCGCCGTCGGTATTTATTTTTTTAAAAAGTTAAGGAAAAAGAATTCTAAGGATGCTCCAACCATTCCCGCCCATCAGATTGCTTTAGATGCGCTTATTAACTTACCCAAAAAACCACTGAAGCTTTATGCTTTTACCTTGTCAGAAATAATCAGGGTTTATTTTGAAAAGACCTTTTTGTTACCTGTCACTGATAGGACGATTGAGGAGATCAGACGTGAGATTGCCACGGTGTCGCTATTAAGTGAAATGCAGCGGATGAAATTTATGGCGATATTGGAAAAAACGGATTTAATTAAATTCACAGATATCATCATTCTCGATGCAGATTGTGAATCACTCATTCAAATGACACGACAATTTGTGATAGATACCATGCCTCAGACAATACAAAAGAATGTTGCGGAGGACAGTATTGTATGAGATTTGCCCATCCTTGGTTTTTTCTATTACTCCTTTTCATTATCCCTCTTTATCTCAGAGGGCATACCAGCGGTGGACGATTTCGTTTTTCAAGTCTTGAGATTATTAAGAAAATAAGAACGAATTCAAACTTCCATCCAAGACAAATTCTTCTGTTATTAAGAATATTGGTTCTCGTTTTCTTTGTGCTTGCCATGGCCCGGCCGCAGCAGGGAAAGAAGTTTACGGAAATTTCTTCTGAAGGTGTCGATGTCATGCTTGTTCTGGACACTTCTGGTTCCATGCATGCATTGGATTTCGAGCGTGAAGGCAAAAGAGTCAATCGGCTCGCTATTATCAAAGAAGTGGTGGCCAAATTCATTGATAAACGCACCAATGATCGAATGGGCCTTGTTGTTTTTGGTGACGATGCCTTTACTCAGTGTCCGCTGACTTTGGATCACGGAATTCTTTTGGAATTATTGAGTAAAGTTGAGATAGGCATGGCGGGCGAGTCAACCGCTATTGGTTCCGCCATGGGGGTCGGCATAAATCGGATGAAAGACCTTAAGGCAAAGTCAAAAGTCATGATCCTACTGACTGATGGGAGAAATAATGCCGGCCAACTTCCACCGGATAAGGCGGCTGAAGTCGCAAAAACTTTCGATATAAAAATTTACACCATCGGAGTTGGCACTCATGGTAAGGCCCCCTTTCTGACTGATACCATCTTTGGTCAGCGTTATGTCTACCAAGACGTCGATATCGATGAGGATACCCTTCGCACCGTCGCTACTGAAACGAATGGAAAATATTATAGGGCCACTCATACCGAGGAACTCGAACAGATCTACGATGAAATAGATCGTCTTGAGAAAACTGAAATAACTTCGAAAACCTATACAGAATATAACGAGCTGTTTGGATATTTTGTGCTCTTGGGGATTTTCGCCCTTTTGGCCGAAATACTCTTGGGGCAAACTATCTTGAGAAAAATACCATGAGGGCAATGTATACCCTTCGGATTTTGATTTTCCAGGGCGTTGGCCTGCGGACTCGACGCCTGCGACGTGCTGGAAGCACGCCTCAGCGTCGCGCCTTGTCCGCCTACTTGAAAACCAAACTGCGAAGGGTATAGAAATGAAGTTTGCGAATCTGCAATACATTTGGTTTCTTTTGGGTATTCCACTTCTTGTGGCCTTTTATATCTGGGCCTTCAAGAGAAAAGCGGCCTTGATCGAGAAATTTGTAAGCGCAGAACTTAAGGATAGACTTCTTGCCGGTTTTCTTCCCAGTCGGCAGAAATTGAAGGCCTTTTTCCTGCTTCTTTCTTTCAGTTGTGCCGTCATCGCTCTGATTGGGCCTCGTTGGGGATTTCACTGGGAAGAAGTTAAAAGACGTGGAGTCGATATAATCATTGCTCTGGATGTGTCAAAAAGCATGATGGCCGAGGATATTTCGCCTAATCGTCTTGAAAGGGCCAAAAGAAAGATTGCGGATTTTCTAAATATGTTGCAAGGTGATCGAGTTGGGCTCATGGCCTTTGCTGGCACAAGTTTTTTACAATCGCCACTGACACTTGATTATGGCGCCATTAAAATCTTTTTGGACGAGTTAGATACGAACCTCATCCCCGTCCCTGGCACGGCCTTGGGGGATGCTATTTCCAAGTCCATCACATCCTTTGACCAGAATGATAAAAAATCCCGAGTATTAGTCCTCATTACTGATGGTGAAGACCATGTGGGAAGCCCAATCGATATGGCCAAAAAGGCCGGTGAGCAACAAATCAAAATTTATACTATTGGTATTGGCAAAGAAGATGGCGCACCTATCCCCGATAAGGAAAATGGCGGATTCAAAAAGGATAGTTCCGGCAATCTGATTTTAAGCAAGCTGGATGAAAAAACTTTACAGAAGATCGCTCTTGAAACTGGCGGAAGTTACGTCCGCTCTGTGAGTGGAGATCTTGATCTGGAAAATATCTACAAAGATATTAATCAAAAGGTCGAAGAAAAAGAGCTTAAAAGCGGTAAAAGGCAACGCTTTGAAGAACGCTTCCAATGGTTTGTTCTCCTTGCCATTTTCTTTCTTATTTTGGAAATGTTTATTTCCGAAAGGAAATCCGATGCCAAGCTTGGTATTTTTTTTCTCCTACTGATAGGCCTTAATGCTCATGCTGCTTCCCCAAAAGATGGTGAGAATGCTTATCACAACAAAAAATACCATGAGGCGTTAAAATCATTCTTAGATGCCCAAATTAGTGACCCAAAAAACATGAACCTCAAATTTAATCTGGGAAATTCTTATTATAAAAACAATGATTTTGAAAAGGCCTTAGGCCTTTATGAATCAACCGCTACAATGGGAGACAAAAAACTAGAAGAGCATTCCCTGTATAATCTTGGAAACACCGCTTATCGCATGGGGAAGCTGCCCGAAGCGATAGAATATTATAAAAGGGCCCTGGCGCTTGATCCCAATGACCAAGATGCCAAATACAATATTGAGTTTGTCAGACAAGAACTCAAGCGTAGAATAGAAGAAAATAAAAAACAACAGCAACAAAAACAAAATAAAGAAGCCAATNNNAAATAAAGAAGCCAATAAGCAGCAGAATAAAGAAGAAAATAAAGATCAAAATCAGGACCAAAAGAAAGATCAGGAACAGGCCAAAAATCAAGATAAGAAAACAGAAGAACAACAAAATAAAGAACAACAAAATAAAGATAAGCAAGCGCAACAACAGCAAGGCAACGAGCAAAAGAAAGATGAAAAAGCCGAACCGTCTCAAGCATTGGCAAAGAAAGATCAAGGAAAGATGAGTGAAGAAGAGGCCAAGCGATGGTTGCAGGGACTTGATGAAAATAGAAAGAAACATCTCAAGGATAAATTAGAACAGGCAGGTGGACAGTATCAGCTTGAGAAGGATTGGTAGCATGAAGTTTTTATTTTTACTTTCCTTTTTATTTGTCCAAGCGGTTTGGGGCGGCGATATTTCTGTGCAGATTGAAGTCGATAATAATAACGTAACGACTCAAGACCAAATCGAGTTGCAAGTGCATGTTCATGGAACGCAGTCTGCATCGGAGCCTCAAATTATGGGGAGTGACAATTTCCTTGTCGAGCAAGCTGGTACTTCTTCTCAGATTCAAATGATTAATGGTACGACAACAATTACCAAGACCTTCCAGTTTATTTTTTCTCCCAAACGTGAGGGAGAATTTACTGTCGGTCCCGCGATCGTTGATGTCGATGGGACTGAGTATAAGAGTGAAAGTATAATCATCAAGGTGTCCAAGGACACTGATCAGACCACATCGCGTGCCGCAGAAAATAAGAATTTATTTGTTGAAGCGGTTGTTGATAAGTTGACTCCCTTTGTGAATGAGCAGTTCATTTATACTTTTAGATTTTTTACTCAAGTCGGAATTGCTAATGCCAATTTGGACTTGCCCGAGTTCAAGGGATTTTGGAAAGAGCCGTTGGGAGAACAAAAGAAGTATATTAAAAACATCAATGGAGTCCAATGGCAGGTGCTGGAACTCTCTTTCCTGCTCACAGCGCTGCGACCAGGCAAAGTCACTATTGAAGAGGCCCGTTTGATTGGTGAAATAACAGTCGAGGGAACAGGTCGAAGAAATGGACGCTCACTGATCGATCAGTTTTTTGGCGGCCGTTATGCTGAGAGAAAACGCGTTCAGCTAATTACCAGACCGCTGAATATTGATGTGCGAGACTTGCCGGGAGATCGGCCGGATGGTTTTTCCGGACTGGTGGGAAATTTTACCATTGAGGCCCAGAGCGATAAGGACACGCTTAAAATGGGGGAATCCGTCACCATGACTGTCAGATTGAGTGGTTATGGTGCGCTGGAAAATGCGACTCTTGCTTCCCAAGAAACGGATGAATTTAAATTTTATGATGACAAGCCTGTAAGCAATAAAAATTTAGATTCTGAGGGTGTAATTTCTACCAAGATTTTCAAACGTGCCATTGTACCAAAAAAAGCAGGCAATCTAACTTTTCCTCCTGTGAAATTAATCGTATTTAATCCGACAACAAAAGTTTATCAGACAATCCAGTCTGGCAGCTTTACGCTCAACGTACTACCTGGCGATAAAGACGACATCAATCACACGGCATACCACCCCACCTCCGCGAAGAAAAGTATTGAAGTTTTGGGGCAAGATCTCATGCCAATTCGCTATGGTCTTGATTCATTGAGCAATACACCGCTTTCGAGGACACAAAGATTAGGTCTCATGCTTATTATTCTTGGCCTGCCATTAATCTATGGCGCGCTCCATGTCGTTACCGCACGCCAGCTCCTTTTTAAGGGAAACATCAGTCTTGTAAGAAAGACAAAAGCGGCCAAAGAATTTCTAGCTGGACATAAGACGCTCATGAACAGTTCTACGTTCGTTGAAGATGCCTTAAATCTTTTAAAGGACTATCTTGGGAACAAACTTAATCTTGATGGAAGATCGATTACTCAGTTTGATATTGAGAGAATTTTGGTGCCTTATCAAGTGAGTGCTTCTACGCTCACTCTGACGAAGGAGATTTTTGACATGATTGAAAAGTCCCAATACGGTGGTCTTACCTTGACTGGCGAAGATAAGAATAAAATTTGCAAGAAAATCAGAACGCTATTTGATAAATATGAAAAAGAGATGAAATCATGAGCACTGACATCTCCACCATTTTTGTAAAATCGAATGAGGCCTATAATCGGGCCGAGTATGCTGATGCCATTAAAGGGTATGAAGAAATCGCCGCGCATGGCCACTCTATACCCGATGTCTATCTGAATTTGGGTAATGCACATATGAAGTCACAGCATCTTGGCAATGCGATTTTTTATTATAAAAAGGCCTTAGGCCTTTCCCCCAGAGACCCAGATGTCCGATATAACCTGAAGTATGCGCGTGAGAAAACCATTGACCGGATTGACCCAAAAGCGTCATTCAGTGATGTTGTGGTCCCCTTTACCAGTGGGGAATATTTGGTTTTGCTGGCGATATTTTCAATTGTGATATGGTCTGCGCAATTCATGCTGCTATATAGAAAGTGGACCTGGCCAAAAATAGTACGAAATATTTTCATTGTGGCCTTTATTCTTGTCGCCGTTCCCTTCTCGATAAGTTTGGTTCGCAATTCTCATTTCGGTGTTATCACGCATTCCGAAGTCAATGTTTATTCGGCGATTGGAAAAGATAATGTTGTCCTCTTCACTCTGCACGAAGGCACTGAATTTGATATTCTTGAAAAGCTTGATCAATGGGTGCTCATTCAATTGGCGGATGGTAAGAAAGGCTGGGTTTCAAGAGAGAAAATTCTCGATTCGATCTTACGCTAAATTTGCCATAAAGGCGGTTCGCCAAGGGGCCGGATAACCTTCCACCGTAAGGTCTGGAAGGTCTGGGTGCAAATAATCAGACAGCGAACGAAAGGTTGACCACTCCGTCACGCGTTGTTCCTCACATGTCAGTTTGGCATCAAAGATAAGTTGAATATCTTTAAAGCCGCTGCGGTCAAGCCAATTGAAAACGGTTTCTTTGGTTGGAACGAACCACACATTACGCATCTGTGCATATCGATCTTTGGGAAAAAGACAATAATCCGCCATTCCCGGAATAGTCATTGTCTCCAGGATCAGCTTGCCATGAGGTCTGAGCGACTGGCGTATATACTCTAATTGAAGCAGGGGGTGGGGGTGATGATAGATCACTCCCATGGAAAAAACCACATCAAAAACTTGCTGGAAAAAGCGCAATTCATCGACACCTAAGAGTTCCATTTGAGTGCGCGGATTCGATTTAAAATATTGCAGGAACTGATACTGGGCATAGTATTGGTCGACAGGGTCGATGCCTAATGCCAGACGAGGATGATGTTCGGCCATTTGAAAGAGATAGTGACCGTTGTTGCAACCGATATCTAAAATGACCGCATCTTTTAAACCGGGCAAGAAGGGGCGGAGGCGTTCCCATTTCATATCCGAGCGCCATTCGGCATCTATCCTCTGGCCGAAAAGAGTGAAAGGGCCTTTTCTCCAAGGGGACAAGGTGCGCGCCATTTCAAGACATTTCTTCTGATCGCTATCACAAAAATCGCCGGAGGAACCAATATTAACCACACCATCGCTCACACTGCATGCATAGGGACCGGGCCGAAAAGATGCCAGGCGATCAAGTAAGGGGCGATAGGGTGCCGGGACGATGCGTTGATCAAAGGCCTCCAATCTCCGACGTAAAATATCCTGAAGGGACAGGATATCGATTTTTCCCGGAAGATCTTTTAAATAATTCAGCATTATTTGTACCCAATAAAACTGGCAAAGTTATACCATTTAAATAGCATCGAGATATTTTTTAAACCGGCATTTTTTAATAGCATCAGATTTTTTTCCTGAGTCCATGGGATCAGGACGTTTTCCAGCGCCTCACGTTTTTGGGCGATTTCTAATTCTGAGTAACCATTACGTTTTTTGAAGTCATAGTAAAGCTTTGTGGTGAGTTCTTGAATATGGCAATTTTGATTTTTAATTTTTTCACTCAAGATAACGATACCCTTAGGGTCAAGCCCGCGCACAATCTTTTTTAAGAGCGTAAGTCGATTTTTGGGAGAAATAAATTGGAGGGTGTAATTGAGGATGACCATGTTGGCATTTTGGATTGTTACATCCTCAATCTTGGATTGCGTGAGCGTAAAATCTCCAACTCCTCTGGCCTTTAATTTTTTATGACAGACTGCGATCATGGGAGCTGACGAATCCACTCCGACATAAGAAAAATGTCGGTCAAGAATTTGCGCTTCCTGCTCAAGTGCCAAGATCGTATGCCCGGTGGAGCAGCCTAAATCGTAGATACGGGCATGAGTGGGAAGTTCGAATTTTGCCACATCTAAGATCATCTTATGAATTTCATTATAGAAAGGGATGGATCGACTCACCATGTCGTCAAAAACTGAAGCGACTTCGTGGTTGAAGTCAAAGGGAGCGACCTCAGGTCTTTTGCGGGAAAAAATTTTATCTCGTTTTTGCATGAGCCTTTCCTTCGCTAACTCGCCGGACAGGGGACGAAGTAGTATAATCGGCACTTATTGTCTAGTCTGTCTTGACTTTAGAGGGGGAGATGCCCGTGGATTTTTTTGTACACGATCCTTTTAATGGACAAGTCTTACATGCTTATGATGCTTGGCCGGCTTCACGTCTTTTGGACCAAATTCACAACAGTTGGAAGGCACACCTGGCATGGCGCGATCGCTCTTTCCAAGAGCGCATAAAATTTTTGGAAGGCGTTCGGACATTGATGTTGCAAAGAAAAGATGATCTGGCTTCCACCATCACCAGCGAGATGGGCAAGCGTCTCTCTGAGTCCCAGGCCGAAATAGAGAAATGTTGCGCTCTCATAACTCATTATGAGGAAAACTGCCAAAAATATTTAACCTCCCATTCTATCAAGGCCGATGGCAAGAAACATGAGGTCTGTTTTGAGCCTTTGGGACCAATTTTATCCATCATGCCGTGGAATTTTCCCTTATGGCAGGCCTTACGATTCGCAATCCCCACCCTCTTTGCCGGCAACTCTTTATTGCTGAAGCCGGCACCTGAAACCCCGCTTTCCTCTATGAAAGTGGAAGAGATTTTTAGGCTGGTGGCCCAAAACCTAAATTATGGAGAAGATATTTTCATTGTGCTCTTGGCGCACTTGCGCGATCTTGAAAAAGTGATCAGTTCTCCTTTGGTGCGAGGGGTTTCTTTCACTGGTAGCTCGGAAAGTGGCAGAAAAGTGGCCGAGCTAGGCGGACGTCATCTGAAAAAAGTTTTGTTGGAATTAGGAGGTTCAGATCCCTTCATCGTGCTCCCTGATGCCAATTTAGAAGCGGTTGTGCCCGAAGCTGTTCGTTCCCGCATGATCAATTGCGGACAAACCTGTATTTCCGGAAAGCGCTTTTTGTTGCCTCACAATCTTAAAGATCAATTTATTGAGCGCATGAAAAAATATTTTCTTGATTTGAAAATAGGTGATCCGCGCCACGCCACAACTACCTTGGCCCCAATTTTTCACTCTCGCGGGATGAAGTCCCTCGAGGAATTGGTGACTGATGCAGTAGAGAAGGGGGCCTGTGTGCATTTAGGTGGGGGCCCGGTCCCGGGACATCCCCAGTTTTTTTCACCGACAATTTTGTCAGGAATTACGTCTAAGATGAAACTCTATTCTGCGGAAGCCTTTGGGCCGGTGAGTTTGATCTTCGAGTATAGCGATGTTGGGGAAGCCATTCGCTTGGCCAACGGAACTCCCTATGGACTCGGGGCGAGTGTATGGGGCCAAGACGCTGCTCAGTGTGAATATGTGGCACGGCAAGTGGAATGTGGAAGCATTTTTGTGAACGGTGTGGTCAAATCAGATCCACGAGTTCCCTTTGGGGGCATCAAGGCCAGTGGGTTTGGACGTGAGCTTGGGGAATTGGGGATTTTAGAATTTACCAACGCAAAGAGCTACAATTTTTATTAGGTCCTGAATTCTTATGAAGACTCTATGGGTATTAGAAGACAATGATGGCTGTTTGGAAATTTACAGAGACATTCTCTCTGATCACTATCATGTTGAACTGATGAAAGACATGGCCGGATTGTTTCAGATGACTAAGGATCTGCATGCTCCCGATCTACTCATTTCAGATATAATGCTGCCTGATGGTAAATTTATCAATCACTTAAACGACTATCGTCAAATTCATCCCGATACTCCAATCATCATAGTCTCTGGTCTTGACGATTATAGTACTATTCGACATTTCTTTATGAATGGCGTTGTTGACTATTTAACTAAGCCATTTCGGCCCTCAGAATTGCTGGTAAAGGTCCAACGGGTGATGGAGCAAAGAAATGTTTCGGGCAGCCTGAGTCTCGGGATCGATGGTAAAAATGTCATCGTCGATGGTATTACTATGGATAATCTGACGACTAAGCAGATTCAAATTCTTTCACTCTTCCTGCAAACCACTGATCGCCGTGTCCAAAAAGATGTTTTGATGAAATCGGTGTGGGGCAGTACCACGGTTCATCCCAAGGCCTTGGATGTGCATATTTACCATCTGAGGCGTAAATTAGAGGATTATGGCCTGCAGATTAAGTCCAGCGGCCACGGTGAATGGCAATTATTGTCGCGCTACGTGGCACAGAATACTAAGTAAAGTTCTGGCGACTTGATTTGCCGTCTATTTTCAAAGATATCTTTTTTACGTAAGATGAATGTTTTAATTTTTGTAACTTTTGAACAGAGGTGACCGCCATGAGTCGAGTCTTAAAAGAATTAATTGTGGGAAAAAATAAATACTGGATGTACAGCATTGAGGAGACCAAGAAATTAGGCCTCAAGAACATTGATAAGCTTCCTAAAAGTATGAAGGTTCTTCTGGAAAACCTTCTTCGTCATGAAAATGGCACGACAGTTGTCTGGGAAGATGTGGAAGCGATTGATAAGTGGGCCACCAATCCTAAAGAAGTAAAATCAGAGCATGAGATTGCTTATCACCCCGCGCGCGTGGTTATGCAAGATTTTACCGGAGTTCCAGCAGTTGTCGACCTGGCCTCTATGCGCGAAGCCGTGGCTTCCTTCGGTGGGGATGTTTCCAAGATTAATCCACTTTCACCTGTTGATTTGGTTATCGATCATAGTTTACAGGTAGAGTATTTTGGAAATGCCGAAGCCTTTGATAAGAACGTGGCCCTTGAATATGAACAAAATGAAGAGCGTTATAAATTTCTAAAATGGGGACAGCAGGCCTTCAAAAATTTCCGCGTTGTTCCGCCTGGTACCGGAATTATCCATCAGGTCAACCTGGAGTATTTGGCCAAGGTTGTGTGGACCAAATCGGAAGCTGGAAAAACTTATGCTTTCCCTGACACATGCGTCGGGACTGATTCACACACCACCATGATCAACGGTCTGGCCGTTTTGGGGTGGGGAGTTGGCGGGATTGAAGCCGAGGCGGCCATGCTCGGACAGCCTGTCACGATGTTGATTCCTGAAGTGGTAGGCTTCAAATTATCGGGAAAGGTACCTGAAGGCGTTACCGCAACAGATCTTGTTTTAACTGTGACGGAATCCTTACGCAAACATGGTGTGGTCAATAAATTCGTCGAATTTTATGGCCCGGGAATTAAAGAGCTTTCTCTCGCCGATCGCGCCACGCTTGCCAACATGGCCCCTGAGTATGGCGCCACCTGTGGTTTTTTCCCCATTGATGAGAAAACCATCGACTATTTACGTTTTTCCGGCAGAGATGAAGAAACTATTCAGCTGGTGGAAAGCTATGCCAAGGCCCAGGGACTTTGGTCGACGAAAGGTGAAGCTGATCCGGTGTTTAGCTCAACCCTAGAATTAGACATGGGCACCGTTAAACCCTGCATTGCTGGACCTTCGCGGCCTCAAGATCGCATTAATTTAAGTGATGTCAAACCAGTTTTTGGCAAGGCCCTGCAAACCACCTTCAAATGTCCGCCCGATGCGATACAGAAGGAATACAGTGTCGAGGGAGAAAATTATAAACTTAAAAATGGCGATGTTGTTTTGTGCGCCATCACTTCATGCACCAACACCAGCAATCCATCAGTGCTCATGGCCGCAGGACTTTTGGCAAAAAAAGCACGCGCACTTGGATTAAGTGCTAAACCATGGGTAAAAAGTAGCATTGCGCCGGGTTCTAAGGTCGTCACAGATTATTTGGTGGAAGCAGGCCTGCAACAA
Source organism: Bdellovibrio sp. (assembly GCA_016187935.1). Lineage (GTDB taxonomy): Bacteria > Bdellovibrionota > Bacteriovoracia > Bacteriovoracales > Bacteriovoracaceae > GWA2-49-15. The sequence continues at coordinate 77,124 of JACPIU010000002.1, forward strand.
TACCTTGATCAATTGGGATTCAATCTGGTTGGTTATGGTTGTACGACATGTATTGGAAATTCAGGCCCGCTGCCGATCCAAATTTCCAAAACGATTAACAGCAATAATATGATCGTCGGAGCGGTTCTCTCAGGAAACAGAAACTTTGAAGGGCGTATTTCGCCCGATATTAAGGCCAACTTCTTGGCCTCTCCTCCTTTGGTTGTGGCCTACGCCATTGCCGGAAATATGAGTATCGATTTAACCAACGAAGCGATTGGAAAAGGCAAAGACGGAAAAGAGGTATTCTTGAAAGATATTTGGCCGTCAAACAAAGAAGTAGAGGATTGTGTATTAAAAAATGTGACGAGCAAGATGTATAAAGCACGTTACCAAAATGTATTTGAGGGAGATGCTCGTTGGAAAGCAGTCAAAGCGCCAACCGGAGAACGTTTTGCTTGGGATCCTAAGTCGACCTATATCAGGAATCCTAGTTTCTTTGATAATTTGAAGAAAGGAACCAGTGACACCTTCTCCGTAAAAGATGCCAATATCTTGGCCCTTTTCGGCGACTCCGTAACCACCGATCACATTTCGCCCGCTGGTAATATTAGCTCGAAATCCCCCGCTGCCAGTTACTTGAACGAACGTCAAGTTGAGAAAAAAGACTTCAACTCATACGGGTCTCGTCGCGGCAATCATGAAGTCATGATGCGCGGAACTTTTGCCAATATTCGGATTAAAAATGAAATGTTGGGTGGAATCGAGGGAGGATTGACCAAGTTCGTTCCCAGCGGGGAGCAGATGTCTATCTACGATGCCGCCATGAAGTATATTGAAAAAAATATTCCTCTGGTTGTCATTGCAGGCAAGGAATACGGTACCGGATCTTCCAGGGATTGGGCCGCCAAGGGCACCTGTTTACTGGGTGTCAAGGCCGTTATCGTGGAAAGTTTTGAACGTATTCACCGTTCAAATTTAGTGGGCATGGGGATTATGCCACTGATGTTCCAAAAGGGCGTGACACGTAAAACTTTGAATTTGACTGGTGATGAGAAAATTTCATTGCAGCCAAGAGGCCCTTTAAAACCCAAAATGACAGTCGAGATGGTGATCGAAAGAAAGAGCGGGCAAAAAGACCAAGTGGAACTGGCCTGTCGTATAGATACCTTGGATGAACTCAATTACTTTAATAATGGCGGTATTTTGCAATATGTACTACGCCGATTGCGTGGTTAAGAGGGAACGCTCACTCAGGCCATCTTCGACCGCTCTTGCGTCGTCAGTCCTTGTTAAGAGGTACTCATGATTTATTTGGATAATGCGGCCTCTTGGCCGATCCTACCATCTGTGATGGGAGTGCTTGGCCGTTCTCTCGCAGATGATTACGCTAATTTATCCGCTGCACATCGCTTGGGGAAAGACCTTTTTGAAAGAGTCGAGGTGATACGTCAGGATTTTTTAAACTTGGTCGACGCTCCTCAAGGATATCAATTTTATTTTACCAGCTCGGCCACTGAATCTAATAATTGGGCCATCTGGCAGAGGGCATTTACGTCTTGTGATGAAATTCTTTATAGCCGTGCCGATCACCCCAGCATCACTGTGCCTTTGGAAAAAAGTGGTGCAAAGTTGCGAAATATTCCCCGGCATATGGATGGTCGGATTGATCAAAATCAATTATCTGACATGATAACAACAGACACAAAGGGCCTCTTTGTGACTTGGGTCAACGGTCAGAGTGGACATCTTGAAGACGTCGCAGCTTTGGCAAGAGAGGCCAAACGTCGTAATCCTGAAATTTACGTTCATGTCGATGGTGTTCAAGGATTTGGAAAACACGCAATTTCTTTGCGGGATGATGCAATTGATTCTTTTTCTCTTTCCTCTCACAAAATCGGTGGTCCCAAAGGCATTGCCGGTATTTATTTCAGAACTATGCCGAGTAAGCTGTTGCTTCATGGAGGAGGCCAAGAACATGGCATGCGTGCCGGAACTCCGCCTTTTCCCTTGATCGTTGCAATGCAAGAGGCGGCCCAATGGATGAACCTTCATCGGGAGACATTATGGGCCAAAATGCAACAATTGAATCAAGCATTTCGCTCTTTTTTTTCAACAGATAAAATTATTTCATTTCCTTTTTTGGAAGAACATTGTTCCCCTTATATTGTCATGCTCGTGGTGAGAGGGGTGTCCAGTGACATTATCCTTCGACACCTTGAAATGGAGCAGGTTTTTTGCGCCAGTACGGCCGCCTGTTCCTCTAAGATTAAGGGCACGAATCCCACCTTCCTAGATTTGAGGATTCCTGAGGACTTGCACAAAAATGTTTTGCGTCTTTCTTTTGGGCAGCAGAACTCTTTGGAAGATGTGAAGACCTCATGTAATTTGCTCAATCGTGTTTTGCAAACCATTTCTCTTCTTACCCATAAGCGTTGATAATAATTTTATGCAACAAGCTCTTTTAATTTCTGTCGATGAACTCTGGCTCAAAGGTAAAAATCGTGACGATTATTTTGAAATGATGCGTGAACATTTACGCGAATATTTTTTTGCACAACAAGTGGGACCTTTTTCCATTAGAAACCAAGGTCAGAGATTTCTATTTGAGTTTAGAGGGCCCCACAATACAATTCCAGAAAATTTAATCAATGGAATTAGATTGTTGCCTGGGTTACATACAATTATCCCGGTTGAATGTGTGGTCGAGCGTACCATAGAAGCAATGTTCGCGGCCGCACAACGTTCGATTCTTAAAATGAAATCAAAGAAATGGCCTTTCACTTTTAAAGTTGAGACCTACCGTTCAGATAAAAAATTTCCTATGAATTCCATGGAAATTTCACGCCAGCTTGGTCATCAATTATTGGAAGTCTTTCCTGAACTTAAGGTGGATGTTCATAAACCTGATTTTTTAATCGAGGTGTTTGTTGAGCATGAAAAGATTCTGGTGGCATCGGAATATTTCCGCGGGATGGGAGGTCTTCCTATCGGGACAGCAGGTCATGCAGTGACTCTCATTTCGGGGGGGATTGATTCGCCTGTTGCCAGTTATTTTATGGCGAAACGGGGGCTGGCCCAGACCTTTGTCTTTTTTCATGCATATCCCTATGTGGGAGATGAGGTGAAAGAGAAAATCATCAAATTGGTTGCGCTTTTAGCTCCTTCCCACCGTACAACGAGATTGATGGTGATCCCTTTTGGCAAGATTCAAGAAATAATTGGAATGCATGCTTACCCGGAATATCGAACAGTTTTGTTTCGTCTTTACATGTTGAAAACGGCAGAATTATTGGCCGAGAAAATAAATGCCGGGGCGCTCATCACCGGCGATGGATTAGGTCAGGTGTCGAGTCAAACACTGGTAAATCTGTCGGTTATTAATACTCTTCTCAAGTTAATTGTTTTACGGCCCCTGATTGGGCTAAATAAAATTGAAATCATTGAATGGGCCAAGAAGATTGGAACATACGAAACATCCATCATGCCACACGATGATGCTTGTGCTCTTTTTGCGCCAAAACGCCCCACCACACGGGCGAACCAAGATTATGTGAAAGAGTTTTTACTAAGACATCCACTGGGAAGTGAGCAGCTATCGGCCCTATCCACTGCTCAGATATATGCGTTTGATGTGCGTGGACATCACACTAAATTGCAGAATTTTTTGTTTGAGTAGAATGATTGTCCGTCTAAAAAGATCATCCAATCATCTTGTGGTGTCTGGCAGATACCTGCAGATATCTGTAGATACCTGTATTGTATATACCTAAAGATTCTCTCTTTAAGGAATAAGACGAGAGGATTATTATAAGCTAGAGATTAGTTTTGAGGGATTATTCATGAATAAGTTTTTAAGTGCTCGGATTTTACTAATTGTTATTGTCCTTTTCACCTTCGGTGCCGGGGCAACTGTCAATGTTGACCGGAATAAACTGGTTGGCAATATTATAAAAAATGCTTTGGAGTCCTATCATTATTTAGGAAACAAGGTGGATGACTCTGTTTCACAAAAGGCCTTTAAGGAATATCTGAAGCGCCTCGATTTTGGAAAACAAATGCTCTTGCAGTCGGATGTCAAAGAACTTGAAGCCTATCAGATGCAAATGGACGATGAAATAGTGAGTGGTGAGGTTTTACTTGTTGATCGCTCCATAAAAATTGTACGTGATCGTATTGCTAAACTAGATACATGGCGCACCGAATTTTTTAAAAAGAAATTTGATTTTGATCAAAAAGAATACATTGAGGTAGATCCAGAGAAGCGAGATTTTTTCACGACTGAAGACGATTTAAAGAAACACTGGCAAAAAATATTCAAGCAAGCAGTGTTGTTACGCTATCTGGACTTGGATGAAGAACAAAGTGATGATCCCTTATCTCCTCTAAACAAGAAAAATAAGGCCAAGAAAAAAGTCAAAAAGAAAAAGATGACCGATGCTGAACTATGGAAAGAAGCTTATGAGGCCATCGATAAAAAGTACAAGATTTATTTCGAGCGTATCTTAAAAGAAGTTCCAGATGACTATTTGGAAAAATTTTATAATTCGATTGCCCACATTTTTGATCCGCATACCGTTTATCTCCCTCCTAAGAAAAAGGAAGATTTTGATATTGATATTTCCGGCAGCTTGGAAGGAATCGGAGCAGTTTTGCAGGAGGATGGCGCTTATATAAAGGTCGTCAGCATTGTGCCAGGCGGGGCAGCATGGCGGGAAAAGGAACTGGAAGTCGAGGATATTATCTTATCCGTGGGACAGGGGGATAAAGAGCAGGTCAGTTTGGTGGATATGCGAGTGGACGATGCTGTTCGATATATCAGAGGGCCTAAAGGCACCGAAGTAAAATTAACCGTAAAAAAAGTCGATGGCACGCGAAAAGTGATAAAAATAGTTCGCGACGTCGTGCAAATCGGGGCTTCATTCGCCAAAAGTTCCATCTTGCAAGTAAAAAATATGGGTGTACGAGTTGGCTATATTTATCTTCCCAAATTTTATCGCGACTTTGATGAAAATGCCCGGAACTGTTCTGATGATGTCAAAAAAGAAGTTGAGAGTTTAAAAAAGAAAAAAGTCGATGCTATTATTCTCGATTTGAGGAATAACGGTGGTGGTGCTCTAGAAGACGCGCGTATCATGTCGGGCTTTTTTATTGATAAAGGGCCTATTGTACAGATCCGAAATCAGAGAGGTGGCACGGAAATTTTAAAAGATGGGGACCCTGAGATTACGTATGACGGTCCACTCATTGTGATGACCAATCGTTTTTCGGCTTCGGCATCTGAAATTGTCGCTGGAGCGTTACAAGATTACGGACGGGCGGTGGTTGTAGGGGGAGAATTTTCTCACGGCAAAGGTACAGTACAGGCGGTTGTTAATCTTAACCAAACACCCTTGCTTTCCATGTTCGGTCCAACCATGGGGGCCTTAAAAGTCACCATCCAGAAGTTTTATAGGGTCACGGGGGCATCAACACAGTACAAAGGGATCACTCCTGACATTATCGTCCCTGATCCCTTCGGTTATGCCGAAAGCCGTGAGCAGGATTTGGATTACTCACTTAAGTGGGATCAAGTTGAAAAACAGGCATTCACCCCATGGACAAAAAGCAAAGTTGACATGGATATGCTAAAGAAACGCTCGGGAGCGAGAGTGGCCTCAAACAGTCGCATGAAAAAGGTTATTGAGAGTGTGGAGTATCTAACCAAAAAGAGGAAAGAAACTCTTGTGCCGATTTCATTGGTCGAGGTTAAGGCCAAAGACGAAGAAAATCAGCAGATGACCAAGAGATTAAAACTCGAAGAGGTGAATGAAAATATTTTGGTTTCGGATTATGAGGAATCCTTGAAAAGTTCCGATGGAAATACCATTGATCTAAAAGATCCGAAGTGGAAAAAAGATTTTGAACAAAGAAAAGAAGAATGGGTGAAACAATTACGCCAAGATCCTGGATTGGAAGAAGCAATCTTTGTGGCCGATGATATGGTTTCCATGTCGAAGGGACAAACATTAAATCTATCAAGTAAATGATTAAGATTTTCAAAACTTGGAATGGATTATGGCAACAACTTCTAATGATGATAAAAAGACAGAAGACTGGGATTTCAAAATCAATGATGTTGAGAAAGAAGATCGTTTAGAAAAAGGGTCGAAACGTGCGGTGAGCGACACGGGTGTCAGAAAGCTAATTAAACGCAATAAGAGCGATGATTTGAAGTTAGCATATGACAAGGTTCCCAAACGTGCGTCACGCTCTGATGCTGAAGCATACATCAATAAAAGCCAACATACTCATGGTACCAAGGATACAAGCACTCCCATGCTCGCGGTGCGCGCACAGGCGTTTGCGATTGATGCAGTTATTATCGGAGTGTTTTATTTATTGGCCAGGAACGCTCAATTGCTCGACGTCGTCTTTAACTGGGTGGACCAGGCCATGCTTAAATCTGGAATGGGCCAATTACCCGACAACCCTAATGTTGATTACATATTGTCTGGCGGGATTTTTGCTGTATGCTATTTCTGTATTTTTGTTGTTCTTACTACCTTTACCGCCAAGTCACCTGGAAAATTTGTGGCAAAGATTTTAGTCGATGATATTGACGGGGGAGATATCGGTTTTGTACGAACGTTTTTACGGGAAATGATTTTTAAACCCATCTCAGCTGTTAGTATTATTGGAATCCTGATCGCTTTTATGAATCCTCACAGACGGGCGCTTCATGATTTTTTGGCCAAATCAGTGGTCAGAAAAGATTACAACCATTAATTTATTTTTCAATCAACAATTGCTGTTGGAAGTCGCTGGCACCTTCAACTGATTCTAAAGCTGTGTCTTTGGTAATAATACCCTTCTTGAATAGTTCCATAATGTGCTGTTCAAAGCTTTGGCTTCCGTTTCCTGATGGCCCACGTCCTTCTTGGATAATCTCCAAAATGCGCCCCAAGGGTTCTTCACCACGGATGCATTCTTTAACCCCGGGAGTCGTTAACATTATTTCAAGGGCCAGAACTATATGCTTGCCTTGGGCCCCTTTCAACATGCGCTGACCAATCGTGGCATAAAGATTTTCTGACAAGCGCTTGCACACATCCGGTTGTTCTTCCGGTGGGAACATAGAAATAATTCGCCCGATTGTGGTAATGGCATTTGTAGTGTGCACCGTAGATAAAACCAAGTGACCGGTTTCAGCGGCCTTTAAGGCAATGCCCACCGTTTCAGGGTCACGCATTTCACCAATTAAAATAATGTCAGGGTCTTGGCGTAAGGCCGCTCGCAATCCGGCCTGGAAGCTTTCCGTATCTCGACCAACTTCTCGTTGTGTCAGTCGGGATTTTATTTGAGGATGAATGTATTCAATAGGATCTTCGATAGTGATGATGTGGGCATGATTGAGATGATTAATATGATTAATCATGGCCGCCAAAGTGGTACTTTTTCCTGAACCGGTAGGTCCCGTGACTAAAATTAAACCGTATTGGTGGAGAGCAATTTCTCCAATGATAGGAGGGAGTTGAAGTTGCTCAATGGTGGGAATGGAATTCCGTACAATGCGCAAAATAATTCCCATCTTCTCATTGAAATGGAAAAAATTGAAACGCAGGCGGCATGTATCGGGAATGGTAAAACCTCCATCGAGCTCCTTAATATTATGCAGCTGCGAAAAGGTCTGGTCATTTTGAAAAATAATTTTGCAAATATCTTCGATATCTTCTTTGGCAAAGGGTCTGGTTTGTACAGGAACCAGATCGCCACGAATTCTCAGGCATGGCGATTCGCCCATTCTCAAATGGATATCGCTAGCATGATTTTGTATTGCTACTTGGACAAGGCCGATTAAATTTTTTAAAGTGAAAGCCATTTTGGTCTCCGAACTAGTTCGAAATATCAAGTGATCGTAAGGCCATGAGAGCGCGAGGGATCAAATTTTTCTTGACCCATGCCTCTGTCAGACAAGCGTGGCCTCCTGCTCCCCAACCTTCAGACCAACTATTGCTTACGATATAACACAGGGAACCTTCACTTTTATATTTTTCACCAAGCTTCATATGGCCGACAATAATAAGTGCATGTCCCGCAGCGTGAGAATCGGTGGCGCCTGCGAGATTGCTGTCGGCCAGAGTGACCAGTCCCTTCGTGGTGTAAAAGTTGGGAGTCAGAGTAAAGCCCGCCATGACAGGAATATTTTGTTCTAAGGTGCTTTTGATTTCTGCCTGTGAATTTAATGGATAGTATTCCTTGGCCTGGGCGACTCCGCGTCCGGTACAACTATTGCTCATCGGAATTTGGGTTTCATTTCCGGGTAAACTGGTGTCGACATAAGGACAATCTTGCTCTTTAGGAATGGATTTTCCTTTGGTATGAGTTTGTTCAAGGGCCTCTAAAACCCAAGAACCTTTGTCGCTGCACGGCCTGCTTGCACAATTTGGTTTGCTCACCCAATAGAAATATTGTTCTGATAAATCAACGTCAATACCATTTTGCGCGAGCAGAAGTTCGTGCGCCCGAACGCCCGCAAAGGCAGCGCAGGTTGGTCTTTTGGCCTGATCACGAACAGGCACTTCGAAGGCGCGGGGAATAAGCCATACATCACTTGTATTGACATTGGCCGAGGAGAGGGAAATTTTTTTGCTTTTTTTAGCAAAACTCCCTTGAGGAGCACTGCTACCAAAACTCTGCACAGGAATGGTATTTTCCTTATATGTCTCAAGATTTTTTAGGAATTCCTGCTGTTTCTCTTTCCAGCGCGCATAAGTATCTTGCACTTGAGCACGCATACTCTTGAGGGTTTCCTGATTCTTGCGTTTTAAGTTGCTGAGATTTCTTAAGTATTGATCACGCAAACTTTCACCCGGTCTAGCAGCTTCCTTGTTATCATCTGAACTATTTTCAGCAGGAGCATTTTTGGCATCCGTTTTGGTTTTTTCCCGGGCCTTGGCCACAAGATCAGCACCACCTTCACCATCATTTAATTTCAGTCCTTGGTCCTCTGCCACTTTTTCTCGATTCTTCTTGAGCATTTCTTGAATTTTTTGTTCACCCGCGGATAGTTTTTTGGGAGTTGGAGCGGGTGTCGGAGTTGGTTCTGGTTCTGGAGTTGGTTCAGGTTTAGAATCTGGTTTCACCGCCGTATCATCCGGTTTGACCGAAGGAGTATCGGGAGTATGAACGATGCCGGTTTCAGATTCCAGGGCACCCAAAACGGCCATCGTATTGGGACCAAAATCGGCCGTGACTTCGTTCTTGGCCGAAACAGTTTTGGCCCAGACCATCGACGGAATTAAAAATAGGGTGATGATTATGACTACATTTTTCATACTTTTACCGAGCATATGCATTCTTGCCTCTCAAAATGGTTTACAATATTGTAGTTCTGTCTTCCAAAGAGGCAAAGTATACTGAGGTCGATTTGCAAAAAATAAGGTAAAATTAGGTTGTTGAAAGTTTTGATCAACTAAGTTTGCTTGGACTTAATGTGAAAATCTTAATTATTCGTTTTTCCAGCATGGGCGATATTGTTCAGGCCATGGCCGTGATTTCTGCCATCTTGCACCGCTACCCTGGCGCTACCATTGACTGGGTGTCGAAGCAAGAATTTTGCGGGTTATTGGAACTGGATAAAAGGATCAATCAAATTTGGCAACTTGATCGAAAGCAAGGATTCCCAGGACTTCTGCGCCTGGCCTTTCAGATCAAAAAAGGCCAACAAGAGAGTCCCTACGATGTTATCTACGATGCCCATCAAAATATGCGTTCGCTGGTTCTCAAATGGATTTTGCGACCCTTCTGGTTTGCCTTCCCAAGAGGAGTGTATACTCGTTCTAAAGAACGGGTCAGGAGAATGTGCCTGTTCTTTTTACGGCTGAATTTTTTTCCAAAACCATTTCGCGGCATGCTTTCTTACTTAAGACCCCTGCGTTCCTTGGGCCTTCCCGTTGATCATATTTTAAAGGGACAATGGAATTTTCCTCAGAGCACTCGTGATCGAGTGCAAAGTCTGCTTCCCAAAACCAACCACATTGCCTTGGCCCCTTCAGCGGCCTGGGCCATGAAAAGATGGCCAGTAGAGCATTGGAGAAATTTGGTGGGATTGCTACCAAACCAACACTTCGTCCTTCTGGGTGGGCCACAAGACAATTTTTTAGCAAACATTACTCAGGCAGCTCCCGAGCGTGTGTTGAATTTGGCCGGCAAGCTATCCCTTGCGGAAAGTGCCTATGCCATCACTTGCTCTGAACTTCTGGTTTCTGCCGATACGGGCATGATTCATATGGCCGATTTATTAGGCCATCCTGGTATTTCCTTGATGGGCCCAACGGCTTTCGGTTTTTGCAGCGGGAGTAGCATAAAAACACTGGAAGTCGCCTTCCCATGTCGTCCATGTACCAAGGATGGTCGTGGTAAGTGTCGACGCAAAATCTATCAAGAATGCATGACGGCCATCACTCCGGAAGTTTTGGCCCTGGCCATAAGAGAGATGAAAGATCAAAAGAATGTATAACTTCCTATAGAATGGGGCCATAGAACCGGGGGCCGATATCTGCCAATAGCATTAACAACCTGCTAAGTGATTCCCAGCAGTTTCTTCTTCATTCTCCAAAGGAGATGGCTCACATAAGGCCGGCGATTTTCACGGGTCGCGACCATGAGGAGTTTGGTAATTTTCAAATTTTCCGAGTCGGAATAGAGAATTGTCAGGAGTTCGTGGATATAGTTGGTACTGAGAGTGATATAGTTGTCGGTACCAATTCCAAGTTGCACACCTTTTTTCTCCCACCAGGAAAAGGGATGATCTTTGTAATCGGGAAAACAGCCGGTTAATTTTAAATTGGAAGAAGGCAGTGCCACCAGACCAACTTTTTTATTAATCATTCGGTTCAAAACGTCATGCTGATAATGTTCGATCTCTCTGGCAGTATGAAACTTAACTTTGAGGAATTCCAAGCGTTCGCGGTCATTCAAGCGTGTCCCTCGGATAACTTTCTGCCGCACTTTTGTGTCATACCAAAGCATGTCCATGATTTCCATGTAATCTAACGTATTCTTCTCGATAGGAACACCCTGTGCATTATTTTCCATCACCCTTTGATAGATCCGGTGAAAATAATAATTAGGATTGATCCCAAGTGAGAGTCCATGTTCAAGTGTATCAATATGCCAGATGTTCATGGCATTATCGACCGATTGGATACCAGTTCGTAAAATTCGCCAGGTTTCACCATGGTGACTGCGAATTTTTAAACCATGGTATTGAAGACGACGAAGTCCGGATCGCATTTCCTCAAAATGTTTTTTGCGGAAAAGTTCCCGTTCATCGCCCACCGTATCGATATCACACAGATGGGGGATAAGGTGAGGGTATTTCTCCAGGAGGCCTAATACTGATTCTACTTGTGCGTTGACATGGGCCTGCTTATTTTTAAATGCTTTACTGTCAAAAAACTTGGCCTCCTTTCTAAAACTCGGCGAAAGCACAAAACCAAAAAAAGGGTGATCTTTTTGAAATAATTTAAAACCGTCGTAGAGACCCAACACCACGTCTTCATCGGCCAATTGGTCGAGTCCTGGAATTTGTTCATCACTCACTGAGGTCACTCGTGACAAGGTAAATTTCAGTCGTATATTACCGACATTATATTTTTCATAGAGTTCTTGGGCCATATGATAAGCCGCTTCTTTATGGGATTCTCTGGAGTTGAGAATTAATTTGGGTAACAACAGAATTTTGAGATAGCGATCAAATTGTTCGCCCTCTTTCAGACGAATAAGCTTGTCCACATCTTCGGCCGATTGAATAGGAAGCGTCTCTTCGCCGTAAACTTCAATGATTTTTTGTTCGTAAATTTTGTGCTGAGGACCTTCTAATAATTTTTTGAGTCGAGGGAAAATAAACTCAGCACTAAGACTTCCTGTAAGGTGAATATGTTCTTCATAATAGGTAAGGGGGAAAGTCTTAAAAAATTGAAAAAGCCCAGATGAGATGGGGTGATTGAGGAGTGTATTGATATCGACTTCATCTTCTTGGAATCCTTTTATCAGACGGCGAAATTCATTAATGGGTTTTAAAAGAACGGTGTCTTTGCGAATATCTGGATCAAGCGAGAGTAATTCCAAGGTGTGATTCAAGGAAACTCCGTTAGTTTCGCTGATCAGTTGGATAAGGTGTTCAGTGAGTTCGGCCACCAGTTCTCGATCTTTTTGGATTGTCATAAATTATCCTTTCTGGGATTGCAAAACATCATAGGCCATCTGAATGTTAGTGAAATTTTCATTCGCTATCTTCAACCATTGTGTAGGAACCCCCCTCGACATCAGTTTATCGGGATGTTTTCTATTGGCCAGATCTTTATAGATTTTTCGGATTTCTTCCATGCTCGACATTTTCTTGAGACCAAAGATTCGTAAGGCCCCTTGAAGATCTTTATTCCCATTGATAGGGGCAATGGGGATCAGGGCATCAAAGACGAAGGCCCATTCCCGTATTTTGTTCAGAAGTCGCTCGGGGCCACCAAATTCTTCTTGGCGTTTAGGCACAAAAAGTTGAATAAAAAGTGCATCAAGTCCACGGCTGGCGCTGCCTTTGTTCATCTGACCAGTTTTAAGAATGGTGGCCAAAGATTCCTTTTCATTTTTTCCCAGCATAATCGCCCAGACCAAATCCATACTTTTCACTAATGAATGGGCGCGATAATGAGTTTGTTGGGATTGGAAGTCAACCATGGGTGAACTTCCCGTATCGATGGATTGTGCAAGATGGGCCAGGAAGAGATGAAACTCGATGAGGTTGATGCTTTCTTCAAAACCGGGTAATGTTTTGGTATTTAATTTCAGAAGTAAATCGTGATCAACAATCCATTTCAGACTACGCCCGACATCTTGGGCCTCACATCGGATACACCAGCGCTGCTGCATGCGCTGCTGAAGTTGAGCATATAATTTGCCATCTCCCCACTGCAGGTGATCGAAGAGTTCCAACATTTTTTTAGTGCCGCTTTGATCTCCACCTTTTAAAAGCAGATTTTGATAGGCCATTTCAGTGGCACTTCTGTGGGGTGTCGCCTCAGCGTGTGATTGAGAAGCTTGACCGCTGAATCCGCTTTTCGCGCGTAAAATGTCTTTTTGTCTTTCTATCATGCGGTTAAGATCGTGAGGTCTTTTAGATTTCCCAATGGAAATTCGATTGAATAAGCTTTGCAGCATAACTGCCAGAACTTTTCCAACGATGAACACTAAAAACAGAGAGATTACTCCCCGTATGATCAATTCAGTTTTAAGCATAAAAACTATTATATTCGAGAAATGGTTAAAAATGCACAAAGTGCAAAACTCAGGTATCTGATACGTCACCTCACAATTTATGCTATTTCGGTCTATAATAATTGGACATTGCCAAGATATTTTCAGGGGATTTTGCGATGGCCTACTTTGAATTGGAAAAAATTTCTTTACCGCTTAATCTGACCTGGAAAATCGCGCGCAATTCTTCCACTGAAAAAAATAATTTCGTGGTCCGTGCCAAAGGCAACGGAAACATGAAGGGACTGGTGGGAATGGGCGAGGTAGCTTTCAATGTACGCTATGGGGAAAGTGCCGCTCTCACCGAGGAGGCGTTTAAACGTTTTCAACAAGAATGGAATCCCGAATGGCATACCATGGAAGAATTTCAAGATTATATGGCAGAAATGAGCAATATTCCTGCCTCTCTTCGCTTTGGTCTGGAAGCGGCATTTATTCATTTTTTATCCCAGTTTATTGGTAAAGATATTCCTACTTTTTTGCGTTTGAAAAAGATTAATGCCATCAGTACTTCTTTTTCATTGCCAATTATGCCGGTGGAAGAAATTGCCGATTTTGTGACTTCCAGGAAATTAACCCGCTTTGCATCTTTAAAAATCAAAATAGACAACCAGAATGTTTTTGAACGTGTAGCTGCTTTGAGTGCCGTTTACAACGGATGGATTCGCGTTGATGCCAATGAGGCCTTTTCTGATGCCAATGAATTCTTGAAAGTGGCAGAAAGCTTGAAGCCTTTCCGCATTCAGTTTATTGAGCAGCCGCTGCCTGCCGATCATTTTGAAGATTATAAACGCATCAAAGGCAAATCGCCCTTTCCGCTTTTTGCCGATGAATCGATAACCGATAAGGAAATCATTTCCTTTCATAAGGATCGCTTCCATGGCGTCAATATTAAATTGATGAAGAGTGGCGGTATTTTCAAGGCCATGGGCCAATTGAAGGCCGCGCGCTCTTTAGGTTTGAAGACCATGCTCGGGTGCATGGTTGAAACCAGTTTAGGTATTTCATGGGCCATGCATTTAGCTTCTCTGGCCGATTTTTATGATCTGGATGGACACCTTCTCTTGGCGGCAGACCCTTTTAATCTTATCCAAGAAGATGAAGGTAAATTGATTTGGCCGGAGTACCACTAGAAGAAGAGACGAAATTCCAGATCATATCGTGTGTAATTGGGAATATTTTGGCCGCGTAAGGTTTTTTGCCCACTCACGCTGAGCGAGATCGGTGCGAAAAATCTTTTTTTCTTGAAAAGTTCCACTGTCGTAAAGGCCACTTCAGCTTTGGCAATGTGTGAAGATTTGGCAGTATCTTTTGCCAGAATAGCGTTTGCTTCGCTATAGGCCGATTCATATTTCGATTCAAAAGTGTAGTTGTAGAGATATGAAAGCGTTGAGCTGAACATGTCGTTAAATTTATAGGTTTCTCCGGCAAAAAAGTCTATTTTATCGCCCAGTTTTTCATAGAAGGTCGCTTTCTTGCTGCCTAACAGATATTCGGAAGAATCTGGAACTCGCAAAGTTTTTGAAGCCGGCGCTTGGAAAGTATATCTTAGTGATGAATCACTGTACCAGTTACTAACTCCCGCGCGGAATCCACCGCCAAATTCTGCAAAGAGATCGAATTGCCCATCACCAAAGGCAATATCTTGAATAATATCCGGATCGTCGGTCCTGCCAGTGGGAAGAACGATCCCCAAGGTGGTGGCCAACCCGGCATCGGCCCAATCCGTCAGGCGATAGATGGCCGCAAGTTCAATATCGCCCAAACCCTTTCCCTGCCAGTCACCGATGGGACGATAACCATAATAATTTACGACAGTAGATTGAATGACGCCCCCGCTGGCGTCGGGCAAACTATTTGTTACTCCCATGATGATTGAATTTACCGCTGTGACAGTATTGGGATCACTGTTGTTCATGCGTAAGAGTCTTTGAACTTCCTCGTTATTATTACCTTTGGTTCGCACCATCTCAATATCGACATTGGCATTGAAATAAGGAAAGCTAATGTAGCTGGTAAATCGATCTGTAATGCCGAAGGCCACTCCCAGTCCCTGTACATCGACCTGAGCATCAGCACTGATCTCATATTCCCCCAATTGGAGAGCGTCGTAGGCCTCTGGAGATTGGGCGTGGAGTGCTTGCAAATAATTGGAAAAAATCGCCTGGGCCCCCTCAAGAGCACGGGCATCCAAACTTAGCTTAAGAAAGTACTCTTTTTCCTGCTTGTTTCCGGTAAAGGATGAATTGATATTCTCAGTCGTTACCTGACGTAAGACTACGCAACGCACGCCTTTGGGGAGTGTGTCGTAATAGGCAGCAAATGCTTCAAATGACACATTAAAAAAGATGCTGAATAACAGGAGAAGATGTTTGCGCATTGCGCAATTGTGCCTTTATCTGATGTTGCTCGCTAGCGAAATCAGATAAGTCTGCATTTTTTTCAATTCAAGCTAAGTGCTCGAAAAAAGGTTAGAAGTCTGAAAGGCGTAGGTCCTTCGGTAGTCAACCCTGTACGACCGTTCAGGAATTTTTTTTATGGGGGCCTTCATTGATGTAAGATTCCTGGTATAAGGGCGTCAGGGAATTTCTGTCAAGTTTTTTACACCAGCGAGAATTTGCTATGGGACATAAAAATATTGGCCATTTTTTAGCCGTCCTTTCGAGTGTTGTATTGAGTTTGGTTTTGGCGATTTTTGCTGTCGGTTGTGTGACGGAAGAAAAAATAACTCCCGCTTTTCCTATCGAACGCCTTGAAGATCAAGTGAATCGTGGCTCACCCCTAACATTTTTTATTCCTATTCAACGGGTTCCTGTTCAGGATGAGTTCAGTACTATTGGAAGTATTGGACATATCGGTGGGGCCTTTCGTCGATTGGCGGAAATGATCGCTGATGTCAGTATAGAGCGCGGTCAAACCGGTGTACTCGACCTTGATCCCATCGAATATGATTTGAAAGATTTGGATGGCGTGGATTTTGCTTTCGTAAAGGAAGTCCTGCTCCAAAATGTGCATATAGTGATGGATGAAGATACTAATCCAGATCATGAAAGTGCAACGGCACCTAATTTTGCTTTTATCAAATCGTTGGAAGTTTATATCAAGATTAACGATGCAACAGGCGCTACAGCACCTATCGTGGCAACCACCAGTGGCAGTGGCAGTGGCGAAGGGAAAGCACTTGTTGACGCCAATACTTTACCAGAGCGTTACAAAGGAGCGCTGTTGGCATTAAGCTATTATAAAGGAATTAGCGACCTTAGCTGTGCAGGAAAATGTTTCGATATGACAGTCCATCAAGGCAATTGGAAGCAAGTTTTGAAAAATAATAGGCGTGTAACTCTGTATGTTCACCTTGTGCTTGATCATGCTCCAAAGTTTTCATTCAGCTTTGGTGGACACCTCCTGTTGCGTGTTTTAGTCGATTTAAATGGGATTTGATCTACAGGATGTTCGAAATGCAGGCGTGAAGCAGGAGCAATCGCCTGCGATAGACAGAAGGAAGGACTTTGAGAATAGGGTTTGATGCTAAGAGGGCATTTCATAATTTTCGTGGACTTGGCAATTATTCAAGAACTTTGCTGGACGGTCTATCTAAATATTTCCCGGAAAATGAATACTTTTTGTTCACTCCGCCATTTAAGGACGAGAGGGCGATTGCTTTTATGCGAACTCATGCCGCTCTTAAAGTGGTTGCCCCGGAAGGTATCTTGAAAACTGTACCGTCACTCTGGAGAAGTGTTCTTCTTGCCAATGAATTAAAGCATCGCGATCTCGATATATATCATGGTCTGAGCCACGAGCTGCCGCCTTTTTTTCATATGCGTACTAAGTGTGTCGTGACCATGCATGATCTTATTTTTATAAGATATCCCGAGTTTTTTCCCTGGATCGACCGAAAGATATATCTGCGTAAATTCAATCATGCTGTAAATCGGGCCGATATAGTATTGGCCATCTGCGAGCAGACCAAGTGTGATTTAATTGATCTTCTTAAAACGCCGGAGAAAAAAATTGTTGTCGCCTATCAAAGTTGTGATCCGATTTTTTACGCCGATTATTCTTCTGCTGAAAACAAGGAAGTGGTACGCAGATACGGGGTCCAAAATGATTTTATCCTCTCTGTCGGGGCGCTTGAAGAGAGAAAGAATCAATTGGGTTTGATTGAGGCCTTTAAATCTTTGCGTGAAGACCTTGATCTGGTCTTTGTAGGGAAGGGAAAAGATTATAAGAAATTAATGCAAGCAAAGCTTCATGCATATGGTTTAGAAAAACGTACCCATTTTTTAGAGAATCTTCAACATCAGGAATTGCCGCATTTTTATCAAGCAGCCGCGCTATTGGCCTATCCTTCTTTTTTTGAAGGTTTTGGTCTTCCCATCGTCGAAGCATTGTTCTCAGGCTGTCCGGTGGTGACTTCTGAAGGTTCTTGTTTTCCTGAAGCGGGAGGGCCTAAAACTTTGTATATCAATCCCAACAAGGCCGACGATTTGGCCCAGGCCATGCAGCGGGTCTTAAGTAATGCCGAGCTTAGACAGGAAATGATTCAGAACGGCCGTGATTATGTCCAACGATTTCATCAGGCCAAGACGACGCAACATTTAATGGGCCTTTATCGTGGGGTTGGTTTGCGTGCGGGAGTTACTTCTTCGTTGTCACTAAATTCAAATTAAACAGTTCTTGCGTTTTGAGTAAGTCAAACACTTTGATAATGCGTTCATAGCGTACATTTTTATCTATTCGAACTTCTACCGGTGTGGTCTTATCGGACACCAAGCGTAGCTCGCTTTCCATTTGGGTGAAATCCAAGCGCTTTCCGTTTAAGGCCAGTTCTTCTTCCGACAGCTCAACTAAGAGTTGTTTTTGGTTAGCTTCTTTGGTAGCGCCGGTTTCTGCTTTGGGTAAATTAAGCAGCAGGGCCCATTCTTCCTTTTTAAAAACAGTGCTGACCAAAAAGAAAATAAGCAGCAAAAAGATAAGATCTATCATGGGCGTTAAGTCTGGTACAAAAGGTTCGCGGCTGCGTTTCTTCATATCATCTCACAAATTAAAGAAGCCGATTGGTTAGTTCACGCTCCAAATGGACTTCCAAACGATCCAGAACACCGATTAAGTAGGTATGACCAATGTAATGCGGAATTGCAACGATCAGCCCGCCCACCGTTGTGATAAGCGCCAGAGAAAGTCCTTCGGCAAATTGAGAAGGATTTGACATGCCCGTTACGGCGATAAGCTTAAAGGCCATATAGACGCCCACAACGGTGCCTAAAAGTCCGAGCAAGGGTGAGATGGCGGCAATCAAGCGGATAGCGTTGATACCCTTTTCCGCTTGGGCCATGTAGGTATTGAGTTCCTGTTTTGCCAACTGGACTTTACTCTCAGGATCTCGTTCCTTTCCTTGATTAAGATTAATGCGATCAGTAATCGTTTGTGCTGTGACGGCGATGGATTTTTCACAAGAATAAAGTGTGAATAATTTGAAGGCCATCAGACCAAGCCCGATGATATTTAAAAATAGGAGCACATACATGATGGCCCCACCTTCCTGGATGTAAACCCATAAATTCATAATCACTTCCTTAACGTTATTAAATCTTCACTCTATTGTGCTTTACCGTTTCTTGTCCGGCAACATGTTTGATCAATTCTAGTCTTTTCAATAGAAGAGACATTTGAGTATTATGTGCCTCTTAAATATACAGCGGGAGAGATGTTTGAAATTTCCAAAAGACTTGATTTTTTGTTTGGTGTTTAGCTTAAGCCTCCATAGTTGTACCACAGCACGACCCATCACCCCCAAGACCGGCCCTTGGTACTTCAAGCACGATCAAGGGGCTTCCCTTCGAACTAAAGTTGAGCGAAGTGGGCAGAAGTATGGTGTGGCGACGCAAGGTTCTGGTGCTACGGAAGCTTCTCGCCGAATGTTTGAATTAGGTGGCAATGCTGCAGATGCGGCCACCGCAGCTTCTTTTGCCATCTCTGTTGAACGTCCACAGTCAACCGGTTTGGGCGGAGGCGGTTTTCTACTTTACTATCATCCTTCATTTAAGAAAGGTCCGGTAGCTTTTGATTTTCGTGAAATGGCCCCTGCCAAATCCCATGCGAAAATGTTTCTGGATGATAAGGGGGAGGTGATTCCCGATAAATCATTGACTGGAATACATTCAGTCGGAGTGCCTGGACTAGTTTCGGGCATCATCAAGTTTCATCGCCGTTTTGGTGTCCTGCCTCTTTCTGTCGTGATGGCGCCGGCCATTGCCATGGCCGAAAACGGTATTTCGGTCTATCCAGAATTGGCCGAAGCGATCGAGTCAGAGGCGGAACGCTTACTTAAGTTTCCGGCTTCAAAAGAAATTTTTCTTCCAGGCGGACAGGGCCTTAAAGTAGGCCAGATTTTAATACAGAAAGATTTGGCCAACACTTTGAGGGACATTTCGGAAAAGGGAGAGGCCGGTTTTTATTCGGGTAGCGTGGGCAGGAAAATTGCGAAATATTCAAAGAGTTTAGGCCAACAAATTAGCTTAAACGATTTGCAGAGTTATCTTGTAAAAGAACGGGTACCGGTATCGGCGCAATTTGGTGATTATACTCTCTATTCCATGGCCCCCCCTTCTTCAGGTGGGGTCCATATCGCGCAAATTATTGGCATGTCTCATGGCTTGTTAAGGCCAGAAAAGGGGCCGATGGATGAGCATAATATTCATGTGGTCGCCAGTGCCATGCAGATGGCCTTTTATGATCGGGCCCGATATCTCGGTGATCCTGATTTTGTAAAGGTGCCACTGGATACTTTAATCAGTCAAAATTATTTGCAGGATTTGCAAGGGCGGATAAAAGGTGATGTCGCCCGTAAGGGTGACGATTTTGCCGTGTGGCCGGATGCCTTTCACTTCAAGGGCCCTAAAGAGTCTGACCAAACTACTCACTTTTCAATTTTAACCAAAGATGGCGAAGCTGTTGTTTCGACTCAAACGATCAATGGGCATTTTGGTAGTGCCATTGTTGTTCCGGGCACAGGAGTAGTTTTGAATAATGAGATGGATGATTTTGCCACCAAAGTGGGGGCCTCTAATCTCTTTGGCGCGATCGGTGGTGAGAACAATCTTCCTGCCGCAAAAAAGCGTCCCTTAAGTTCCATGTCACCAACTTTGGTTTTCAAGAAGAACCGGCCGATTTTGGCCTTAGGTACACCATCAGGAACACGCATTCTGACTTGTGTCGCCCAGACAGTCATCAACCGCCTTATTTACGGCATGGATCTCTATGACTCTGTTGCTTTACTGCGCTATCATCAACAATGGATGCCGGATAAACTTTTTGTCGAAGCACGTGGTTTGCCAGATCGTCAACATCAGGCCCTGACGGCCATGGGGCACATCATTGAGACAAAGGATATCGGTTGTCGCATTCAGGCGGTAGAATTAATCGGTGATATGAATGATAGAAAAATTAATGCGGTTTCAGACCCGCGTGGAGAAGGATCTTCATATGCGTTATAGTCGCTTTTCAGCTGCCGGTATGACCCTGGTTGAAGTGATGATCGCTTCGTCGATTGGCGTGGGAATTTTCCTTTTTTTAAATAATGCTATGATCAAATTACAGAAGGCGCAAACGCGCTTTGAAAGAAGAGGGGAAGTCGAGGAGATCAAATGGATTTTAAAACGACACCTCTCCGATATGAGGGCGTATGAGGAGAACCCTTCCGATGAAGTACCAACTCGCGCCAACCAAAGTAATTTTTATTATTTTCAAAACCGTCGCTCACCGCTCTTGCCTTTGACTTCAACTGAAAAAGAAATGCAATCAGTGAAGAAAGATTTCAAATGTCCTGGTGACATGCCTGGTTGTCGGGTGGCGGCCTTTGATTATAAAGGGCAGCATCTTGTCCTTGAGAGTTTGAAGCTTCCCCGTCCTGGACTGGTGCTGGCCACCATCGGTTTTGAAACTCCTGATGATAAGATCACTCGCAGTTTTCTACCCGAACTCAAAGTGCAATTGGTGGATCAAAATGATGATTCTGAAGTCAGAGTGGTCCCCAAAATGTTTTATGTTAATCAGGAAGGTGGTGCTCAATTTGGTACCTCCGGCCCGACCGAAGCCGGGACTTCTTCGCCGGTAGCAACTTTAGTCGATCCCGTTTCGCGTGCCAATTGTTATGCTAAATTCGTGCAGGCCTATCCGGAACAGAAGGAGCTTGCGAAGGAACTTTGTATCAAGGCGAAAAATTCCGCACCGGCAGATTGCTTCATTCGCATGAAGAAAGAATTTTCTGTGGATGATATTCTGGCGATTATTACTTGTTCACAGGCGGTCAATTCCATGCCGATCGAGTGTTTTAAAACCGCTAAAACCGCTGTTTCTATCGGGGATGACGGCCATGCTTTATTGTGTAGTGGTGCTGCCAGTTTAGAGCCAATTAATTGCTATAAGCTTCTTAAAGAAAAGGGTGCCATCAATTTACCCGAAATGCTGGAACTTAAGATCTGTGCCCGCGCCTTCGACATTTCCCCCGCGGAGTGTCTGCTCAAGCTCAAGGCCATGGACGAAGTTTCGCTCCAGAATGCTCTTTTCCTTTGTCCTCACCACAAATAATTTCGGTTGAAAAAACCGAAATTTCTAGTTGAGGATACGAGAAACGTAGAGGCGAAAAGATTTGTCTTTTGAGCGTCGAATGGTGCAAAAGCCTGACTCTTTTCGTTCAATTAAGAACGAATAAAACTCGGGGCAGGTGTCGGCCACTTCGAGAACCGACTTTCCCTCATGCTCGCCAAAATCAATGTAAACTTTATCTTCTTCGAGAATTCCCGTGAGCGGACTGGTCTCCTGCTGTAACGCCATTATTCCCTCCTTGGAATGATGTTGGGCCTTATCCTATGTCGGCAAAATTTTCCTACTTCGCCGAACTCTAATATTGAGTTTGGCGAAAAGTTTTGAAAAAGGGAAGAAGAAACAATTGGAAAAAATTTCCTGCAAGAAAATATTACAATGGTGGACCGATCAGCTCTTGTTTTTGCAATCACTTGAAGATCTCATGGAGGCAAAGAGCAACCGGCCTTGAGCAAGAAAAATTTACAATGGGGCCAAAGGGCCCCACTTTATACTCCTCACGATTAGATTTTCACGTGAGTGAAAATGCAAAGCAAGAGTGGTATACCCGTAGCGGTTTGCTTGAAAAGCAAAGTGCGAAGGGTATAAAGGCAAGGGGAGGTTAAAAATTGTAAGCGTACCCAACCATCATTTTTGTGCCGGACATATTGGTGCTCAAGTCGCGTTGGTCATATTCCAATTCACCGCGCGTAGTGTATTGGCTAACACTATCCGCGGCCGGAGTGCCATTGGAGGAAGTGACGATATTTCGTTCGATGGGAAGATAGCGCCAACCTCCTTCGAGTACGACGGCATGGGGGCCCCAAAGAATTTCCACCCCGAGTCCGATTAAGTAGCCTAAGTTGGAACCTTCCGCGTCTACAGTGAAAGTGTCCTCTTTGATGGAGGTTTTTTGATTTCCGTAGGCCACTCCGGTTTCAAAGAATAGTTTCACTTCCTGGCTTTCCAGAGGATAGAGCTTAAAATGCGCTTCTACGGCGTAGCCTGTTGTACTGTATTCATAGGCTCCGCTGCCTTCTTCTTGCATAAAGTAACTTGGACGCAACTGGAAGCCGAGCATTCCTGCTCGCCATTGAATGAAAGGGCCGAACTCATAGGCCCGCTCTAGGTCACTGGCGGCAATACCGCCAGCGCGCTGATTGGCGCGCACGCGTAGAGTATTTAAGTGCGTTTGCTCGCTGTTGACAAAACCACCCATGACACCAACGGACATGCTACCACTGGAACCACGGGCCGCCCAAGCGGCAGAAGACAGAGTCACAATCATGAAAGAAAATAAAAGGACAAACAAGACAAAAACTATTTTCATAAAGCACCTCGCTGTAATCACATCTTCTTCCATTTTAAATTAAAATCAAAATATTGGGGAAAAAGGTTAAAAAAGATCGACGTCTGCACTGTAAAAAATTCTCAATTTTCAGGAAGAGGCTGATTCATACTTTCTAAGTCCGTAGAACCAGAACTTTGTCATGATCATGTAGAGAACAATCATGGCAATCATCTGGAGTAGCAGGGGAAAACAGTCAGACTTTTTGAAAATGAAACGCACACTGGGCGTACCGATAAGTAAAACAGGGCAGAACAGGGTGAAAATTCTTTTGGCCCATTGGCCATAGACGAAATCCGGCCATCTTGCCACATTTTGCAATTGCATACGCAAAAAGTTAATACCATTCCCTTCAATAAGCCAAAACATCAGAGTCGAAATGATAATTTCAATTTCCACCATGATGAGCAGGGAGATAAGAAGCAAAAAGGGAAGTAATAAAAAATCTATAATATGCAGATCTGCCCTGGCCCCAAAGTGGATCAGGAAGTAGATAACCAAAGGAGTATTGAGCATGGTTGAAACTCGGATACTGCGAAAAAAGACAAGAAAAATACTGGAAACAGGCCTGATGAAAATGTAGTCAAGGACCCCACTTTTTAAATCAAGAGCAAAGATCCAGAAATTCTCGGATAAGAAACTCATGTGCAAATTATCAATGGCCAGCATGAAACTCAAAAAGAAAAGAAACTGGTTGCGGTTCCATCCTCCAATCGTCTGGACATGTTGAAAAATAAAATCCACCGATCCCAGCACACTCGCGTAAAAAAAGAGATCCATGATGACGATAAGAAAAAAACTGGTTCGAAAGGTCGTGGCCCGGGAAAAAGCGCAATCTAGAAATTTCTTGTAAACCGACAAATAGATTTTAATTTGTCCCAGCATACTCACATTCCCGCGCCAGTATAGAGGCGCAGCCCACGGCGCCAGACCATGACATTGAAAGTACAAAAGACCAGGGCCCAAGCAGAAAGAATGATAAAGACTTTAGGTTCAAGAGGATGCAGTCCCATAGCAACTTTGACCGGATAATACACCATGTAGGGAAAGGGCGAATACGCCAGGATTGATTTCAGCGTTTGTGGGAAGAGATCGAGGGGAATGACGGCGCCGGATAAGAAAGTTGTGATGATATTCAACAGAACCCTTAACACCCATGTCTCTTCCAACCAAAAGGCCACAAGCCCGGCCAAGAATTGCAAGGTGAATTGTAAAATACTAATGAACATGGCGAGCATCAACACGCCGACAAGAGCTGCCGCCGTGGGGAAGTAAATGACATTACAGGCAGCAAGAATACTTGCGGTAAAAAAGGCCACCGGCCACTCAAGGGTTTGGAAGGCGAAAAAACCCGCCGTTTGATATTCCCAAAAATTAAACGGATAAATTAGATAGGTAGAAATTTTTCCCAGCCGAATATCGGTACTCAAGTCAAAATTGGCGTTCCCTTGGGTGAGCATGGAGAAAACCAAAATCCAGCCATGATATTGCAACATGCTGTCCAGAGTAAAACCACCAATCATGACGGGGTTATCGGCCGAGTTGCCGATCCCTTTATAAATTTCTCTCCAGAGCGAATATTTGACGAAGAAAAATACTAAAACGGGACCGATGACCTGGAGAAAAAAGTTAATGCGATAGGCAGTGTACTGGCCCCACCAGATACGAATTGTTTGTGACCATTTGCCCCAGCTTTTCATGCGGAGGAATGTCCGCTGGGGCGCGCGAGTGAAGGGTTTTCCAAGATTTTTTTCATGACACGTTCGATGGGAAGTTTTTCCGTCGAAAATTCACTGACAGGGAATTCATTCAATATTTGTACCGTAACTTCCTTGAGATGCTCGGTAGGGACGCGCAGAGCTACTTGATTGCCCATTTCATTCCATGTCGGTTCAAAATCCGGCCAGAGATCTTGCTTAAAATCGATAGCTTTGCTGAAATTAAAAGTCACAATTTTATTTTTGCCTAAAATTTGCGTGAACTGTTCAATCGGGCCATCAAAATGTTTGGTCCCACCAATAATCAAAATAAGGCGTTTGCACAAAGCTTCCACATCCGCCATATAGTGGCTGGTGACAACGATGGTACATTTGTGCAGTTTATGATAATCCAAAAGAAAGTTACGAATGTTTTCTTGCGCCACCAGATCAAGTCCAATGGTCGGTTCATCTAAAAAAATGACATCGGGCGAATGCAGAAATGAGGCCAGCAATTCCAGCTTCATGCGTTCACCCAGCGAAAGTTTTCTGACGTGAATTTTAAGCTTATCCTGCACCTGAAGGAGAGATGACAGCATATCGAGACGTTGTTTAAATTCGCGATCAGGGATTTCATAATACTTTTGCAAAAGAAGAAAGGAGTCCAAGGCCGGAATATCCCACCAGAGTTGCGATTTTTGTCCCATGACAAGAGAAATTCTTTTGCGAAATTGCTTGTCGCGTTTCCATGGTTCATGACCGATGACTTGTACCTGTCCGCTTGAAGGCACAATAATCCCAGTCCACATTTTCATGATGGTCGTCTTGCCTGCACCATTGGGGCCCAAAAGCGCGATCATCTCGCCTGGCTTGACTTGCAGATTAAAATCCAAAACAGCGCGATTTTCCTTGTAGGGACGGAACCATAAGGAACGAATAGCTCCCCAAAGACCCGGGTTCTTTTCGTAGCTGCGAAAAGTTTTGGCTAAATTTTGACTTTCAATTACATATTCCATCATCTGAAGGTGCCGTTAGGAAAACGATTTCAAAAATTTCCATTGTACAGTAATTCAATCCTGGCGGAAGAGATAGGGGGCTCTTCCTGACCAGCTCTTTCTTTACCATAACTGGTTTTTGCCTTCAAATAATAGGGCAGAGATTTTTCAATTGCAAATTGCTCACCGGTATCTCGCCCCGGTCGCAAATAATAAAAAGTTTCAAGGCCAAGACCATCAAAATATTTTTTTACCGTAACCTCTTGTCCTCCCTGATAATAGGCCCTGCCGATGATATCGCAGAGTTCGTTTCTAAATTCCACTTCGGTACGATCGGTGCGCAAACGATAAGAAATTTCGGTTTTAAGTTTGTTGACGAGTCCCCCTTCATTTTCCTCAAAGGAATCAGACAGCGTATTGGAGGATACAAAGCCATTTCCATTCCTCCTCCAGGTCCTTTGGAAAATCCCATATTTTTCGTTGATGGCCGTCATCATCCATTTGTTAAAAAAACGCCCCATTCGCCGTTTGCCGTCCTTTCTCTCTTCGGCCGTGGGTTCGTTGGAATAGGGAATGTAGGGAGTATTGAAGTAACCGCGTTTATCCCGCTTCATTAAAAAACGGTTGAGGCGATTGTCTTGTAATTCTTTTTTAGCAGAATTGATCTCAAGATCCGAGAGCAGTAAGGGAAAAAAAGATTCATATTCGAGGGGCAAATTGTGGGAATCGGTAGGGGCCGATTTCTTTTGCTCAATGAGCACATCGGCATGTAAACGACCAGTCAATAGGAATACAATAAAAAGAATGGCCTTGAGCTGATTATACATAGCGTTCATTTTACTCTGGGTCTGATCTAACGCAAGGTGTTTCCCATTAATCATTGTGAGGCCTGAATTTTCCCTTTTCACTTTGAGATAGATATTGAAAATTATTCAAAGTTTCTAAAGATGGAGTCTTGACGTATGTCATAGGCGACTTCATATTAAATCAATCATCTCAGAAAGGAGAATTTTTGAAAAAGGCAGTGTCTCTCACTAGTGTTTATGTCCTAAAAAACGGAGTCCTCATTCCTCTAAAAAGTAATCCGATAAAGCTTAGGTCCGTTGCTCCCAAAGTTACTAAAAAACCTAAACGCAGCAGTAAAGTGACCAAGTCATAGTTTCATTCCCAACCCATTTCTTAAGCGCAATGATTTTTGTCCGAGAGTAAGATTTTGTAAGTATACACGTCCATTGAATGTCTCCTATATTTTTCTTCGTCTTTTTTAGGATGAGAGTGGAGGACATATGCAAGGGATGCAGAAGAAATTTTACAGTCTTGGACTCCAAGAAGTGGTGTTGGGAATGGTGTTGCTGGCGGGACAAGGAGTTTTCGCCGCAGATAAAACGATTTGCGGTCCCAGCGATGATCGCGATCTCTCTGACAATGTTAAAATTGGGCGAGTTCTAGAGCGCGGTGCGCCAGCAGGATGTACAATTACTTTGATTGGACGCTCCTGTGTTCTTTCTGCTGGGCATTGTATCGGAACTTTTCATGTGGCCGAGTTCAATACACCTCCTTCTAGCAATGGGCGAATTGCCCATCCGGCCGAAAAAGACATCTATGAAGTTGATCGTGCCTCTATCGTCTCTAAAAATAATGGTCAAGGTGATGATTTTGCTGTGTTCCGTTTGAAGGCCAACAACATCACAGGCCAGTACGCTGGAGAAGTGCAAGGCCACTACAACGTCTCTTTTGATCCACCTCGAGTTGGGGCAATGGTAAGAATTACTGGCTATGGTGCTGACCGCTCACAAGGAGACAGAAACTATGCCCAGCAATCACACGTAGGTCCCATAACCCAGATTTCTGATACTATTCTCTACCATCAGGTTGATACCATGGGAGGAAATAGTGGAAGTACCGTTATCCTGGAAGAGGAGCAAGAAATCATCGGTATCCATACCCATGGTGGTTGCAGCAGCTATTCCGGTTCAAATGCTTCGACCTTAATCAGTGCTCATAGCGCCCTCAAACAGGCGATTCAGAATTGTTTGAAGCTAGACAACTAGTGCTCGAGCGATGATAGTCGAAAGAAAAATAAAGACATAAAATCCGATTCCTCTCAAGGCCAGCCACCACCAGTTGCCTAATTTAAAGGCGGCCACAGTTGTGAGCATGGCATGAAGATAAAGTGCCGCACCCATTGTCCAAGTGTTTGTGATTAATATTTGGCGAAACCAATTCTCGCGAAGGAGCATTTTAATTTGCTCCTCCATCTGGGCCGGGATCAGACCATGATATTTTTCCATCATAAGAAGGATGTAGGGCCGATCCATAAAATAGGAAATGATAAGGACGCTGGCAAAAACTGAACTCAAGATTGCTGGTTGGAGTTTTAAGAAAATCGGGGATTGTTTTTTATAGGAAATCAAGGTCATGATGACAACCGAAACCAGGGTAAAGACTGTTACTGAATCTAATTCATTAAAACTAACAAAAGTCCAAACAGCTTCGACAATGGCCATGACTATGGTTGTTATCAAGGCGGCCTTCATGGAGAGAAAAGCATCAACAATCACAAAGGCCAGAAGTGGCAGAAGTCCAAGAAAGAGAGAAAAAAAAGTAGAATTGTCGCCCATTGCATAATTTTACAACGAGGATGACAACAAAGACCACAATCTGACAAAATAATGCGATTAGTTTTATATATTTTTACAGTTGGAGAAAATCATGAAGTTTTTGTTAATGGTCTTGCTTCTTGTTTCTTTTGTTCATTGTGCTTCTAATCCCAATCAACTTACTGAAGATGGGAAAAAGGTTCAAGTCATACCTGGAAAAAAACCCATGGAAGGTTGTGAAGTGGTGGACAAAGTTATTGGTGAAAATGATATTGGAAGCATCCAAGTTTCCACCAATAAAGTTCGCAATGCCGCTGCCAAAAAGGGCGCCAATTATGTTCTAATCGAAGATGAAATACTCAATGGCGGTAAGGCCAAAGTTATTGCCACTGCTTATACTTGCACAGAATAGTAGTATTGGAAGGCGGCTTCAGGATTAATTTCCGGGGGCCGCTGACTGACATTGCTGCCGAATTGTTTTTAGCATTTCCACATCATCACGCTCTAAAATAGCTCTGATTTGTGCAGTCAGTTCGGGATAGTTTCGGATAACATTGACAAAACGGCATAGGATTCCCCTGGCCTCAGGGGTTACGGCCAGGTCGACTTGAAAGCCTGTTACATTATATTTGGTTTCATAAATGATTGGGGCGATCAACTCTTTATATTTTAGAGTCACTCTTTCCCCCATACTTTTGGACAGTTCGGCGCCCAATTTACTGTCTCGAACGGAAAAATTCCAAGTGAGATTATCGCCGCTGCCCAGGTCGAGGGTTCCTTCATAAGTTTTGAGTACCCATCCCTTTTGAGACAGCCTTACCAGGCGGCCGCTGCGTGAACCAGAGGAATAAGGATAGCTAAGAACCGCCCACACAACCAAAAGTGATAGTGCGAATAGGAAAAAGAGTCCAAAAATAATCTTGCGTTTCATGCAATTGAGTTTATGAGGTCCCGGTTTAAGTGACAAGGGCCTTCCTCTTTGATAAGAACATTCCACGGAGAGTTTTGATGGTGAATACCACTTGTGATGAAGCGAAGACGCCTGAAAAGAAAGACCCTGAAAAGCCTGAGACGAAAGAAAAAGTCGATGACGAAGGAGCATCTCGTGGCACCGGTGTAGGTCTGGATAGGAGGCTGATGACAAATATCACCGAACCCAGTTTGGCGATATTGGCGTTTGTTTGCGTAACCTTTATTTTGGTCTATACAAAAACCATTGCCGTACCTTTTGTTCTGGCCTTTTTCCTTTATAGTGCTTTGGTACCACTTTTAAATTGGTCTGTAGTCAAATTTAAATTACCGAGACTTGTGGTGATCGGTATTTTTGTGGTGATGGGCCCGCTTATTCTTTTGGGTTTGATTTTACCCTTGATCAAATCGGTGGAAAGTGTTTTTGGGGACATTAATCTCTATCGCGAACGGCTGACTAGTTTGGCCAGCTCATTTAGCGTTTGGATTACTCATAAGATACCTCTTCTGTCCCTGGTGAAGTGGAAGTCTTCCAACTTTTGGAGCAAAATTCCTTACGAAAATCTCGCTCATTATGTAACCGATTTCTTTATAAACTTTTTTGTTTACATCACCCTCATGTTTATCTTTCTCTTTTTCATGATTATTGGCGGAACTGGTATCGGTCCGAGAGAAGGATTGATTCCCGAAATACAGCAGAAGATTGCCCATTATCTGCTCAACAAATTTATGATTTCATTTGGGGTCGGCCTTATCAGTTTTATCCTCTATGTTTCATTAAATCTTGATCTTTCATTCATGTTTGGGGCCCTGGCCTTTATCTTGAATTTCATTCCCAATGTGGGAGGTATTATCGCCAGCGCTCTCCCCATTCCCGTCGTGCTGCTTCAATATGGTGTAGGATGGCAGTTCTACCTGGTCTTGATTTTTAACATGATCTTTCAATTTCTCGTGGGGAACATTATTGAACCGAAAGTTTTGGGTGATTCCATGGAGTTGCATCCCATTGTCATTCTGGTTTTCTTGATGTTCTGGGGATTGGTGTGGGGGCCGATTGGAATGTTCCTGGCAGTCCCGATTACTGCAATTATGCGAATAGTATTCGAGCGCATTGACGTCACTCGTCCGGTGGCCGAACTCATGTCGGGCCGTATTCCGCCATCCTTAAAGCGTTAAGAGAAAATTTCAATTTCAAAAACAGTTTGAAGGCCGAGTTTCTTATACAGGCCTTCGGCATAAGAGCCTTTTAAAACTTGCAAGGTAATGGTTTTTTGGGGGTTGCTTTTTGAAGAGGATACAATTTCATTCATAATGGCCGTACTTATTCCTTGTTTTCTGGCTTCAAGCAGAGTGGTTACGGCATAGATGCCTAAGGTGCGGTCATTTTTTATCGTAAGAGCAACTCCTGATGGAGTGTTGTTGATTTTGGCGACGTAAAAAGTCTGAGTTGCATTATGAAGATTGGCAATATTAAATTTACGCATCCATGGATACCATTGGTTAAAGACTTCCGGGGTAGAGCAAAATCCTTTTCCTTGCACCAGACTGAACTCTTCCAAATGCGCCAGGGATGATTTCTTTTCAATAAGCACGTGGGGGTTAATTGAAGGAGTGTTTAAGCGCTTTGGACTTAAAACCATATAGCTTAGAGAGTGCGTGTATTTTTTGTTTTGCTTGAGCCAGTTTGTGTTTTGCTCCCCCGCCCAGGGGGTCTTATAGAAAGTCGTAAAATCATTCACCAAATCACCTAAGGGCGAGGGGCCAACGAAAACAAAGGTGAACTCCTTTTTTTCGCTTTTTACCAACCAGTGATCACCATCGGGACTCGCTTGGACCACACCACGATGAGTACTTAAGAATTCCAGATGGTTTTGCAGCAATTCTTGATTATTTTTCATTTGACATAAACCTCATTAGTTAGATATATATCTAACTATGGATGTTGTCAAAAATAATATTGGAAAGGCAGTAGAATTTACGGAAGGACTTCGTTTTGAGTTTTTCTACGCCCTGTCTCATATTACCGATAACAATTCGAGTCTTCACCAGCAATGGAAGAGAGAGTGCTTAAGGAAGTTGCCTAAGAATTTTTACACCAATTTCGAACAGTTGGGCTCTTCTCATTTATTATGGCCGATTTTTGCCACTTTAGTACCTGAACTTAAGTCGAATTGCTCTTATGAAGAGTTGTTGAAAAGTATTCAAGAGACAGATTTGAAGATACTCCAAAGAAAAGTCTTGCTTGGATTTATTCATGATGAACCTGGCGTTAATTTTTGCTTGGAGCGAAAACTCACCTTGAAAGAGACTATCGCCCGATCCAAAAGTGAGAAGCGAGAGTGGTTAATCCATGTCGGGCTTTATCCTTATTCGGAAAGTTCGGCCCTAGTGCAGGCCATGGAATTCCTGATCACTCATCCCTCAAAATTCAAGAAAATTCTCTTGCAAGAGATGGATATCTTTTGGAGTGCCTGTTTTAAGCATACGTGGAAATTACTTTTGAGATCGTTGCAAAAATCGGCGGCTGAATTACAGACTGCCTATAGCGAACAAAATGATTTAACCGTCATTTTTGACAAATCTAACGTCAAGGCCATTTACAATGAATCCAAAAAGCAGATTGAGGCCTTGCGCGGTGGATACACTGTAAAGTTGAAAGAAATCAAAAAATGTTATTTCATTCCCTCGGCCTTTAACCAGGTCGGATGGTGGAATTCTCTTGAGGATCAAAATGGTGATAAATTGGTTTTTTTTCCTTATTTCGACCCGGTACTTAACATTGATTTGGCCATCGTGGAAGATCACAAAAACAGGAATATGGACCCTGATCCTTTTTTGATTTTTAAATCTCTCGGAGATCCCACCCGTTTTGCCATGATCAAAATGATTGCTGAGCATCCAATGTCCTCAACAAATATTTCCCGCAAGTTAAGTTTAAGCAAGGCCACTGTTTCTCATCATGTTTCTTTGTTAAGACAGGCCGGTTTGCTTGAGGAAAATTATTCAGACGGCCAAGTCATGCTTGGAGTGAAGCAAGAAACCTTTGAAAAAATTTCAGAGATAACATGCAGTTATTTTAAAATTAATAAACTCAAACCAGGAGAGTTGTATGGTGGTAAAAGCCTCTAATCCCAGGAAGAAAACATTTTGTGCTTGCTGCCCCAAGTGGGAAATCAAAAGGCCAGAGCAATGTTCAAACACCAAAACGTACAAGGCCAAAAAATACTATTTTTGCACCAAAAAATGCAAAGATCGTTTTGAAAAATCTCCCGAAAAATTTATGGCGATGGAATCTGCTTGGCCGTAGTCAGGTTTTCGATGAGATCATTGGCCTTTTTTAGCCTTTTCGTTACCAAACGAGTGACATTGAGTACCAGTAAGGAAAAGATTTCAGGGCGCTTGGTATAAAAGGAGTAAAATTCTTCGTAGGTGATAACCAGGACATCGGTAGGGGCACTAGCGATGACATGGGCGGTTCGCCGAGTTTCGTTGATAAGTACCAGTTCGCCGAAAATGTCACCTTTCGAAAGCTTGGCAAGAGTTTTACGCTCTTTTAGATGATCGACCACCACTTCGGCCTCACCCGAAAGGATGATACAGATTTCGGTCCCCATATCGCCTTGCTTGATGATGGACTGGCCTGGTACATAAGAGGCCACAAAACAGCGTCTGATGATATCTTCCACCTCGTTATCATAGAGTTCATGAAACAGGGAACAGCCCCTGACAAGATCGGCCATGGACATACTAGGCGCCTTTTTGATCCGATTTACGATTTCCAGCATCCAAACGTTTTTTGATTTCTTGCACTTCGTGGATGAGTTCCGGCAATGATTTTTTCATGAGACCTTCGAAAGATTGGTCATCATGCAATGATAACCACAAATTTTCAAAGCAGTTCTCCACCATCTTAAAGGTTTGTTGGCGCATGCCACGAACCGGAGCGATGGTGTTGAGAAGTGTCATGACGAGCGAGCAGATAATTCCTGCGATAGATGTTTCCATAGAGAAACTTACACCTAAAACGAAACGAGTAAGGATTTCTCCGGATTTTTCAAGATTTTGAAAATCGATTTTGGCGATCTCCGGTAAGGCCATACAAATGCCAATAAATGTGCCGAAGATACCAAGAACGACAAACAGTCCGGGTAAAACGTCGAGCATGCGAGAAATGGGTCCTATCGGTAGCAGACCGAGCATCTTGGTCCAGCCATCATCACGGTCCAAGATTCTCTCCGTTAGATCGGTGAAATTGGGAGGAAACTGGGATTTGAAGGAGCCGGCTTCGGATCTGATGGAGTGGTAGAGACTGCGTTCACCACTCACGAAATCACGCATGCTGACCACGTTTTGCGCCTTCATGCGAAGTCCCACCAATTTTGCCAGGCGTCCTTGACGATGACGGACCGCACGGGTGGGAAGTTTTTCCCTGACTTTTTCAAGTAGCTGCCCGAGATAGGCTTCGACATCATGCAGTTTTTGCTCCGAAGGGAGCTTGGCATCGAGGGCCATAATCTTCTGCAATTCATTGGAGAAAGAAGAAAAGTAGGCATTGTTACGTTTGCTGGCCCCCCAACCAAGCCAGCGGCATCCTAATGCCAGCACTAAAACCACGCCCATGAATTCGATTAAGTAATTGGAAAAGAAGAAAAACAACAGGTCCAACATGGATCACTCCTGGTTCAATGATTCGAGAGTTGTTAATAGTCCTTCATCATGATCTTTGAGCGTAAAGACGATCTCTACTCGTCGTGATTGGCGGCAGTCATATTCACCGCAGCCAAGGTCTTTAATTACACTGGCCGGTGTGCGACCAGATTTGACTCCCGGATGAATAATGGGTTCTGAAAAACTTCTTCCTCCGGCCGATACCAGCAAGCGGAATTCATCCTTGTTTTCGAATTGGCCGAATTCTTCGCTAAAGATATACTTCACAATTTCTCGTGCGCGATCAGTACTGAGAGTGAGGTTATAAGTATAAGCGTCTTGCTCTCCGCCTAATGGATCGACGAATGTTTTCTTGTATTCCGGAGAAGCGTGGCCTACGAAGGCAACACTTTCGATTTTGCTGGCAAGACGGACATCTCCCAGAAGGGCCTGGGTATAACGGGGAACTACACGTTTCAAGGCCTCTTTGGCCTCCGGGCGCAAGATAGAGGAGTCGCGTTCAAAGGTAAAATCGCCCTCCATGCGCATGATCAGTTTGCCGGTCTCTTTGTCCACGATGACATTGACGCCACTGTTGGCCAATTTATCAGCAATTCGGTTGGCTATGCGGCCGCGCAGACTTTTT
This sequence comes from Bdellovibrio sp., assembly GCA_016187935.1. Taxonomy (GTDB): domain Bacteria; phylum Bdellovibrionota; class Bacteriovoracia; order Bacteriovoracales; family Bacteriovoracaceae; genus GWA2-49-15. The sequence continues at coordinate 111,887 of JACPIU010000002.1, forward strand.
CTGAAATCGGCCAAACCCTTGCCCAGTTTACCAAGTCTGTCCCTGAATTCTCGGTTCTGTGCAATAAGCTCGCGCTTATTTTCCGCGCAAGTTTTTTCTTGTTGATCAAGTTTTACCAACTTCGCGGTCAGATCCGTGAGTTCTTTTTGTTGGCGACTATTATTTTGCTGCAGACCCTGATTATCCTTTTCCAGTTGCCCTACGCGGCCTCCAAGTTCTTTGGCCCTGCCAGTGGCCTCTCCCAACCTGCTTTCCAGTCCTCCGCTGCGGAACTTCTCATGGCCCAATGACCGCTCTAATGCTGTAATCCGTCCCCCCATCTGTGCCTCTTTTTGGGCGTGGGCATATTCGGCCTGCATGGCCTCTCGCCCTTTCTTTTCTAAATTGCCCACCATACTTTGCAGCCATTCAATGTCTTTTTTATAGGTCGCATTTCTGCGTTCATTGGTCTTCGCTTCTTGAAAGAATTTGTCCCTTTCCATTTGGGTCGTCTTGGCCATTTTTTGGGTTTCCGCCAGTTTGGCCTTGGTTTGCTCGAGTTCTTTTTGCTGCCGGTTTTTGGCCTCGACCATGCGTTGTTTTGAAGTCTCGAGTTCCTGCTCCAATTTGGTGCGGGCATCTTGGACCTTCTTCATGGCCACCTGAATCTCTTTCATCTCACGTTCATTCTGTTTGCGTTCTTGTTCCATCTGCCGAACCAGTGCCAACGTGCTGTGAAATTCTTGATCTTTTTTTGCCAATGTCACATTCAAGTTCTTAATGACGACTTCTTTGGTCTCCTGGTCTTTCAAAAGCTTTTCCACCACCTGCCGATGATCTTGCATTTTTTTGGAAAATTGATTGAGTTCAACCATCTTGGTAGTAATGATGTCCTGATATTGCTGCATCTCTTGAACAGACTGTTCAAGTTTCTGTCTTCGTTTATCATTCTCTTTGATGACTTTGTCAGGGACTTGGCCTTTGACGAATTCTTCATGTTCTTTTTTCTGTTGGACGGTTTGCAGGGTATTGATACCTGAACGCAGAAGCGCGAAGACAAACATCACCAGAAAGATGACGGCCATCGTGGTGAACATATCACTATATGACGTCCAGACGCTACCATCCTCTTTTTCCGAGGATTTATCTTGAGAATCGTGATCGGCCATAGAAACTCCTGGACCACTATGGGAAACAAAACATCGTCGATAACAATCGGACATTTTTCAAACAACTTGAGAATTTGAAGCATCAAAATTACCCAATATTGTTTTCTTTATTTTTTGGTTATATAAATTATCTTATGAAAATGCTTTTGTTGTTCTTTTGCTTCTTGGTCATGCCTTCAGCTATTGCCAATGTCGTGCTTGAACCGTATGCCGGTTATATTGTTGATGGAGATGCTAAGGCCAATAAAGACGTCAGCGGCAGCAATAAAGATTACACGAACTCTTATTCAGGTGTGACCGTTGGGGGGAGGATTGGCGTTCGTTATCAATATTTGATTTTTGGCGTCGGTTATAGCATGGCCAAATTTGATATGCGCTATAACTCCACTGCGGATAATGGTAATACTGAGACTTTTCACGATCAATATCGGGCCAAGTATAAATCTCTTTTTGGAGGATTTACCTTCTCTTCGGCGTTTAAATTAATCGGTAACTATTATCAGGAAGTATCTTTTGAAGACCGCGATCCTGTGCTGTTGCAAAATGGTTCCGAAGTTCTAGGAGGGGCCGAAGGGGCAACTCAGACCGGTGATAAATTCTATGGCCATGGATATGGCGTATTGCTTTCGTATACAGGTTATAAAGGTCTTGGGATTGATATCGAATATCGCAAGCTGAAGATGAGCAAATTCAAAGATGTCAGAAACGAAAACTATGGAGATGTTTCCAACACCATGGCCATCGGGAGTGGTGCCGTTTTTACTAAATATTCTTCCACTGAAATTGTTCTTACCCTGGGTTTTTCTTTCGAGTTTTTTTCTTGGAGAGAAGGGCCGAGACATTAGGGGGGAATATCCTCAAATATCCTAAGATATCCTAAGATGTCTTTCGTTTTCCATGAAAGGTAAGCATATTGGCATTATCGCGTGAGATCGCATCGCGAATCAAGGCCTGATGAATTTGGCGCCGGAGATGGTCGCGCGATTCTTGAATTTCAGTTTTGAAGTGCTCTTGCAGGAATTTTTCCAGATCACTTTGGCCAACGTGATTCTGTTGATCGAGACCTTTCAAGGCCTTGACCACGTCTTGCATGCAACTGTAGCGACGTCGGTGTTGTGCCGCCAACATTTTGAGAATGATGGTTTGGGTTTGTTCAAAAAGAGATGGATCATAATCTGAAGGGGGTGGAATTTCACATTTGTCTATTTTACGAATGATCTCGATGGTATTTTCCCCCGGAAAAAGACGTTTCCCCGTGGTCATCTCCCAAAAAACTATCCCGAGAGCAAATTGATCGATGCGGTGATCATAATATTTTCCCCGAATATACTCTGGGGCCATGTAAGATGGTTTTCCTTTCAAAGTTCCGGCTTGGGTCTTTTCTCCCGATTCGTGCAAGCGCGCCATGCCAAAGTCGATAACCTTGATGTGACCATCAAAAGTGACCATGATGTTATGAGGCGAGACATCCCGATGAATCAGGCCTTGTTTTTTTTGGGCGAATACCTGCGCACCACTTAATTCGTGGGCATATCCCAATCCTTTGGCAGCTTCGGTAATGATATGAGCAATAAGGGCATGGGGAAGTTTGATATTTTTTTTGGCCAATTTTTCTTGCAGAATTTTAAGATTAAAACCTTCTACATATTCCATGACACAATAGAGTTGTTCCTGCTCTTCGCCGGAAGCATAACATTGAGCGATATTCGGGTGTGATAAACGAAAGGCCGTTTGAACTTCGGAGAGGAACATCTTTTTAAATTCAGTTTTGGCCGAGTACTTACGCTTTACCACTTTGATGGTGACAACTCGATGAAGCGGTATGGCCCCTTTGCCATTTTCCAAGGTTGTAGTTTGACCTTGAAGGGCACGATAAATACTTCCCATGCCACCTTGGGCGAGGTGATCAATAATGATGTAATTTTCAAAATGCAGCATAGGCTTTAGGCCATTTTGCCTTGGTCAAACACTGAAGCCAAGGCCTCTGAGGCCTTTCGGAATACGCCGCTTACAAATTGATTTTTAATTAATTCAACCACAGTTCGGCATCGGTCGGCATGGAGAGCTTCCCGATAGGTTTTGTCAAACATTTGGTCGACGAAGTAGTGTGCCACAATATAGATGGCCGTGAGTTGGGAGATACGTTGATAACTAATACCCTTGGGAAAGCCACCTCCACTTGGCATTTCATGATGTTGCTCCACGATCGTGAGAGTTTCTTGAGAGAAAAACTTAGATTCCTTGGCCAGCAAATGGGCGGTATTGAGAGGATGAAAGGTAATTTTTTTAGTCAGATTCTCTTTGGCCAGACCGCTATCCTTTAAAAGATCAAAATCTTCCGGTAAAAGTTCGACATCACAAAGCATCGCGGCCAAGGCGACTTTTTCTTTGACGGCATCATTGGCCCAATTGAATTGATCAACCATGAGACAAGCTACTTGTGAGGTCAAGAGAGCATAAGTAAATTCGCGGCTGCATTTTTTTTTAAATTCCGAGAACTTCCCCAACAAATTAGTCATATGGATGGTTTTAACCGTTCCCTGGGTGAGGGCCTGCGCAACTGCAAGAGTGTCTTCCTCTGTGTTTTCGCGCAGGATAAGAGATTTTAGCACGTCATGAGCGCCGGCCAATAGCGAGATTTCGGGTGGTTTAGTTGGTTCGGCAACCGCAATGGAGAGGCGAGCGGTGATGGCCTTTCGCACGGAAGTCGTAAAGTAGTCATAGTCAGCGAGAGTCAAGTAAACTTCCGTGACACCACGATTTTTATATTTTTCTAAGATACTTTCGAAATTATCTTCCTTTTGAGAGACTTTGATGAATTTCTCATCTGAAAGACGCAGGTAAAGTTCCAGCTGATATTCCGCTCCATAAGAGATTAAGGCATCAATGCGAATTTTTCGAAAGGCATCTGCGGTTGGCTTATGATCACTCATACATGTCGTGATCGTTGCCAGTCGATAATGGGAGAAAAAATAGTATCTATTTGAGAGCCGTCATAGGGAATGAGGTTCATGTCTCCGTCAAGCAGTTCGAGATTTGAGGTTACGAAAATCACATCGGCATAGGGGTCGAGAGTTTTGTAATGGCGGATGAAGGCCATTTCTTCCATGAGATTATCGAGAATCAACATGACACAAAGAACCGAACCACTTCCTCGTCTCACGGGAATTCGAGGTGCCATGAAGGACAATTCTTGAATCTTTGCTTTGAGATAGGTTTCGCGCAAATTCCTATCTTCCGGCGCCCTGTCGTTCGTGATCAGGTGAAAAACAATTTCGATGCCAAAGCGCGCCATATCTTCATGGGAGATGGCAAGTAAGGCCAGGGCCTCGTCAGTGGTGGTCACCAATTTTTTGCTCACGGGGTCCACAATCGGGCAGAAGATAATTTCTTCCGTGATGTATTCGTGCCCTTCATAAGGTGAGATTTTTATTGGATTGAGAAAGATAACAGTGGGTTGCTTGCTATTTTGAAAACGCGTGATCAAGTCGCCGAGCATGAACTGTCGGGCAATTTGTCCGTGCAATCCGGCCTTACAATCGGTCTTATAATCGTTTCTGGTTAGCTCTGTCAGTGTGTGGGCACGAAGAATGCGAAAAATTAATTCATCTTTGGTAAAGGCGGCGATGAAAGAGTGGCCGCTGGAATCATTCCATACGATGGGGGCGCCTTGCTCATTCACCGGGCACAAAACGAGATCATAATGACCGGGCATTCCCTGAGGGCCAGCGGGATTTTGAGCAATCGGCCAATTGCCTGCCAGTGATTTCTTCCAGAATTCTAAATTCGCATGAAATGCCATGGCCCCCATGATTCCCCCCACGATTAGTATGCAGCTTTGATACCATAATAACTATCTGTTGGGTAAGAGGGCGGAGGAGGGTGCCAGGTGACTTATGGTGGCGATAGTGCGTCATGCAATAACGCATCACGGCAACATCTCGCTTGGCACCCTCCCTCCGGCACCTTAAAGCATGTTTCCACCGGGATGTTCGGTGAGAGGTAAATCTTCAGTAGAGAGGGTAGGGCAAGTGGCCTGGGCCTCCAGGTAGAGTCCTTCGGTTTGAAAAACATCTTGAATACACTGATAAGTAATGGCAAAGGCGTGGATTTTGGAGCATTTGTTTAGGATATTTTTTTGGATACAGTCAGTGCGGGCGGCCAGCCCTGAAGGAGAGGCCACCGCTGTAATGCCTGCGGGGAAACGTCCAAGAATTTTATCATACACAAATAACTCAAATTTTGTGGTGAGAAGAATGAGAAAGTATCGTTCGAGGTTTTCTTTGGAGAGAGAAATCACGGCGCAGCGATCGAGTGGTCCCAGAATTTCGACGGTGTGAGCATTTTTCGGAATTTTAAGGTCAAGGCAATTGCAGAAATCCACGTATTCGTCGAAATTGCCACCAGTCAGTCCTTGGCCAAGCGGATGTGAGAGTATTTCCCCCATACATTGTTCGGTAAATAAATTTTCGCCAAGTGATTTTGCGGATGCACTTGTTGTCTGGGTTAGGATAAGAATCAAAATGGCCAGGGCCAGAATTGGCCGCATAAAATCTCCTGGAAACTATTATACCAGAAATCGCTGGAAGCCCCTATTTTCCCTATGAGACGGCGTTTTTTGCCATGTAATGAGTATGGTAAGTATGGCATCTCTGCCAAAGATTGTTGTCAGGCCTCCTGGCCTGCCACCCTACGGGGCGCTTCGCGCACATAATTGGCCATCATGTGTACTGAATTAGGCACTTTGACAGTAATTAAGGACTTAGTGATTCTGACAGCAGGGGGCAGCAATTAAGCCCAAATCCGTCATTAGACACATCGCACTTCCGCTGCGAAGTTAATTTCACAGAACTTTCCGACGATATTTAGCTGCGCTTGTCTTCGACCGACATTACCGCCAGATTATGTGGGGAAATATTTTTTCTTCAAAAACCAAACGGTGCCACACGCCCAGTGGTAGCTACAATGCATTATTATTCTTTAATTCAGAAAGTACATTGCATGCATAAATACCGCCACCGGGTTATCAGATATCGTCTGTCTGCGAACTTCACCCAAGCGAAAAACAGGAAAATTTTTGATAGGCGAGTTTGTTATGCTCGGAACAAAGTATGCGCATGTTACTTTGCGCTGTTTCTCCGCAAATTGAGTGCGGTGTGATGTGGTCACACTGCAAGAATTGGAGACTCTCACAGCGAGTGCCATTGGCGCTCACAAACTCACAGCGATATTGGGCCTTTTTTAGTAACTCTCGCCGCAAAACGACGCCAGCGCCTCTGGCGGAAGAAGATTGACGGACTTTGGTTTGCTCTCTTTTGGGTGCCGCAAATGTGGCCATAATTTTTTTAAAAGCATCGCGGTCTTTGGGCTCTTGCAAACGGGCCTTGGTGTCCTCCCATAACTGATAAGTTTCTTCATCGACTTCAATTGTAATCACGCGCTTTTTTTTCGCCAGATTGAAGTACTCACGCAATTCTAACTCCGCAGCGGCAACGGATTTCCCGAGTGTCAAATTTAACGCCTCGACATTCTG
>JACPIU010000014.1 GCA_016187935.1 Bdellovibrio sp.
ATGACGGCCAGCTCACCCAAGTTTTTGATGCGCGAAATCCCGAGACCCGCGAGTACGACGAGAGAAACCGCTTAAAAAAACGGACGTTTGCAAGCGGCAGAATTATTGAAATGACTTTTGATGACTATGATCGAGTTTTAACCGTGACCGATTCTCATGGCCCAGACATTGTGAATGAATATGAAGACGCAGGCAATGTTTCGCGCTTAATCAAACGCACCACCACAAATGGAAATCCTACCGAAGATCGGGTGGAAGAATTTACTCCCGATGAGCGCGACAGAATTGTCGAATATAAAGACCCAATGGGTCGGGTGACTCGGACGATTTATGATATAGTAGGAGTTGGCTGTAACGTACAAGATAAACCCCGTGAGATTATCGATCCTGCGGGCAGAAGAACAAAAATGTTTTACGACAAGCGAAACCGCCTTACAAAATCCGTTGATCCGCGCGGTGGTGTGACGCTTTTTGATTACAATCTCCGAGGTGAAAAAATCGCCATAACTGATCCTGAAGGAACAAGAACCAAGTTTCGGTTTGATGGCAATAGGCGAATGATCAGGCGCGAACGCCCGACGGTCAGGACAACTAATGGGAAGACGCTCACCCACACCGAAGTCACCAATTATTTTTATAACCAAAACGATCTTTTAACCCGGCAAGAAATTGAACTTCCTCATTACTCAAATGGCACTTCAATGGGGCACTTGGTTCAGGATTTTCAGTATGACGGACATCAGCGCCTAACACGGCGGCGACAATTTAAAGAATCTCCCTTTGGCGATGCTGTGGAACTCTACGAAGATTCGACTTTTGCTTACGAAAACAATCTTGATGCCACGTTAATGGCAACTGCCAACAATGCCGTTATCAATTTAGGATTTGAATATGAGGCGACCCCTCCATTCGGCATGACCAGCTATTCGACTTCCGCTGCGGAAGTAGGAAATCCACTTAATTTAATTGAAGGTAATTTTATAGTCACTCCGGCCGTCGAGCATCCAATTGGAGTCGTTGCTAAAGATGGAGATCAACTTCTCTCTCGAAATTATGATCCCGCAGGACGACTCACTGGCGTGAACGCAAGTTTTGCTGGCCGTAGCTTAAATACAATAATTGGACACGATGGGTTTGGGAGAAAAAATTCAGTGGTTCATTCCAATGGTCTTGAAGGAACGATGAGCTACGACAAACTAAATCGTGCCACCAATATTACCTGGATGGAAACAGGGGAAAACCTTTCAACAGCGATCTCCCATGGCCCCCCAGATTGGCAATGTCGCACAAGTTATTGGAAATATGTTCAAAAATCGTTCGGCTGAGTTCCCCAACTAGACTATTCACCCGACTTTTTTAGTGATGAGTTCAGGGAGTACAAAGTTAGATTCAAGCCACTTTTTAAAATCCGTGGCAGTCCCACTGATTTTCCATTATACTACTGTTATGTATATAAAAAGACGAATCCCTATCCAAATTCACTTACAAGAAAAAAGCATTCTCCTTTTAGGCCCCCGTCGAACAGGCAAGTCATCACTCATCGAACATGAGGTCAAACCAGACTGCCTAATTAACCTTCTCCATGCCGAAGATTTTCAAAAGCTATCCTATAATCCCAGTATCTTAAAAGATTATATCAAATCCAAAGATCGGGTGATTGCGATTGATGAAGTACAACGACTCCCCTCACTGATGGATGAAATTCACTCTCTCATCGAAAAAGACAAACGTCTTCGATTCGTTCTTTCCGGCTCAAGTGTGAAGAATATCAAAAAAACTCATACGTCTCTTATGGCAGGGCGGGCCCGCCAAATGCTACTTCTGCCCTTTTCCTATATAGAGGTGAAGAATCATCATTTCGACCTCATTAAGTTTTTGGCATACGGAGGTCTCCCACCTGTCTATCTGTCGAAAAAACCTTGGGAAGAGCTTAAAGATTATACCGGCGAGTACTTGCGAGAAGAAATCATGGCCTCGGCCTTCGTCAGAAAGATTGAAAATTATTCTCGCTTTCTAAGTTTTGCGGCAAAAACCAATGGGCAGATTCTAAATTTTGAATCTTTGGCCCGAGACGCTTTCATCCCTGCTCGGACGATTCGTGATTACTACGATCTCTTGGAAGAAACCATGATCGGATATATTCTCCCGCCCTACAAAAAGAAAACAAATCGCAAGGAAGTGTCCACTAGTAAATTTTACTTTTTCGATCTTGGGGTCTGTAACTCCATAGTAAAACGCGATGTTCTCCATGAAAAATCCCCTGCATTTGGAGAATTGTTTGAGCACTTCATTTTTTTAGAACTCAAAAACTACCAAAAACAAAGTCGAGTTGATTGGGAACTATCATTCTGGCGCACGCACACCGGTTACGAAGTGGATTTCGTTCTTGGTGAAGGACACGTTATCATCGAGGTGAAATCTTCCAAAAAGATCAGCTTAGCTGATTTGAAAGGCATAGAAAAGTTTTCTGAGGATCAGAAGGTAAAAAGAAAAATAGTCGTCTGCCGAGAAGAGAAAGTAAGACAGGTTGATGATGTTGAAATCCTTCCTTGGGAAAAGTTTTTAGAAATGCTATGGGCCGGGGATATTGCATAAGGAATTTACATGCCGATAATTTTAGACAAATGTATCTCTGGATATGACGTCTTTGGACGAAAAAGCACCGTTTCTCATTCCAATGGTCTTGAAGGCATGATGACCTATGATGAGTTGAACCGAACCACCAACATTACCTGGACGGGAGCAGGGGAGAATTTTTCCGAGGCAATCGCCTACAATTCGCAGACTGGAAACATAGACCAAATTGAGCGCGAATTTGGAATGTTCAATTACAATCACGACATTACCGATCAGTTGACTGGCATGGCATATACAGGAACCACTCAGCTTCCCAATGAACTCGTCAATAGGACGATCACGCACGATCATGCAGGCAACCGCGCAACCGACACCGTAAATGGCATTACCAAGACTCATTCCAACGTCATTTTGGAAAACGACAAGTTCAAGATTTTATCTGATGAAGATGGACTTGGGAGAATTTGGCAGAAGGTTTACAAACAAGAAAACAAGACGGACATTTTTAATTATCAGACGGATGGGAAATTGATTCGTTTCCGTCGTTATGAAAATAATCAACTCACCCGAGATGTAAGATATTTTACCGATGCACTTCAGAGACGGGTGGCGAAGAATTTTAAGATTAACGGACAGGAGTGGACAAATAACTACAATCATCTTTTAAATTTTGATCAGATTTTGACAGCGCGTTCGGGAACGGGAGCCGAAGTGCTTTTCGCCGATGGTTTTGGTCTTGATGAGCATTTTGGAAAAATAGAAGCGAATGGGCCACTCGCTTTTGTTACAGATCACCTCGGAACCGTCGTTAACGAGCTGGCCACGAGTGAGAAGAAGACTTTAAGTCCAACTGGGGAATTACTTGGCACTGCCCCTACACTGAGTCCATCGCTCCAACCCGTCATTTATGCATTTACAGGAGCTGAATACGCTGCCGAGAGAAATCAGAGTACGAATGGAGTACGTGAGTACGACCTTGATTTTGGAATTTGGTCTACGTTTGACCGGGCATGGCCGGTAGACCATTCAAATGGCGTAGTGTATGGACAAAACTCGCCACTCAGATTTATTGATCCTTCAGGACTGGCATCTCCTGCTACTGATGAAATGACAAGTCCAGGAAATACGTATGCAACGGCAAGTGATGCAGCCTACTCATTTCTTTCTATCGTTAATCCTTTTTCGAAAGCAGAAAATAGAGAGATCGGGGGATTGGTTATATATGATCAATCTTCTGGAGGATATGGCGTCAGGAATATAACAATAGGGACAGAGCAATCAGTGGGGATTCCTCTACAAGTTAGTGCCGGCGAGATACGAAGTTCTTTCGCACATACTCATGCAGGTAACGACGCGAGATTTTTCGGAGAAATATTTTCTGAAGACGATGTTTCAACTGCAAATAGGTACGATCTTAAATCATTTTTGATGACACCCAGTGACGTTTTTAACGAATATTCACCACACGGTGGATTCATTCCTCAATTTTGTCCGCAAAGATAGAGAGACATTCATGAAAATAAAGTTAGCAATCGCAATGACCATTGCTGTATTGATTGTATTATCAGCCCTCTTTTATTTTAATTTATTACCGTTTGGTCCAATCATTTTTGATAGGCAGGCAATTTTAATTGCTCAAATGGTTTTTACAAAAGACTTAGGATTGCGGGATGAACGCTATGAGTACAAGGTAATCAGAGCGGATAATTATGTAGAAGTAAAAAGGACCTTGGTTTGCCCACCTGAATATGCATGTATGGGAGGAGGGGCGAAAATTAACATAAATAAATATACAGGCATTTTAGTTGATGTCCAGTATACGAAGTAGATTGCCGAATTTCTTCAATAGGGAGAGCCATTTTTCGGATCGCATGGCAGCCGACGGCAGATCGTTGTCTTTTTAGCTGCATAAAACCTGAATTTTAGTCCCAGAAGCTATAAATTCCACGACGTGACGGTCAACTCCCATCAAAATTGGCCCTGTTTCTGGGCATCTGTGTCCGTTTTGTGTCCAAAAATTTGCAAAAATTTGGAAAAATCCAGCCAAAACCCCATGGAACTTTCAGGCCACAAACTGGATGGGCGCACAATTTTTCCGGCCGTTGGACGTATGTTACTCTTCACCGTGTTTTCACTTGGCGACACTAATATAATCAAATAGTTACAAATAAATAGAATCATTAAGTTGACCAATTGTCGCATATAGTGTACACTAAACCAATGGAGATTAAAGGAAGAACTGCTAGATTCTATCGGACGGAAGGTGAGAAGGAACCAGCAAGAGAGTGGCTTGATTCTCTTAAAGATAAGGTTGGACAAGCAAAAATTTTTACCCGAATAAGGAGGGCCGAAACGGGAAATTTTGGTGACCACAAAGTGGTCGGTGAAGGAGTCAGTGAATTAAGGATAACTCATGGCCCAGGCTACAGAATTTATTACGGTGTGGATGACAACGATAATTTAATTATTCTGTTAGTCGCAGGTGATAAGTCTACCCAAGAAAAAGACATAGAGAATTCCAAGTTATATTGGAAGGATTATAAGAAACGGAGATAAATATGAGCAAAGGAACATCATTTAATGACTACCTGATGGAAAAGCTAAAAGACCCTGAGCTTGCTTGCCATTTTATTTCAGAGGCCATTGAGCAAAACGATTCTGACTATCTCAAGGTGGCACTTGGAGATATTGTTAAGGCCTATGGTGTCGGTTACATTGCAGAACAAACAGGGATAAACCGTCAGACGATTTATAAAATGCTATCTGAAAATGGAAATCCAACCCACAAAAATTTGGTCGCCATCCTCGATGCTCTTGGGTTGGAGCTGACGGTAAGACCGAAAAAAACAATCGCGTCGTAAACAAAACATGACTGTGTCCGTTTTGTGTCTTAAAATTTGAAAAAATTTGTAAAACCGCAGGAAGGCGGCTTGGCACTGAAATTAAAAGAAAAAACACAAGCACTGAACATTGAAAAGTATGTAGTGTCTCAGCTTTTCAAAAACGCCTGTACCACTCTTACCTGGACGGGAGCAGGGGAGAATTTTTCCGAGGCGATTTCCTACGGAACCGAGACCGGCAATATTGACCAGATCACCAGAGAGTTTGGAAATTTTACATATCAGCATGATGAGACTGACCAGCTCACCGGCCAGGAGTTTACCTGGTAGGAAAAATACAACTAGAAAACCCTCGATTTTCCAATGATGAAAAAATGGGAAGAAATTATTGCGCCCTTGCAACCTGTTGTAGCGTACAAAATTATAATCGTATAAATTCCCAAATTATTCATCGCATGTTTTCGTGATTTTTTGACATGATTCCCACTTTATGATCATAAGAAAAAAAATCCCGGCCATTTTATCATTGTACAATTTGCCAAATATACGTCGTTTTATAGTCATGACCAGACCGATCAGCTTACCTCGGTTGCCTATACGGGCACCACGACCTTGCCGGATGAACTTGTGAACCGAAATTTTGTCTATGATTTTACGGGCAACAGAAAGACCGACACTGCCAATGGCGATCTTCAGTCGAGAATCTCGATTAACCCCGATTCACCATTCAAGCGTACTTTCATTCCGCTTTTGAGCTTTTTGGTAAGCCCGATCACGCTGACAACAGTTGGCAGTCCCATTTCTCTCGCCACAATGGCCGAGTGGGAGAGTAGTCCGCCGCGCTCAACTAACAGTCCGCTGATACTAGGATAGAGGGGAATCCAACCCGGGTCAGTGCGCATGGTGACCAGGATTTCTCCGTTCAACGTCAAATCATCTTCGGGGCCCATAATGACTTTCACCGTTCCTTCGATAATCCCCGGGCAACATCCCAGCCCTTTTAACTGGTTGGGAAGAAGGTTGGTTTCAGGAGCGGAGGAGTGCTCATCATTGAGGGGTTCATGCTTATTTTGCCAGTAAGGCATACCCCGGGTTACTAAGCGGGTGAGTGGTTCAGTATTATTATAATTTTGATATTCTTTTTTCCTGATATCGATCAAGGCCTTTAAATTTTGGGTGTGCAAATGGCCTTCCAAGGCACCTTTTAATTCTTCCAAAGAAAGATAAAAAATATCCTCCCGGGCATTGATAATATTTCGTGCCGTAAAGTCGGCGCCTATCCCAAAAAACATCGATCGAACGATGCCATAGACGCGCGTTCGACAGAAACGGGTATTCTCCCGATTGCGGACCGCCTTACGGGCATGATGTAATGACCAGCGATAGAACATTTTTTTTACCGGGGACAAATTCTGATCGAGAAGGGCTTCGGCCTTTTCGCGAATTTCTTTTTCACGTTCTTCAAAATTGTTCAAGTTTATTTTGCCGGCACTTAAAAGATTTTTTAAGAAGACAAAAAGCAGCGAAGGATCTTGATGGAGGTCTTTCTGTTCAAGTTTCATTTCCGACATACAACGAAAGCCGTATTTATCAATGTATTCCAGCAATTTTTTGTACAGGTCTTGGTAGGGAGAAACGCGCAAGGCCTCAAAAAGCTGATTGTTGGGAGTGCTCAAAATTAATTCCTGCAATGCTGGAATTTGCGAGATCATGCCAGCTAAGCGAATTAGATTCCTGGTGGGTTCTGCGGATTCCAAATTTCCATTACCGGCCAAGAGATCATTATGGAAACTATCGCCCAGGTGTGAGAGCCACTTTTTGGTAAGGGACTTGAAAATTCCAAAATGTACCATGCATAGATAATCATTGATAATGGGAGCATGCCAGCGCCACAACATTTTTTCTTCCAAAGCTTGATAGTCTTGGTAGATTTCATGTGAGGGCATGCGAGAGTAATCGTGCTTACGAAATTGATTGTAAATGGAATGAAAGTAGCTCAGAAAATCATCCACCACGGTTTGAATGGTAAAGTGGTAGTACAGAAACTTAGCGCCGGTTAAAAACTTGCGAAAAGAGGCCCATGGCCCTCGATCAAATTCGGGGGGACGTATGCGTTCGGCAATTTCATTTTGCAGGGACTCATTCGTTCCCATCATGGTTTCCATGAATTGCCTATTGTACTTATAGCCAGGCAGGATACTGGTTAGCTTGTACCAGTTTAAAAGGTTATAAAAAACGCGACCGTAAAACATCCCCAGCATGTTTTTCAAAAAGAAATTCATGCTCTTGATATTTTTCGTCGGCACCATGAGAACTTCGCAAAATTGCACATAAACCTGGTGATAGACATAGCGGGCAAAATCGAAAGTGAGGGGGAGGGTCAAACCGCCATAAGATTCAACGATATTGGAGTTGTCCCATACGAAGAGATGGCCCTTGAAGTTGGGAATAGCTGTGGTAATCGGTCTGGACTGAAGCAGATAGAGTTGTCCGTTTTCAAAACACCATTCCACATCCTGGGGATGGTGGTAAAAATTCTCGATTTGATTGGCAATTCTCGTCAGGTCTTGTAATTCATGAGGAGTGAGGGAAGAGGAGTTAACTTTGTCCGGCGATACCGGCACGGTTTTTAGACCGCCGAGTTCCAAATCACAAATGACCATGTCACGTTTTTCCACGATATTCTGGCCTTTGACTTGGGAAGTATTCTTGTCGATAAAAAAGGCATCGGCATCGAGCTGCCCGGAGACTAAGCCTTCACCCACACCATAGACTGAATTGATGATAATAGTCCCACCATCTTTAGTGGTTGGGTCCCCGGTAAAAAGCACTCCCGCCTTTTCCGCCGCGATCATTTGTTGAATGACGACGGCCACTTGAATATTAGTCAGTGGAAGATGATTTTGATGACGATAAAAAAGGCAGCGCTCAGAATAAGCGGAGGCCCAGCATTTTTTTATGGATAAAAACAGCTCTGCTTCACTTTTAATATAAAGAAAGCTCGAAAGTTGGCCGGCAAAAGAATGGGCGGCAGAATCTTCGTCAAGGGCAGAACTCCGCACCGCGACCGTGGTAAGGCCGTGGTCTTTGAAATTTTGCAAAACAATTTGTTTACTCACATGTGACAAAGGTTTAGAAATTATTAATTCCTCTATGGCAAGACTTGCCCTCTTAAAATCTTGCTGGCACTGTTCCACTAGATTGTTGATTTCATCACCAATCTCATTTTCCTTTTTGAAGGCCTCAAGAAAGGTTGGTCCTAAGGCAAACCATGCGGGAACACGACATCCTTGATTGGAAAGTAAATAGAGATTAAAACCTTTTCCCCCGGCCTCGGCCTTGGCGAAATTTTGCAGCGAGCTTTTAGTTACAGGTAACATTTCAATACCTCAGACCATCATAAATAAGAGCGAATTAAGGGCAAGATAGATAAGTATAATGTATCCACTGCTCATGGCGCGAAACAGTTTCGCGCTTTTGGCGGAATTTTGTGCGAGATAAAGGCCTCCAAGAGTCAGCAGCAAAATGGGAAAAAACCACAAAAGAATTGGCAAATGGCCCGGCATCTTGGAACCGAGTGCCAGAAGAAGGAAGAGGGAAGAAAGCACTGCCTGTGAGAGAGAGAGCAACACAGCACCAAGCCGTCCCCAGATATTTGAATAGGTGGCGACACCTTGGCGCTCTTCTGTGGTGCTATAGGTTTTACGTCCGAATTCAAAGAGATTAAACAGTGTCCAGGAGGCCAAGGCAAAGTAAAAATCGGTTTGATTGAACACTTGTTGTCCGGCAAAAATACCCAAGAGAGAGAGCGAGAGGCCGACCGTGACCACGGTGTGAGACATCGCGTAGGTGGTGAGGTGGGGGCGGAGGATTTTCCCCATAAAAAATTCTTTATACATGAGAAGCGAATAACCCACCACTATCAGAAAAAAAGGTAATACTTTCAAGGTCAGTAGGGCGCAGAGAAGAATCTCGCTAGCGATAAGAACACCAATCATAAGATAAAGATCGCGATGTACGATCAGCCCGCGAGGAAGTGGACGGCCGGGATTGAAGGTCAAATCAGTCTGGTAGTCCTTGATTTCATCGTAGCAACGAAGTTTTAAAAAAAATAAAGTTGTAAGAAGGACAGCTCCCGCAACCGTGGCCAGCTTAAAATCAACTATTGTCTGGGCCCGCAAGTAGGCCAAATGACCGCCGACAAAGAGGACAATCATCACCGAATGAGAGATCGGATCAAAGCGCTCTTTGATAAATTGCAGAATGGCCATTCCCTTTTTCACCGATCTAACCCTTAAGTAATTCTTGTCTCAATACCTCGTACTCGACTTTTGAGTGATGACGAGGGTCCATAGGAATTTTTTCAACAATGCGAATTTGGTCAAAGGCCACGCCATTTTTATCCAGAAGTCGTGCAATCTCCTGCTTGATAGAATCACCTTTGGAGCTGACATCGGCCGGTTCGTTGAGAGCGACAACCGCAAAGGTTTTTTCACCCAATGTAGCATCTGGCATTCCCAGGTAGGCGGCATATTTCACTTGAGGAATTTTCTTCATGATGATTTCCGCCCTAACCGGGAAATAATAACGCCCCCCCCGATTGATGGCATTGTGAACACGGCCGACAAGCCAGAGATAGCCTTTTTCATCTATGCGACCGAGATCCCCGGTCCGATGCCAAATAGTTCCATCATGCCCGCGGATTTTGGCCCGGGCAAAGGCCTCAGGATTGTTGAAATAGCCATGGCAGACGTGTTCGCCGGCAACAATAATTTCACCCACCTCACCATGAACGACTTCATATTTTTTCCAATCTTCATGGCGTGCGATAGTGATGCTTTCTTTGGTAATTTTAATGAATTTAGTTTGCAATCCCTCATCCATGTGGCCGACGTTCACTCCCTCATCCACCCATTCCGCATCTTCATCGGCGCGGGTTTTGAGGTTGAGCATTTCTTTAGCTTCAATATGGCCCATTGGTTCAACTTCAGTTGAACCATACAAAATGAGAATTTCGGCATTGGGGCAGACTGCCTTAATACGCTTGGTATCATCACGAGATACTGGAGCGCCGCCGGTGATAATTCTGCGCAATTCAGGCAGTGTATAATTATTTTCCAGGCAGTATTTTGAAAGTCCATTGAGCAGACCGGGTGAAAGTGTCACGCAAGTGACTTTTTGTGATTTCATCTGGGCCATCAAAATAAGCGAATCACGGTCGGATGGTGTTCCTACATCAATCGCCGGAATAACGGTATTCACGCCGGCGGCCAAATTGTTCAATGAAAAAATGGGAAAAACAGGGAGGTCGACGTCTCCTTCCACATAGGGAAGATGACGATTAAGCGCATAATGTTGGGCGGCCAGAAAACGGTGGGTTCGATCAGCACCCTTCGGTGTTCCGGAACTTCCGGTGGTAAAGGTGATCAAGGCAGTATGCTCCTTTTCCACAGCGGCCACGGGGCAATAACTTTTTTCCTGCATCAGTTCTTCTAAGCGCGCCGAATAATTTCCTTGCGCCGGCCCGGCGACAACTTTGAGTGGAATTTTTCTGATCTCGGGCACTTCTCCTAAGTAAACAAAGGCACGCTCCACCGAAACGATTGCCTTGGGCGAGGCCTGTTCTGCTGAGATTCCCAATTGATCGCGGCGTGCCCATGAATCGAGAAAAACCGGAATGGCACCGATTTTTTGTAGAGCGAACATGGTGGTATAGAGGTAGAGGCTCATGGGAATGAAGACAATGACACGATCGCCTTTTTGAATCCCCAGTTTGCTTAATCCTGTGCCTACGACGCCAATCAGGTGATTGAGTTCTTGCACCGAGACGGAGCGGTGGGGGAGTGGAGTATTTAAATTAAAATCCCAATTTTTTAAGAC
Source organism: Bdellovibrio sp. (assembly GCA_016187935.1). Lineage (GTDB taxonomy): Bacteria > Bdellovibrionota > Bacteriovoracia > Bacteriovoracales > Bacteriovoracaceae > GWA2-49-15. The sequence goes on from JACPIU010000014.1 coordinate 11,298, forward strand.
CTCAAGGTCTACCCAGGTCAGGATTTTTCTAGTGGGAAAATTCTTGAGATGGCCTTTCAAAAAAGTGAAAACATTGTTCTCTTCGGATTCACCCGGGTAATAGCCGATTTTGCCTGTGGCCTTGAGCACAGTATCTCGGATCAGTCCCTCAACCTGATGAGCGTGAGTCCATAAGAGGGCGTGTCCGCCATCGGCAATTTCCACCAGTTCGCCACCTAAAAGATTTTGAATCGGAGTGATTTGTTCCTGGCGATTGGATGTCTTATCTTGTGATCCATAGATGATAGTGACGGGGACAGCACTTTCCTTCAACGGTTTGAAATCAAGCGTATCATGCTCTTTTTCAAGCACGGATTGGCGAAGGACATTGGCGTTGGTATAGATTCCTTTTTGGGCGCGGTAACTGCCCGGAACGGGTTTGGGATAACTGGAGGTTTCCAGCATATTTTCAATCGCTTTCTCGCCTTTATTCTTAAGCAAAACATCGGACAGGACAGGTAAATTCAAGGCAAAGCGAGTCATTGAGCTGGGTGAATTTTTGATAAAGAGATAAGGGGAAACAAGAATGACGGCACTGGGACGAATATTATTTTTCAAAAGCAATGTGGCATCTTGAATCGCTCGAGTGCAGCCGAAGCTATAACCGATGATAATGATATTTTCCGTCTTTCCATCCAGCACATCTGTCACTGTCTGATAGGGGTTGGCATAGCGATCGATAGTTTTCCATTCCATTTGTGGGAATAAATTTTCGCTGACAGCTTTAAAATCTGAGGGATGTCCGGGAGAACCATGATGGGCGATAACAGTCGGCTTTTTCATAAAATTAATCCTTGGTCGATCATTGCACGAATTTGTTTATGATTGGGAGTTTTAGAATAATGGTGCGGGGTCGCGCTGTTAAATGCAAGTGGTTCTGGTAAGCGACCTTCTTTTTCTATGTAAGAAAATATTTCGCTTAAAGCTTGGGCCTCAATCTGGGCCGAACGTTTTAGATATTCTTGATAGTTTTTGTCTCCATGACCAACTTCACAACGCTTGTATAAAACGCCCGCATCAACTTTTTCCACCATGTGATGGATGCTAAAACCTGCCGGCCGGCCTTCGGACAAAGCATAAAGGTCACAAAGTGTTCCGCGATAATCAGGTAACAGTCCGTGGTGGATATTGATACAACCGAGTCGCGGAGCTGCTAAAATTGGTGACTTATAAATACAACGGGTGCGCATGTTTACGACTAAATCAATGTCTAAGTCTTTCACAAGTTTGATGGCCTCAGGCGAATTCATACTCTCAAACTTAAAAACCGGAACATTAAATTGCCGCGCCAGCACTTCACGGGGGTCCCAATTGAGCATGAGCCGTACAATATTCTGAAGGAATCCCAAACCTGTTTTTCTTGCCCCCATGGCATAGAGGCCTAAGGCCTTGATTAAGATTTGAGGACTGAGGTTTTGGAGCAAAATAATGCCTTTGATCTGATGGGCCTGAAGAGGCAGTAACTGCTTAAAAAGTGGGGCATAATTGCCTGGGACATAAGTAATCTGGCTGGTGGCCAACAGCGCTCGCATAAATTAAATCCCTTGAAGAGGTGGCGTATTCTAAGAATCGCTCCTTAATTAAACCATGGGGATAGTAGAATTTACACGGGTTTAAGAAAAGAAAGGCCTCTCATGCCGGCTTCCATTACTATGCCAAAAAGGCCAAAAAACTCATGCAAACTATTAGCGTTTATATAAACCAAAATGCCTCACATGCCAGTCATGATTTGAAGCATAAGATTGAATCGATTCTGTTTCGAAGCAATTTGCAATTTAAGCAACCCCAAGACTTTGAGGACCTTGATCAATGTCTGGAAAGGGACATTGATGCGAAGGTGGATGCCATCGTTTCGGTCGGCGGTGATGGAACCGCCAATACCATTATTCAAAAGATTGCAGGAACAGAGATTGGACTTTTGGTAGTACCCGGGGGCACCGCCAACGATTTAGCGCATGAACTTGGCAATCATCAATCCTTACAAAATGTTTTGCAAAGTATCAGGAACAAGGAATTTAAAAAAATTGATTTGATCAAAATCAATGGCCGTTTCATGGCCACCAATGGCGGTATTGGTTTTGGAGGAAAGGTGGCGCAGAAAATTAATCGTTTGCGTGCCGCCTATCCGCTATTTAAAAAGGTCATGAATTTATCCGGCAGTAAGATCTATTCGCTTTTTGTGGCCCAAGAATTACTTTCGTTGCATCTCGATCGTCATAGAATCAAAGTTACCAGCAAGGAATTATCTGGAGTATTTGATGTCGCGGCCCTCTTTGTGAATAACCAATCAACCGTAGCAGGTAAATTTGAATTGGCGCCGTTTACCGCCAATAATGATGGCCGATTTAATGTTATTTTGGTGACTCATCAGAATCGAGCTCAGTTGATTAACTGTGTGATAAAGGTGAGTATGGGACATTTCCCCGAGAATGATCCGCATTTTATTACCTTCGAAACTGATAAGATTGAAATTGAATCGCTAGAGTCTGAGAAAAGTATTTTCTTTGGTGACGGAGAAATTTTAGGCCAGGGACCTAAATGGGAAGTGGAAGTGGTCAAAGATTCCTTGAAAGTGTTTACTCGTTGTTCAAAAAATGCCGATCTTCCCCTGCCACAAAATTTTGGATTATCCTAGGCAGGGATTCCAATATGCACATTCTATTAACAGGCGGCACAGGCTTTTTAGGTGAATCTCTTATCCCTTGGCTTGAGCGTGCACCAGGGATTGAAAAAATCCATCTTTTGGTGCGCCCCCAGAGCGCTAATCGTGCTTTGTTTTTACATCGTGGGCGATCAAAAGTTTCCATTGTGCGCGGTGATATCACTCTGCCTCAAGTTTTTTTACGGGATACTGATAAACAAATCCTTTCACAAATTTCCACCATCGTTCATCTGGCGGCCTATTACAATTTAAGCGGGAGTTATCCCGAATGTTTTATCAATAACGTGGTTGGGACGCAGAATTTACTCTTTTTGGCACGACAGTGCCCTCATCTCCAGGCCATCCATTACGCCAGCTCCATTGCGGTCGTCGGTGAATATCATGGGCCTTTTCTGGAAGATGAGTTGAACAAAGGCCAGCGTTTTCACGATGCCTATGGCAAAACTAAATTTGAAGCAGAACTGTTGATTGAGAAACTGATTTCCAGTCAGGCCCTGGCGCCTCAGATAAAAACGCGTTTATATCGCTTGGGCATTCTGGTTGGTGATAGACAATCCGGGGCCTTTAAAGAAAAAAATGGTCCATATTATTTTTTGGAATTTTTATCAAAATTATCCATGCTTTCTTCGATTATAAAGCATACACCCTTTCTGGCACTACCTTTTGCCAAAAAAAGTCTTTTTCCCCTTGCGCCCGTGGATTGGGTGTCGGAAGTTTTGTCCCATGGAATACTGAATGTTTGTGAGGTCGGGCGATCAAAAACCTATCATGTCATTCCCCGTCGCATACCCACCATGGAAGAATTTTTGCATGATGCGCTTGAAACTTTCGATCTCAAACGTCCTTTATTGGCCATTCCGCGAAATGCCTTAAATGAGCTATGCATGAAACAAGTCGGCTTACCGCCAGAATTTTCCACCTATGTCTACTCCAAAACAGCTTGGCAGCGGGCCCAGTTCGAGCAGGATTTTCCTCAGTTTCAGGATTTGGACTATCACGATTTTAAAAAAATATTTTTTGCTGGCGCTTTCAAGAGATGGGGGAACAAATGAGGCATATATTATCCCTCGCTTTCACATTGACCCATCCCTATTTTGACGATGTGATTGAATTTCAAGGAGAGAAAATCCGTCTTACCCAGTATGGAACCAATTTTGATGTAGAATTGACCAAGCGTTTAATTGAACAATATGACGGCCATGTTGATGCCATCGCCTTAAGCGGTCTCCCTCCGGTTATTAAATTCAAGGGAGGGGAATTTATTCATCCGGTTTCTCTGGAGCTTAAGCATTATGCCAAGGAAAGCTTAATCGTTGACGGCCAGATGTTGAAAGATGTGTATCTACCTTGGGCCATGCGACAGTTTGTGCTCAAAAATCAACTCATTCTGAGCAAGAAACGCATCGGCATTTATTCGGCCTCTTTTCAAGTCAATTTGTTGGAAGTATTGGAAGAATTTCAAAACCAAATCCTCATGGCCGATCCTTTTTATTTTTTACGCTTGCCTTTTGTTCTTACTTCTTCCGAGCAATTGAATTTGTTTGTGAAAGTTGGGGGTAATCTTTTTCGTAAGATGAAATTAAAGCGTTCTCAGGTGGCGGATTTTTCTCTGCGAAAACATTATCCAAGCGCGCTGAAGAAATTTTTAAATAGCGATATTTTTGTCGGTGCCATGAATACCGTTAATCTGATGGATTTGGATCATCTGAAGGATAAGATATTAATCGTGGATTTTGCCACTCCCGAATTTGAGGCGAAGCTGCGTGCCCACGGGGTGGCCAAGGTTGTCACCTGCTTACCTCATCTTGATGTTGGTCCCTTTATCAACTACGCTATCTTTGAGGCGTTGTTGCAGGCCAAATCTCCCGGTACTGCTCATCTCGATGAAAATGATCTTCTCGGCTGGATTCAGCGTCTCCATTTAGGCCCGGAATTGCTCGAACTCAATAGCAAAAAGGACTCAGAGAAAACTAAATTCGCATTTATCATCCATCCATTGAATAAAAAACATCTCTTTTATCATCCCAAATTAAAATGGTTCACAAAAAACTTTCCCCAAGTGTTGGAGCCTTTGGAAAATACCGCGGAAGAGATCATTTCCATGTTGCCGGGAATCTTTTATGGTCGCATTCATGGAGTGAAAAGTGAGAAAAATGGAAAAGAGGTCGAAGGTTTAATTTACTCGGCCACAGAAACACCACGTAAGATTATGGAAAAAGACCCCGAAGTGGTTTATCGACGTTTAGTGAGACTGGCCGAGTTGGCTTCCCAGGCCGGGGCGGGAATCATTGGTCTGGGCGCATATACTAAAATAGTAGGTGATGCTGGCGTTACAGTGGCACGTCGCTCACCCATTCCCGTGACTACCGGAAATTCGCTCTCCGCTGCTTCCACCCTTTGGGCCGCCAAGGTGGCGGTATTCAAAATGGGTATGGTGGTAGAAAAAAATGATATCATGCAAGGGGTGTGCATGGTGGTTGGTGCTACCGGAAGCATTGGTGCCGTTTCGGCAAAATTGCTAGCGCAAAAATGGAAAAAGATTATTTTGGTTGCTCCCAGGGCCTATAAGCTTTTGGAGTTAAAGGGTGAAATTGCCCAGCTTGCTCCTCACTGCGATATTCAGGTGGCCACCGATCCCGGCCCATATTTGAATGAATGTCATTTAGTTATAACCACCACCAGTAGCCGGGGTGAAAAAATCTTGGAGATTGAAAAGGTAAGACCAGGTTGTGTGATTTGTGATGTTAGCCGCCCCTTCGACATTAGCGAGGAAGAGGCCCTGAAACGTCCCGATGTGATGGTGATTGCCAGTGGGGAAGTGGAATTGCCCGGAGCGGTGAAAATCACTGTCAACCTTGGACTGCATGGCAATGTAGTCTATGCCTGTTTGGCCGAGACCGCCCTCCTGGCCATGGAAGGAAAACTTGAGTCCTTTACTCTATCGCGCAATATTAATTATGAGAAAGTTATCGAGATAGATCGCCTGGCGCGTGAGCATGGTGTTCGTCTTTCGCATATTATGGGCCACCAAGGCATTATTTCGGATGAGGAATTTGAACTTTGTCGCGGCCATGCAGTTGAGGCACTTTCAAAAAAAACCTGATACAATAAAGACATAGGGTCTTTATATGTCGAACCAGTATTTCCGTGGAATCAATTATTCCCTTGGTAACGAAGATACCACTTTGGAGTACGAAATCTGCCGGCAGCACAGGCCAAAAGTCGCTGTGGCCATTGCCGGAAGTGGCGGACGCTCGCTGCCTCTCTTGGCCTTCTCCGATAAACTTTTTGCTGTGGATGTCAGTAAAGAGCAGTTGGCCCTGACGGAATTGCGTGCCCGCACCTATCAAGGCCTTGATCATTACTCTTTTTTGAAATTTTGGGGATACCCTCCTTTTGGAGAATACGATTACGGCCATTATCGCAAGGCCATGTTAAATGAACTCCCTTTGTCTCAACAAACCCGCAACTATTTCCATGAACTATTCGGCCCCATTAACTATGCCTCCATACTCTATTCGGGCAAGTGGGAACGGACTTTCCAAATATTGTCGAAAGGTCTGCGCTTGATGATGGGCCGTGAGTACGGCCATATTTTATCCTTTCATTCGATGGAAGATCAGAAGGCCTATTATCAACATGAATTTCCCATGGCGCAGTGGAAAACTGTGCTTTTTCTCTTGGGAAATAAATCAGTGTTTAATGCCCTTCTCTACAAGGGTGATTTTGTCAAAAAGTCCCTCACGGAGAGTTACTTCCAATTTTATTTCGATGCTTTTGAACGTCTTTTCACCCAGCAACTGGCGCGCCGATCTTTCTTTGTCAATCTCTGTTTTTTTGGCAAAATCAATCACGAGGACGGCAATCCTCTCGAAGTTCGTGCGCTGAGTTTTAATGAGATGAAACCACGAATGCAAAATCTGGAACGTGATCTGGTTTATATTAACCAAGACATCTTGGGGGGGCTGGCCACGATCACCCAACAACTTGGTCCAAGTGGTGTGGATTTTCTCTCCATGAGCGACGTTCCATCTTATTTTAGGGGCGAACTTGAGAAAAACTTTTTGAGTAAAATTCGCCCATCCATGCGCACCGGAGGATTGATTTCTGTGCGTTATTATTTGAATGTCTTGGAACCTGATATGGACGGTTTTCAGGATGTCACCAATCAGTATCGGGATTTAATCAACCGCGAATGTGTTCAGATGTATCGGATAAAAATCTATCAGGCCGTTTGAGAAGGTGCACACTAGCGCCCACGCTGCCGAATACGGGCCGGAGTCACTTGTGGTGGTATTTCAGCAGGAGCGCTTTCCTGCCGATTTTCTATTATCTCGCCCCTGCTGCGGGATAAACGCTTGGGTGTCTCATCCATAATTTCATTGCCTTGAGTTTCCTTTCGGACGGGTGCCGCCGCCTGGGTAGCGATGGTCTCTTCCACTTGGGCGCTATCCTCAGGTTCTGCCTGTGCAACGGTTTCTATGGTTGTTGGGGTGGCTTCCGGGGCCGGGGGAGATTCTTCGGGAAGACTAATCTCGACGATTTTGGCCTGCTCAACTAATTCCTGTAATTCGCTTTTCAGCAGTCCAGGCAACTCTTCCTCGGAGGGAGTTTGGCCGTTTAGATTCGGCGAGATAAGCAAAAAAAGAATAAAACCGACAAACTTCATCTCTCCATTATCGCCAAACTGGGATGACTTGCAAGAATTCTTGATTTATAAAGGCCATTCCATGCAAGATTTACAACTCAAATCATATGCCTATCAGCTACCGCCGGATTTAGTGGCTAAGCGACCGCTAGGCCAGCGCGATCAGGCCCGTTTGCTGGTCTATGATTCGACCACACAGCAGTCCACTCACACCTATTTTCATCAATTGAGTCATCATCTTCCCGCCAAATGCTTATTGGTTTTTAACAATACCAAGGTGTTCCCTTGCCGCTTGCAGGGCAAGAAGAAGAGCGGAGGCCAGGCCGAACTTTTTGTGCTAAATCTCGTACCCGATAGCGAAGGTCTGTATGAATGCTTGATGGGCTCTAACGGCCGCAAAGATCCCGGCGATCAATTTTTATTTGGCCCAAATTGCGAACTTTTGGTCACGATTGTCAAACGCAGTGAAAATGAAACTTATCTGGTCAATTTTGACGGCGTTGAAATTACCCCCTTTCTCCAGAGTCAAGGTCAAGTTCCCATCCCTCCCTACATCCGAGGGGGGATCAGTGATGGCCAGGATCGCGATGACTATCAAACAGTTTACGCCCAACATCTGGGTGCCACTGCGGCCCCTACCGCTGGCCTGCACTTTACCGCCGCGGGATTAGAGGAGTTACGGCTTCAGGGGCACCAGCAGGCCTTTGTCACTTTGCATGTGGGCCCGGGAACTTTTCGCCCGGTCACCAGTGATAATATTCAGGAACACAAAATGCATTCAGAGAGTTTTTTTATTGCGCAGGATTCTTGGAATAAAATCCAACTGGCACGGGCCAATGGAACACCTATTATTGCTGTAGGTACAACTTCCTTGCGAGCATTGGAGAGTGCTCATCGTTCCCCGCTGTTTATGCCTGACAAAAGTTATGCGACAAAAATTTTTCTCTATCCCGGTCAACCCATTTGTTCTATTAATGGTCTGATTACTAACTTTCATCTGCCCCAGAGCACGCTTCTCATGTTAGTGAGTGCTTTAGTGGGGCGGGAAAAGATTCTTTCGCTTTATCAGGAGGCGATCGGGCAGCGTTATCGCTTTTTTAGTTACGGTGATGCTATGTTGGTGACAGGATTATCGTATGCAAAATGACTGTTTCAATTTCAAACTTGAAGGCCAAGATGGCAAGGCCCGGGCGGGGGAAATTGCCACCGCCCACGGAAATATTCAAACACCGGTTTTCATGCCTGTGGGGACCCGTGCCACGGTCAAGACCTTAACGCAACAACAACTTTTGGAACTCGATCCTGCCATCATTTTGGGTAACACCTATCATCTCTATCTTCGGCCCGGGCATGAATTGATCGAGCGAGTCGGTGACGGTCTGCATGGTTTCATGGCCTGGCCCAGGGCCATTTTGACGGATTCGGGAGGATTTCAGATTTTTTCTCTCTCAGAGTTAAACAAAATTAACGATGAAGGGGTCAAATTTCAAAGCCATATAGACGGCAGTTTTCATATGATCACACCCGAAAGATCGATGGAAATCCAGCGGGCCTTAGGCAGCGACATCGTCATGGCCTTTGATCAATGTCCCCCTCTTCCGAGTACACCTGAGGCCTTAAAAACAGCGGTCGAACGCACTCTTTTATGGGCCAATCGATGCTGCGAAATAAAATTGAGGCCCTATCAGGCCCTTTTCGGAATCATTCAAGGCGGCCTGGACCTCAACCTCCGTCATCATTGTATGCAGGCCTTGCTTAAGTTACCGTTTGCTGGTTTTGCCTTGGGCGGTCTTTCAGTGGGCGAAAAAAATCAAGAAATGGTGGATTTCTTAGATAACTTTGTGGAGCATATGCCCAAAGATCGACCGCGTTATTTGATGGGTGTGGGGACTCCTCTCGACATTATTCAAGGGGTGAGGGCCGGATTGGACATGTTTGATTGTGTACTTCCCACCAGGAACGCCAGGAATGGACAGGCCATCACACACGCAGGACCGCTCTCGATTAAACGGGGAGAATACAAAGAGGATAAGCGCCCCCTTGATCCAATGTGTCGCTGTCAAGTTTGTGGCACCCACTCCCGCTCTTATATCCGACATCTCTATATGGTCAATGAGTACACGGCGGGAACCCTTTTGACATACCACAATATTCATTTCTATCTACAAATGATGCGAGAAATTCGCAGCAGTATTATGGAAAAGCGATTTGACGATTATTGCCAGGAGTTCTATAAGTCTTACATCTGCACTCTTTAATATAACCGAATTTTTAGAAGGATTTATCATGTTAGAGCGTTTAATTCCAAGTATTTTTGAATGGTTAAGTAATGTTGTGATTAACTCTGCCTATGCCGAGGGAGCAGCTGCGGCCGCACCGGCCCAGAATCCGCTTTTTAGCTTCTTGCCCTTCATTGTTGTTTTCTTTATTTTTTATTTCCTTATGATCAGGCCGCAGAAAAAGAGAATGCAAGAAGAGCAGTCCATGTTGAATGCTTTGGCCAAGGGAGATGAGGTTTTCACCAAATCCGGTCTGCTTGGCACGATTGCTGGGCTCAGCGATAAAATTGTGACTTTAGAAGTGGATGCCGGTGTGAAACTGAAAGTTCTTCGCGGCCACATCGCTGGTAAATCCACAAAAGTGTTAGAGGATGAACCTTCCAAAACGAAAAAGGAAGCGGACAAGAAAGCAAAATAAGATTTTTTTAAGGAGATTATATGTTTGGTCTTGGTGCTGGTGAAATGATCTTAGTGGGAGTCATTGCCTTGATTTTTATAGGCCCCAAGAAACTGCCTGAACTGGCACGAGGGTTGGGACAGGGACTGAGAGAATTCCAAAAGGCCAAAGACGATTTCAAGGATAATTTAAAAGATAATTCTCCCAGCAAGGTGTTGGAAGACTCCCAGAAAGTAAAGCTTACCGCCGTTCTGCCTACCTCAACTCTTGACAAGATGGCAGAAACTTCCGTTGTAAGCGCGGCAGAAAAACCTGAAGTCAATGGCTAGTGTGATATCCAGATGCTCCTAGCTTAATTTGGCCTTTGATATTTTGATATCAATGATGTTTCCCTTGCAAGGCCCTGCGGCCTTGCTCTATAATTCCTCTGTTTAACCAAATACTTATCAAAATCAAAGCGCGGGATGTGAGCAATGAAGGCGAATTGGTGGTACCGATTTTTGTTATTTGTTTTTCTAACCGTAATTTCAGTCATGGCCATTGTGCCGACAGTTTTCAAGTTTGATGAGAGTTCGAAGTTTCCCATCAAATCCAAAATTAGTTTAGGCCTGGATCTACAAGGTGGCCTCTATATGATTTTGGGAATCGATTTTAAAAAAGTATATAAAGACGAGATCACCGGCTATGCCCGCAAGATGGCCTTCTCCTTAAATGATTTTGGGGTCAAGGCCCGAATGGGAGAATTGAAAGTCACTGATCCCGATGATCCCCAGTATTCTGTTGTGATTGAAAATGCCGCTGATCTAGACAAGGCCAAGCAGCGGATTAAAGATTACTTTCCTTCCATAATCAGGATGACAGAGGAAAAAGGCACTGAATTATTCTATGGCCTCACCAAGGTTATTCGCACTCAAGTGGAAGAGCAATCCGTTACCAAAAGTATCGAAGTCATTCGTAACCGTATTGATGAGTTTGGTGTGACTGAACCGGAAATATTGGCCCAAGGCAAAGATCGTATTGTGGTGGCCTTACCAGGTGTAAAAGATATTGAGCGCGCCAAGGAATTGATCGGTAAGACCGCCAAACTGGAATTTAGGATCGTAAATGATGAGATTCCCCCTGCCAAAATTCAAGAATGGTTGGAGAAAGTTAAAGCTTCGGGACTGGAATACAAAAAAGGTGAGAGCTGGAGTAAGTACGTTGCTGCGGTCAACGAGAAGCTCAAGGCCGATTTGCCCAAAGATTTTGAGATCGCTTTTGAACGCAAAGTGAATAAGACCACCAACGAGGTAACGCTGCTGGTTCCGATGCTTGTGGATGCTGTTCCTCGTTTGACCGGTGATGAGCTGCAAGATGCTGGCGTGCAAATTGACCAGCAAAAAAATGAACCCTACGTTTCACTCGAATTTAAATCCTTAGGCGCCAAGTTGTTTGAAGAGATCACTGGCAGCAACGTAGGTAAGCGTATGGCCGTCATGCTTGATGGCAATATTTATACTGCTCCCAACATTCAAACTAAAATCGGCGGAGGTCGTGCCCAAATCACTCTGGGGTCAGGGAATTTTAACAGTCTCATGCAACAGGCGCGCGATATCGCTTTAGTGCTCAGGGCCGGTGCTCTACCCGTACAGTTGGATTTTCAAGAACAGCGTTCAGTCGGTCCCAGTCTCGGACAGGATTCCATCGGGAAGGCAAGGGTGGCTGCCCTCATTGGCTGCGCCATCGTTTTCATCTTCGTGATGGTTTATTACCGCTTGAGTGGCATCATCGCCGTTGCTACCTTGGTAGTGAACGTCTTATTTATTTTGGCCGGTTTAGTGGGGCTTGAGGCAACTTTGACTCTGCCAGGTATTGCCGGTATCGCCTTGACGGTTGGTATGGCGGTGGATGGTAACATCATCATCTATGAGCGGATCAGAGAAGAAATCAGGAAAGGACTGGGTTATTACAAAGCGGTGGAAAACGGTTTTGGTCACGCCTTTTGGACCATTATTGATGCCAACATTACCACCGCTTTTGCCGGGATTTGTCTTTTGAATTTCGGAACCGGACCAGTGCGTGGCTTTGCTGTGACATTGCTTTTAGGTATCGCCGCCACTGTTTACACCAGTTACTTCATCAATAATATTTTGTTTGAGTTGTATCTGAACAAAACCGAAGGGCAAGATTTAAGTATTTAATTTATAAAATATAATTTAAAGGTTCGAGGGATTTTTTATGTTTGAACTTATAAAAACTAATACCAAATTTGATTTCGTCGGAAAGTTTCCTTACACCTCATGGTTTTCCGTTGCGGCGGTATTGGCTTCGCTCATCTTGGTTTTTACTCACTTGAAATATGGGGTTGATTTTTCAGGCGGTGCTGAAATTCAAATCAAATTTCAAAAAAGTGTGAATGTTGCTGATATCCGCAGTGCTGTGAGTGGCGCAGGGATTGATTCGGCTTCGGTACAATCCATTGGTGCGGACAGTGATTATGAATATCTGCTGCGTATTCCTGCTAAAGAAGAAAATCTCAACAAACTTGAAGAAAGCTTGGAGAAGGCCTTAACTACTAAATTTTCAGATGCAGGTGTCCAAATTAGAAAAGTGGATTTAGTCGGGCCAAAGGCAGGGTCACAACTGCGTCTTTCCGGTTTTCTGGCCTTAGCTTGGGCCTTAATTGCCATCATGATTTACATTGGTTTGCGTTTTAACTTTAAGTATGCCCCAGGCGCAATTGTGGCCTTGATTCATGATTCCTCGATTGTGTGTGGCGTCTATGCCGTTTTCGGCATTGAATTTACTCTCCAGACTGTCGCCGCTCTTCTCACTGTCATCGGTTACTCGGTTAACGATACTGTTATCGTATACGATCGGGTGCGCGAGAACGAACAAATGTATCCGGGCAACGATTTGAAAACCCACATTAACAATGCCACGAATGAAACACTTTCTCGTACTATTTTAACTTCAGGAACCACGCTTTTTACCAGCTTTGCCATGTTATTCTTTGGTGGTGTTGCCATTCGAGATTTCTTCCTGGCCGTGACCGTTGGTATTGTGGTGGGAACTTATTCCTCTATTTATGTTGCCGCTCCCATCACACTGGTGCTTGATCGATGGAAGAGTCGAAAGGTGGGCGCTCAAAATGTTGGTTTTGCCAAATAAATTCCATTTTCTGGTTTTGTGCGTCTTCTTGGGCATCGGTGTTCCTGACACAGGATTTGGTTTTGGGGCCGGTTCTGGTTCAAGTAGTGGATCAGAACGCGAAGAATTTTTGCGCCAGTTTGCTCAAGATCCCAATGCTATTAAAACAGCACCGACCGCCATGCCTTCGCCTGCTGCGGTCGAGACCTCTGACGATAAAAATCCGACTAAAAATTTAGAAAACTTGCTTAAGAATTTTCGTAAAGAAGGTGTGACTGTCAGACCGGAGAAAATTGAAACAAAGGCCCTGCCCGGTGATGAAAATGCCATGGAAGAGGATGAGGGACAAGCTCAGGGGACTATCGATGTGAGCGCTTTGCAGAAACTTCAAGGTTTGATGGGGTCTGGGAGTGGTCATGTTTCCCCTGAAGAATTATTAAAGAAAATGCAGGCCAGTGGAATGAATATTCCTGGAGTACCTGGAGCTGCTCCGGGAGAAAGTGGTGATTATTCGCTTATTGTGTATCGCTTGCTCCATCCTTTTCGCGCTCAAAGTGAGGCCGAAGTGACGCTAATTTTTCAACAGAAAATGCCCATGTTGAATATGATTCCCTTTGCCAACAAAATTCCTAATCTTATCGCACGAGTTGCCCGGGATGAGTCTGCCCTTCCTCAAGTGGCAAAAATTGTTAATCAAAGAGGGAAGCTTACTCAGTACGCCATTTTTGTATTTGTCACCTTCATTATTTCATTTGTTCTAAAACGTTTGAAACAAAAGCAGGATGACTCGATTTTTTCTGGAATGAAGAGCGGTCTTTTGCGTTCGCTCTTTATGACAGGCCTGCGATTGGCGGTATTTTTTGTGCTGTTTTCTGCAGAACTTACACCCCTTTTGCATGTGGTTAGGAATTCTTTTTAGCAGCGGTTGAAATAAGGCCTGCGAGATTCTTAATAAAAATCACTTTTAGAAATCATCTAGAAATCATCCTGGGCCGGACCGAGCGAAGGAATGCACCCGAGGCGTTTATCGGGGGGTTTGACAGAGGTTTGCAATCCGGAGCCTTGGGATGCGGCCTGACCGCCAAGATCACTGGGGGCCTTTACGGTATAAATATACTGAGTGGATTTTCGAACATAGGGATTGATGATATCGGGCGGCCAATAAAACATGATGGTTTTTTGTCCCGCCGTAACATCATTGGGGATAAAATGTTGTCCATTTTCATAATAGAACCAAATCTTACGTAAGAGATTTTCGCGCACGAGTAAGACATCTTGAGGTGCCTGTTGTAGAGCGCCACCGTTGGCCACGACCACAAGGGGCTCGCGCTCGGCGAGATAGACTCCTTCAGTATCAACGCCGATGAATTCTTTCATAACTCTAAAGAGTGGGTCCGTGCCGTTGTAATGTTCTTGAGTTGGGCAAAATGCCCGTCCGGTCAGCGCACTCGTCCAAGGTTGCATAACATAGCCAATACTGGGCTGAGGGCCGGTGCTTCCTCCGCTTCCCGTAGGGGCCACATTCGGCCAACGCAAAAGCATAAATACCCTGATCGTGCGAGTGACATTATATTCATCCAAGAGACGTTTCTGTATTTCATCGTTGACGTCTTCTTTACTATTGCCATCCGTATCGACAAAACGTGGGTCGGACTCGTCCCAAGTTGCGAATTGTTGAGGAACTAATTCCAAGCGTGGATAGATGGGGCTGTCATTTAATCCATAGATATTGATGTCATGGCAGAAAGTCTGTCCACTACTTAAAGGAGGAAGTGAGGGGGGAGACTTATTGACGGCAAAGTAAAAATGCATTCGAAGCGCCTGGTTCCAATTATAACCATCGGTACTTGATGATCCTGCCCGATTAATACAACTATATTGACTGGCCGGCATGACTTTAAGTGGTCCTGTGGGAGGAGTACTTGCGGGCACATAATCGAAAACGCGAATTTGAAATTCATCGGAAGATGCTCCAGAAGAAGTTTCTAGAATGCGTGCCACATAGGTAATGTTTTTGGGAACACTCTGAATATCGATGGTGACGTTCTTGTTACCAATAAATTCTGGTTTAATGTCTATAAGCATCGTGCCTGAACTGTCTCGCAACTCGAGTTTACAGGCTGGTCGAACAGTTCCATCACCGATTTCCACGGTGCACCAGTTTTTTAGTGTTCCCAAACTGGAATTCAGTTCGATAGCGGGGTCGAGATTGACGTTCACAAAGAGCAGCTTCTGGCCATTGGTGCTTTTGCTACTACAGTAACCTAAGCAGTTATTCAAAATGAGCGGTGTAGTATTTTGGCAGGCACAGTAGTCGTTCTTAACAAAAACGGCTTTGTCAGGTCGTTTGATTTCCTCAATACAGACGCCTTTACTTTTGGAGATCATTTCGCCTAATTCTATTTCATCATCAGCGCTCAGTCCGCTTGTCGTTTTCAGTGAGTTGATTATTGCGGTTATTTCGTCGTGAGTTGCAAGACGTTCATTAGAGGCACATTCCTTAATACACTCAGTTAGTTCCGAATTGATATAATCGGTGCAATTGCCAGGGTCTGCCGCCTCAGTGGTGACTGAAAAATCTTTGATTTTGGCATGTCCTTTTCGAGCAGCTTCATCCTGACAACCCACCATCACCGCAAGGGATAGAAGAAGGGCCAAAGGCCATCTACCTCGCCACCATAGGGAAGGTATGATCGCTGTATATGAATTGAATCCCATACTCATTTCCCGACTCATCGACTTTTTTGCCTCTATTCTTGAATTATTCTTCCTATCTAGTCTATTTTACTGCTCCTATATTGTGGGATGTCTGTTTCATGGTAAAATATGATAAAATGTAATAAAAACAATGAAATAGGGATTGTTAAGGGGAATGTAGAGTGCTTTACTGGTGCCTCAAAATTGTGCCAGCAAGAAGATTAAGGTGGAAGGGCAATTTGCCGATAATATTAGGGAAAGTTCACCATTTTTTTTCAGGAGATCGTGTATGACCAAGGCCGATTTGATTACCGATTTGGAAAAGCAGGCCAATATCACTCATAAACAGGCCGAGTCGATTATTAACATTGCCTTCGATGCCATGATTAAAGCACTTTACGGCGATGATCGCATTGAAATTCGAGGCTTTGGCTCTTTTGCCAACCGCAATTACAAGGCCTATGAAGGCAGAAATCCCAAGACCGGTAAAATCGTGAAAGTACCGCCAAAAAAAGTGCCCTTTTTTAAAGTAGGAAAAGAATTAAAAGAGTCAGTCGATGCCGGGCGTGAGAAGTTCACTATTCGTGAGGCGTAAGCTCTTCTCTTCCCTGTAGAATATTCACACTTCATCCCTGGTGCCAGACCTCCATGTTAGACTGCTGCCTTCATGGTGTGTCTTAAACATGCGTCCACATTTATTGCCATTCTTTATGTCACGATCGGTATCGCGGCGGCGGCGGTATTGCGGGATATGCCAGGGCTTATACCCCTTGATAATAAAGGGTTTCCTGCCACTGATTTGATCTCACAAGGACAACTTTTAGGTTTGGAAGAGGCCATAAGTTTACGCCAATCAGGAGCGGATTTATCCCTACTTGAACCGCAAAATTCTGATCTTTGGTCTGCCGATGGAAGCTATGCCTTAACTGTGGCCGATGAAGTCGATATCCGTGAGGGTGATCAGGTTGATTATCTGAGCGTGGTACTCTCGCGGACCGGAAATTTTCGTTTTTCAGTAAAAAAGGGCGAAGGCGGACGGGTACAAACCTTCACCGTCTTGGCCAGCAAGAAATCCCATGGAGTGCTCTTTCGAAAAGCATTGCTGCAAAAATTGGGATATCAAGTTCCAGCAGTTAAACATCTGCATAGAATGACAGTGCGTTTCTCTTCTACTTTTGAGCGGGAGAATTTCATTAATGATTTGGCCGAAGGGACGTTTGGTGATCCGAAGCGTTGGGTGATAGAACAAACTGCCGAAGGAAAAGAAATTATTCTCCAAGATGTCTTGGTCATGGAGGGAGAGGACCTGATTTATAATTTGGCGATGGGACAGGTTCCCGAACAGGTCATCAAAGGCCGAAGGGTCTTAAATGCTCTCTTGCTTCCCTATGCGGTGATTTCGCCCTCGGAATCGGTCAATCTTTTTTCCTTTGAGGTCGGACGTATTCTCTCCGGCTCACTCAAAGTCGATTATGAAGACGGAGAGGATTTTTCTCCCGCGTTTGAAGATGCCAAATGGATTGCGCGTAAAATCGCCAAGCTGAGGCGTTCTGATTTTGAGGAAATTGCGCGAAGTGGATTAGTGCCTCTGCCGGTCGAGAAAATCTTGGTTGAGAAATTTATCTCGCGGCGAAATTCATTAGTGCGTCTTTTGGGATTGAACGAAAAGGCGCTGGAGTTTAAGTCCGATCTGAGTGAAGGAAAGGAATTGGTTAAAGGCAAGCTCACCCGTGAATGGTGGGATGGACATGCCGAGCGATTTTCTTACGGTGATCCAAAAGCGCCTTTGAGTGGCACGGAAGTCTTCAATTTTTTCAAGAGCGAGTTCATTTCCAACGCTCTTTCAAACCTGATGAGATCGTTCAATGAATATGTTGTTCCCCATACTGATTTGCAAATGGAGGTGGCCGAGCATCAGGCCAAAACTTTCGATAAGGCCTTTCAAGAATTTTTAAAGACAGGAGTTTATAAAGAGGTTCCGGTAGGCGTTTTTGTTTTACCGCTTTTTGATATTGACCTCATGGCCTCAAGAGATATTGTCGCCGGCACTTATTTGGGAACAGATAATGTGGTCCAGTTGGCCGATAGCTTCGGAGTCTCTTTGGAACTGGGTGCCTACATTGGACTCGATGGCCCCACCGCTCCCTGGGTTGCCAGTGGTGAAGTCACAGGGCGGGTTACCAGGCGTTATTCTCATTTGCGACCGATCAAGAGCATTAAGGCGGCGCTGAAGACGCCTTACAAAAACATCATTGTTCCCATGTATAAAAGAAAGCTGGCAAAAAAGTTGGACGCTTTGAATGCTGTTCGTTTGGCCGGTCTTAGTGACGAAGAACTCAAAGTGAAAATTGGCGAACTGATGGGCGATTTTTACAAGGATTTTGAAGTTGGTGAGTCCATTATCATCACCGATAGTATTGGCCCTTCCTTTAATTTTGGGGGTGGGGTTGGACTATCCCAGTTGATCAGCGCCCAAGCGCGTTTCTTTGGTTCACAGATGATCTTGTCGCGTTTACATATTCATCGCAGGGATGAGAAGACCATTCAGATTTATCGCGATTTTGGCAATATAGGACAATTCGGAATTTCATTAGGGGTCAGGGCCTTTATCCCCATTCTCACAATTTCGGCCAAGATCAACAAGGGAGTGGGTAGAACTAAATTCTATTCTCTCGACCTCGATCCAAATCCGGCAGAAAATAAAAGTATTTTACGTAATATCCAGTCACTGCGTGCATTGCTGTTTCATAATGACATGGATTTGCTGGAGCACTACGGAAAACCTTTTGCTATCGAGCACAAAATCCGTGAGGGCGGGGTGGATATAAACTTCCTTCTGTGGCGCTATAAAACACTCAACACCACCGACTTGATTTCCGTCACCCATCCTCAGGGGGCCAAGAAATATTTCTATCGCCAGCTTTCCGGGCACCGAAGTGGACGCAATCCCTTGGCCTTCACCTTGGATATTGCCAATGGTCTTATGAATACGTATGTCGGTAATCAAATTGCCCTGGCCGATGTGAGTAATGGGAATCCCGGCGATACCTTTATGGGTAAATCCAAGGCGCGTGAAGTTAATTTTGAGGGTGAAATTCTCAATTATGACAGCTCTTCCCAGACAGGCGAAATTCGTGAGCCATTTATTTCCATCAGCTATCTCTGGAAAGGCTGGACCATTTCTAAAAAGAAAGTACTCAAGCTGATTGCCGATCTCAATCAAGATTACAATTTTCCTCTCTATACTCCGGAGAGTTTGAGTACCACCAAAAGTCTTCAGCTGTATTCGCTTTTCTTGAATATCTATTTTTATAAAAAGGCCATTGGTGAATTGAGTCGAGTCGATGATAAAAAATTATTGGCCATTTATCGCCGTCATGCCAAGGCCCGTGATCGTGTCATGCACGGAGGAAGTTACTTCCCGGGAGACCCGATCGGAGCAGGTAGTTATCGCGATGTCTATACCCGTGAAGAGCAAATTCGCGATGAACTCTCGCAGCTGAAACGATTGCAGAAAAAATACAACAAGTGGCTTAAACGCCGTGGGCCTGCCAAGCTGGCAAAATACGGTGTGAAGATTGCCGCTAATCTGGAAGAAGATTTATATTTTGACGGAATCGCCGAGAGTGTTGGCGGAAAACAAAATCTTTTCGTTACTTCACAGATCCGAGGATTCAGAAAAGGCGATGAGAACGGCGATACCCCGCTTCTGTCTCACACTCTGGGTGAATTTGGCGATCGGAAATTCATGGGACCCTTGGCCGATATGAAGGGCCAGATAGGTATGACTGATGCCGAATTCTTTGCTTATTGGATGATGGATAAGCTATGAAATCGATAATGCTTATGCTTGTATGCTTGGCCGGAGTGGTGCATGCCGAAATACGGCATGATTATGTCGTTCTTTTCAAAGAGAAAGCATCTTATAAGGGTCAGCAACTGACCCGTTTCACGCCCTATCACTCGTCATATTTTGATCGCCTCTATCAAGGAAAATTCAGCGCAAAGGAATTGGCCTCGTGGAAGAAAAGACGCGACGTTCAGAAAATTGAGGCAGTTTATGGCATCAGTCTAAGTTCTATTATTCCTAACCATGCCCAAGGTCATTCCAACGATCCTCTCTATAAATGGCAATGGGGAATTCACAACCAGGGTCAAAGCACCACTTCAGATATTGATGATATTCGTTCCAGACGTCTTAATGGTGCAGACAGTATCGACATCGGCGGCCCGCAAACCTTGAACGCATTGGAAGATAAAATGCACGGCGATGTCATGGTGGCGGTGATCGATAGTGGGGTCGATATTGAACACCCCGATTTGAAGAATGCCATCTTTAGAAATATGGCCGAATGTGATGCTGAGGGGCGCGTGCGCTTTCGCCCAACCGATGATCGCGATCAAAATGGTTACATCGGTGATTGCCACGGATGGGATTTTACCAAGGACAATGCCAAAGATGGTCAACGCCCTTTTGATGACCAAGGCCATGGTACTCATCTCTCCGGCATTTTAAGTATGCAACGAGATAACTTAATCGGGGGACGTGGAGTTTCTCAAAAGATTAAAATCCTTCCGATTAAAGTATCCCATGGCCAGAGCAATGGCAGTGGCGCTGGCGCCTCGGCGGAATCATTTACCGATCGCGTGGCCAAGGGAATTTTGTATGCCACCAAAATGGGGGCCAAGGTTATTAACTTGAGCTTGGGATGGCCTCGATCACTGGATACAAATTATTTACGTGAGGCGGTCAAGGAAGCGCTTAATAAAAATGTACTCATTGTCGCCGCCGCCGGTAACAATCATTCAGAATCACCGATTTTCCCTTGCGCCTATGAAGGTGTCCTTTGTGTGGGGGCCCAATCCGTTGATGGAAGTTTGTCTGAGTTTTCCAACTATGGAGGGGCGGTTGATGTTCTGGCCCCGGGTGATCAGATTCTTTCCACTTACCCGCAAAAACTAACCCCCAGCTTCTTTAGTGTCGTTGGTTATGAAATTAAGAATGGCACAAGTCAGGCGGCCCCTTTTATTTCCGGCTTGAGCGCCGTGCTTCGGGGGATTTTTCCTGACTCCAGTCTTGACGATCTCAAGGCCATTTTACTGTCCTGGTCCTCAAAAAACAATGAAACGCATGAGACACTTTTTGGTTTGGTGCATGCCAATTTGGATTTGCGGGCCAGCGATTTTTTAATTTATCCTAATTTCAAGGAAGGCGAGGAGCTGGAAGTTAATTTATCCGATTTATCTTTTAAATTTCCACTCGCATTGCAAAATTTAGGTCTTGAGCAATCCCGTGTGGAAATCAAAGTGGAAGTTCAGGCCGAGGGTGTGTCTTTAGAACAAGAATCCTTTTCCCTGAATGATTGGAAACATGGAGAATCCAGAACAATTCAGATTTCCGGACATGTCGCGAATCTTCAAGTGAAATCCGAGATGCGTCTGCGTATTGTCATGGGCCAAATGGTTTTTCAAAAAAGAATTGTGCTGGCACGCGGTTTTGAAGGAAATGAAGTTGTCCGCTTCGATCTCCCCAAGAGTGGAATTAATTATCTATTACCTCAGAAAAAGGGATATGCCAGTCAACTTCGCACTGTTCAGGATTTCTATCGTGCCGGCGTTTCTCCTGAGTATTACGCTCTAAAAACCACACCTAATGGCAGTGAACTTTTTTTGTTTCGCCCGAATCCCACATCAATAAAAACCATTCAAGCGGCGAATCCAATTGTCGGACGCCTCTTAAATTTTTATCAACTTGATTTAAATTATGACGGAACGAACGATTATCTCTTGGTTTCTTTGGTGCAAAAGGAAAGTCAGCGCCATCTTCTTTACACCTTTCTCGATAGCAATCTGCGCCCCATGTTCGGCGCTCAATCGTCCCTGGTCTTTGAACCAGAAGTGGCGGTTTTTGATCCCGCCCATATGGTCATTTTGCCCGTCAACACTAAATTCGGCCCAGTGGCGTCCCTAGGTTTCATGGCCCAAGGAAAGGTTCCGCGACTTGACAAAAATCCTGATCCATTTAACCGCGATGAAGATGTTCCTGCTTCTCATTTTTATTATCTCTATCCTGATTTTGAAAAGGGAATCATGCTCACTCGCATTGTGGATAATTATAAACTTCAGCAGGAGCTGAGTGATCGTTACCAGCTGGAGTGGCAAGAAAAAATTTTAATTGTCGGACCGTTGTATCAGTCCAAAACATTATTCATGGCCAGCAAGGCCTATCTCCAATTTGAAATGAGCGATGGTCTGCAAATTCGTCGTGCCATGGTGGAATTGGGTGCCAATTTCTCCACCAAAATCGCTGATGGCCCCATGGCATCCCTGCCTCGTGTCGGGCAGCTCTCCATCCCTTTAACTCGTTTAAATAGCGATGGACCCCAGTTTTTTGGCGGAACAGGTTACGTGTCCATGCAAAACGATACCATGGGAAGTGCCGCCTTCTATGGCCAAAATGGTGAGGCCCTGGCGCGTTTTTCTCTTCAACATCCCTTTGAGCGCGACCATATTTTAGGCCTTTTGGCGGGGGCCAGAAGAGGTGATAGCTCTTATCTCTTCTATCAGACCAAGAACAATCTGGGTGTTATTGTCAAGGAAGATGGCGTGCAAAAAACTCATCTCCACGGCATTGATCGTGTTTCTTTCTTGCCGGGGCAGGTTTTTAATGAATTGTTTTATCCCGTGGTTGCCGGCCAGGGAGAGGAGGCGATGCCGGCCTTTTATGTGGATGCCACTCAGCTTAATGCCGGCAGGATTTATGTGTTGACGGCCTCATCTCAAGGACTTGAGTCTAATTTGCAAACTAGTATCCGTCTTTCTTCTCGCTGCCTGGCGCTTAATCCGGTAAGCATTCAAAACCTCTATCACTTTGTGGCCCTTTGTGGGAAAGAAGACCGGCCTGGCGAATATGAAATGCGTTTTTTGCCCATGAAATAAATTCACACTGGCCTATTTTTTAGAGTCTCTGTTGCTACAATCGCCTGGCACGTCTTGTGTCTAATTGAAATTTTGCGGGAGTCCTATGAAGAGAACGGTCTTGGCCATCAATTTCATATTTTTTGTGACTTTAATCTTCGCACCTATCAGTGGGCAAGCGGATATGACGACTATTGCGACCGCTTTGGTAAGGGGAGGGGCCACGGCCATCGCCACCGAAGATGGGCTCAGTATTAAAAATGAAATGACCGATGCTGATTATCGTCGAGTGGCCGAAGGAATGTTTAAGGTGCGTGAGGCCCTTACGCATACTTACTCGCTGGCCGATGATCTGACTCTCGGAATGTACGTCCTTCGCTATCTCTCTGATCTAGGCTCCTATGAGGTGGCCAACAAAGATATTATGGCGTTGGTTTCAGGCCTAGAGCAATTATCAGGTGAACCTTTTGACCCCGAGTTTAAGGCCTTATTAGCGCAAATTGAACGCATTCGTTTTGGTGAGCGAAAAGGAATCAAGTATGTCAAAATTTTCACCATCAATCGGGAAGGCATTCGAATCCCCTTGGAATCTTTGACTGCCGGCTCGACTGGAAATAATCAAGTTAAATTTCTCATGGTTAAAAATAAATCCCAGATTTTCTTCTCTGATTTGGTGGGTGCCAAAAGCGATCAGTGGCTTAAGGATTTCATCCGCAAAAAAGTACGCTTTTTCTTCTTTGCCATTAAGTCGTTAAACCAAATTAATAAATCCTTAAGCGATAACATCGTGAGCTATATCAAGGGTGGACGCCCAGTGCCAACACTCTTGTTGGAGTTTGAAGGGATTTACGCACGTGTCGCTACAACAACCTTATTTAAAGACGTCGATTTCTATATCAAAAAGGCCGTGGCCATGCCAGGTATATCAAATGGCCAAGAAGGTCTCCCTAGCTTTGCTCTCGAGGCCCGTGGTAAGCTGCTGCAAGCAAAAGTTAGCATTGATCGTTAACAGGACTTTGAAAAAGGCCTATTAACAGATAGCAGGGGCCTTTTTCATGAAACAACAGCAAATCGTCCGCGTGATGATTTCCACCACCCATGATCCTTTTTTTAACTTGGCAACCGAGAATTGGATTTTTCGCGATTTAGATCCTCGACAGAAAGTTTTGTTTCTATGGAGAAACGAGGATACCGTGGTGATCGGGCGTTTTCAAAATCCCTGGGTGGAATGCCATACCCAAAAGATGCAGGAGGATAAGGTTCATCTCGCTCGCCGACAGAGCGGTGGGGGGGCGGTATTTCATGATTTGGGCAACACCAATTTTACCTTTTTATCCAGTAAACAGGACTTTGATAAGGCGGTTAACAATCGAATTATTATCGAATCACTCAAATATTTTGATATCCACGCCCAGGCCAGCGGTCGCAATGATATTGTGATTGAAGATCATGAGGGCCCAAAGAAAATTTCCGGAAGTGCCTTTAAAGAAACTAAGGATCGTGCTTTTCACCATGGCACACTCTTGATTAACGCCAATTTAAGTCGCTTGGGTAACTATTTAAATCCCGATAAAAAGAAATTAGAAGGGAAGGGTATTACCTCTGTGAAATCACGGGTGACGAATTTGAAGGATGTCTGTCCTACAATCAATCATGAAGATCTTTCGGCGCAAATAATAAAGCAGTTTTTTGCTGTGCATGGAGCTGAAGCTCCCATTGAATATCTCGATGTGGCCTATTTGAAAAAACAAAATTCCTTGAATTGTTATTATGAAGAACTCAAGGATTGGAATTGGCGCTTTGGTGAAACTCCTAAGTTTACTCATCATTTGGAAGAGCGTTTTAGTTGGGGTGGGATGGACGTGCATATCGACTGCGAAAAAGGCATCATCCGTGAGATCAAAATTTATTCCGATACCCTTCACCCGGAATTAGTTGAGGGACTTAACCAGTTCTTAAGAAATTCTGTTTATTCCCCGGAAGGAATCCAGATTGCCATTCATAAGGCATCGCAAGAATTACCCATGATCGCTGATTACTTGAATGAATTTGGTATCTGGCTGGCTTCGCAGGTGCATTAGAGGCATAATCATCCATATGTTAAATAAATTGGCATGGAAATTCTGGCGTGATTTTTTGTGGCAGCGACGTGTGATCTACCTCATCGGTGCCATAACAGTTTTAGTCACTAATTTTATGCAGGTGATAGTGACCAGATCACTAGGTTGGATCCTGGATTTTTTCACTGGGAAACCTATTATTTTATTTCCCGATTTCTGGATGCGTGAGGAAACTTTCTTAAGTCTTTTCGTGATTTTTTTTCTTGGCCGGGTGTTACTTACCGTCGGCCGTTTTGGATGGCGTGTTACTCTGGCCAGGCAAACTCATGTGGCCGCGGCCCATATGCGCCGTCTTTTATGGCAAAATGCCCGTTATTTTCCCAAGTATGCCATTGATCGCATTTACACTAAAGGACACATGATCAATATCGCCAGCAGTGATGTCGGGCAAGGCCAACTTCTTTTTGGTTTTACTCTTGTTGCGGTGGTGGATTTATTCTGTCTTGGCATTCTAACTTTAAGTGCCATGGTCATGATCAATCCCAGTTTGGCCTTTTTTTCTGTCTGTTCTCTCTTTTTCATCCCCTTTGTGGTTCGTCGTTTAAGTCATCTCGAAGGCGCTCAGTATCATATCACCCAAGACATTCTCTCACGTTTGGATGATCTGGCGGCCCAGATGATTGCGTCTGTCCGTCTCCAGCGTTTGACTCGAACTGGTGGCTACTGGGCCCGCTATGTTTTGGGAGTAGGGGAAAACTATCGCAGAGAACGCCTCAAAACACTGGGGTTTAGCTTAAGCTACATTCCTGCAATGGGGACCGCTACGCTTCTTTCCTATGGCGTGCTTTTTCTGGTGGGCACCTATTACGTCATTCTTGGCCGTATCAGCATTGGAGATTTCATTGCCATGCAAGGGTTGGTGGCGTTGATTCAAGACCCTTTTATGGAAATGGGCTTTATTATTTCAGAATGGAAGCGAGGCATTTCCAGTTTGGAAAGAATAATGGAAGTCTATGAGGCACCCAAGGAAACATATCTGCTGGATGGAAGCACTCAAGCGGTTATGGCACCTATTGGTAAGTCGGGTGGACCTGTTTTTACAGTTCAAAACCTCACTTTTCAATATGGCGAAGGACTGGAACCAGTTTTTAAGCATCTTAATTTTGAATTGAAAGAGCAGGGACGACTCGGATTAATCGGGCCCATTGCCACTGGTAAGACCACATTAATCAATATTTTGATGGGATTGGAAAGAAATTACCAAGGAAAGGTACTTTTTCGCGGTCAGGGTTTTGAGCAATTTGGGCACTTGGAATTGCGCCGACAAATCGGACATGTTTCACAACGTCCTTTTCTTTTCGCTTCAACTATTCGGGAAAATTTGAAGCTTGATCGCGACATGTCGGATGAAGAAATTTGGCATTATCTCAAGATGTCCGAACTGCTTGAGGATGTACGCAAATTTCCACACGGTCTGGACACTTCCCTCGGTGAATGGGGGATCAATCTTTCCGGAGGGCAAAAACAGCGCCTAACCCTGGCGAGAGCTTTGGCGCGTATACCATCAGTGCTTTTATTTGATGACTGCTTAAGTGCTGTTGATACGGTAACGGAAGAAAAAATTTTAAAAAACATTGATCATGAAATGAAAAATGTCACCATAGTATGGGCCGCCCATCGGGCCTCAACCCTTAAGTACTGTGATCGCATTTTAGAAATGGGTTCAAAAGAATGAGTGGTGCAACAAACAATTTTCTGCAAGAAGATGAGCAAGAGGATCATAAGGGATTAAAAGGTCTCTCTGATATTCGATCGCTTTTCTTTATTTTCCGTTATTCCCGTGGCCATCTGACCGGTTTGGCCGTCGCCTTGCTGTTTATTTTTGCTTCATCACTCATGGCCATTTGGTCCACTCGTTATATCGGCATTATGGTGGAGGAAGTCTTTATCCCGAAAAGCTGGGATAAGGCCGCCTATCCCATTGCGATGATCTTGGGACTAGAGGGACTCGCCATGTTGGTTCATTGGCAAGGGCGGCGGCTATTGGCCCGTCATGCCAGCTACACTTTACTCAATGTCCGTGAAGCGTTGCTGGGACATCTCTGCAATTTACCGATGAGTTTTTATGATCATCAGCCTCAAGGACGAATCGTCACCAGGCTTACGCATGATGTGGAAGGACTGGAAGAATTTTTTACCGCTAGCCTCGGCCGTCTTATCAATGCGGTGTTTGTCGGTACGACGGCAACCTATGCAGTTTTTTTCAGCAATTGGAAGATCGGCACCATCATTGTTCTCTCCATGATTCCTGCCGTGATCTTTATTTTTGCCACCAGACATAATATCCGTGCCCTCAATCGCAAAATTTCCAAACACTCGGGGCAGATCAATGCCCAATTGTCCGAGTTCATCAATGGTATAGAAGTGATTCGTTCTTTGGGCCTTGAAGATTGGAGTCAAAAAATCTTTAAGGGCAAAGTTGACGATCAGGAAAAAACCTTGATGGAGTCCAATTTGTATTATGCCTGGACCAGACCTGTTGTGGCCTTTTTATGTACTTTTCCTCTGGTGACGTTGGTTTGGTTTGGCGGGCAAATGGTGATTGAGAATAGCTTGGCGGTGGGGCTTTTTGTGGCCATCATTCGTTACACTGAACGTTTTGCCAATCCTGTTTTAATTATTGCTTGGGAAGTCCACATTATTCAGAAGGCCTTTGCCAATGCCGAAAGGTTATCGCTCTTTTTGGCACATCAGACCGAGGATGATGTTTTTCAAGGCGACGGCAAGATTCAGTCAGGACCGCTTGAAGGGAAAATTGATTTTAAGAATGTGCAAATGAGTTACAGCTCACAACAATTAGCATTGGATGATGTCTCGTTTTCTATACGTAAAGGCGAGAAAATCGGTTTCGTGGGACGAACTGGTTCGGGCAAAACCACCACAGTTGGAGTACTGGCACGGCTTTACCCATTTCAGGCCGGTGAATTATTAATCGATGATCATCCCATTCAAGAATATCAGCGGGATTTTTTGCGCTCACAAATCGGGTATATCGGCCAAGACGTCATCATTTTTCACGGAACCTTAAGGGAGAATTTGGACTTCTCAAAACGTTTTAACGATGAAGATTTAACTGTCGCCATGGAGATGACCGGTCTTGCCCAGACCATCAAATGTAAAGGGTCACTACTGGATTTTGAAATTTTAGAAAATGGCAATAATTTGTCGGTGGGACAAAAGCAATTGCTTTCCATCACCCGTATTCTTCTTTTGGGACCGTCAATTTTAATTATGGATGAGGCCACCGCAAACGTAGACCCCGAAATGGAACATCTGGTTCATCGTGCCGTTCACAAAGTCATGATTGGACGGACCTGCTTACTCATTGCCCATCGTTTGAACACCTTGTCCGAATGTGATCGCATTCTGGTTTTTAAGAATGGTCGAGTGGTTGAGGAAGGCCCTCCTTCAGTCTTGGCCAATCGGCCGGGGGCCTTTCAAGAGCTGGCCCAGGCGGCGCTTTTGCCGACAGTCATTTCATAATCACACCTGTAATAAAATTCGACACTTTTTTCCTCCAGAACCGATATATCAGCTTTGAGCATTATAAAAGTGGTCTCAAATTTGAATATAGATGTGACCGGGAGTTGTGGGGTGAGTATTGCAATAAAATTTTACGCGCTTACCGCGCTTTTGCTCTTGTCGATCTCAGTCGCCCAGGGGGCATCCAGGAAAATCAATCTCTTTGATCCACAGGTCTTAGAGAAGATTGCTCAAGGCCCTACCTTGGAAAGTGAAGACTCGTGTGACTGCGAGCAAATTCTGAAGTACGGATTTAAGCAAGTTTTTCCGATGAAGAATTGGCAATATATTTTTGTAGAAGATCTGCTGTCCCGTGAAGATTCGGCCAGCGCCACCCCAAAGATCAAAAAACAGGCCATGAGCAAGATCAATTTAATTAAAAAGGGTATTAAAGACTCCTTAATTCTCTCCGGGAAAAAGTTTTATCATGGCGAGTTAGGGATCTATCTCGCTCTTAGTCTGGGAGGACCCAAAATAGATTGGGGAGATCAGGCCAATCGATTCAAGACAGATTTTCTGGAAATTATGGATGAGCAAAATATTCCGCAGCTGGCGGCACGCGCAGAAAATGCGGGAGTGGCCATGCATCTTATGATGGCCCATTACCAGGAATATTTCTCTTCCCATTGGGGCGATTTTAAAGGCGTTCGGATGAATGCCGAAGGGAAGCTAACCGGAATCGTTTTTGAAACAGGTGCACTGTCGTGGGATGAAAAGGGCCATGCCTTTCGGGGAAAGTTAAAAGGTCGCGAGGTCGAACTGTTCTTTTAGCTCGCAAAATTTATTTGTAGGTTTCAATCAGGCGACGGATTTCTTCCTCGCTCTAGATCATTCAGTGGCAAATGCTTCTTTCAATCGTTCGCGGGCCTAAAATTATGATCGCATGATCAAGTTCGGAAAGTGAGCGATAAAATTTTTGAAAGATAGATGGTATCACAGATTCTCAAGGCATTGGCCTGCGGACTCGATGCCTGCGACGTTCAGGAAGCACGCCTCAGCGTCGCGACTTGTCCGCCTACTTGATAACCAAACAGCGAAGGGTATAAATAGTCTCTCTAGCGAGGCGCTGTGCTCACGTCGGAAGAATCAACTTCCGGTGCGGAAGCATCGTCCCGAGTTCCGGTTCCGCGATTATGGTCCCCGACCCGAATTGGTCTAGAACGATGGGTGGCCACAAAATCAGAAAAACTATCACGTTTAATGATGGCAAGGATATTGAGCGAATCGTAGGCCTTGCAACCTTCAAAGGTGGAATGAGATCGAAGCCATTCTTTAATTTTAGATTTTATTGATGACAGTTTTGATTTCACTTGGGGATAAAACCGTTCTTCTACTGAATCATAATTCAAACCCTGCCAAATCCCTTCAGGATTGCTTAAGTCGATCATTACACTGTTAAGCGCGAGTGCTTCAAATTCCGTCATGATTAAAGCGTAAATGGCCTGATTTAACTTTTTGTCACAAGCGATCTTTTGTTTTTCCCTGATACTTGTAGCAAACTCCTGCCATGTCTTTCCGCCGATTCGCACCGTCTTGCTGCACCCAATAGAAACATTTTCGCCACTGGCAATCTCCCATTCAGTAAATCTATTACATTGAGAAGTGAGAGCGGTCTGTTCCGAAGATGTCGGATTCCAATTCTCAAACATATGTGCGCATAGTTCCAGTCTCTCACCTCTGTCAAAGGCGCATAGATGTTCCTTGGCATACTGGCCAAAAGGATAATGATAAGAATATTCATCATCATCCGACATAATTCTAATGCCAGTCGCAACAAGCTCCTTGCAAAATTGAAGATCTTTGGCCTCCGTACCTGTATTAAGTCTAACTCTCTCGGCGCGGGCGGCTGCTGATAATCTATATTTCTTTTTTATGTCTTTACAAAACTTAGCGCGCACAATTTTATTTTTAGCATTGTATGTTTTAAAAAATTGTAAATTTTTATATTCATTCAATATCCCATGAAGACCTTTTGATTTTAAACATGTTTTCCATTGCGCATGAGTTGGCCCATACTCTCCGTATTCGCTGATTCGGTCGGCAAAGCTTGCCAGTTGGGTTGCGCACTCCTGGGCTTTGATCTCCACAATATTGGCAGGAGAAAGTCTACCATCGGGCCCAGAACCAGGACGAAAAGTCAGTATATTATCGGGACAATGAAGACTATTTCTTAGCGTTGTGGTGCAACTGTTCCACTCCGCTTGAGTGGATCTGCGTCCTCGATTGCTAGAGTTTCGAGCATCTGTGGCACCGCCGTTTGAAACCCAACCGCACATTTCATCCACGTCAGCATAAGTGAAGGTATTGCAATCTGTATAAATTTGTCCGAAAGAAGTGGGCAGAATGAGCAAACTCAGAATCAGTATAAATAAATTCTCTATTTTCATTTGAAAATCCTCTATCCAGAATCAGATTTATGACTAATCTTATCGACAATCCTTTCTAAATAATTAGCGTTAATAATTGTAGGTATTTAGATCTTATTTGGAAGTGTCCCTAGAAGACGGGACAGGTGTCGTCAACCAGCACTTCCCGTTCGATGGCCGCCTTATTACTGAACGTTTGCCAGGGTCTTTAACATATTCGTTGATCCCCGTGAATATCCATAGAGACGAGGCCTGGGAGTACACGCTCTAAGGTTGAGTTTACCTGGCCGTTTCATTTTTGGTCGAAGACTAGCGAAGCTAAATATTTTATTTTTTAAAAAAATTTTGCTTGCAAGGTTCTCGGCGTGGATTTCTTGAAAAAACTTTTTGGTAAGCGACAGCGCGTAATGCACACCCAGAGCTGGCTGCGCATTTCTGCCTGTCGCATGTTAGCGACACTTCCTGAAATTGAAGAAAAACTTGACCGCGGTGAGCTTAATTTGACGGTACTGGGAATGGCGAACACTTATTTTAAGGAGCAGCAGCTCACTTTGTCCGAGCAGCGGCAAGTGCTGGAGGAGATTGCCAATAAACCCAAGCGCGATGTGGAAAAAATGCTGGCTCCGGATTCTATACCTGCGCCGGCGCATGCTTCAGAGCGCAAGGTATCCAGAACGCAAACCAAAGTGACATTGGTGCTTGACGACGTCGTGGTGGAAAAATTGAAAGAACTTCAGGCGCTGCTTTCTCACACAAAAAAGCACCAGCTGCCGGAGTTGATCGAATTTCTTTGCACTCAGGAATTGGAGAAGCGAAAAAAATCCTTTGAAACCGTAAAATCACCTGCGTCGACGCATATAAAACGTCAAACCCGGGCCATTCCATCGGCGATCAAAAAAGCGTTGTGGGCCAGAGCAGAGGCACGCTGCCAGCATCCCGGTTGCTACTCTCGGCATTTTTTGCAGATTCATCATCGTGTGCCCTACGCCCAAGGTGGGGCGCACACGCTGGAAAATCTGCGCTTGCTTTGCCACGCCCATCACGCGCGGAAACATTTCTCTTAAATACTTTTTTTGAGCATTGTTATGATCAGGATACGTGCCATGACATTCAACTTTTTGGATAAAGAATCCGTTTGCCAATCCTGTTTTAAGTATTGCTTGGGAAGTCCACATTGTTCAGAAGGCCTTTGCCAATGCCGAAAGGTTATCGCTCTTTTTGGCACATCAGACCGAGGATGATGTTTTTAAGGCGAGGGAAAGATTCAGTCAGGCCACCCTACACGACAACGATAGTAGGTGACATCCTTGAGTTTTTCCTCGACTTGAACCAGGACAAGATAGGTTTCGCTGAGTTTTCAGCTTTTCCAGTGTCCAAGTATTAATACTCAAGATGGCCAAGATTAATAAAAAACTAATTCCAGAAATCCACTGATTTTTCCAAGTGGGTGACGTAAATTTCAATGTGATGAATCTTTCCAGTGTTGTTTATGCTGGTTGACTTGGGCAGACTGGGGATTTGGTTTTGCCGAAAATCAAAGTATCCCTGAAGCGCCCCATCTCGATAGAATCCTGAGAAAGGACTCCTTCAAGGCGATAACCAAGCCTCTTCGGGATTGAAGCCGAACGTTGATTCAGTGAGGAGCAGCGAATTTCGACGCGATTAAAACCCATTTCAAAGCAGGTCTTCTCCAGTCCTCGCACGGCATCGGACATGAAACCTTTGCCCTCAAAATCCCCCAGAATCCAATAGCCCAGCTCGCATCGTTCATGGTTCCATGCAATGCTGTGAACCCCCACGTTTCCTAGATAGGTGTCGGTGTCTCGATCAAAAATGCCATAATCAAAAAGTTCAAACTGGGCCCATTTTTCATGTGTCATTTTGAGATAGTTGATTTCATCTTGAAGGGTTTTGGTGAAATCCACCCAGGGTAAGAACTGTCTTAGACGCTCACGATCTTTTTCAATGTAATCGAACATTGTGGGGGCGACCTCAAGCTGATGTTTTCTAAGTACGACAAGATGAGCTTGAATTGTTGCGGGAAATTCACGTTTTTCCATTGTCCTTTCTCCAGAGGGTTTTCTACTTTTTACGGAGTATACCATCACCGGCAATAACTTGCCCGGATTTCGCCTCGGTATAGATAATGAAAATATTTCCCGGAATACCCAACCCACTACTCAAGGTTTTGGCCGCAGTTTGGAGTAATTTTTCGATTTCCTCCGAGGTTCTACCTTCAAAACAAATAAGTTGCGCGATGGGGGGATGAGTCTCTTCTGGCTGCGTTGAGGCAGGATTATGGCCCTCGACATAATGGCCGGGTTTGAGGTCTTCCCAAGTCGCCCAAACATGTTCTGGTTTACATCCATAAAGGGTGGCGATGGCAACGCACGTTTCACTGAGAGCAGTTTGAATTCTTTCGGGATATTTTTGAGCTAGTCCTCTCACATGTAAAATCGGCATTTTCTTTTCTCCTAGCTTTTTTGGATATAGTAATCCTTTTTGGCCCTTAGACCTACTGCAGTCTCGGGTTATTAGTGGTTGATGATCACTTTTCCATTGCAATCATCCATGGCCTTATCTCTATGACAAGCACGCGACTTTTGACTGCAGGATCGACTTCAGCAAAAGATTGGATTTCTTCAAGTGTGGTTCCTTCTACGGGGACCATCAGTCCTCCAGAATTGTCCAAAAAAGGTCCACCTAAAGCTAATTTACCATCTTGGTAAAGCTTCATATAATGTTGAACGTGATCCCGAACGCCCGGTTGTTGGCGAAAATCAACACCCTGTTGCCATTGAGGCCCTGGTTTGTGAAAAACGACATACCTAACGGGCGGTTGATTTTGGGCCACTGACATTGATC
Organism: Bdellovibrio sp.; assembly: GCA_016187935.1. Taxonomy (GTDB): domain Bacteria; phylum Bdellovibrionota; class Bacteriovoracia; order Bacteriovoracales; family Bacteriovoracaceae; genus GWA2-49-15. The sequence continues at coordinate 44,940 of JACPIU010000014.1, forward strand.
CTCCTATATAGATCAAACTCATCAGAGTAAAAAGAAACAGGCCGATCTTCTTCGTTGTTTTCACCGTCATTCTCCCCTATGCGAGGTTGGTCCGTTTCTATTTAAGAGTCTTTAAAATAGACTGCTGACTTCAATGCTCCGTCCCTGAATTGTCAGACCTGAATTTACTTTTGATGGTTTTACAATTTCGTCAAGGCCTACTGATTTTACCAAGCTTGCTAGACTTGAATCAAATTTTAGCGTTATTCCATCCACAAAGAGTGGGCCATCCGAGAAAATAGGGGAGCCTCTGCACCAGTTTATTAAAAATGATCAGCGTATCCATATCCAATCCGTTTTATCGTCCTGAACCTTGTTTCGCCGGGTAAAAAACGACCTCCGGAACAATCCTGGTGTCTTCAAAGAAGAGGGGATGGCCCGTGAGTTCGCGCGCCAAAGGGTAGGGCGGAAAAGACCTCGATTGAACTTTGTTTCGAGTCATTTCTCCTCTCATTATTCGATTGCAACCCTAAATGCTCTTGCCATTCGATCTTGCTCTCTCACTGAAATTCCAAGTGCCTTGGCATGCACTCGCCATTTAAGAACTGCACTAATAACTTCTTTGATTATTTTTTCGGCCCTTGCCGGACTGATTCGAAAATATCCAATGACCGATTTGGCCGTCTCAAGACTTTGAGAATTATCTGTCTCGGTGATATTGAGCTTGAGGCCCTCTCCATCTGGTACCGGATTAATGTCATAAGCGGGAGATAACTTCCATCCCTTTCCTGTTAAAAGAAAACCATGATTTCTTAAATGATCATCAACATTGGAAATACAAATACTAAAAACGATCCTTCGCCAAAGTTCCTCAAGGTCAGAGTTAACCTGACTTCCATTCGTCGTAATAAAGGCGGCGATATCTAAATAGCTTTCGCCAGTAGATGCACCTGCACCATCAACTTTTCCCAAACAAGTCATGGACGAAGCAAAATGTATTCTTGTGTTTTCGGTTTCTCGATCAAACCTTTTTGTCATAAAGGTATGGTGAGGACTGTTAAACTTTTGCACTTTGCACTCACACATTTCAATTCCGGCATCCAAGGCCATTAGGTGCGCAACCTTTTCCCATCCACCAATATCTGAGTCATCTTTACGACTTGGAAATTTTGCCATCCAAAGATTTCCCCTTTCATCGATGACACTCGCTTTAGGTCTTGCTCCTCCCAAAGAAGAGCCGGGAGACATCAACATATTGATCCATTTTAGATATTCTTTAGAATTTTCTATTCCTTCTTCTTCCAATTTTAAGCTGGCCTGCTCTAATTCTCTTAAGCATGCCCAAGGTGGTGAAGTAAAATCTCGATTGTTATTTAAAAAATCACCCTTGGGATCTAGCTTATAGCGCAAGGCCCCCATCCTATGCCCATCAAAAACTCCCAACAAATAATCGCTTTCAAATAACTTGCGTGGAATTCGTTTTTCCTCTTTTGCTAGTATGGCCTCTCTGCGATCCATGAGTACCCGGCCCCACCTATCGGGACAAGAATCTAAAAAAAGTCCAAAATTGGATTTCCCTTCAGTTAAAAATTGAAGCCCCGCATAGAGCTGAAGTTCCGGGTCTAACTGTTGCCCATGGCCTGCCGCGAGCCATGCTTTATCGTAATCAAAAGAAAAAACTTCTGCGCCTCGGACAACATCGACACTCATCGTGCCCATAAATGTAGGGCCCGCTAATTTCTTCCAATCTGCGTAAACATAAATGAATTTTCGCTCACCTTTTTTGGACATATGTCATCCTCAGCGATTATTTTTTTGGAGCACGCTGTTTTGTAACGAGGCCAGCATCTTGGATTTTTCTGCCAAGCAAATCGTCCTTTGCAACAACGAGAAAGTCTTCATGCAATCTCATCACAAAAAGAACTTGGAAATAACTCCCCATCGATACGCCCTCATCGCCTTTTTCAATTTTGATTAAGGTCGATCTACTAATGCCCGCTCGCTCAGCAACCTGTTCCATGGATAGCTTTCTGCGCAGCCGGGCCAGCTTAATATTCTCCCCAAATACATCTAGAGTCTTTTTCGCTTGTGGGAATATGGGGTTCTTATGTGTTTTCATAATGTTCACCATTATACACTTTTATCGACTATTTTGTGTATAATATTATACGTTATATTTGGGTAGGGTTATAAGCTACTGATTTTACGTCTCAAAGGAGAGAGAAAAGTCTTCTAGCGTAAAATTGGCAGAGAATGAATTCCAATGTGGTTTCAGATAAGACAGCAAAGGCCATCAACGGCGTTCAAGGAAATGATCGAAGTCCTCGTGTTGCGAGGAGGAGGAGATGCTTTGGGTAATGCTAATTAAGCAATTATACTTCAAGAAAAGACTTGTTCCTCGGTAAGGATCTTGCTTATAATCAGGATATGACATCCCGATTATCATCATATAAAAGAATTCTCACTCTCGATTTTGAAGAAGCACGAGCAGCACTACTGCTTGGGCCAAGAAAGGTTGGCAAAACAACATTTCTTCATCAAAAGTTTCCGAGAGCAACCTATATCGATCTCCTTCAAACAGATATTCGTGCCGAGTTTCAGATTCATCCTTCAAAACTTCGAGAGATCGTGCTGGAGTTTCCGAAAAAGCTCTATGTCATTGATGAAATCCAAAAGGTGCCAGCACTTCTTGATGAAATTCATTGGTGTCTGGAAAACACCACAGCACAGTTCATTCTCTGCGGTTCTTCCGCAAGGAAATTAAAGCGAGGGGCAAGTAATCTGCTTGGAGGAAGAGCTTTTAAGTATGAATTGTACCCACTCACATCTCGGGAGATTCCCAACTTTAATATAATGACGGCAATCAATAAGGGGCTTATTCCTCAGCACTATCAAGCGAAAAATGTACAGAAATTTTTAAAAGCTTATATTGAACAATATCTACAAGAAGAAATTGTGGAAGAATCTCAAATTAGAAAACTTGCTTCCTTTCATCGTTTCCTGGAAGTTTCTGCTCTTATGAATGGTGAACTTCTTAATTATGCCAACGTCGGCGCGGATTGCGGCGTTTCTGGAAAAACGGTGAGGGAGTATTACCAAATTCTAGAAGACACTCTTCTTGGGTTTACTCTCTGGCCGTGGCGTAAAGTAAAAACAAGAAAACTAATCGAAACAGCGAAGTTTTATCTTTTTGATCTTGGCGTCATTCGATATTTAAAAGGCCTTGATTCAATTTCGTTGCGAACACAGGAGTTTGGAAATAGTTTTGAGACTTTCCTCATCAATGAAGTGAGGGCCTATCTTTCATATCAACATTCATCCAAAAAACTTTCATATTGGAAAACGACCTCGGGTCTGGAAGTTGATCTTGTTGTGGGCCAAATGAATGTTGCGCTTGAGTTTAAGTCGACAGATAAAGTGCGCAATGAACACTTTAGTGGTCTCAAGGCGATCATGCAAGAGCATCATCCCAAGCAGGCTATCCTTGTCTGTATGGATCAGAATTCACGAAAATTGGAGAACGGTATTCGCATCCTCTATTTTAAACAATTTCTCAGTGAACTTTGGGCGGGTGAGATCATTCATGAAGGATAAAAAGACATAAACGGCCTTTCGTATTTTTTAGAGGAACTCTCGTTCTGGCTTCATTCGTGAGTTTTATCCCACCAACAAACACCAAGCATTTTTTCTGTAGGGGTGAATCCGACAGATTCATAAATTTTTGCGGCATGATATTCTTCATCGGCCACCATAACCAGCGTCTTAATCCCCATTTGATCAAATGCATATTGTGCCGTCTTATACACGAGCGCTCCACATACGCCTTGGCGCTGATAATCTGCATGTGTGCTTACGACTTGATATCGGCCGATGTCTGCATCTTTGAAAATGCCGAGGCCTGCGACCATCTTTGAACCCAGGAAACCGCCAAACCAGGTTCCGAGACCTGCTTTTGTCATTTTTTTATAGCGTTCCATTTGGGAACGATAAAAATTTTCCCACTGAAGCTTTGAGAGGGTGGCATTTGCGCAGCTCAATTGAATTTGGATCGACTCCTCCCATTCGGTGTCACCTTCAATAGGCCTTACAGCTAATGAAGCATGAAATTTGGGTGGAACACGGACATTTTGAGTTGTTAATACAACACCCTTTTCAAATCGAAAACCATCGGCAAGAAACTCGGAGATATCGCCCGTAGTGCCTTCCGGTGAATCCCAGGCAAAGGTGACGTGATAGGTTCTTGGATCTTTAAAATGATCTTGAAATATAAGCCGCCACTTTGCCAGATCACCGAGTTGTGGAGGGTGCGCAAAAATTAAAAAATTGCCCCAAAAATAACAGGGATTGGAGGGCGTTTTAACCACCAAAAAAGATTCTAAATCCAAACACTCACCATCAAACCTTGTGAAGATTAAATCAGACCTGTAGCCTAAGGATTTCAGAATCATGTGAGATTCGATAACATAAGTTCTGAGTATTGGTCTACGAAATCAAAAAGATGAAGGCAATCTTAAGCGAGTTTAATTTTTCCACATATAAGGCCCCGGCGGAAACTTTGTAATGTTTCAGGATTTTATGCGGAAAAATCAAACCCTCTTAAGATAAATAAAAGGCCCCTTAGTGGGGCCCTCGTTTTTTACATGTTTGAAGATGTAAAACTCTGTTTCTAGTCCAATCGCAAATAGCAATGGCCATAGTTTGTCACCACGCGTCTGGAATCATAATCAGATCCATTGAAGCTCCCAACCACTTCGGTCGAAGCAGGCGTAAGTAAGGTGAAGTTAAACTCTGTGGTTTCTCCATGATACTCAAAAGTCACTTCCCGATGTCCCCGGACGTTAATTGTCTGTTCACGACAAACTCGGCGCTGAGATACTGGATCAAAAGAACACACAGGTCGGCTAACGGTGCTGGTGCATGATTCTATCGTAGTTCTTGGCCCTGAGTTGCTATAGACGGTCTCAGCAGTTGCCGTTAGGTCATAGGGTTGCCCAACTTCTTGTGCAGTCAAGCGGAGTTCTCCAGAGTTGGTTGGCAATCTTACGCCTTTTGGCAAAGTAAATTGCACTTTTCTATTGTATCCAACAAGAATACTGGCATATTTTTTCTGCTTAACTGTTAGTACCGCAGAGTGTACGCCCTTAGCTAGCGTGATATTGCCATCTTTCCCTTTGAAGCTAAGTGGTGTCTTTACTTCAAAAGTACCCTTTACTTTTTCAACGCAAGACGTGAGTAGGACAACAGACAAAAGTAATACGATTTTTTTCATAAGATTCTCCTCAATTGATGTGTTGTGAGTTTTGAAAGTCGGGGCATATGTTACCTCCTAGTTTTATGCCTGCTGGCAGCTAACTGAATGCTCGCTATTTGAAAACTTACGTGCACCTCTTGTTTTTACTTGCAAAACGTACGGAAAAGCGTAATATGCCTATATGGGAATTCCAAAAATTACAAAACAGACAGAACTTAGAGACAACTTATACAAGACCCTTGAGGACATTGCGACAGGTGGTGAGCCTCATTTAATACCCACAAAGAATGGTGAGGTCATAATTATTTCTCGCCAAGCCTATGATGCGATTCTTCTTGAGAAGGAATTTTTACAGGAATTCCAAAGCCCTATCAAGTTTGAGGAACTAATAGAAGCATCAGAAGTATTTAAACGTATTGATAAGAAATTCGGTTTCAAGAAGTGAAAGTTTATTTCACAAGAAAAGCTGAAAAAGGCCTAGAAAAAATTTTTAGTCATGTTGTAAAGAATTTCAGCTTCGAACAGGCACAGATAGTTCGAAATGAACTCGTAGCTTCAATTTTAAAACTTGGTGATTTTCCAGAACTTGGTAACAAGTTAGCTGGCCAATCCGATAAACGAGTCCTATTCGTGTCTGGGAACGCAATTGTTTACGAAATTGTTCTGGTCAAAGATCCTTATATTATAATTCGAAATATTAAGCCGCGAAAAACAGCATAAATCAATTCGTCGCTGGGCGGGTGAGATCATCTCTACATGGCCAGGCCCTTGAATGGTCTTATTCGAGATCTTGTCAAGCGCCTTTTTTGCGGCAAACCGGCACGCCATTCTCCCGGTCACTCCAACATGGGTAGTGGCCGCCCCTACTGAGCGAAAGACATTGTTAAGCGACCCGCCGTCCTTTTCGACTACGTCAATTTCTACCTTGCAAGAGGATTTCCCAAATAGATTTTGCATACGTGCATTCCAGGTGGTCCGCATGCTTACATATAAGTCGCCGTCGATCATGATGTCGGATAAATTGCTGCGAAAATACTTCGTGTGTACGTCGATGCCTTTTTTCTCTGGCCCGACACGAACAATGTGGCCGACATAAGGGTCGAGGCTGTCAGCTGGTCGATCCATGAGTACCCAGCAGCGAGAAAGTCGGCCTTCTTCAGTGTGTCCGGTTGCTAGTGTAAAACTAAGCACGATCATGAGTCCTAGAAAATTAAGAGCTTTCATGCACCCTCCTATAATGTTATTGGCATGAGATTGTTGCCAGGAACCTAGACGAATCGCGTCGGGATTTCTACTGACAAATTTGCCACGAATTGCTGGCCAAAGTTTTCTCGCGTAAAATTAGCGCAGAATGAATTCTATTTCGGTTCCAGATAAGACAGCGAAGGCCATCAACGAGATCTTTGACCAGATCACCTGCGGGGATATCAATCAGGCCCGTGCGCTGGTCTTGGAACTCAGCAAGAAGCGAGTGCCCCGGCAGCATGCCGTCAGGTTTGCCAGCGCCGCGATCTCGGTACGAATTCCGGAGTTGGCCTATCGCTGTATTCATCCCTTTGTCCGAGGACGGGCCCGCTCAGGCCGACCTTTAGATACGACGAAGGATGAACGAATTTACTTCGCATCCGCCGCGCTTGATCTCGGGGCGTTCAAGGAAGCGCTTCCATTGCAAATTGAGGAACAGGCAGGACGTTATCGTCTCCTCTGTTCGCGACCTGTCACCCTGCGAATCTGGTTGAAAGATACGGTTCCCGAGGAGGCCGTCAAAGGTAGGCATTCGGCGGCGCTACGCCAACTCACTTCAGCTTTTAAAGATCGGGAGTTTCAGGCGACTGAGGCCGCCCAGGCGCTGGGGGCAAACAAGAGGACCACCCTTCGCATTCTCAATGAGGTGCTAGCATCGGGTGTGCTCGAGAAAGTGGGACTAGGACGAAACACCCGATACATGATCAAGGCAGGTGCATGAAAAGAAAAATTGTTAAAATTGATGAAGAGCTTTGTAATGGATGTGGCGACTGCGTTACCGATTGTTCCGAAGGGGCGTTGCAAATAATAAATGGTAAGGCCAAATTGATCCGCGAGGATTTCTGTGACGGTTTTGGTGATTGTATGGGCGCGTGTCCGACTGGCGCCATCATTATTGAAGAGCGCGAAACCGTTGCCTTCGACAAGGATGCCACCAAACAACACCTAATGGATAGCATTGGTCCAGATGCTGTATTACGCATGGAAGAAGCGCAAAAGAGACATGAGCACGGGAATATTCGTAAGGATAGTCCCCACGGCATCCTGATGCATGGAGGAGGTTGCCCAGGAAGTCAAATGAGGCAATTTGATCGAACAAGCAATAATCATGTCTCAAGCCAGGAGGGACATAGGCCATCGCAATTGGCGCAATGGCCGGTTCAAATACATTTGGTCAGTCCCCAAGCGCCTTTTTTCAATCAGCGGGAATTAGTGGTCCTCAATACTTGTGCCGGCATAGCTTCCGCCAATATTCACAAGGATTACATCAAAAATAGATCTGTGACAGTCGGTTGCCCCAAACTGGATGATACCTCCCGATATGCCGAGAAGCTTGCAAGCATATTGCGTAATCCCACCATTCCCAAGGTGATTGTGACCATTATGGAAGTTCCATGTTGCTATGGACTTTCCATGATCGTGCAACAGGCCCGGGCCATGACAGGCAGGAAAGATCTGGTGGTGGAAGAACACACTCTTTCCTTAAGTGGAGAAAGAAAGACCGTCAAAGTGCTTTGAGTTCATTCTTCTTGTGTGTAGGGCATCTTTCGCATCTCTATCTTGGCCTTGATTTTTTCAATGAACTGGGCACATATTTTTCCATCCACCACATAGTGGTTAAACACCACATTGAGGGTGAATGATGAATTGCCACCGATGTCCCGTATTCCTCCGATTCCCATAATCAAGGTTTTGGAAGTACTGGGGAAAAAACTGAGGATGCTGCCCTGGCCGAGATTGCTGAATCCCATGCTGCCATAAGAAAGATAATCGCGCGGGAAAAGAATTGCCCACAGTGCAAAAATAGGACGGTGCAACCAGGCGGGGATATAAAATAGTTTTTTCAACTTGATGAACAAGGGGAATTCTTCAATCGGCATAGTGGAAAGTTTCTTGTATTCATTTTCTATTTGTATCAGAGATTTTTTCATAACATCATGAAGAACATAAATGATGACAACGGGCCCTCCTTCAAACTCCTTGTGGACTGCCACAGAAAATGAAAGATCATCAAAGATGATGACACGACTGCGCCAGGCGGTACGTTCAAGGACACTATTTAAGATTTTGAATTCCGGGTTATCCTGCAAAACCTCAGCAACTTTCTTCATGAAAAATGGCACAAAATTATTTTTCTTGTCGGGTGGTATTTGTATTTCCGTATTCAGGTATATGGGATGAACATTTTTGGCATTGGAAAGTTGAAGAATACTATTGGCGCATCTTCGATATCGACTAAGTTTTCTTATGGTATACATAGGCCACACCGGAAGTTGCGCTTTTTAATGACCGCCATTTTGGCGTACAGTGCGGGAATAACACCAAAAACAAGTCTTTGTAAACTGGCTTACAACCGTGGTCCATTATTGTAGGCCAGTTTTTATCGGATGAAATTGGGTGATCGCTCTCCTCAAATCCAAGTGAGCATGAGTCTGGTTGACGGGGCCATAGCGTAGAGACAAGTAATATTTTGCCAATGCTTCAAACTCAGACGCATTTTCCCATTGCTGCTGGGCCAATTGCTGCCAAACGTCCGATGATTGATGGACAATTTGCCGCTGGCCCGGGAACCACTTCCTCATTGATTTCCTCCACTCGCGCGTGAGCGGATCGAGCTTTGGGGTGTGTTTATAAACGGTCCACCCGATACTGATGACAATCACAAGCAACATCAGGCCCGCGATTGTCCATAAAGTTTTTGAATATTGCCCCTGAAATCTCCATACTTGCCGCTGCTCATCTCGATCATAGTTGACCATCCACATATTGGTTCTTAGATAGGCCGCTTTCAGACGGCCTATGCCTTGGACGAGAACGATGTTTTTAAGCCAGGCCGACCATCCTGTGGCATTTGATCTTTCTCGCTGTCTCCAATGGGACTGGGATAAGTTCAGTCGACCCGGAACCACGTAACTGGTGGGGTCGAAGCGTTGCCAACGGTGCTCTTGGGGCGACCAGTATTCTGCCCAAGCATGGGTATCGGAATTGAGGAGTGTGAGGACACCTTGATCATTGAGTGGCATGGACAAAAAACCCACGACAATTCGTGCCGGGATATCCATCAATCGCAGCAAAAGAGCGGCACTGGCTGCGAAATGCTCGCAGTAACCTGACCGCCGCCCAAATAAAAAATCTTCGGCGGAACGATAAGTTCCCGGGGTTAAGGAATAAGAGAATTCACGGGAAAAAAATTGTCCAATGGCATCCACCGGGTCCTTGGCCAATTTGAAAGTTTGTATCAAGCGAGAGAATTGTGGGCCCAAGCTTGGGGGGACGTTTAAGTCTTGCGGGCGTGGAGGATCCGCAATCGCCTGGTCAGTCCATTCACCACGGTAAAAGGGCCGCTTTCCTTGGAAATAAATACCTGTGAAGGTTTGATCAGGATGTGAGTGAATAAGCATACGGGTTTTGGCCACGAGACGACTGGTGCCTTCTAAATTGACCAGAACTCCATCCCCCATGCCTTCATAGTACACCAAATAACTGATGGCCCCGTCTGATTTTAGTGTGCTACCCGTTGGCGGAAGAGCATGTGAAATGCTTTTCTTCCAATGCCAGCCATTTTCCGTATCTCGTAAAGTTGCATATCTCCAATACGCCTGCATTTTCCGTGAGGGAGGTCGGTCAAAAATAACATTGGCGAAAACACTATCGTCTAAGACCAGTGAGGCCAGATCGCCAGGCGCAAGACTCGTGGATAGACCTGTTTTACCTTGTGGCCAATAGATGTTCGAAAAAAACTGGATGCGAGGAAAGAAGAGAAAACAAATTAAAGTAAGAGGTAAGGCCATGGCAATAAAGGTTGAGGCCATTTTCAAGGATTGGGGGATGAAAGACACTTGCTGTTTATAGGCCATACTCAGCAAATAAACCATGATGATGGCCAAGCCCAGGCCGACTGCTATCCATAAGAGTTGAGAGCACAAGAGTAATTCCGTCGTCCACAACAGAATAAAGATGAGTATCTGTATTCGACGGTCGCGCGGAAGCCCTAATTCGACATTTTTAAGGATAGGCAAAAAAACAAAAAAATTAATGGCATCTTCCGGTCGAAAGCGACCCTGTATATGGGACCAGGCCAGAGAAAGTGCCATGAGAAGCATGGCAAGACGTATCCAGGAACTGGCAGCGCGTGAGAATTTGGAAGAATATTTTTTAAGCATGACTGTAACCATCCACATGCCGGCACAACTGAGAATGATTCCCCAAGGCAGTTCACTCCAAATAGGCAACAAAACATAACACCATAAAATAAAAAAGCAGAAATCCCAGCTATACCCTTCGGATTTTGATTTTCCAGGGCGTTGGCCTGCGGACTCGACGCCTGCGACGTGCTGGAAGCACGCCTCAGCGTCGCGCCTTGTCCGCCTACTTGAAAACCAAACTGCGAAGGGTATAAGAGTTTTGGTGCGCATTAGTTGATACCTCGGTGCTCTGGCCGAAGAGAGCTGAGGTAATAAGTCAAGCGCACTAAGAGTTGATTGTTGATGCACCAGTGCTCACCATTGGGCATTTCCACCGCGTTCCAGCTTTTGGGATTTTGCTGAAGCCAGAAGAGGGCCTGTCGGATTTTCTCCAACCTGCCTGACAGGGCAATGTCCTCTAGCACCAAGGTATGTCCTTCGGATATAGAAATCTCAGGCCGTATACCTACTAATTGATCGCTGGCGGCCATGCGACGCCAGTGAATACGTGCACCACTGTCAAGCGAATCAAGGACGATAGGATATCCTGGCGTCGAAGATTCAAAATTGGTTAATATGGAGTTGCTGAGTTCACTTTGTTTTCGGCCCAGCGGGGGACGTTTGACTGCGTAATCCTTCGGGCATGGAAGCACCATAATTTCTTTGTGAATGGTGAGATAGGTCCATGCCTGAAAAATCCCCAGAGGGGCCATAGAGGTGAGACGAATGGCCTGAACAGTATGGACACCGGGAGCAATCAAACCTGGAGTCTTTAGCGACAGGAAATCTTGTCGGTCGTTTAATTGAAGAGAAATATTGCACATTTCATTGTCAAAATCTGATTTGAACTCAGCAGTGGAATTTTCATTCCAGCGCCAATCCATCAACCAATCCATCGATCTGGTCTTGGCCAAGGTCTGTTGAGTTATGATGGCCGCGATCAATAAAACGACAAACCATAGGAAAATGAAAAAAATCCCGAGAGGATTGCCATAGATCAATGCAAAGATAATTCCCAAGAATGTCCCTAATAAATAATAGAGACCTTGACGTGTGGGCAAGATATAGATTTGCGAAACCCTAGGATACCGGAACATGCTCAAGAATTTGCGCCGCCATGGTTTGTCCAAACTCAACTCCTTTATCCCCACCCAGTCGATGGGCACAAACATAGGGGAAGGCCTCATGGATATGCGCCGGAAAGACAATTTCTTCCTGATCGATCAGGGCCAGGGCGCGAGAAATGAGGACGAGATCACGTCCCGCTCGGGTAGAGAGTAACATGGAACGTTTCGGCCAACCTCGTGCCGCCTCCAATAAGCGCATGATGTATCGTAAAAGATCGGGATGAATAAAGATTTTTTTTACCAGCTCTTTCGCCATACTAAAATGCTGGACATCCAAAAGTTGAGGCAATGACTGTACCGTTTGCAAGATATCAGTTTGCTGGATCATCTCGACTTCAATTTCAGGAGCAGGAATATCGAGTCGAAAAGAAATGGAGAAACGGTCGATTTGTGATTCTGGCAAAGGATTATTGCCCACTCCATCATTGGGATTTTGGGTTGCCATCACGATAAAAGGCATGGGAAGAGGCAAGTCATTACCATCGATGGAAATTTTTCTCTCTTCCATGGCCTGGAGCAGGCCACTTTGCGTTTTAGAAGGGGCACGATTAAGTTCGTCGACTAAGACCATGGGAGAAAAAATCGGGCCGGGTTTGAAAATAAATTCATGCTGTCCTGGATGCCAAATGGTGGGACCAATAATATCAGAAGGAAGCATATCGTTGGTACATTGAATTCTCTTAAGCGAGAGACCTGAAAGACGCGCCAGCATTAAGGCAAAAGTGGTTTTCCCAACACCAGGAATATCTTCAATCAGGATATGGCCTCCCGTTAGCATCGCGGCCAGGGATACACGGGCCTGTTTTGTTCTCCCTTTCAGTTTTTCTCTGGTAAAATTGTGGAAATCACTGAACCATTTTTCCGCACCTGATGTGGGTAACACATTCACCTCGCAAGTATGAAAATTTCTCGCACCAACTATCAATTAGCAAAAAATATTCTACACTAGAACGGCTTACCTGCACACTTCCGATCAGAATTGGTCTATGCTATTTATTTAACTCTTAATTTAGATGGATTCTAAGGAGTGATTTGTTCAAGTTTTTTCCAATCGACCCAGCCATGGCCCCACAGACAGGTAGATTAACAATATCAAGATTCTGTCTGTGAAACTTCAACCAACAGATATCCCACCAGAAAACCAACAACATGTCCGAGATGATGAATTTTTCCCTTCGCTAAAAGCGGGTGTAAAAAAAGTATGTTCATAAGCAGATAGAGTAAAATAAAAAGATAGGCAGGGAATTTAAATGAATAGTGAAAACTTAGGGCCCGTCCCCATAAAACGCTTACTCGTCTGATTTCAAATTTTGTATGGGGAAAAATTCTCAGGAAGGCCCCCATCATGGCAAAAATCCCGGCACTACTACCCACTAAGGGGATCTTCATTCCGGAAAAACGATAAACCAATCCAGACATCGTTACGCCTAAAAAAAAGAGTATCAAGGCCTGGGCGCGCCCGATGTATCTCTCCACATGACTTCCGAAGAGCAAATAAAAACAGGCATTGCCAGCGACATGACTAATATCACCATGAACAAAAGCATGTCCTGGTAGCGAAATAAGCTCTCTCAAAAGACCTGATTTTGGGATATATGCAAGCTTGGCATAGGCGAATTTACTTTTGAGTAATGCAAAAAACAAAACAGTCATGGATATTGTCAGGATTGGAAAATCCAAGCTTTTCTTTTTTAAAGTTTCTTCATCGTGATGAACTCGAATTGTACCAATAAGCGTTTCCACCATCGCTTCGGGTGACAATCCTTGGTTTATTTCAAGCGCGAATTCTGAATCTCCAATTAAAAAATCTGCTGTTGTGTTAAGTTCAATCTCCTTGGTCTCGTCTTTGTCAAACCACAATAGATTGCAGCGAGTGCAAAAATCAAGAAGGATAGAGTTTTTGATTCCTTTGAAAGCAATGGCCCTGTATTTTTCGTGACAACAAAAACATTCCTTGCTGGTTGAAACACGCTCCCCTTTGTTGGCGTCTTCTGTGAACTGTTTAAAAACTTTTGTCGTTAAGGCCTTTTTTAAGTGATGCCCCATAATCCCGGAAGACTTGCATTCATAGCAATGGAAAATAGGGAGATTGCCTTTGAAGGTTTTGAACAACTTATTTTTACAATAACTACAGTAAAACATAATCCTTTTCTGCGAACGCGATGGTAGGAATCAAGAGCAGCTGATTGTAAAGATTAAGCCATTATTTTTTTGCTGACAAGCGGCACATATTGGAAACTTTTAAACTTCTCTTCTTTGATTTAAGATTAATGATGATGGCCGTGAAATATATTGAAACTGAACGAATTTATTTAAGAGAATTCGAAAAGGGCGATGAACTCAATCTTCTCGAACTGGACAGCGATCCTGACGTCATGAGGTATTTGACTAATGGGCAACCTTCAACTTTTGAACAAGTAAGCGCCGGCCTTTACCGTATTTTCACTCTCTATGAAAAGCATCAGCATCGCCTGGGATTTTGGGTAGCGGTTGAAAAATCCACTGGCAGTTTTATGGGGTGGTTTTTATTCAGGCCCTGCAAGCTTCGGCCCGATGATCTTCGTGTTATAGAGCTGGGTTATCGGCTTAAAAAGGAATTTTGGGGACGAGGTTTCGCTACAGAAATGTCAAAAGCAATCATCGACAAAGGTTTTCGGGAGTATGAAATTGACATAATATTTGCAAAAACCATGAAGCTGAATCTGGCCTCGCAAAAGGTTATGAAAAAAATAGGTATGCTTTATGAAAAAGATTTTATTGAAAGTGAATTTCCCGGAGCTAATAAAGAGGCGGTGAGATATTCAATGACAAGAGAACAGTGGAACAAGCTCGTTCAGGTAGGATGATAGTACCAGAATTCAAGGCTTTATTCGTTTTTTCATTCCTGTAAAAATTATCCGCGCTCTCAACGAACGCATCTTACTTGTTAAATTTCCACGCTCATCTTATATTTTTTTCACTCATCAGTGATTTCAATACCCTCCGATGTCAAATGGTTATATATAAGGCCAATAACAACTGGGACACGAGCAGATAGCTTTGGAAATTAGGTACTCCTCACCAATTTCGTTGACTCTGATTATTTCGTGGTGAACTGCCGTGGAAAAATCGGGTGGAGAATTTGCATGAAAAATTTATTGTTTTTTTCCATATTGATTTTCGTTTTATCCTTCAGTGGTGTCGGCCATGCATTTCCCAGCGGTTGTCGAATCTTCGGACACGAAACTCCAACGTTGCTTGCCCGGAACTTCCAGCTTACTTCGGCACAGAAGGCGGCCCATGAAGCAATCACCACCGACCTCTATAACGGTCGGGTCATTGCGGCCGAGAGGTTTAGCAAGAACGGAAACCGCACTGAGTTGTGGTTAGTACAAGTGCAAAACCCGGCAACTGGTAGGATTAGAAAGGCCCTCTTCAAGCCACGCCAGTACGGTGATAATGAAGGTTGGAACCGAGTGCCCATGGAGTATGTGGTTTATGAGATGGGACTCCTGCTGGGAATGGACTACATCCCGCCGTCGGCCTATCGCAAACAGTGGAACGGTAACCCGATTACAATTGGTGGACAGACTTATTCAGAGGGAGCCCTTCTCTTCTTCGTGTCTGGAACTCACGCCTTGCAATCGGTACCTGTCAGACAGTGGGATCTGAAGATGGATTACAAGGAAATCGACAAGGAACTCTTTTTGAGCGACACACGCGTACTTGATGTGCTTATGCAGAATCCCGATCGTCATGTCGATAATTTTATGCGTGGAGAGCATTGGGTGGATGGTGTCTACCGTCCCCTTCTGATCGATAATGCCGCCTCTCTTAGGCCAGGAACTAATACCCACATGGGACATCCCGATGCCTTCGGGTACGGACCGGTGGTCAAATTCCGCGAACAAACGCTCGAATATTTGAAAGGACTGACTCGGGAGAAATTGGAGAAACTGAGTGAATTTATCACCCCAGACGAAATCAACGGCATTCTCGCGCGCCGAAATGTCATTTTGGATTACGCTCAAAAATTGATCGATAAAAATGGCTATGACAATGTCGTTATCAGGCGGGGAACCAGCTTGCCTAAGAATGATGCTGAGACAAAAAAAGAGGTCGCACACGTTTCCGCTTCTGGTTTCTAGAATGGCTTCGGGGCGGTATCAGACCACCAGCTTTCAAGGCAAAAGATAGAAATTATAATTATTATGCTTCAAGAGATAGTGTGTGATACTGCCCAACCCAAAATGATGCAGTAATTGTGAGTGTGGAGACATAATCACAAGATTCGGATCAATCTTGTGTAACATTTTATCCAAAGCAAGTGCATTGTCCTTATTAAGTGCAACATGGATTTCATGTTGGCACTCAACTCCTACTATTTTGAGCTTGATCTCAAGTTCTTTTACCACTTGCTGCGCTTTTTGCCGCAATGATTCTATGGTTTTTTTTTGAATTTCCAAAGCGCCCGGCGCGTGAGGAAATGCTTCCAAATTGAGACCGAGAAATTGCACGTCGACAAGACAGATAATGTGCAATTTTTGACGCAGTTGTTTCAGCAGATTGACCACTTTGACGACGGATTCATCTTGATGAGAGATTGGATCAATGAGCATGCAAATTTTGCTGAATTCTTTGTCCTTTTTTTTGACTATCAAACTTTCTTTATTCAGATTAAAGAAAACCTTTTCCGCAAAGGTATTAAAAAATAGCCTGCTTATTTCTCCATGTTCCGATGCTCCGATTGAAATAAGACCAATGTCTTGATGTTGTCGTTTTAGATGTTTGATGGCGGCTGAAACAGACCCTTCAAAAACTTCAAAATCAAAGCTTTCTTTTTTCAAAGATATTCTTTCCAGTTGGGAAGCGATTTTCTCCAAGACAGTGACTTCGTACTTTTTATTCCAAACCGGGTCTAGCGCGTAAGTGGTATGTATTTTTTGAGGATGAAATGTTTTTTCAATCATGGGAGAGAGGCCATCTACAAAATAAAGCTTGGGCCTGAGATCAAGTGCCTGTGCCAAATGATAAGAGGTGTAAACAGTTGCATCGGACGCTTCATAAAGATCGGTTGTGACAATAAATTCCTGCATGACAGCTCTCTGTTATTTCGCCCTTTATTATTTTAATTCAGGACCGGTCTTCTTTCTGCGACTAGGACTGCTTTGGGCAGTGATATACATCATATAAAAAGTTCCTACAGATTTCTGAACAGACTTACACTTCTTAGTTGGGCGCTTGACACACTGATGATCTATGACCTCCAAGAAAACATCGGCCGTCTAAAAAACCTACAAAATTGCACCAAGAGTTCGCAGGGTTGGCCATGAATGAGGTGGCACGAGATTTGAATTGAAGGAAGTGCTCCCGGACATTCGTCCAGCACGGGGGCCTTTTCTTAAGATAAACGTATGGTCGACAAGGAGTGGGCCTATGAGCATGAAGCACATGAAAATCAAATGCAGTTGTTTGTTCTTTGGTATGATTCTGTTTTTGTATGGTTGCAATAGTTCCGAGACCTCTTTAACGACGGCCCCACCGAATGAAGGTGGAATCAGCGAAATCCGGCCTGAAGAAACGGGCCATATCAAATCTCTCATTTCCAACACCGGCGTGGAATGGGTGGGTGAGATTGATTCCGTGATCGCTAAAGGCGCCATCCAGGCCTCACTGAAACGTATCTTTAATAATCCTAGTAATCCTGAAGAACAGAATAATACCAACGACAATGGAGATGACGACTTTAATGTGGAAGAATTCAAACAGGACTTTCCCAGAGTGATAAACTTGCTTATGGCCAATGGAATGCCAGAAAACGGTGGCATGACATATCGGCCGGAAGCGCGTGTGTGTGGAGAAATTCTGGCCAAGAATCATCCCGCCGCATGTGAAGAGGCGATGGCAAGAATAACCTTTTTTCATTCTTCCACCCAGGAGTTCCATGGCACGATCATCGCCAGGTTCGATAACTACATTCCCTTCATCATCGAGTATCGGGCCAATAGTTTTGAGATCAAACTGAGTGCTCAGAACATCCGGGCGATGATTGTGGAAATTGACAAAATCGAGCAACGGAATGGGGGAGAGGCAATGGAGGTCATTCCGGAGTTAAGCGGCGCTTTAAACTTGAGTTTTAGCAAACCCAATACTGCACAATTGGGCCTTCAAATCATCGTTGATCAAGCTTTGCGGGCCTATTTTCAAGTCTATGATGGTGAAGTCGATATTAACATTGCTGCGTCCGCCTCTCCCATTGCCCAACTTAGCTTAAACAAAGTTTCGCGTTTGATATCTTTGGATGTTGATGTCACAGCAATCGACGCCAAATTTCCCGTAAATGGCGAAGAGGTGCAAGGGGACAGCACCAAACGCTTCTGGTTGGAGGCAAGCGGACTGGCGGGTAAAGTCATTTGGAATGACGCTGAAGAAAAAATTATTTTTGATAATATCCGCATGGCCGCCACCGGCATGTGGCGTTTGAATGTGGACGATGAACCGGCCTTAGAATTGTCCTTTGAACCGATAAGCACCGTACTTACAACCAGCGGGGAGAGATTGCATGTGAAAGTACCCCAATCGATTTATTTTTACGCCCAATTGTTCCCATCCAATCTGACCGATGCAGAGGGAAGTCTTACAATCTCTGCCCAGGCAGAAACGGAATTGGAAATTTTCACAGTTTGGCAAGATGGAAGCTCAAACGATCATTACACTGTTCTTGCCGGATCAGTGCATGTCCAAGGAACGGGCGATTTGCTGGGAGAGCTGCTTCGTCTTCCCGGTGAGATGTTTCGTGAAAGTGATACCAGTGATGCCGAAGATGAGAAATTCCCTTTCGTGGCCATTGAATAGCGAGCATGCTCGTAAGATCACCCGTACTAGAACGGGTGATCTTACTTTTAAAATTTGAGGAGACTCAGGATTTTGTTAAAGGCATTGGCAAAGCGTTCTTTGTCTTTTGCACTAAATGCCTCTGGACCGCCTGTTTCCACGCCACTGTCCCTGAGTTCTTTCATAAAATTTCGCATGGAAAGTCTCTCGTGTACATTTTCTTCGGTGTAAATTTCTCCCCGCACATTGATGGCCGTGGCCTGTTTTTCCACGATCAAGGCGGCAAGGGGAATATCGGCGGTGACGACAATATCGAAGGACACAACGTTGGCCGCGATGAAACTATCGGCAACATCGGCGCCTGCTTCCACTTTGACAAGTTTGATCAACGGACTTTGAGGAACGAACATGGAACTGTTGGCAACCAACACCACTTCAAGCTGCAAGCGTGCAGAGGCCTTAAAAATCACTTCCTTGATGACCTTCGGGCAGGCATCGGCATCGATCCAAATGGTAGGTTTTTTCATGCAGAAAGATTTTAGTATGCATAACGTGAAGAGGCGAGTAGGGTACGTGCATATCTGTCTTTGTTTTTATCAAGTCATTGAAATTATTTAAGCAGATTTAAACTTAACACTGAATTTGCTTATTAGTTTTACATTAAGAAAAATTCCCCAAAAAAATAAAAAAGTTTGTCACAACTTAGTGACATTAATTCATAGGAGTATTTATGAGTAAAAAACTTTATGTCGGTAACTTAGGTTATGGCGTAACCAATGAGACCTTAACAGAAAAATTTGCCGAATTCGGCAATGTTGATTCGGCCAAGGTGATTGTGGATCGCGATACAAATCGCAGCAAAGGATTTGCCTTTGTGGAAATGTCGACTGTTGCAGAGGCGCAAAGTGCTATTAAAGGTCTGAATGGAACTGAATTTGACGGTCGTCAGATGAATGTCTCTGAAGCCAAGCCACAGGCACCACGTGAAAACAATTCTCGCGGTGGATTCGGTGGCGGAAGAAATCGTTACTAGTTCGAAGTTCAGGTAACGGAGCAAGGAGAAGCGTCGAAGTGATTTTTGGCGCACTCCTTAGTGCCGGCAAGCTTTCTCACTTTGTAAGCTGACTGTATTAGTTGGCTTTAAGACGTGCGGTCTTAAAGTTATTTGACCATCTTCGTTGGCATGATCAAACCACATTTCAAGTCATTAAGTGGGTAAGATACGCTTTCTAGTAATAAACAATAAATTCATGGACAATAATTATGGTGTGATCACTGACTGGTGAGGGCCACAGTAATGACAATAAGACATTTAGCTCTATGGAGTTGCTTATCCTTATGTGTCTTGTTTCCTCATTACCGCACTTTCGCCCATCCCCATGGGACACCAGTTCGCGGGAGCATTGTGCTGGATCAAGAATCGCGCTTTTCTCGCAATAAAGGCGGTTATGGATATATCGCTTCTTCCGAAGCAGAAGCTGTTGCGAATATGAGCTTTGCCTGCACACAACAGAATCAGAATTATTATTTCCAATGTTTTTCCCATGGCCTGAGGTTGCCTGAATCGTGGTTCGATACTTACACCCCCCAATATTTGCAGCCTATTGTTCTTCAGCGTTTGCGTGAGCATATGGTTGAAAAAATCATTCACGAGCGTGCCGCTCTCTCGACAACCCGAGGAAATTGGCCGACCTCCTTACCTTCTGCCTGTATGTCGCCTTCATCCGGTTATGATGGAGGAAAGAGTACTTCTCCGGCCGAATCTGGGCGTTTACTGGCCTTGCATAACTCTCTTCCCACCACTATTTATTCTCCCGTCCAGTTAACTGCTCTGGGAACGGCGCTGGCCGAGGCCAAAAAAAGCAATGATCCCGTCAAAGTTGCACGCGCAGAAAGAAACCTGGATCGGGCCAATAAATTTAATTCTTCCGTTAATTCGCTCAGCTCAGGCAATATTGTGCGCGCTCTGACTCTGCATGATCAATTAAGTCAGGCCAAAAAATGGTTTTGTGCACAAACAACAGATAACCACAGAAATACCTGTATTGACCTCACCAACCAAACCGATCGTATCAAAGATAGCTATCCCATTCTTTTTCAAGGCAGCAGCAGTGATGTCGATGCCCGCTTAGGGGCGATTCGCAATACCTTGTATGATGTTCTGGGGGCCAAATCGGGGTCTGGTTCGGAAGCACAGAGGAGGGCGGCAGGAAAAGCGGCCTATAATTCCCATACTCGCTTTCGCTCCTATAATCTGGATTATGATTCCTTTGCTTTTCAAAATTTTGAAGCTGCCATGTCTCAAGCGGTTAAGGAGGCCAAGGATGCTTCCAATAAACCGGAGGGTGATCGTTCTGGTAAGGAGCGACGTTTGGCCCAGGCCTTCGCCGGGCTAGATCAAGGACTTGCAACCCTAAAAGACAACTACAAAAGAGACATTGAAAGCTCAGGCTTGAGCAATATATGCAGTTTAACGCTCAATGATTTTTTCACAAAATATCCCAATGTGGTTCGCCAGGCGATGGCCGATTCGCCACGTGATCAACAGGCCTTGATGAAGTTAGTATATTGTCAATCAGGCCATTCCCGAAGCTTGGATATGACGCCTCAATGCCATGGAGTCACAAGTACCAATACTGCGGATGCCCGCGTGGTTTCGGTAAATAGACAGGCCGCCACTTACCCTTTTTTCTCAGCAACGAAATACAGTATTACTTACCCAAACACACCAGTTAATGCTGCTCCCACACTCAGAATGTCGGTGGATTTTCCCACTTCCATTAGACCGAGAGATAAATTCAACGAGTATCTTGCCCAGATGCAAAAGAATGTTAATGATTTTTATAATTGCTCGGCCGATACATTGAAAGATGCGAGTGGTGCACGGGTTAGTCACATCGGTCCGATCACCACAGGCTTCTTCGCCTTTGGAAATGGTGAGGTGGCCGATCCTGACAATCAAGAAACTGTCCAACGCAAATGCCCTCCCCATCCGGGAATGCCGAAGGTGAATTTTGAAATAACATTTGTGCCCAAATTCCTTTGTACGCCTTCAGATAAACACGACTGTCAAAAAAACGATTCCATCCCTGAACCCAAAATGGTGGTCCACCAGTGCTATAATGCTGAACTTAAAAAACACGCCACTGATTGCGCTAAGGTGCGGGAACATGCCCTGAAGGAATGTGGTAAACGTGTCAAGCAAGTTGTGGCCACTGGCATGAGCAATGCTAACGCCGATGCAGTGGAATTCGACGACTATCTTACTAATGCCATTTATCCTCTTTCGGCACAAACAATGAGCGTGAGTTTTTGGACGCAAAACCATTGTGCTGAAAGAAAAATCACGACGCCGGTAAGACAAGTATCAGAGTGCGCCAGCATCAGCGATGATTGTGATAAAGATGCCTGTATGGCCCAGGCCCTTTGCCGAATGCCACAGATAAAAATAGGGACACGGACTTGTTGGACCGAAGATACAATGGCCAAATACTGCGATGGACGTTTGCGCACAGACGGACAGCCTCATCCCGCCAAACCAGCGGGGCATCCTGATTTTAATCGTCAAGATGCTGGCAACCTCACTCCCAGCACGACGCTGACCACCTTCGTTCACGAGATTGGCCATGCCATGAGTACGGATGACGAATACCAAGATTCAAGATATCCTTTCTTGCCACAAGGGGAGCACGATTCCATTTGGAACTCCGGAGGTGGTGACGATGGTCGTATTTACCCCAGGCATATCAATAAAATTCTCGAACCTGGAAGTTGCCCATGAGGAGATCATTTGTGAAACTAATACTTCTAGGTCTCTTCATGTTTTTCGCCAACGGACTTACCGCTGCGGTGGACTTGGGGGGAAAAGATATTCATATTTCTTTTGTGAAAAATACCAAACGATCGGCCTTCGCCGAAGATAATGAGTCTTTTCAGGTCGATTTTGACCGCAAAGTGACTTGGGTTAACGGCCCATGGGGGTTGTCACAAAACGCAAACTGTACCAATGAGGCGGGAGAGAAAATTGGTGATTTGAGCGACGCCGAAGTCAAAGTCTTGGCCCAGGCAGCGATTGAAGCTATTTTATCATTGGAAAAAGACCCGGAGAATACGGCCCCTCAGGCGAGCAGACCTGAAAATGCCCAATCCACCACTCTCAAAGTGTTGGTTGGAGAAGATATTTATTCTGTTCGGGTGCATACCTCCAATCCGCAATATCAAAAATTTCTCGATGTTTTAGAAACCTATCAGGAAAAATTGCGCATTCACTCACTCATTCGCATGCAGGGTCAAATGACAAAAAACGGGGATTTAAAAGTTGTCTTTTCATACTTTGGTAAAAAACCCTTTCATCTTATCATTCCCAAGAAGGCGGGTGAGGCGTTTCGCCTCGGAAATGCGCAGTTGGAATATCTTATTGCTCCAACACGTGAGGAATTTGTACTCAGTTCAAAGTCCAAACGTTTGGAGCTAAATTTTAAACTTAAAAAAAATGCAGAAGCATTGGGAAAGCAGATACAATACTCCAATCGTCTTATTCTGCATCATGTGCCCAACGACGCTGTCAAAGGACAACTTCCCCCTACGGTGCTCAATCTGTGCAGTGATTTGCAGTAAAATTAGCTAAACTAGTGTGCCACCAATTCGGATTTTAACTGCGCAATATTGACGAAAGGATAATAGTCTAAATCCTTCTGCGCCTTCTTTTGCGAGAAGTAATGTCCTTTTGCCAGTTGGAGGGCCACAAAGCGAGTCATGGGTGGGTCCTCTTCAAACCTGCCTTGAAAGGAATAAACTTTTTCAAAGATATGGCCGGCATTATAGGCCAACGAGAACGGAATGCTTTTTTCGATGGGCCCAACGCCGATTTCCACAAAAATATCGTTTAAAAATCTCCACAAATTGACAGGAGATTCTTGGCCTAAGAAATATGATTCTCCGGAGATGGGACGGCCTTGCACCAGTTTTTCTAAGGCCAGAAGATGTGCTTTGGCGGCATTATCCACATGGATGATATCGACTAAATTTTCACCGTTTCCAACTTTCTTCAGCCGGCCTTGGATATGCGCCTTAAGCAGTCTTGGAAATAAATTTTTATCGCCGGGACCTAGGATCAGGTGAGGACGCAACGATACAGTTTTGATGGAATCTTTTTTCCGGCCTTCTTGGATAACATACTTTTCTGCCAGAGCTTTGGTGGCACTGTAGTGATTGAGATACTTCTTGGGATAGGCAACGGTCTCATCAGCACCGCACAGGTCTTCATGGCCGAAAACAACACTCGGAGAACTGGTAAAAACCAAGTAGCTCACACTTTGCTCTTTCATGGCCTTGATGAGTGTTTGCGTGCCGGTGACATTGGTTTTGTAAAAATCTTCATAACGCCCAAAAACACCGACTTTCGCGGCAGTATGGATGACGGCATCAACACCGTTTAGAGCTGCCTTGAGCCCGAGCTCATCGCCCAAATCAACTTGATGGCATTCCACATGCATGGCCTCAAGCTCCGGGTAATGCTGGCGTGACAGAGATGAAACCTTGTGCCCTTCTTTTTGCAACATAGTGACGATGCGCTTGCCAAGAAATCCACCACCACCTGTTACCAATACTTTCATTTCATCCTCTCCATTAGTAGATCTTTGAAAATTTTCCGCAAAACTTCTCGGATAGTTTTTGTCGATCTATTTTTATATTATGTCGAACATCCACCGGCATCTTTTTTACGTACACAAAGTGACTGACCTGACGGGCCTGGGGATTTCGAGCGGAGAATTCAAACAAGTGCTTTTCAAATTTTTGGGCATCTTTGCGACACAACTTTTTACCATCAGTACGTTCAATCGCTAAAGTTGGAACTCGCTCTCCCTTCGGATTACGCGCCCAAATCAAGGCACAACGTTGAACCTCTGGATGATCATTGTACGTTGCTTCAACGGTCTCTGTCGATATGAGAGCACCACAAGCGTCCAATCGATGCTTTTTTCGACCCATAAACCATAAGAAACCATTCTTGTCCAAATACCCGAGGTCTCCCATGCGATGCCAAAATCCATGGGCGGTATGAACTCGGGATAATTCTGTCTCTTCGCTTTGGAACAAATACTCGCTGGTGGCAACCGGGCCTTTCACGCAGATTTCACCCGGTTCGCCAGGCAGGAGTGTGGGAAGCTCTTGAGCTTGTGTGAAGACCTCGTCAGTGATGGGAATAATGGCGATTTCGATGCCCGGAGCAGGCCGTCCGACACAGGTCCCTCGGCCTTCGAAAATAAGAGTAGAAAATTGCCGGAGTATTTCTTGCCCGCTAATGCAGGCCACAGGTAGGGCCTCGGTGGCACCATAAGGTGTGTAAGTTGTGCCTTGGGGAAGGAGGGGGGCCCATTCACGATGAAGTCGCAAGCTAACCGGGGCACCAAACAGTGTCAGAAATTTCAAATGAGGAAACACCATTCCATGATGACGGGCGTGGCGGGCCACCTTTTCCCAAATCGCCGGTGAGCCGGCGGCAAAGGTGGCCTGACTTTGAACTAAATCACGCGCTACGGCTTCAGGATTGCAGCGTGCTGGGCCTCGTGGGTCAATTTGGGTAATACCACTTTGCATCCCAAGGCAAAGAGTAAACATGGAAAAAAGAGGAAAACCGGGATAGTCGCGATCATGCTCGGTAAGGCCGAATAGCTCGCGCAAATTTAATGTTTGATGCCAGAAGATGCTATGGGTGTAGGGGACAGCTTTGGGAATCCCTGTGCCCCCAGAGGTGTAGAGGATGGCGGCCAAGTTGTCATCTTTGGCCCAGGGCAGTTTGGCCACTTCCAAGGGGGACGCTTCCGGAAAATCTTCCAAGCAAGGGAGATCAAGTGCAAAAGATTTTTTACTGGTAATCGAGAGTGTGAGGGAGGCGAATTCTTCACTATAAAAGCGCGAAAACCAGATCGCGATGGGCTCGGCGATGATAATTTCTGGTCTTAAAAGTTTTACCGCTTTTAAAAATTCTCCCCTGGGCATGGAGGGATCGATAAAAATAGGAATAATTTGGAGACGAAACAAAGCAAAAATTAGAGGATGGAAATTAAGCGAGGGACGCAGAAAAATCAGTGCTTTCTGATGAGGGGTAGCACCCAGATTGATCAATGCCGATGTCATCCCGCAGGCCCGATGATAAAGTTCCGCGAAGGTACATGCTGGTTTGTCTGGAGAGCGATAATCCACCAACGCGACTTTATCCGGATGTTGCAAGGCCCAAAATTCCAGCATTGACCAAACCTGTTGCTGTTTGTTGGCTTGGAGAAATTGCTGGAAATTATTTTCCAACGAAAAACTGCGATTCATGTGTACGATCCGTGGTTGAATGTTCTGATATCGTTAAAAAGTCTTTTACCGCTGTGATGACGGCATCGGGAGCATCTTCCAAGACGTAATGGCCGGCATCTTCTAAGTAAAATGTTTTTGCTTTGGGCACCAATTTTAACCAACGTTCAAAAAAATGACGAGTAAAGCAAAAATCACGCCCACCCCAAATAAATAAAAAAGGTGCCGCAATCTGGGGTATGGAGCGCTCAATAGCATTTAAAATTTGGCGAGTGGGGTGGTTAGTTTCCATGGGAATGTCTCGCACAAAAGCATGAACGCCGATTCTATCGCGGTAGCTCCCATAGGGCAAAAGAAGCCCTTTTTTTACCAGGTGATTCAAAGGACGCGTCACTGCCATGGAGGTTGCCGGCCAGGCAAAAAGATTGAATGCCCGTACCATGATGTTTCCCAGGATTGGTAGACGACAGAGGGCTATTTGCCATGGAATGTTGGGGTCAACAAAGGCGGCGGTGTTCATCAAAATGATTTTGTTGATTCCCAGATGATGTTCAGGCGCCAATGTGGCCACACCTGTTGCGATAGCACCACCCCAGTCATGACCAATCAGCGTGCATTTTTTGATTCCCAGGTGATGAAGGAGTTCAAAAACATTTGTAATATGTTTTTCAAGCGAGAGTTCTTCATAGGATTGTGGACGATCGGATAAACCCATGCCTAGATTATCGATGGCGATCACCCGGTAATTTGATTTTAACTGGGAGATGACTGCGCGATAGTAAAAGGACCAGGTGGGATTGCCATGCAAGGTCACAATGACGTCTCCTTGACCTTCATCTACGTAGGCCAGTCGCTTGCCGGAGGAGAGTTGGTGAGCATGGATTTGATAAGGAAACAAAATTTTTAGTTCTTGGGGAATGACCAGCATATTATCTCCATTTCCTACCAAATGATTTCCAGAAAGGAACAACTTAATCCACTGCCAATACCCAGAAGACAGCATCGATGACCTTTTTGCAGACGACCACTCATGTTTAAATCCCATAAAGTCAAAGGCAAGGCGACGCTTCCGGTATTCCCAAATTGCGGATAAGTGCGATGCGTGGGGGTATTTTTCAATTCCAAAATATTCATAATTTTTTCTTCGTGGGCCACACCCACTTGGTGTCCCAGGGCCCAATCTATATTTCTCCGTTCAAGCCGGGCCTGGTGCAAAAAATTTTGGAAGGTGATGGCCGCCAGTTCACATCCCGCATGCAGCAGGGCCTCGGAGTCGGTTTTCATATTGAGCGAGTCAGGAGTACCATCGCCTTGACAAAGATGGGCATGGCGTCCTTCCGTCATGGTGATCGAATTTTTTACCAAGTGAGGTGTGGAAGCAAGGTCCTTATGGGTGAGCACAAGCGCCACTCCGGCCGAGCCAATGGTTAAATTGGCCATAAGGCCTTTCAACTGTTCTTTGGTTAAATGAGGATTTTGATTAACTTGCTGAATGGTCTGAAATAAAAGTGGTCCGGAATTTTCGCCCGATACAATTAGGGCGGTTTTTATGGCACCGGCCTCGATCATTTGACCTGCCACTGAGATGGCATTGATGACACTTAAGCAGGCATTGGAGAGATCGAAGGCCATGCATTTAACATCAAGTCCTAAGTTTCCATGAATGTTCATGGCGGTGGAAGGTTCCAGTTGATCGCGGCAAACCGAGGCATTAATAAGAAGATCTATGGATGGCAGGTGTACTCGTGACAGTAATTTCTTTGCCGCCGTCGTGGCAATTTCTGAAGGTTTTGTACCGACTGGCCAATGGCCTCTTCGCTTAATTCCGGTAAAGAGTTCCAATCGCCCCACGCTCACCTTGAGACGTTGATAGGTGGAGGCGATTTTTTCTTCCAGTTCTTCAGACGAAATGAAATCAGGAGGCAGAACGCACTCAATATCCAGCAGGGCGGTGTGGTTAAAGTTCATTGGGGACCTGCATTTGGTGAGAAGTTGGTTTAAAGAGATAGAGGTTGGCCATCGAGATTCCGCTCAACAAGGCCCCCACGACTCCAAGAAACCCCTGATCTGTTCCAATTAAAAATAAATTGGAGAAAGGAGTTGCGCCATTTTTAATTTTATGAGGGGAGCCATAGACCGCTCCGGCCTGATGGCCAGTGTATCGCTCTACCGTCAGCGGAGTGAAGACATCATGAAAGAGCAGTCTGGTGGCATCAACACCGTAATTTTTGCTCAAAAGGGCCAGCCCCGCCTCTTTCACATTTTCTTTTTCCTTTCGATAGGCCTGCGGGGATAAGTTTTTCCATAAATCATAGTTGGCCGGGTGAGTGATTCGAACAACCGTTTCCTTATACTCACAATCGGTATAATTGTTTGGAAAGCAAATCACGGCACTTTCTTTATCAAAGAGCATTTCGGGCCGGTGATATTGTGCGCTGGCATGCCCGGAGTAAAAAGCAATAGTGGGCGATTGAGCCGCCGTTAGGGAATCGAAGACAAAAATGGCTTCGGTAAAAGACATCCTCCCGATAGGGGCGAGGGCGTTATTTTTTTTTGTAAGTTGCCATGTCTCGTTTTGGCCGACGGAGCTGAAAATCATGGTCGCCTGCCATGTTTCGCCATCTTTGAATTCTAGGGATTGAATGCAACTTTGGTTATCATGATGGAGGGCCTTAACTTCTTTCTTGAAAAAAATTTCTCCACCCAGCATTTTGAAGCGCTCAAGCAAGAGATCAATAATCGTTCGCACGCCACCCAGAGGACGGGCGAATCCTTCCTGATAAATGGCCTTAAACATAATGGCAAATTGGCCAAAGTCCATGTCGTCTTCACAGGCAGAGCCATAGATCAACAGTGGCCACAGAAGCATCTCGATCAAATTTTGATTATTAAAAAAATGAGTCAGCTCTTGCCGGGTACTTATAAAGGGACGTTCAAGATCGGTTTCATTAAATTGCGATAAATATTCTATCAGGCCATGAAGCCCCCTGATTTCATCGGGAAACAGACGTTCCACAGATGTGATGAGATCCTGCTTATTGTTGGTAAAGTTTATCTCGCCAAAGGGAAATTGGATGCTTGAAAAGCGTTGCTCTTTTAATTGCAAGCGATCATAGGGAATACGCAGCTGTTTGCATATTTTTAACAGCGGACGATTTTTCTCGCCCAGTCTGGCGAAGTTGGTGAGAGCGTGCAGTCCTACATCAAACTGTCTTTTGCCCCTCTGATAATACGAGTTAAGTCCGCCGGCAATAGTGTGGCGTTCAACAATTGCAACATTTTCATGGCCCAACATTTTGGCGCGAATACCGGCCGCAAGGCCCGACATCCCGGCGCCAATGATGACAACATCAAATTGTGGCATGGGGTTACTGTTTAAATTTTGGCGTGAGATAATCCACACAGCTCTTGAGGGTGGCCAATTTTGTGTAGTCTTCTTGAGGGACGTCGATTTTATGGCGCTTTTTTAGTTCCATGACGATATCCAAAAAATCCATGGAATCTAAATCGAGCTGCTCACGCAAGGCCAGTTCATCATTGAGTCCTGTGACGTCCTGATCCATGGCAATATCAGCAATGATCGCCAAAACGGCATCGCGCACTTGTACCTGAGTCATAATTTCTCCTCTTCTATAGGGTTTGATATTTTTTAACAATTAAGGCCGAATTGATTCCCAGCATTCCAAAAGAATTGTTCAGAATGGTTTTTACTGATGCCTGCACGGGAGTATCTAAAACCAATGTGGGCAGGGCGCATTTAGGGTCCAGTTCCTGGATGCCATGACAGCTAT
This sequence comes from Bdellovibrio sp., assembly GCA_016187935.1. Classification (GTDB taxonomy): domain Bacteria; phylum Bdellovibrionota; class Bacteriovoracia; order Bacteriovoracales; family Bacteriovoracaceae; genus GWA2-49-15. The sequence goes on from JACPIU010000014.1 coordinate 74,635, forward strand.
GCACCAATCCATCTTCAAAGCTTCCCAAATTTCCCGCCAGCTCTAAAGCGCCTGCGGCACCCATGGCATGGCCAATAAAACCTTTGGTACAGTTGATCTTTGTATTGGGAGAGGCGCCGAATAAACCACCTACAGCTTCGCATTCTTGGATATCGCCCATCTGGGTTCCAGTGGCATGCATGTTGACGATATCAATATCCGCCGGTGTCATATCTGCATGTTTCATTGCCTTGCTCATGCATTCCACTTGTCGTTCGGTTAAGGGCAGAACGAAATCGGCGGCATCCGAGTTGCAGTGATAACCGGCAATTTCAGCATAGATTGTGGCCCCGCGTTTTAAGGCATCGCTCAAGCGTTCCATGACAAAAATGGCCCCTCCTTCTGACACTACGATACCATTGCGATTTTTATCCAGCGGTCGTGTGGCCATGCTGGGATCATCATGGTGACCTAAGGCCCCTTGGCTGGCAAAGGCGGCAAAGATTCCGAAGGTTCCCGTACTCTCTGAAACACCGCCTGCCAAGGCCACATCAATTTCGCCTAAGGCCAGCATTTGAGCACCTTGGATCGGCCCGAGATTTCCCGCCGCACAGGCGGCCCCGATGGTATAGTGGGGGCCGGTGATTTTTAAATTTAATGTAACTTCACCAGCAGGATTGTTCGCCACAGTTCGAGGATTGTGATGATGGCTCCAGAGAGAAACATCCTTATTGTGCAGATTATAGAGTTCATGAATTTCATTTTCCGTTTCGACGTTGCCGTGTTCGGTGACACCGAGATAAACACCAATCCTAGAAGTATCCAGCGTGTCCATTTTCAAATCGGCATCTTTTAAGGCCTCATGGGCACAGTAAATGGCAATGGCGCCGGCGCGCGTGCCTCTTTTGCGCATCTTCTTGCTTTGATAGAGAGTTTCTTCGAAATTACAGCGTCCCATGGCCACTTTTCCCATGTGGCGAATTTCTTGATGGGTAATGCCTGATTTTCCGGCCAGTAGATTCTGGCGGAATTCATTAACACTATTACCTAAAGGGCAAGTAAGGCCAATCCCGGTAATGACAATTCGTTCCTTCATATTTACTTCCTTGTTTCCATTTGGGAGTTACGGAGAGTATGCCCAGCAACTCGCCCGATACCATCAATGAGTTTGTGGGCAATGCTATTTTTAGGAATGCTATTCGACATTTTTTTTGCTTGGGCGAGACCTTGAGTCAAGAGGTTTAAGGCCTTGGGGAATCTATGTACCAGTTCTGCATAAAAATCTTTCAAATCTAAATCCACCACTTCGATGACGAAATTCATGACCGCTTCAGCGATTTGGCAGGTTAAAATGATGGAGCGCAATCTCAGCACTCTCGGCCGCATTTCATCATCTCCCCGTTCTTTGGCGAGCGCCAAGAGACGTTCCGCCATCTTGCGAAAATCCACCACTTCTTTCTGTTCCCTTTTTCTAAAAACAGTAGCGGCGATGCTCAAGCTATCTTCTTTGGCCTGATGCAATCGTTGTCGCCGGGCCTCCTGCCCCGATATCCTTTGGGCCTCAGCACTAACAAAATTGTTCGTTGTGCCCAATTTCTGTCGGGTATCCCGAGAGGTGATGGTTTCTACCGCCCCAAAGTGGGTAAGGGAGCGGAGTGCATTACTAACAGCGCTTTGCGAAAGACCCAAGCGTTCTTCAATTTGCTCGCTCGTGAGAGGAGTATTAGAAAGAACCAGTAAACCGTAGACTGATCCTTCGATTCGCTTGAGGCCGATTTGTTCCAGAAAGTTCTCAAACTCCGGAAGATAGGCGAGAAATTCTTGGTTTTCATCCTTTTCACTGATGACCGACATAACCACGATTCCTTTTGAGCAAAAATAGAAGGATTCCGTTTATTACATTTATGAAATATTCGAGATACAGTAATGGAGGGCCTTAATTGTGTCTAGAGTAATTTTCTCAAAAAATCCAACTCAATGAAGTAAATTAAAGAGTCAGGGTGAAATTGTCGGGCAAATGGAAGTCCGCTTTGGGGCCGGTATGCTGGAGGGCCCAGTAGCTCTTTTTCTCGCCCCCCTTTTCCTTGGTTTGGATTACTGCAGAAAGACCTGCCTTGAGTGGCCCATCGCTGTCATTGAAGAGTTTGAAAGACTTGGGGCGACTGAGCAAATTGGATATTGATTCTCTCAATGCCATCAAACTCCCTCATATCTCTGCGATAATCCGTAAAATGATAGGCATTCCAATCTCCATTTGGTGCAAAATTAAATTCCAAATACTGCGAGGAATGGGAGTCTTTGATAAAAAGCTCAAAACAAGTCATTTCCCACAGCCCATTCTGCCTAGCGGGAAGGCGGGAGTTATTTGTGTCAACCATTATGCTTTGCACGTCACCTGTGACCCGATACAAGGCATGAAGGCATAATTCCTTTTTGGTCACTATGCCATTCACGCTCATATTGGTCTGTCCCTTCTGGAAAGGGAAAAGCGCAAACCAAGGCCCAGGTTTTATCTCTTGCATTCTAGTGTGAAACAAGTTTTGTTAAAAAATCGATGGGTAATGGGAAAAAAGTGGTTGATTTTCCTTCACCACTGGAAATTTCTTTCATGGTATCGAGATAGCGTAAGATGATGGCACTTTTGTTTTGATCGAGAATGCTGGCGGCTTCGGCCAATTTTTTGGCGGCGTCCAATTCACCTTGGGCGGAAATAATTTTGGCCCGCTTGTTCCTTTCGGCTTCGGCCTGTTTCGCCATGGCACGTTGCATTTCAATCGGTAAATCGATGGCCTTGACTTCAACCGCACTCACCTTGATTCCCCAAGGGCCGGTTTGTTCATCTAAGATGTGTTGCAGTTTGACGTTGATGGTGTCCCTCTGTGAAAGAATTTCATCCAATTCAAATTGTCCAATGACAGAACGAAGAGTGGTCTGGGCGATCTGACTGGTGGCATGACTAAAATCTTCCACCGTGATAATGGATTGTTCGGGATTTGAAACGCGGTAGTAGACAACGCCATTAACTTTTAAGGTCACGTTATCGCGCGTGATAATATCTTGCGATGGCACGTCCATGGTGACGGTTCTTAAATCAACTCGTACCATTTTTTCAATTCCAGGAATGAGAACAATCAGGCCAGGCCCGCGCACACCGGTGAAGCGTCCCAAGCGAAAAACTACCGCGCGTTCATATTCTTTAATTATTTTGAGAGTATTAAAAAGGAGAATGAAGAGAAGGATGAGAAACGGTAGTGATAGACCTAACATGCTAAACTCCTGGTGACGGTTATTGCGGCAAATGGTAACAATTTATTTAGAATTCCACAAACAGATCATCGGCCCTTTGGGATATGATTTTCACCTTATCACCGACTTTATGAGGATTTTGCGAAAGTCCATTCCAAATTTCACCATTGGCCTTTAGGGAATAACAAAAAAGACCTTCTGTTGTTTTATCTCGCACTTCTAAGATCACTCCTTCGGCCCCCCTTAGATCATTGAAGTGTGCGATGTGCTTCTTATTTTTTTTCCAATCTCGAAAGAGAAAATATCCCATCAGCGCCAGGAAACTCCCTATTGCCAATGCGATACTGAGAATGACTCCTGTTCCCAGTTGAATATAAGCATTATCAGTGCGAAAGAGAAAAAGGGAGCCGGTGATCAACGCGGCCAATCCAGCAATCGAGAGAAGGCCATAACTGGTGATCCAAATTTCCAGTAGAAATAAAATAAAACTAAGCAAAATAAGTCCCATGCCACCCCAGTTTACTGGAAGCACTTGAAATCCGATGGCGGCGAACAATAAGAAAATTGCTCCAATACTGCCGGCCAAAAAACCACCTGGCGCCTGCATTTCAAAGTACAGCAAGGCCATGCCTAAAATAAATAAAATATAGGCCAGTTGCGGATTGGCCAGGATATTGAGTAGTTTTTGTCCGAAGTCCATCTCATATTTCGTGATGACCGGGTCTGTTGCTTCGAGGATGAATTTTTTGCCCTGGATTTCTATGGAACGTTTATTCAGCGCCAGGCACAATTCTTTTATCGAATTAGTGATGCCGTCGATCAGGCCATTTTTTTTTGCTTCACTGGCAGGGAAGGAAGATGCCTCGGAAACCATTTTGGCAAAAAGTTGCGAGTTGCGATGGCGGGCGGTTGCCAATCCTTCCACCAGGGCCACCAAATCATTGACGGCCTTGCTGCGCAAATCTTTTGAATCGAGATCTTTACCCAGTTCCACTGGTGTGGCCGCGCCGATGTTGGTGCCGTCAGACATAAATAGTAAATGGGCCCCACTGGCAATGATGGCCCCGGCCGAGGTGGCGGACGCTCCTTCAGGTGTGACCCAAATAACGATGGGTAACTCCGAGCGACCAATCAAGGTCAGAATATCTTTGGTGGTACTGATCAAACCGCCGGGAGTGTTTATTTTTATGAGAATTAATTCATGAGAATCGTTATGGGCAACTTTAAAGGCGTTGTCGAGGTAGTTGAGAGTGGCAGGATTGATGCTGCTATTTATTTCCAATTCCAAAATACGTTTTATTTCCAAGATGCGTTCCCCCTCTGAAGAGAGTAGAGCAGGTGGAGACAACAGATTCCACAAGGCGAGAACAAGGTAGACGAAAGCGGATAAGTTCCTCATAATAATATTTTCCTAAGGAGTAATCTTATGGCCCAAGGAAGGCCAACACTTATCCTCTGTGATCTCATTAATCCCGTCAATGACCGTACAGCATTATTAGTACGTTCGGCAGGAATATTGATTGAGTCAGGGCATATTAAGCGCATTTATCATCACGTTTCTAATGGCCTGCAAAAGGAAATATCCAAAAAAGGTGAAGTGCTTGATCGCACTGGCTTGCTTGCCATGCCCGGTTTCTTTGATTTGCATTTTCATTGGGTGCAAGAGCACGTTTGCCTGATGCCCAAAGATTCTCTTCTCACTTGGCTCAAAAACTATACCTGGCCCTTAGAAAAAAAATTTTCCAATCTTAACTTCGCCAAGAAAGAAGCTGCGCATTTTCAAGAAAAACTACTCAGAGTAGGGACTTTGGGGGGGGCCAGTTATGGCTCAGTTCATGGCCATACTGTCGGACTAGGTCTCAATAAGTTTCTGGGGCATTTTGTAGTCGGCAATGTCCTCATGACGATGAATTCTCCTTCTTATTTGTTGCAATCTGAAAAAGAGGCCCAGGTCTTGACTGAAACCCTCGCGGCCCGCTATCGAAAGCGCTACGCTGTCACGCCACGTTTTGCTCCTACAGTTCATCCCTCCACCATGATGAAGGTCGCTTTGATGGCCAAACGATATAAAACTTTCGTGCAAACTCATTTGTGTGAGACAAAAGAAGAGGTCAGCTATGTTCTCGATCTCTACAGACATTTCCCCGAATTTCGGCATATAGAATCATACGCCGAAATTTATGGGCGCACGGGAATTTTGGGTCCGAGAACTATCGTGGGACATGGAATTTATCTTTCTGCTACGGATATCAAATGGCTGTTAAAAACTAAATCTATTATCGCCCATTGCCCGACCTCCAATGCGCCTATCCGGGAACAAGGGTTGGGCTCAGGCCGTTTTGATTTATTACAAGCAGATCAGAAGGGACTACGTTGGGCCTTGGCCTCAGATGTGGGAGGGGGGCCATATTTGTCGATGTTTGATGTCATTCACAGCTTTGTTCGTCAGCAGAAGACCACAGGACGGGCAAATTATACTCGTGGGCTCTATCGTGCTACCGCTGCTGGGGCGGGTTTCCTTGGTGTGGGTAATCAGGCCGGGCAACTACGTTCGGGTTATCAGGCCAATTTAATTTTTGTTCCCACTCCGAAAAGGCGTGGTGGTGAAGAGGCCGAAGATGTTCTTCGTAGAGTTATCGATCGCAAGTTGGTGGAGCGTGAATCCTTTAATCATCTGGTGGCCGAGACCTGGTGGCAGGGTAAGCCGGTTTTTAGCATGCTCGGTGCAAAATAGCCTAACTTATTTGAATTAATAGGAAGTTAAAAAAATATAGAACTGAAATCCGTTTATAAATGAATTTTAGTGGTATAATTGTTTTATTGACGCAATAAATGTTCTTTTAATGAGGATAAGTTATGGGAAATAGGAGTTTTAAAAGTATCGCGCGTTTGATTCGGGCCAAACGTCAAAATCATCCTCAAAAATTTTCGCAGTCCGAATTATCGCATTTATTGGGTTACAAGAATGGCCAGTTTATTAGCAATGTTGAGCGAGGGCTATGTAATATTCCTCTCAAAATGTTGTGGAAAGTTTGCGAAATATTGCATATTGGTCCGCAAGAAATGAAACAGGCCATGATCGTGGATTTTGAAATAACCCTTGAGAACTATCTTTCGCGTGCCAATAAAGAACCCATAAGCGGAGATGCGATGGCCGAGGGCCAGTGATCTTCGAACCGGCTTAAAGACCTTTGTATTTCTTATAATCGTCCATGTTTCCTATTGATTCCTCCGTATCACTTTTGTAGCTAACCTGTTTTTGCCCTTCAGTGATATGAGGGTGGGGATAGGGACCTTCATCGATAGGTATATGGTCATTTTCTTCCTCATCCTCGCTGTTAAGTTGATTGATTTCGGAAAAATCCATATCGAGGTCTAAGGAATCATATTTTTTCTCGAGCAAAATGCGCTGTGGTTCAGGCAGATTGTCTTCAAAATGGCGCCATTCACGGAGTGTCCGATAGAAATTATCTTCTAAACGGTTCCGCTCCCGATCGTCATTGCGATAGTAATACTCAAAATACTTTCGACGTGCATCCAAATGAGTTTCCATTAATTTTTCATAGCGCTGAACGACTTCGTCAAAATTCATTTTGTTCTGACCGGACATTACTTGAGCGTTTCGGTTTGCGTGCGGGCGTCCGTGCTTGTGCCGACGTCGCTGGTGACGGCGCGCGCGTTGATGAAAATCATCTCGACCCAAGGTGCCTCCTTCAGATTAAGTTATGGCGAATTATCAGGTGCCATGGTAAAAATTTATACACTAATTTTAATATGATTGTATCAGTTTTTTCGCCATTAAAAAGGAGAACTACTATGTCCAAGAAAAGAGTTAAGGTTGCCGTAACAGGAGCTGCCGGTCAAATTGGTTACGCTCTACTGTTTAGAATTGCCAGTGGGCAGATGTTCGGTCCGGATACTGAAGTTGAGTTACAATTGCTCGAATTAGAACAGGCCATGAATGCCTTAAAAGGCGTGGCGATGGAGCTGGATGATTGCGCCTTTCCCCTTTTGAAAAACATTGTTTGCACCAGTGATGTCAACGTTGCCATGAAAGATGTTAACTGGGCCATTTTGGTCGGCTCAGTACCGAGGAAAGATGGGATGGAGAGAAGTGATCTCCTCCGCATTAATGGGGGAATTTTCACTGTGCAAGGAAAGGCCATTGCACAGAATGCGGCAAAAGATGTGCGCGTATTCGTAGTTGGGAATCCTTGCAATACTAACTGCCTAATTGCGATGAATGCCGCAAAAGATGTTCCAAAAAGTCGCTTTTTTGCCATGACTGCACTTGATGAGAATCGTGCCAAAACCCAGTTGGCCCAGAAAGCGGGTGTGCCCGTAACCGACGTTACCAATATGACGATTTGGGGTAACCACTCTGCAACCCAGTATCCCGATTTTTATAATGCTAAAATCATGGGTCGTCCTGTGACAGATACCATTAAGGATCAGGAATGGCTTAAGACCACCTTCATCGAAACAGTTCAAAAGCGTGGCGCTGCCATTATTAAGGCACGGGGATTATCCAGTGCTGCTTCTGCTGCCAATGCCGTTATTGATGGAATCTATAACTTAACTCACGATACAGCTCCGGGACAAACTTTCTCGATGTGTCTCGCTTCCAATGGTGAGTATGGTGTTGATTCTGGTCTTATTTTCTCCATGCCCTGTCGAATGGAGAAGGGTGAATTGAAAGTGATAACCGGGATTGTTCTGAATGACTTCGGGAAAGAAAAATTTCAGAAGACGCTCGACGAGTTGCGAGGTGAGTACAAAGCGGTAAAAGAACTTAATCTGCTCTAATAGTGGATCAAAGGCCCCTCGTGAGAGGGGCCTTTTCAAAACGGTGTCGCCCACCAGGGCAATCGCATATGACATCGCATTTTTGAGATACTGTCCTCAGTTGCCCATTTTTCAAGGAGGACATGTTGCGGCCGAAGGCGATCAGTCCGCTTTTTTTCCTGTTAAGGCACATCCCTATTTTCGATCTTCATCGATGATTTGAAAATTTCATTTGAGCAAACGCCAAATCCCTCATGGATGGCAAGTTTTATAAACAATATGCAGCATTCCCATGCTTAAACTAATATTTCTTATAGACCCATCAGGTCAATTGAGTTTATAAGGCGGAATAGCACCATTAATTATCTAAAAGCTGTAACTATTTGAAAATTAATGTTTTTATGTTAAAATTTGTAAACTTTAGTTGAATTTATTAATGAATTAGGCGATCATATATCCATGAATTCAGCAACTCTTGCAACCCTTATGAAAGCGCGTAATCTAACACCCTCCCAAATTTCAGAGAAGGTAGGAGTGAGCCGTCAGGCGCTCTCAAAATGGTTGAATGGGCAGAAGCATGTACAGATTAGGAGCGATCATTTGCAAAAACTTGCTGAGCTTTTTCACGTATCGATGGAAACTTTTATGAACCCTCTTCCTGCTCTTGAGAACACTCATGCCCGTGAACTTGAAGCAACTTTGAATTGGGATAGACTCTATCCTTCTGCTTTAGAAATGCTTTTGGCAGTCAAAAAATGGGAACCCCAAGCTGTGGCCAGATTAGTTCAAACTTATGGTTTGGTAACTTCTGCTCGAATTGTTGGTGACAGATCAGCACTTTGGGATCGCTATCCTTATTATAAAAAATACATCCATCCTGGGATTCGCAAAGTTCTGGATCAGGTGTGGGAGCAACAATGGAACCAGACCTCAAACTAAGCAGACAGGTCCTCTCTGCCCCTTTGAGAAGGGCCATCGAGCACGTTTTCTCACAAAATCTCCAAGGATGTGTTTTGGTAGGGGGCACTGCAATCGCGGGTTATTACGCCGGACATAGAAAGTCCGATGATATGGATCTTTTTACTAAAGACGCAGCTGCTCAAATTGCCACAATCAAGGCATGCCAGTCACTTACTCAGCTTGGGGCACAGCTCGCCCCGCAACAGCAGACGCCCAGCTATTACAAGGCAACATGTACATTTGATGGCCATATTTTCACTATCGACATCGTCCTGGATGCCCACCTCCATCAGGTAGGACACACCATCCGTCTCGAAAATGCAGTGGTGGTGGCCGATCTTTCGACTCTGCTCAAAATGAAGGCGTCGACTCTTATCAGTAGGTGCAGCGAAAAAGATCTTTATGACATCAAATGGATTTTAGGCGAGATGCCTGAGGTCACTATCAACGATCTCCTGAAATGGGCCTTGGAGATGGACCCTGGTGCCACACCAGAATCCCTTTACACTGTCGTTGCCAGCACGGTCCTCCGAAAGGAAGCTTGTGATTTTTCTCTTTCTTCTGAAATTACTCCAGAGCAGATATACAAAGAACTTAGGCAATTCAAAAAAGAACTTGCAAAGTCCATTGAGGACGCAATTAATAAAAAACCACTTCCTCCTCTTGGTAAACTTTTTCGCCTGCTAAAGTGACGAATCAGGAACCTAGGCCAATTGCCCACTGCCACGGGCGATGTTCCTTTACATCGAAGTTTTCTTTTCGCACTTATATGCAATACCTTCCAAATTTTCTTGCTTGCATTTATATCCACCAAGTTTAATCAAGAGAGTATCAGCGTCTAATTTACGCGCTCTCCTTTCCATGGCCTCAATAATTATTTCACAATTTCTGGCAACTTTAATTAAACTCTCACCTCTGTCGGCCCTAACAATAGCTATTTTTTGACAATTTACGATGTCATTCTCTTCAAATGTTCTTCTAACAGCAATCTGTTTTTTTTCAGCGATTTTCTCACTTGTGGAATCATAATCCGTAGTATTTAGAAAAATAAATGGGATATTTCCAAACGTAATTGCCGTAGTATCGGCCATGGCCAAGCCATTTATGAAGGATAAAATTGACAGTATTTGGATGACAATCTGTCTGCCACGAGCAAGCACGGATTGAACACACATTTGGCCCCCCCTTCTAGAGATCGCTATAACATTTACTCGAATATTATAAACCCATTCTTTATCACTGTCTTAAGAGGATTTGCGATGTATCTAATTTGTAGATCGATATATTGTCAATAATTCAATAATTAAACTCGCTCAACCTCTGCTATAAGACGCCAGACTTTTAAACGAAACCATTTTTTGGGAGATAATATTTATGAAAACAACAATGAAAATTTTGGCCCTGGCCACTTTTACCGCCACCAGCGCCCTAGCGGCCGATGGAAAATTGGGATGCGACAATGTCCTCGATCTTAACGATTACAAAGGACAAACTTATTTAAACTTCATGCAAGAAACCGTGAAGCCGATGATGGACCAATACGCCACTAAAGGTTATCAGTTAAAAGGCGCTGCTGAGGTTAAGAGCGCTCTTCGTAATGTGAGTTCTAAAGTAAAAAATAAAGCGATCGAAAGCGTGGGTGGTGACGTCAATGCACTCTACCGATTGGCCGGTGAAATCGAAGGCGAGACAGTGACGCTTTATGATCTTCCAAACTTAATCGGCGAGCATGCTCCTCGTGGTGCCGATCGTTTTACCTTGTCGACCTTTTTTGGTCTGGTCAGTTGCGGTGGCGTAGTCATTCAGTATGCCCCAGAAAACTTGGCCTACAATATTCATTACGGCACTGGCGAAAACAAGATGGATGAACGAACTGGTCGCAGTTTTGGTGAGGGACCTGTCCGCTCGGCCGACGATGCCTCGGATAAAAATTACCTGCAAGACCTGGAGGAATTTGTCCTGAAGTATGAAGACTCCATGCAGTCCTTCTACAGGACTCTGATTAAGGCCCTGGCCAATAGCGACACCTCGGATTTTTCAAAAATCGCGCCTTTCGGCCAAACACTGTTGACTGATTTCTTGGCGGTCTACACTGCCGAACAGGCCCGCAATCTTATGGACGGCCGTATCAGCTTGCATTGGGATGCCGCTCTTTTGGAAGTAACTTTGCTTGCCGCTTTCCATGCCGGCCAAGACGAAATCACCTTGTTCTATAACGATCCTACTCAAAATAATGAATTGGTATTTACCAACAGCGTATACAACCAGGCCCCAGGATGTGAAGGCAGTGTTCGCGGAAAAGAGCGAAGCGCACGCCTCTATGATTACTGGCAATTTAGTAGAAACCCAGACCCATCAAACTGTCGCCGTAGCGGAATTAATTTGACCAAAGATGCTTTCCGCACTTTGGGTGAAACCATCACCGAATTCGAGCGTGAGAAACATCCTGAGTTGGTTGAGCGTTTGGAGAATCATTTCGGAGTTGAATCCACTAAAAATATCTTCAAGTCTCTAAGTCAATTCTTCATCAGCGCCGATGCCAAGTCAAAAGTCGGAACTCGCGAGAGCAACGAATTAGCTGAAGACGTCGCGGCCTTCTTATTACAAGTTAAACGCGACGCTCGCACCATTACCCGTTCGATCTAAAAATTAAAAAAGTCTCTGATCTGAAAAAGAGTAACAGATAATCGGCTTTGCCATAGGACGGCCGGAAGCCTGACAGCACTATATGCCACAAAAAAAATCTTCTAAATACGTAAGCTACTGAATTCATGAGGGCAAAATTTACATCTAGGATAAATGGACAAATGTTCATTACAATATTTATGGGGTATCGAGCAAGATTGGGTGAGTTCTTGATGCAAAAATTTGTAATAGTAACCTTTCTGTTGCGTTCATGGGGACTTCCTTTATATTTTTTTTGTATTTCGCCAATAGTCCATGCTCATTCCGACAGTGAGCCGCCAGTGGATTTTGTTCCGGGAATTCCCAATGGTGTCGAGCAAAATAGGGCCGGATATGGGTGGCTTAATGCCTCAAGCGAAGCTGAGGCGGATTCGCTCTTTCGACAGGAATGTCCGAGGCCCGATGCCTCGGGAAATGTTCCCATTTGCATCCCTAGGAATTCAGTATTAGAAACGGCATATCGTCTTGCAGACAATAATTTAGAGCTTGCGTTCACACGCATGGCCCAGGAAAATGCCTATGAGTATCTTATTTTACAAAGGGCCGCTATTTCACCAGGACAGCCTGCTTGGGATTCTCCTACTTGCCTGGCGTCCAATCCAAAACTGGCAAAAATGCGAGACGATCTCAACGTCATTAAAAGTAAAAATGGGATGGAGCTTAATGCCTTTATCAGGGAACTTGGTACCAAGATAAAGGCCATTACCGACCGACCGGAAACTTCCTGGACACCCGATGAACGCACCCAACTTGCAGAAATGAAAAGACAGCATCTTTTGGCGATTAAGTTTCGGGCGGTCAAAGAATCAACGCGCACAGATCGCATGGCACAGGCCTTGCTCGTTGATAAGCAATTGGGCTTGGCCCAAAACAGGAGTTGTGGTTCCGTCGGGATTCCGCGTAAATGTATGAGTATTAAAAGAAATCGCGATAGAATTCGACAGGCCTTTCCATCGGTTTTTGCCGGTGCTTTGAATGAGCTCGAGGCCTTTGCCAATGATGATCAGAGGCGAAAGTGGGAGCAAAAAGAGGTCACTGCGGAGTTGGCAGGACTGGTCCGCTGTGGCACCACCCCTTTTTCTCGTTTTGAAAAATCAATCTATCAGATGATGGGCCACAACGGTGCTCCCAACCCCATTCCCGGCGCTGGTACTGGCTCGGGTACAGGTACGGGTTATGGATGTGCGAGTACCGAGCAAAACACCGCCGCCATCGCTCGTGGGCAGAGCATTGTTGCCACTGCTTTTGCCAAAGATGATGGCTATCCCAAAATTGTTTCTCAAAACAGTGATGGCAAAGGTGCGTACACTTTGGCGCGAGAAGCGGCCTTTGATGCCGTTCGTGGTGTGGGTACACCTCCTGGTTCCCCAGTTGATAGTCGAATGAAGAATGCTTATGATGATTTTTCTCAGGCGGCCCGTCAGATGCTCCATGTCCAGGAACTGACTGCCGCTAATCAAATGGGTAATTTGTGTTCGCGTAATAGTCTGAAGGCCATTGCTCAATTTCAACCACAGGCGATTCGACAAACCATCTTGGATCAGAACGAACCAGGTTCCCGCGAAGGATTGACCAGACTCATGTGTAAAAATGGCATTATGGAAAGGTTTCAGGCCAATGACCAAAGCTTGGATTGTAGTGGCGTTTCCGGAGACCCCTCTCAGGCGAATGGGATGACGGTAAATCGCACGAATTATAACCTCCCTTTTTCCAGTAATTCGAACTATAAGCTAAAAACTCTGCCGGATGGATCATTGGAAGTTTCTACCAAGATCAACTATCGTTTTTCCTATGATCCCTCGATTGATCCTTCTTCGGCATCCTATGCTGGTGATGCCAATGTACCGGAAGCTGCACGAAAAAATGAGGAACAACAAAAAAACGATTTCAAGAACAATACCAGCTCATGGGTGTCCCAGTCCACGGCATGGTATGATAGTATGACCAGCAAGGTCTCCGATCCTAAAGTGAAATTTAGAATTGAGCAATGCTTGGAATGCCCGGATTCGGATACTCCACGAGTCTCGGTTTCGCCATGCTATCGGCGGGTCAAGCCAAGAAATTTTGATACGGATTTCCCACCTCTTACTCCAGGTGGTCCTTCACGTTTTGATAAGCATCGTTGCTGGTATAAGAATGGAGTTAATAAATCACCTAATTGGCAGGATGCAGGGAACTTTACCACGACAATGCCGCCAAGGACCATTATGCATGAAACCGGACACAACCTGGGGTTACCAGATGAATATACTGCCGACTATTACCCGGCCACGCCATTAGGCGAAAATGGTGCTCTAAGTTGCAATTCTACCATGGCCAGTTCTAATGGTAGTTGCCATACTTTGTATGCAAGACATTTGCTACAAATAACCAGACCATCGCGAGTTTGCCCTAGACCATAAACGATTGGTTGTATTTAGCGAGAGAAATAAGAGAAAACTATGTCTGTTCAAAAAATAATCCGAAAAAGTTTTATCATTTTCTGTGGTATTTTTCAGTTCATTGGCTTGGCCGAAGCAAAAATGATCTTGGTACCGGCCAAAATTGATTTCAACAAAACTATGGCCGGTTTTGTTTATTCCCATACGGAGCGATCGGTGAATGGGAAGAAAATCGGATTATCCGCACGACTGATGCCCAATGGATATTTGTATGTCAGTGGAATTTACATCGGGGAAACCTTTGATGCCTGTTCGGGGCGAGGTGGTAATGCTGCGGTTGTTTTGGATGTTGCCCAGAGAGAAAATCTGATGAAAATGGCCTTGCAAAGTTATAATGAAAATCAACAATTATCATCAAAAGAGGAGAGAGGAGCTTACGAGACGGGCCCGCAGTTGTCGGTTGAGTTAGGTCAAGACATGGGGAATACGACTCTGAACAATATCGGTACACAAACAGATCTTTTTCAAAAGGAATTGGCGACACTCATGCAGAAAGTGTTCGATGATGGGAGATCGCGAACTCACGGATTGGAAATTTCACTCGCTTTGAAAAAGAATCACCTCCAGTTTACGCTCACGAATATCGGTAAAAACCCAGCTGTGATCATGCTGCCTGAAGATGCTTCAACCCATTTTTTCTATCGAAAAACGGAAGATGAGTTGGTAGGTCTCCAATATGCAGTTCGACCCACCAAGAGAGTTATCAAACTCCAACCGAAGAAAAACTTCAGAGTTATGCTCATTAAGCCGACGACAGGGAATTTGGATAAAATTGTTTTTGTCTATGACAATATGGCCGATGTCTATCATGATGATCCCGCAATGGTGTCTTCGCCTAAAGTCCAAATTTGTGCCGGCCTAAAGTGAAGTGAATCTTTCATCCTTCGAGTTCTTATTTATTCGGCTGGGATTTTTTCATCCACACAAATTCGCGGGCCAGAATCACCCAGTCATGGGTACTGCGAATGACATTCTGATCGTTTCGGAAACATTTCACTGTTTGTGTGGTTCCTAGCGTATGCCGCAAGCGTAACTTCTGGCCGCAAGGGCCTTCTTCCGAGGTTATCGTGCTTTGAGATAAAGTATGTTCTATACCTTTGGTAAAGTAGGCATATTCTCCTGATGTTAAATTCGAAGTTTCAATGGCGGTTGATCCTTGAATCAGTCCTAAACGATAGATTTTCTCTCCTTCAGGGCGTTCGTGAATGGAAAGAATAATGCCAAAAGATTTATCGTCCTCCATATCGAGAATTCTCTGCTCTGCCAAAGACAGTTCATCACGTGGCCAAGACTCGCTTATCCAGAAGCCGAGAATGAATGTGAGCAAGCGGAGTTTCATGGTTTTTCATTAGCTCCAATATTGGCAGGACACAGAAGGGCCTTATGTGCGAAAGGTAAGCTGGACAAAGCATTTATTTGATTTTTCATTTGCAAAAAAGCTGCTTGATTGCTCGGTTGCTGTTGGTAAGCGCAAGCGTAAAGGGCCTCAGGATAAGTGGTTAACAAGCGAAGCTCTGGAGCGTTCAATTGACGGATTCCGAGCGAGTTTAGATTTTGTATTAAACGCCATTTTTGATAGGCCTTAGAGGCATCGAAATTGGGAGGCAAAGGTCCGAGTTGAACGAGGGCCTGTTGTTGTTGTTCAGGAGAGGCTTCCTTGAAAATCGTTTGTGCAAACAAAGATGCAACCAAGACATTAGGCAGAACAGAAAGAGCAGGGCAGACCATGAGCAAATTATTTTCTGATTCAACACCAATGAAAAAGGGATTCAAAGCGCAGCGAGGATCTTGGGAGAGAATCCGAACTTCCTTCCTGCTTTGTTCTGTACCTAGAATTTTTTTTTGTTCATCGAAGAAAAGTTTTGACAATACTTGTAAGCGTGGCAAAGGGGCCGGCGTGGCGGTTTGATTTCGGGAATCCAGTCGCATCATGATCTGATCAAGCGACAGACCGGCCTCCATGTCGCGAGAAATATGATTGCTTAAAGTTTGTGCATTCCCATTGGTGGAACGGGAAAAAAAAGGTGCTAATACCCCGGTGGGAAGGGCCCCAATAACCGAAGAAGGGGGTAAATATAAAATGGCCGGATTGGCGTTATGGAAAATATGACAGTCAAAGGTGAGTTCTTCAAACGAACATGATGTCCAGAGATGGGGGCCTTGAGAGGGAAGATGGAGAATATAGGGTGGAGGTTCGATGCGGGTTTTATCAGTCGTGGGATTTAATTCACAATGGTTGGGTGCCGGTAAACCAATGAGAGAAAAGGCTTCCCGCGATTCCACAAAGTAATTAACAATAAAATTTTGGAGTGTGGTGGGTTTTTGTTGGGCCATGGATGTCGAAGAGAGAAAAAGAGCAAAACATCCGGCGATTATGAGACCTAATATACGTCCCAGGCGTCGAGTCCGCAGGCCAACGTCCTGGATATAGATTGTTGCATTTCTAAGCATAGAAATTCTCCCGTAACGCCTTATCGGTCATTGGTGGAGGCTTGATCAGTTTATTGGAATGGGGGGCATTGATTGTTTAACTCGGGAAAAAGTTGCTGAGTGTTTTCAAGATTGTCGTCGGGCATCCTGCCCTCCGCCCTTCGGGCAGCTATGCTGACTTTTTTGGCCGTCATGGCCAAAAAATGTCGTCGGGCCCCTGCCCTCCGCCCTTCGGGCAGCTATGCTGACTTTTTTGGCCGTCATGGCCAAAAAATGTCGTCGGGAAATTGGCAAAGGCCTATTGGGGGAGCCCAATAGGCCTTTGCTAGCTCAAGAAAGGAGTGAGAGAAACTTTCCCCTCAGGGAAAGATGGTAAATAATTCTAGTTTCGATTCCGATACACCATAGGCACTCGCAAGTCTACTTTCGCACTGCTATCTGCCTTGGCCTGAGCATCTCCGCTACCCGCGCTTCCTTGCGGGGCAGTTGAGCAAGATGTAATCAGGAAGATGAGGAAAAAAATCAAGAAAATGTGTCGAGTAGTCGTTGTCATTTGAGTGTTCATCCAGGCCTCCTTGCCATGATTCACTTACTATTCTTATAATGCCAATTCTGTGCCAACTTGTGAGCTGGGTAAATTTTGTTATCGAGCGCTTCAGGCACCCCAAAGTGGCAAAAAATGCCGGAATTCGAGTTAAAATGTTAAGCGTAGATGAAAAAGTGGTGCCTGTTTGTCGTCATCAATGCTACCACATGAAAGGCTGGGCCCAATTTGCGCCCATATCCTGACTTTATTGGCCATCAATTGGCGCGTTCGGCCCGGGCCTTTTTGATTAATTGAAAATAGTGAGTTTGTTCCTTGATATCCAAGGGGCGTATTCCTTTAACATTTTTTTTCTTTATGCCTTTTACCCGAATGAGTTCATCGACGTGGCGAAGTTTTTTGCAGATAGAAGTGGCCAAAGTGTAGAGCCAAAGAGGAAATTGCTTTTCCAATTCCTTCACGGGAATGCGTACCAATTCGCAATCTTGTGTCGCAATGACGGTTGCCGATCTTGGCCTTCTATCAAAGAAGGACATCTCACCGAAATACTCTCCTTTCTCAAGATAGGCGAGGGGTGTGATCTGACTGCCTTTCAGTACGCAGACCAGTAGCTCGCCCTTGTGAACGAAATAAAGATCATGATCGAATTCTCCTTCCAGACAAAGCACCTCGTCTTTTTTAAGTTCATGGGAGAGTGGACCGGAGAGATCGGACATGGAAAACCCCCTTGCGCGATTTCAGATATTGAAGATTTTTTTCAGCTTTTCCTTGAGTAGATTTGAAGCCAATTTAAAATAGACATCTTGTGGAAAGGTGTCGTTTAAAAAAAGTGCATCTTTACCATATTGTCCATTCACCAACAGATCAAAATCCACCAGTGTTTGGCCGAATTCTTGTGTTAGATGCCTGGTGATTCCATTGAAGACCGGATGTGTTCTCCATAATTCGCAATCAAACGCCACCGATTTATAGAAGGCGTCTTTTGCCAGTGCCAGCTGTCCTGATTCGCGTGCCGCTTTTCCCAACATAAATTGTATATTGGCATTGCCGGGGAGTGTATTGGCAATCGGGACAAGAATATTGAAGGCCTCCTTATAGTTCCCCTGTTCAAAGAGGTCTTGAATTTTAACTTCTTCTGTCATGGTGGTCGCCGTGATCATATCGGAACAGACTTTTTTGGGTTGGACCTCCAAATTAATGGGAGAAGTTAACATGATGACAGAACTCTCATGCTCTCTCGCCAAAGTATGCAGTTCACGCATTTCACTTTCAAAAAGTTTGAATGATAGCTTGAGAAAGGATAATTCCTCATGGCCTTGCTGGAAAGTAACTTCCTCTCGTTGAACTTTGCTTTCTCCCAAGAGGACATATTGGGGATGTGTATACAGAACTTTACTGGTGAAAGGCATCGTCATGATCAATGTGGCGATCTTAGGATTACTGAAAAGTTTAAAATTGAGCATTATTTTACTGTAATCTTTGATATCGAATTTATTTTCAAATCCTTCCTCGGAGCCTCCCAGATAGATAATAACTTTAGGCCAATGGGAGAGGTGCTTGAGTCGTGCCAAGGTTCGGTGGAGTCCTTCTCCCTCCACGGCCCAGGTATGAAATTTAAGAGGTATTCTTAGATTGCCAGATAAATCTTGGATGAGTGCGGGCATGAAACGGGCGAAGCTTATCGCCATACGATCTCCCACAAGGAGGATATTGGCATTTTCGGCCTCACTTCTATCATTTGGCGCAGGGACATTAATGAGGTAGGGATAAGGAATAATTTGAGTAGGGGCATTGCGAGCACTATAGAAGAACATTCCCAACGCAATGAGCAATGAACTCACAAGAATGACAATAAATTTTTTCATAGACCTACTTGGCTTTATTGTAGCTGAAATTTTTGATAGATGTACATGTGAGGTAACATGAACCGGCATATTAATCGACCTGAGCTTTTAGCTCCCGCTGGAAGCTTGGAAAAACTCCACGTCGCCGTCCAATATGGGGCGGATGCGGTTTATTTATCAGGACAGGCCTTTGGGCTGCGACAGGCATCTGACAATTTTACTCTGGAAGAGCTTAAGCAAGGTCTGTCTTTTTGCCATCAAAACAATGTTAAGGCCTATATTACCCTCAACTCCCACTTTCATGGCGATGATTTTCAACAATTGGATTCTTTTCTTAAGCTGTTGGTAAAGGATGGTGCTGATGCTCTTATTGTGTCGGACCTTGGTGTTCTCAAGTTCGTTCATCCTTATGGCATTCCCATTCATCTCTCCACTCAGGCCTCTTGTTTAAACAGCGAAGCTGCCCGTTTCTGGAAAAAGATGGGTGTTAAAAGATTGATTATGGGCCGGGAAGTTACCTTGCTTGAGGCCAAGACAATCAAAGAGCAAGTAGGTCTTGAAGTGGAACTTTTTATTCATGGTTCGATGTGCATGTCCTATTCTGGCAATTGTGTGATTTCCAATTTCACTTCGGGCCGTGACAGTAATCGAGGCGGATGTGCTCATAGCTGTCGTTTTGAATATTCTCTCGATTTACGCGATGGCGGCAGAGAAACTAAAACTTTTTTCATGAGTTCCAAAGATTTAAATGGTCTTGAGCTTCTCCCTCTATGCCTTGAATACGAAATCGACTCTCTTAAAATCGAAGGCCGGATGCGTGGCCCTCTTTATGTCGCGACTATGTGCAAAGTTTATCGAGAAGCGCTGGATTACGGCCCAGCACCACCTATGCTATGCCAGAATTGGAAGGCGCGTTTGGAGAAAACATCACATCGTGAATACGCCCAGGGTAGCTTACTTTGTCGCGCCGGTGAGGAAAGTATCTATGACCAGAGGGAATCGGAGGAGAATCCTTATCCCTTTGCAGGCACTATTTTGGAGGTGGTACCTGATCAGCATATTTTACTCCATGCCAAAACAGCGCTTTCACCCGGGGATACTATTGAGATTTTAACTTTCCAAGGAAATGACATCAGTATCACCCTTGATCAACTTTTTTCTATCGACAATCACCCGATAACCCGCTGTCGTCCTTCATCGGTGATCAAGCTGCCTTATCGTTCAGGGGTAACCGCCAAGATGATTGTCCGCAAAGTCTTACCTGTCTCGGAGCAAGCATGAAGACTTCATTATCGATCTATAATCAGCAGGCCTTGCGTGAGTATCTGGCCCTAGGCAAGCATGAGTTCGATCAGGTCATTCTCCATGTGAAAGGTCTTTCGCGTGTAGGGAGTATTTCTCTTGAAGAGGTGGCTTCCCAAAAAAATCTGCCTGCTTCAACAAGTTTGGTTTGGGATATTCTGATGCCGGAATCTGAGTTTCAAGAAAAAAAACAATTGTTTGATATGGCCCGGACTCGATTTTTGCATAAGTTGAATTGGCGGGTGGTGGATATGGGGACCATTCATTACCTCATCAATTGTAGTCCACCAGTCAATCTTGAGTTCGATGCCACCACCGGGTTTCATAATAAAATCGCCCTAACAACTTTGCAGGAGTTTGTTGGATCACCTTTGAAAAAAATGATTCTTTCGTTGGAATTACCTGAAGCGGAACTGCGTGACATTCATGCTGACCTAAAAACACCCACTGAAATTTTAGTCTTGGGACCGATTCCTCTTTTTTATACTCCTCGGCACCTCTTGAGGCGGTTTGATACTGATCGGGCCTTGGGGAAAAGTGAGGAAACACCTCACAATGGATTTGTGATTGAGGATAACATTCAGGGCACTTTTATGTGGTTACCCAAGGAACTCTTCCTGCTTGATCACCTGGATGAAATCGCCGACACAGGAGTGGAATGGGTACGCTTTGACTGTCCTTTGATCTGGGCGCTGGAAGGAGCGAAAGTCGTTCGTCGATTTAATGAGGGCCAAGCCGCTTGGAAGACCGAGGCCACTCTCTTAAAGAAGAAATATGAGCGTCCTACCATTAAAGGTTTTTTTAAGGCCAATCGCACCAATGCTCTTTTCCCAAAATTAAAAAATCAGATATTGCGAAATAAAAATTGCCAATGGGTCGCCGATGTTATTGACCTTGAGAAAGATCGTTTTATGGTTGTGCAGCTTAAGCGGGAAATGAAATTGGGAGATACATTGGCCATGCATACTCCCGAGGGACGGGTGAGTCCTGTTCAGGTTCGTTTTCTCAAGAATTCCCTGGGCCATGACATTTCTGAGGCCTGGCCGGGCGACGTCGCAATTATTCCTCATGTTCGCGGAGCCTGTGTCGGGAGCCTGCTGGGCCGTGAAGTTTGAGTCATTAGCAAAAATGATGAATAACGATTAAGAACATTAATTTGTTACAAACGTGTGTCGGTCATGACTGGCCGGCACACTTGTTTTCCTGCCAAGAGCTGAGTACGCATCTAATTTCATCGATCAATGCAATCCTTTCATTCATCCGTAACCGATGCTATAATTTATTTTCGATTCAAAATAGCAAGAGTGTATTAACAATGAGATTGAAACTTCTCGCAAAATTCTTTTTCTTGGCCCTCATGATTTCCTCATGTGCCAATGTCAAACAAATTGATCGTGGACGTTTAACTTCCAAAATCATGCAGTTGGACCCGACCCCTCATGAATCCATCTTTTTAAATGAGGTGAATTCTTTCCGCGAAGGTGCCGCAGGTGGTTCCAGTGCAGTGGGAGGTGGCTGTGGATGCAATTAAACAGATAAGGCAGGCCCTCCTTCAGTCAGCTTTTATATTACTGATCTTGTTGCAGAAAACATATGCCAGTGGAAAAGATAAAATCAAATTCTTATTTAATTTATTTGGCCAGGAAGGCAAGGAAGGGAAGCAAGTTTACGATGACAGCGGGAACCAGAATCTCGCAGTGTTTGAGCCCATGATTTTTGTTGAGCATTGGATTGATGAAAAAACTAATGTCAATGCTCACTTTATCTTTGATGTCTGGACCGCAGCTTCCGATACACGTCTGGATGGCAATTCCGGAGCAAGCGGAGATGGAATTAAAGGGCAGACTCGCATCGCAGGGAAATTGGCCTATGGACACCAGGAAAAATCCCATGCCTGGGCGACAAATTTGGGAATCTCAAATGAATATGATTATCGTTCGTTAAATTTTGGCGGTAACTACACACAAAATTTTGCGCAGGATAATTTTTTTCTTTCGCTGTCTCCTCAACTTTTTTTGGACCAGGCGGCGAGCTATGATGTAGAACGTGCCACGACCAACGAGTTTAAGGGGCGTACGATTTATTCTCTTGATCTTTCGGGGAGCCAATTTATTACCGCTTCCGATATCCTGAATGTCGGATATACCTATATTGGTATGCAAGGAATGCTCAACAATATTGCCAACACGGTTAAAGTTTTAAACAATACAGCAGATCGTTTTTCTCGCACAGGGGAGAGATTGCCATCTTCCCGGAAACGCCATGCCATCTATACAAAATATGTTCACGCCTTTTCCGATGAAACAGCACTTTATTTAAATTATCGTTATTATACCGATGACTGGAAAATTATGGCGCATACTTACGAAATCAATCCTCGTTTTAGTTTGAACGAAGGTAATCGATTTTTGATGTTCTCATATCGCTTGTATGACCAGAAAGCTTCCCAATATTATGCCGATCAATTTTCTTCCGCCCGGCCGCTTATGACCAGCGACTCAGATATGGACACCTTGACCGCCCATCGTTATGGAGTTCATTTTTCGCAAATTTCTGAACGGGAAAGAATTTTCAATATCAAGATTGAAGATTTGGAATATACCAGTGCTGTGTACTATTCCCAAAGAAGCAATGGGCTTAAATATGCGGCAGTTCAGTTCGGGGTTGGGACGACTTTCTGATGAAGCCAATCATGATGAGCGAGAAGCATATGGGCGGAATATGGAGCATCCAATGCTACCCTGCTCATTTCCAAACTGTTGAATATGTAAGAACACAGATCTCGAAGGCCTTTGCCGAAGTCCATCGCTTAGAAACACTCCTGACTGATTTTTGTTCCTCCCCGTTTAACGAGATCAACGCCCAGGCCGGGATAGAACCAGTGTCTGTGTGCCGTGAAATTTATGATCTTATCGTTTTGGCGTTACAATTTTCAGAAGAAAGTCATGGTGCCTTTGATATTTCTTATGCCAGTGTGGGAAGAATTTGGCGACAAGCGCGCGCCGATCAAATGGCACCATCTAGAGAAGAAATCAATAAGCAGCTTAAGTGGGTAGATTATAGGAAAATCATTGTGAATTCCCGCGAGCAAACAATTTTCCTTCCCCATAAAGAAATGCGTATCGGCCTTGGAGGTATTGGCAAGGGGTATGCTGTTGATCAGGCCTACAAGCTGCTCAAGGAAAATGGTCTTTCTAATTTTGCAGTTAACGGTTCAGGTGACATTCGATGTACCTCTGCAGAAAACGCCCCTCGGCCCTGGCGTATGGGAATTAGAAACCCATTTTCGAAGAGTCATGAGGTCATGATGGGAATTTTGCAAATCCAAGAAGGGGCGGTGGCCACTTCCGGTGATTATATTAATTATGTTTTGATTGATGGCAAAAAATATCACCATATTATCAATCCATTAACTGGCCTACCAGGATTTGGTTCGGTAAGCTCTACAATTCTCAGTTCCACCGCTCTTGAGGCGGATGTTACCGCCACTATTGCCATGGTCAAGGGTCATCGTTTGGGACTTGAATACTTAAACCGAAAAAAAATGAAAGGGATGATCGTATCAGATTCAGGCCAGGTGTTTATGTCCGACGAGGCGTTAAAGCAAATTGAGAAAGACACCAGGATAATTTCGCACCAAAGGGAGAATGTCAGTGCATAGGAAAATGAAAAGAATCTATGGTCTTATGTTCAGCATCATATTTTTAAACTATCCGGTGTTGGCAGGCACTTTTAGTTATACCAGCTTCAGCCTGCCCCTCTTTCAAAGTGAAGAAACTTTCATTTCCGAACAGCACGTAGGTAAAAAAATAGTGGTTATCAATTTTTTTGCTTCATGGTGCAGCTCCTGTATACAGGAACTGCCTGAATTGAGGGCCTTAAAGGAGAAATATTCAGGGCCCGATTATTTATTCATCGCCGTCAATGCTGGTGAAAGCGATAGTGTGATCAAGAAGTTTTTGAAAAAATATGCCTTTCCATATTTGATCGTGAAAGATCCCGAGCGTCTGATTTCAAAGAAATTGGGTGTTGATGAACTTCCTCGCACCATCGTCATTGACCGAACCGGGAAAATTATTTTTGATGGAAATCGCCCTCCAAGCTCAATACCGTAGTGGTGGTTATACTTTGGTAGAGAGGAAGATGGGCAGTGTCATCTGCTTGAGCTGATCAAGCAATGATTCGATATCATCAATGTGACGATCTTCATCTTTTAAAATCTCTTCCAGCATTTCTCTGGTGGCAAAATCATTGACTTCTCCAGCAAGATGAATGGCCTTGTTATAGGCAACAATGGCGATTTCTTCTGTGTGATGGTCATTGGCCAGTTGCTTAGGCACATCCGCACCAATATTAATCTGCCTCAAATTGCTGACTATTGGAATCCCTTCGAGAAAGAGAATACGTGCGATGAGCTTTTCAGCATGCATCATCTCTTGCATGGCCCTTTTCTCAAAATTCTCATGCAGCTTGGTATAGCCCCAATTATGCGCCATCTCAGCATGGACCATATATTGATTGATTACGGTAAGTTCATCCGCCAGGAGGGAGTTGAGAGATTCAATTAACTTGTGATTACCTTTCATCGTTGCTACTCCATTGTAAAAGAATGATGCAATCGGCGCACTATAACAGAGAAATTCATTTGCTTCCAAATTTGTCCATAGACAAATGATTAATAGAACACACCGTGAGCACTATCATGGAGCAAAATGATCAAAACCAGTGATGGTGACTAATCTTAGCTAACATTTTGTAGTGAAAATAGTTATGATAGGGCGAAAGGAGCGAAAGATGTTTCGTGAGATATTTAATTGCGTTCCTGAAGCGATATACGTCATTGATTTATCCGCTGAGGGAGTCCCCGGTCTGTTCATTAAAGTTAATGACGGGGCCTGTAAAATGTTAGGGTATTCACAGGAAGAATTTCTGTCGATGTCGCTTAAAGACCTTTATCCTGGGAAAAATTTAAAAGATCACGAGATTTTATCACCAGAGTTGCTTTCGAAGGGCAAATGGCAGGAAGAGGGGCATCATATTGCCAAGGATGGCACAAGCATTGCTGTCGCAGTCAATGTCCATATGCTCAACATAGATCATTGCAAGCGTTTAGTTGTCATCGCGCGAGACATCACCGATCGTTCTCGCGCCCGTGAGCTCTTGCAAGAAAGGGAATACTTTTTTAGAGAATCACAAAAGGCCGCATTAATAGGTTCTTACAAAACTGACTTTATCAAGGGATTTTGGGAATCATCTGAAGTTCTCGATCAGATTTTTGGCATTGATCAGAGCTACAATCGAAGTGTTCAAGGATGGCTCGAATTAGTTTATCCCGATGATCGAGAAATGATGGCGCAATATTTGAACGATCAGGTCATAGCTAAACGGAAACCTTTTAACAAAGAATATAGGGTTATACGTAAATCAGATGGTGAAATGCGATGGGTGAACGGTTTCGGGCAAGTCACTTTTGACAATAATGGCAATATTCTTTCAATGATCGGCACCATCCAAGATATCTCTGAGCGCAAGAAAGTCGAGGAGGAAAAACTTAATATCCAGACCCAGCTCATCCACTCATCCAAGTTGGCTTCGATCGGAACTCTGGCGGCAGGCGTGGCGCATGAAATCAACAATCCGCTGGCGATTATTTCGGGCTATGCGGAAATTATGAAGCAAAAATGCAAAGAACTTTGCCTGCAAGGTGATACTGAGTTGATACAAAAAATTATTAAGGCAAGCGCCAGAATTGCCGAGATTGTCAGCGGCCTAAGAACTTACGCCAGACAGGATAGTGAAACGGTCGATGATATCGATCTCCATGTCTGTATCAATGAGACCTTATCGCTCGTTAAAGGTATCTATGAGAAAGAAAACATTAAAATAGAGACTCATCTCAATGCCATGGATTTTATATTGAAAGCTAATATGGGAAAGCTGCAACAAGTAATCCTTAATATTCTTGGAAATGCCAAGGACGCCTTGGATAAAAGAAAGAATGGCCTTATCACAATTACCACTCAAAATAATCATGATGATTTACTTCTCATAATTTCGGATAATGGCTGTGGAATTCCAAAGCCATTGATCTCGCAAATATTTGATCCATTTTTTACCACCAAAGAACCAGGGAAAGGTACTGGGCTTGGCCTATCAATTTGTCATACAATCATCACCGCTTTTGGCGGTTCGATAAACGTAGAAAGTGGGCCAAATATCGGTTCTTCATTTAAGATTCTTCTGCCTAGCAATCGGAATATAATGCCAGCGAGTGAAAGGATTTTACATCTTAACGAAGAACATTGTTTTTCAGGAAAGGTGCTCGTCGTTGATGATGAGGAGAACATTCGAGATATTCTTGCCGTTCATTTATCTTCATTGGGTTTCATTGTCGCCTTGGCCGAGAATGGCGAAAGTGCCTATCACATGATTTTAAAAAATCATTATGATTATGTTATCACTGACATGCAAATGCCGCGAATGAACGGCGATGAATTACTTCATAGAATAAAATCAGAGAAGCGTGCTGACAGGACTAAATTTCTGGTTATTACCGGCCGTCCTTTTGCGGAATATCCCTTGGAACTGAGACAATCCTTGGAAGGCACAGTTGACGGATATATTTCCAAGCCTTTTCAAAAACGTGACTTAATCAACTCGTTTAAATCAATTATGAAATAATTTTTCTCACAGATTTGGTCGATACACTCGATGCTCAGGGGGCGTGGGACTGCACTTGTAAGTCAGATCGGGCGAATTCGGGAAGGATTTCCGATGGAGTCCCAAGGTGATGGATTCGACCCTGCTGAAGCCACAGGACTCTATCACAGGATTCGATCGTGGATAGCCGATGGGCAATGATGATTTGAGTCTTATGCTTGAAGATTTTTTCTGTCGCCCGTACCATAATCTCTTCTGAGCGCGGATCAACCGAACTTGTGGCCTCATCCAAAATCACGATCGGTGCATTTTGAACTAAACATCTGGCCATGCACAAAAGCTGTCGTTCACCTAGTGAGAGATTTCGACCCTGTTCTTCGACGGGATGATCAAGTAGTTTCAGATAATCGGCTTCTGATGATCCCTCAAATAAGAACTGCACTTGGGCCAAGGCATGGGCCAGCTCGCGGTCAGTATGTTCTCCTTTCATCGCCAGATTGGCCCGGATATTTCCAAGAAAGAGAGCGGGGGACTGAGTGATATAGGCCATCTGTTGACGATAATGCGACAGTGGCAAGAATCCAGGAGCAGGAGGCCCTTGCTTATCGCTTAAGTCCGCCGCCAGACCTCCGACCTGGATATTTCCTTGCATCAGAGGATAGAGGTGAAATAAGGCCTGGACCAGGCTGGTTTTCCCACTCCCGGTGCGTCCGATAATCCCTAAACGTTCTCCCGCCTTTACATCGAGATTGATTCCACAGAGCACTGGCCGCATATCCTCACTATAGCGCATCCACAGGTCGCGTATCTTAATGTCGGTTCCCTCTATAGACGGAGGAGAGGCGAATGTTGCTTCTTTTGGATGGCCAGTCTTAAAGCTGGCGGATATAGGCAAGCGTTCACCTGGCGCTAAGGGCATGCGAAGATATTCTTCCATTCGTTCAAGTCCTGTCATGGCCTCTTCGAATTGCCCAAGCCATTCGAAGAATGCCTGAAGGACATTCACGGCCAAACCAAAATAGGCGAAGGCGACTCCGAGGGCACCCACACTTAATCTTCCATGTTGATGTGCCCAGGCGCCAAACAGTCCGAGTGCTAAGAAGGGTACTGCCGTGGCAAAACTCATTGACAAGGAAAAACGGGTGAACACAGTCATCGCCGAGCGACGTTGAGTTAAGTAAGCATCATTAAGATGGGAAAAGCGTTTTTGGAAATTAGCTTCTTTACCATAGGCCCTGATCACACCGCGACCTTGTGCAGTTTCCGCGAAATGCGCAATACTGGGTGATCGTTTCAGAGCGGTTTCCCGTCGCGCCTTACGCAGAGACTCTAGATTAAGTCGATAGGCCATATAGTTGAGTGCCGCCATGCCAAGCCAGAAAGGAAGCAGCCAGATATTGGCCAGAGCAATCAGGACCGTCATGGAAAGAATATCAAAGATGAGTCCAAGAAATTCCGCCAAGGGGCCGCCAAAGATTCTGAAAACATTGTTGTAGTCGCTTGAAAAGCGGGTGACCACTCGACCGGCAGGGGTGCGGTCAAAAAAGCTGATGGGTAATCGGGAAGTGCGCATGGTGGTTTCATCATAAATACTGCTGACAGCATCAGCAGAAATTCTGGAAATGGCGATGCGGAAAATGGCCGTAAGAATCAACCCGAGGGCCGTGGCCAAGGCCAACAGGCCCAAAGGTCCCGAGTGACTGCCTCCCAAATATTGTAGAAACTCTGGCATGGGACGGCAGGGATTAGGGGACACGCACAAGGAATCTACCCACAGGCCCACAAGATTGGCGTTACTCAAAAGGGCGGCACGACCTAATAGACCAAGAATGAGAAAGCAGAGAGTTCGGCCGATGAATGGTCTATAGGCCTGAAATAAAGTGTTGAGCACACTTCGAGTATAACGTCCTTTAAAGCGCGTTTCTTGGGCCATGAATTGACTTTGAGCAACCGACGACATTAGATCATCTCCTCTTCCGGCGTGGAAGTGTCATTAAGCGATTCAGATTCCGGTGTGGAGGTCGAGACCAGCCCAGTTAGAGTTTCTTTAAGGATGAAACTGCGAAAGGCCGGTGATTGTGCCAGGAGATGCTGGTAAGTGCCTTGCATGGCGATCTTTCCCTCTTGCAGAAATAAGATGCGATCGCAGTGAGGAAGAACGGCCGTTCGGTGAGTGGCGATCAGCCGAGTGTTAAGGCGCCAATCACCCAACAGAAGATGATGCAGAATTTTTTTCTCCGTATCCACGTCAACCGCTGAGAGACAATCATCCATAATGATGATTGGACGGTGGGTGAAATGTGCCCGGGCAAGTCCGATGCGTTGACGTTGTCCTCCGGACAAGTTGACTCCGCGCTCTCCGATTTCTGTCATGAGGCCTTCGTGGAGATGTTCTTCCTCAGGATTGAATTGTGAGGGTCTGAGGGAATCATGCACCTTTTGGTTATTTATTCGCGCCGGTTCATTGTATTCAAATTCCACGTTCTCCAAAAGTGTGGCACTGATCATGATGCTCTCTTGGGGAACAAAGGCCATTCGTCTTCGCACCTCTGGGGAATCTGGTCCGGTGGTATTTACGCCATCTAAGGCGAAGCGTCCGAAGGTTGCCCCTACCATCCCCACCAGTGATTGCAGCAACATTGATTTTCCGCTTCCAACTTCCCCCACGATTCCCACCAATTCTCCCGGCGCCACGACCAAGTCAATATTTGAAAGCAATTGTCGACCTTGGATATTGAGGTTCAAATCGCGAACTTCTAAGGCAGTATTTAATATCGGTCGCTCAGGACTGTTGGGAGCGATAACTTGAGGTAGAGTTAAAGGAACATTAAAAGCATTTTGCAAGCGTCTGATGGAAGATAAGGAATCGAGTATGATGACCAAGGCCCAGGGAAGCTGGCGCAGAGGACGTGATAGAAAAACTCCCACGATCCAGAGGAGTGAGAGAAGTTCTCCAGCACTTGGAGGCGTCTGGGCCCCACGCAAGTTCAAGAGCAGCAAGACCGCCATAATATTCAGCAAATAAGTTGAGCTGCCGGCGAGTGTGTTCATCAATTGACCGTTGGTCACCATGCCCTCCAACCAAGAGGCCACCGCCGGAATGCCATAAAGAGCGTTCAGGGTTAGCGGAGCGATCAAAATGGGAAAGAGCATGGATAGTCCGAAAGACAGCGCTTGATCTATTATGGCGGCAGCTCCCGGAACATCCACCGCGAATAGCGAGACGGCTTCACCCACCGGACGGTGCGCGAGAAAACCTCCGGGACCTTCCAATACGCGATGATAGAGCGCATCTCCGATCTTTTTTTGCGAAATAAGCGATTCTCGGAAGGTGATCCAGACATTGAGTTGTATTAAGAATTGCGAGAGCAACCCCAAAAAGAAGGCGGCCAACAAGGAGGTGATGATCGGGTGACCAGACAAGAGTGCATCGACAAAATGTTTTTGATAATAGGGGGAAAGTACGCCGGTAAAGGCCGAGGCCATGGCACAGATTAAGACCAGAAGGCGCCACTGCCAGCGTTCCAACCACAGATGCTTCCAAAGATTGATAGTGAGGTCCTCTCTCTTTTGCTCGCTCAAAGGGTATGCTCCCATATCACGAAAACTACCTCAAGACCGCCATTTTGAAAAGGCCGAGTGAGAACGACCCGATATGATTTGGATTTAGCAAATTTAGAGGCCCGACCCCATTCCGCCCCTTGGCACCAGTCTTTGGGAATAATGAGACCCATGAGGGTGGGAGTATAACGCTCTATCAGAGCGATCAACAACTGCAGAAGGGTGATAGGGCCCATGCTCAGCCGCACGCCATAAGGTGGATTGACGATCAGGAGAGTGGGGGGAAGAGTTTGCAAGCGAGTCATCGCGGGACTTTGAAATAAATCTCCTGTAGAGGAATCTAAAAGATGGTGTTCAATTAAAGGGGCCAAGTTGTGACGGGCCGCTGCCAGTGCCTTGGGGTCTATATCGCGATAAATGGTGTGGGAAAATAAAAATTCATTGTTAAGCTTTGGAAGCGGTCGAGAGAGGTTTTTCTTAAAATATTGATAGGCAAAGGGCCGATCAAGGGGATGATTGATGGCCCATGCTTCACTTAAAAAAACTCCACTACCACCCATGGGGTCAATAAGGACAGGTTTGTCATTAAGTTTGTTTTGTTGCAGAAAAAGGGCGAGAAGGGCCGCGGCCAAATTTTCCCGAATGGGAGCTTGCAGGACATATCGTTGCACTTTCATGGATCGGAAGTAGAGTGGTTCGCCACTTGTATTGAGACTCCATTGACAATGATCATCATAGAAATCCACATATAAATCTGGTGGTGGGAGAGTGCTATCCCCTTGCGCAAGCAGCGCTTTGCTTGGCGGATAAGCTTTGAAATAATCCTGCAGTCCCTTGCTTATCGATTCCTCAATGCGACCAGTGTGAAGCATGCGCGATTTTTTTGCCGTAACGTGTATTTTAGGCATTTTACCCAAAAGAAAAGGAGTCCATGGGAAGTTCTGAGTTTTCTTGTAAAGTTTAGGGAAATCGCGGCAACGAAATTTCTCTAAACGTAACAGAACACGGGTCGGAATGCGCAACAAATGGTTGAGAATAAGGCCAATATCGAGAGGAAGTTCAAGCTCCAGTCCACCTTTACTTTGCTTGATGTCGGCCACACTATACGAGAGCGCATTTAAGCGATGTCGCAGCTCTGTCTGGGCGACATCCTCAAAACCAAGTGGCACAACAATAAAAAAAAGAGAATTTTTTGAATCCCTTATGGTATGCATGAAGTTATTGTAGTAGATGGCTTATATGAAAGGGCAGTTATTTTTAATTCCTACACCCATCGCACCAGGACAGAGGCTGGAGAGCAGCGCGCATGACCTATTGCTAAAAGCTTGGATGCAAGATCAGGAATCTTCTCTTTTCTTAATTGAAACTCCTAAAGCAGGTCGGGCCCAATGGGCCCAGTTTGGATTGCCCCGTGAAGCTATTCCTCATTTGATGGCCTACAACGAACAAACTCGCCAAGAGCTGTTGCCTATCCTAATCGCAGCACTCTTGCAGGGGAAAAAAGTTTATTTGATGACAGATGGAGGTCTGCCGGCCTTTATGGACCCAGGCGCTGAATTGGTTCGATCCTGCCATGAGCGAGAAATTCCCGTGCGATCCACTCCTTTTTGCAACAGCGTCCTTCTGGCCTTGGCCCTTTCCGGACTTTGTCATCAGCAGTTTATTTTTGAGGGTGCTTTGCCACGAGAAAGTGAGGACCGTTTGCGGGCCTTACAACAGTATTGGCATCAACCCTCGACTGTGGTTATTCTCGATGCTCCCTATCGCCTGCCCAAACTGTTGCAAATTCTGGTGCAAATAAGTTTAAGCAGCGGTGTTCACCGCGAGCTATTTTTGGCGTTAGATCTGCAAAGTGATGCGGAGCGACACATGCTATGTTCTAGTCGAGATCTCTCATCTCTCCAGAAGGAATTAAACAATAAATATGAATTTATTTTAGTCATCGGCCCTATTGGTTCGAAGTGACCTATTAAAATCTAGAAACGCCATGCATAATCTGTAAAAAGATTATGACGTTTTAAGGCCTCTTGTGTTAGAAGCCTATGCCGATATCAACTGTGGATGAATTTAATGAGTTCCGATATAATGTCGAAAAACCCCTTGAATGGCAGAAAATTTGAGCACTTAGATAAGGCCTTCGATGCTCAAGTACGGGTTGATTCAAGACCAAATTGGCATCAGGAACTGACGATTGATTACGAGCCTCTTCTTGCTCCACATCCCAATATTGAAGCAGAGATAGCAAACCCCACCCATCAGTTGAGTTTTTTAGGAAAAAGTTTTCATTTTCCTTTTTGGATTTCCAGCATGACCGGGGGAATTGGTCCAGCACGTCATATCAATCAAAATTTGGCGAGAGTGGCGGTTGAATTTGGTTTAGGCATGGGATTGGGTTCTTGTCGCCCTCTTCTCGAAGATGATCAGTACTTCGATGATTTTAATCTCCGACCAATCTTAGGGCCCGAGCGATTGTTTCTGGCCAATATTGGTATTGCCCAAATTGAACAGCTCCTGGCGGTCAATGAGATCGAGCGCATCCATGTTGTCGTCGAACGTCTCAAGGCCGATGGGCTTATTATCCATGTCAATCCTTTGCAGGAATTTTTTCAACCGGAAGGGGATCGAATTAATCGCGCTCCCATTGATGTATTGGAAGAATTTCTCGAAAGCGCGCCTTACCCCGTGGTGGTGAAAGAAGTTGGGCAAGGAATGGGGCCTCGAAGTCTGCGGGCCTTAATGAAATTGCCTCTTGCCGCTATCGATTTTGCCTCTTTTGGCGGTACCAATTTTACAAAGTTAGAATTGAATCGAGGCACCTATGGAGCAAAATCAAGCTATCATGATTTTGCTCTCGTAGGGCATACCGCCTATGAGATGGTTGGTATGGTAAAACAAATTGAATTGGAAAAGAGCATAGCGTCCCGACCACAATATATAATTTCTGGTGGTATTAGTTCGGTTTTGGAAGGTATGCCATGCCTGGCAGCACTGCAAGACCGTGCAATTTTGGGAATGGCGAAATCTTTTTTAAACCATGCCATGGGAGGTTATGCAGAGTTGCAGAATTTTGTACGGACGCAAGTAGGAGCTTACCTGTTGGCCTGTCATTATCTTCATTATAGCGGCCAATTTATCTCTCCAGTTAAAGGGAGTCTCCAATGAACCTCAATTTACCGGGACAAATACAGGTCGAAGGATTTTCCAAATGGAACAAAGTGGAAAAGATTGAGTTCTTGGCCAAGCATTTGGAGCAAAACGTAAATTTGCCTGCTCAGAATTTTTCCCAATTGATACAAAGTTTTTGGCATTCAGATGCGGAAGCACAGAAAATCTTTGATGAATTTTCTGAAAATACTATTACTAACTTCTATTTCCCCTATGGTGTAGTCCCAAATTTTCTTTTAAATGAAAAACTCTATTGCGTACCCATGGTGATTGAGGAAAGTTCAGTGGTTGCAGCCTGTTCAAAGAGCGCTAAGTTTTGGCGCAAGCGTGGCGGTTTTCACGCTACAATCATCAGTACTGAGAAAGTCGGCCAAGTGCATTTCTATTGGGAGGGCAATCCTCAGAAATTGCAAAGTTTTTTTGCCGATAGGAGAGAGGAGTTATTGGCCTTTGTAGCTCCAATTGCCAGTAGTATGCAGGCCCGTGGGGGAGGTATCAAATCTCTAGCTTTGCTTGATAAGACATCCGAGGATCCCGGTCTATATCAACTCTTTTTGACCTTTGAAACTTGCGATGCCATGGGGGCCAATTTCATCAATTCCATCCTTGAAGCGACCGCGCAACGCTGGAAAGAGATGGTATCGGATGCCCAGGAATTTGTTGGAAGTGAAAAATCTCTGACTGTGATTATGTCCATTCTTTCGAATTTCACTCCTAACTGTCGTGTGCGTGTGAATGTCCAATGTCCCATTGACCAGTTGGATGATGGAACTCTTGGAATGACTCCCAAAGAGTTTGCCCTTAAATTTAATAAGGCCATCAAGATCGCCGAATTAGATGTTTATCGTGCGACCACTCACAATAAAGGTATTTTTAATGGCATTGATGCTGTTGTCCTGGCAACTGGAAATGATTTTCGTGCCGTCGAAGCCTGCGGCCATGCTTATGCATCGGAGAGCGGCCGGTATCGTTCACTCAGTCACTGTACCCTTTCCGAAGGGCTTTTTACTTTCTGGCTTGAGATTCCTATGGCCCTTGGAACAGTTGGAGGTCTTACAGGTCTTCATCCACTGGCGCGAGTGTCTTTGGATTTGTTGCATCAACCCAGTGCTGAGAAGTTAATGCAAGTTGCGGCCAGCGTCGGATTGGCCCAAAATTTTGCCGCCTTAAGGTCTCTCGTAACTACTGGGATACAAAGAGGGCATATGCGTATGCATCTGATGAATATTTTGAATCATCTCGAAGCCAATGAGGAAGAGCGTGGGTTGGCAAAAGAATATTTCGCCGATCGAGTCGTATCTTTCAAGGCGGTTCGCGAACTCTTAGCTTCGTTGAGGAACTATCAATGAAGGAAACAATCACCGCATTGCCCGTAGCGCTTCAAAATGGTCAAGACCAATTGGCGACCATTTTAGAAAATGACTTAGTTAAAAAAGTAATGCCTAATGGAAATGACCAACATTACTATGGTCATGGGAAATTGCTTTTGTCGGGTGAATATTTTGTGCTGGATGGGGCCTTGGCCTTAACGGTCCCTGTTCGTTTTGGTCAAACGCTAACGGTTGATTATCGACCATCGTATAATCCACTCCTTACCTGGAAAAGCTATGATGTAAATAAATCATGCTGGTTTGAGGCCCATTTTGAATTTTGGCGTTTTCGTTGTGTCGATGAAAATCCTTCTCCTGAGGCATTACTCTTGCAAGAAATTTTTCAGCAAGTACGGCGACAAAATCCTCACTTCTTAAGAGATGAAGTGGATGTGTTGGTGGAAACGAACTTAGAATTTCCTCGGCACTGGGGATTGGGATCGAGTTCAACGCTCCTTTATAACATTGCTCAGTGGGCCTATATTTCACCCTTTGAATTAATGTTCAATACCATTGGAGGCTCGGGTTATGATATCGCCTGTGCTCAATCAAATGGTGCGATTCTGTTTCAAAATAAAGATAAAATCCCTTTTTGGGCGCCTGTGAATTTTGATCCTTCCTTTCAGGATCAATTGTTTTTGTTATATTTGGGACAAAAAGCTTCGACTAGAGAAGGTGTGAGGCAATTTAGAAAGAAATATTATAACCAAAACAAAATCATACCCTTGATCAGCGAATTGACTCAGGCCATGACTGCCGCAATGTCATTGGATGTTTTCTCTCAGGCCCTTCGTCATCACGAGGAAATCGTCGGTGCCGTGCTTGATCAGGTGCCTCTTAAACAGCAACTGTTTGATGATTATTTTGGCGAGATTAAATCTCTCGGGGCATGGGGAGGAGATTTCGCTTTAGTTACCGTCCCTGCCAATGGAAAGTCACAGACCGAAGCCGTGAATTTGGCCCAACGCTATTTTAGACAAAAAGGGCTTGGAATTTTCATTCCCTATAGTGAAATTATTTTAGCAGAGCATAAGTTAGAAGGCGGGCATGGGCCGATTCAATAGTTTGCAATCGGAAATTTCTTGGGACCATGCTATGGTTGAACGCCCTATCTCGGGTGAGATGACCTGGCAAGTGCCATCTAATTTGGCGCTCGTCAAATATTGGGGGAAAGTAGGTCATCAATTGCCAGGCAATCCTTCGTTATCCTTAACTTTGCGCCAATCGGTAACGGTACTCGAAGCTCACTTTTCTTTTGATCCCCAGACCCATCAGGATTTGGCTTCCCTGTGGACCTTCCAATTCAGTTCTGACGAGAATAATTCGATGTCATTCGGAGGGAAAATTTTTCAGCATCTTGAGATCATGTCGAAATACTATTCTTTTTTACGCAAAACAAAATTGATACTGAAATCTCATAATACCTTTCCGCACAGTGCTGGGATTGCCTCTTCGGCTTCTGCATCCTTGAGCATTGCTTTGCTGGTCGAGGGGCTGGCAACCCTGATTCGAGGTGAAGATTTGAATAGTGCCATGAACGATCAGATGTTTTTACGTCGAGCTTCTTTTTTGGCCCGTTTAGGTTCTGGAAGTGCCAGCAGATCAGTTTTTCCCATAGGAGCATTATGGGGTGCATGTCCGCTTTCTAAGACAAGCTCGGACGAATGGGGTGTTGGGGTCGAAGATGAGTTACCTTATTTGAGAACTGTTGAGGATATGATTTTGATAGTTGACCAAAGGAAAAAAAGAATTTCCAGTAGAGAGGGGCATGAGTTAATGGATACTCACCCTTATCGGAAAGAGCGATATGCAAGGGCCGGTGAGCGTCTGAACCTTTTATGGCAGGCGATTAAGAGTGGGAAAGGGACTGACGATTTTCATCGCATTGGTGTCTTGATTGAAGCCGAGGCACTCGATTTGCATTCACTGATGATGTCCTCTACACCTCCAGTGGTTTTAATGTGCCCTGATACTTTGGCCATCATTTTGGCCTTATGGGAATGGCGAATGGACTCTAAGGCCCCAGTCTATTTTACTCTGGATGCCGGCCCGAATATTCATCTGCTCTATCCAAAATCGACAGCAGCAGCAATGGTTGAATTTAAAAAAATTTTGAAAGAGAAGAATTTACTGCCACAACAGATCATTGAGGATGGAGCAGGTCAAGGCCCTCAACTGTTACTTTTTAAAATAAAACAATAAAGGTCAATTGTGATTGGGCTTCGTAAGTTTTCAAGTAAGATATTGCTCTTTGGTGAGTATAGTATCATTAAAAATTCTATGGCCCTGGCCACTCCCTATCGTATTTTTGAAGGTCAATTGAAATTTCGACAGCAGGAAGATGCCTCAAAAAGTAGCGTTGATTCTGAGTTAAGGGCCTTCGCTTCCTATTTGCGTGAGCTTAAAAATAAGAAGGCACTACAGGCCGCCTTAGATATGGACACGCTTGAATTTGATATCGGCCAAGGCCTGTTCTTTGAATCTACCATTCCCCAAGGATTTGGAGTGGGGAGTAGTGGAGCTTTATGCGCCTCCATTTTCGATGTGTATCAGCGGGATAAGAACATCAATCAAAGTACGGACTTACTGGTATTGCGAGAGATATTAGGACAGATGGAGGCCCATTTTCATGGGGCCAGTTCTGGTCTCGATCCCTTGATTTGCTATTTGGATAAGCCTCTCCTGCTTTTAGATAAAAATACTATTGAAGTTGCCAGGCTGCCAGTTTATGGCCAAGGCCGAGGTGGTATTTTCCTTTTGAACACCCACCGACCGCGTCGCACAGAACCCCTGGTGCATTTGTTTTTGGAGAAATGTAAAGACCGGTCCTATTTAAATCATGACCTCCTGGCCCTCATCAATGCTACCAATAGTTGCATTCATGCTTTTTTAGAAGGCAATGTCGGACCGCTATTGGAAAATTTTAAAAAGTTATCGGAGGTACAGTTTGTGAGTTTAAGACCGATGATCCCTGGTCTTTTTCAAAACTTATGGCAAAAAGGATTAGAGGAAGAAAAGTTCTTTCTCAAGTTATGTGGAGCTGGTGGCGGTGGTTTCTTGTTGGGTATTACCCACGATTTCAAAGTTGTTCGCGAGGCCCTGATCGGCCAGGAATTTCGTCCCATCTATTACTTTTAAGCGTGCAAATTTCTAACTTTATTGACG
This sequence comes from Bdellovibrio sp., assembly GCA_016187935.1. Taxonomy (GTDB): domain Bacteria; phylum Bdellovibrionota; class Bacteriovoracia; order Bacteriovoracales; family Bacteriovoracaceae; genus GWA2-49-15. The sequence continues at coordinate 112,772 of JACPIU010000014.1, forward strand.
ACATCTTCCGCAGACAAATATTGCGCTTTTTTACCATTTAAGGTGGCCTGAATGCCTGTTTTCCAATCTTGCAGGTGATGAGCGGCCCGGCCGAAATTACGCTCGACCGCCAGTCCTTCCTCAAACGACTTGCGTACAAGTTCAAGCATGGCACGTTTTGCCTGGATTCTTGCCACAGGAGATTGGGCGGTAATCTGCTCTAAAAGTCCTTGCATGATTTGATCCCGTTCAATTCTGTTTGAGTATAATTCAAGCACCAGTCCTTGGTTTTTTAAATCATCGGCAGTGAGCGGATGTCCAGAAAGGCACAAATTGCGAACTAAAAAAGGTCCGATTAAAGTGGAAAGTAACCCGATTCCTCCGCTACTGGGAACAAGTCCTTTTTGAAGGTGATCAAAATGCAGGTGGCAGGTATTCCGTGCCACTCTGATATCGGCCAAAAGGGCCAACTCTGCGGCAAAATCTTTGCCACCTTCACCAAGGTCGTAAATGATAGTTTGAGGGAGAAAAAAGGCGGCATAGATAACCCTTTGCAGCCGCTCTTGAAATACCCTTAGTTCTTCCAGAGACATTTGTGTTATCTGGGCCAAGTTTGCCCCGCTGGCAAATTTTCCAGTTTGTGATTGCATCACGACAGTGGAAATTTCGATGTGGTTAGTTAACCACGTCCAAATCTGTTCCAGTTCTAACACATTTCCTGGTGTTAGCTCTAAAGCCGCACTGCTCGCTGCAGACGGCGAAATCCACAGAGTTTTCGTTTCTTTGTCTAGATTTAATTCAAAGTGAGTAAGTGAAAGGAGATTTGTCACGACAACCATCCTTGGTTATGGCATTTCCCGTTTTATTATTGCTTAAGACCATCCATTGGATTTAAGCAACAATAATATATCTTGCATGAGGAAGAGGGGCCTGTCAAAGCCCCAACAATAATTGGTCGCGATGATCGGTGACAAATTTGAGAAGTCGATTAATTTTTTGCAAGTACTGGATTTGTTAGTGGTGAGGTCAGTGGCTATCGATTTCACTTAAATAACGTTCTGCACGTATTGCTGCTTGACAACCTGATCCTGCCGCCGTGATCGCCTGTCTATAATAACTATCTTGAACGTCGCCCGCAGCAAAGATACCTGGGATATCGGTTTCAGGCGTTCCATTCACTGTTTTGATAAAACCTTGGTCATCAAGTGCCAATTGGCCTTGCAAAAAACGAGTGTTGGGGGTATGGCCGATGGCCATAAAAAGACCATCGGTTTTGTGTAATGTACTCTCTTGCGTGAGCAAATTGGTGAGCATAATTGCGGTTAAACCATTCTGATCGTATTTTAATTCAGTCACGGTAGTGTTCATCAGACATTCAATTTTTGGATTCTTTTTCAGCCGTTCCTGCATAGCTCTGGAGGCACGGAACTGATTGCGACGGTGAACCAGATAAACCTTCGAAGCAAACTTGGTCAGAAAAGTGGCTTCCTCCATGGCGGTGTCTCCGCCACCAACCACATAGACGATGCGGTTTTTATAGAAAAAACCATCACAGGTGGCACAGGCACTGACTCCTTTTCCAATTAACTCTTGTTCATGTGGGAGCCCCAAATATAAAGCGGTGGCACCTGTAGCAACAATAACCGTTTCAGTTAGATATTCTTGACCAGCATCATCAAAGATTTGGAAAGGTTTGTGCTTAAAATTTACTCGATCAACTTTTTTGCTTAAGTATGTGGCCCCGAAGCGCAGCGCTTGCTTGCGCATATTCTCCATTAATTCTGGGCCAGAAATACCGTGCTCAAATCCCGGGAAATTTTCTATTTCTGTTGTCGTAGTAAGCTGTCCGCCGGGTTGGATGCCTTCAAAAATGAGAGGATTAAGGTTGGCCCGCGCAGCATATAGAGCGGCAGTATGCCCTGCAGGTCCCGAACCAATGATGATGAGCTTAGACTGTTTTGTCATCTTCCACTTCTTCTTTCATTTCTTCGACTGGTTTTACTTCCTCTTCTTGTTGCTGAACCTGCTTTTTGATGGCTTCAGGACGATCATCGTGGTCGGAATGCAATTGGTAGTAGGCCCTAACGGACATAAGTTCGCTGGGGTTTGGAGCACTCCTAGTGGTTTGAAAGACCTCTTCGGTTATAGTGCATTTATATTCATAGAAGCGTTGAAATTTCTTTTTCATGGCAGTAGGCCTTTGAGACAGAGTTTTAATGTACGTACGATTAAGAAGTTATGGCCGCGGTAGGTAAAAAAGTCAACCTAAAGCACAGGGCATAGGCAAAGGTTGTCGTCGGCCTCCTGGCCTCCGCCCTTCGGGCAGTTTTGCTGACAATTTTGGGATGTCATGGCCAAAGTTTGTCGTCGGCCTCCTGGCCTCCGCCCTTCGGGCAGCTTCGCTGACAAAATTGGCCGTCATGGCCAATTTTTGTCGTGGGCGGATCTGGTGTTTGTCCTGTGGGGAGGTTTTGCTGACAATTTTGGGACGTCATGGCCAAAGTTTGTCGTCGGCCTCCTGGCCTCCGCCCTGCGGGCAGCTTCGCTGACAAAATTGGCCGTCATGGCCAATTTTTGCCGATTTCCTCGTGGGTGATTTGGAAATTAGAATAGATAGAGTGCTTATATGCTTGAAAATAGAATGAATGATTGGAGGACATGATTATTAAATTTTTTGTTCTTTCTTTTATATTCTGGGTTGGCGGTCAAGTTTGGGCCTTTGAGTTAGTTAAAGTCTTGGAGGTAAGTACTTCTGGGCGATCATTGGTTGTCGATCGTGGGTATTTGGAAGGTGTGCAGTTAGGGGAATTTGCCAGATTTATTGTTCAAAAAGGTGAATTGGAAAATCCTAATCTCTCCAATGTTGCTTTGGGTGAAGCAGTCCAAGTGCAAGATAACCAGTCGATCTGGTTTTTGCATGAGATCGATAATGCCTCTGTTATCAAAGTGGGCGAACAAATGCTGTACGCTCGGGCCAATGATGTTTTGGAAGGTCGACGTCCATTTAAAACTTTAAAGAAGATCATTCTGGCACCAGCTCAGAAAATACCCGAAAAGTATGCTGATGAAAAACGAGATGCCAAGTCACGTGAGGAGCAAATGGATTCAGACTTGGTATTCATGGAAAATGATTACGAGAAAAGTCATACCATTAAAGAACAAGAGAAGGTTAAGACGGCCGATCTCATGGTGACAGAATTTGAGGAGACCAGTAGCGAAAAGCAAACGCGATATGTGGAAGCTGCTAACAAGGAATTATCGGAAGTAAATATTGAAGGCAAAGGTAAGCAGATCGATTCTAAAAAATTTGAAGAACGGGAAAAAAAGGCACAATTAAACAGTGTGGTTGATCACGATATTAAAAAAATAAATTCTCAAAAAAATGGTCTTAAAGGGCTATATAACGAGCAAAGACCTGATCCCGATAACCGTTGGTTGCGAGAAAAAATTGTCGAACAATCGATTTATGATGAAGTGCGAGAATCAAAAAAACTGGATGAGATTGTTCATCCTAGGATTTATAAAAAGGCCGAACATGGAGGCGATTTTTGGTCTGCCGACATGTCAGATGAGCAATTGCGTCGCTATTTTGTCACCAGTGGCTTGGCCAAGGAAATTACGCGCAGAAAACTGGCGCTTGAAAATCGTGAAGGAAATGAAATTTTGGTGCGGATTACCCGCGGTGCCTATGATAATTCCGATTCTCAAGATAGCAATTATCGATCACTGTATAATGCTCTGGAGATTGGCTATGAATATCATCTCATGCGGACCTCCAAACTGTTACAACGCTGGTCAGTCGGCCTAGATTATCAAAAAGGTCTGGGGAATTACGACGTCGGCCCGCAAAATGCACGGGTGGAAGAAACCGCGTTTAAGCTGGCATTGCACCTTTACCTCTACAATTTGCCTTCCTCAGTTAAGGCCTATTCTTGGTTTATTGGTTCAGCACTTCGAACTGGCTCGGCGACCGTTACCGGGGCCGCTTTTGCCAGGTCCTATGATTATCAGTTAATGGGTTATGAATATGGTCATATCGGAGTGAAGTATCGTTTTTATAGCGGTGATGACTATGATGATGTTTTTAATCTGGGTATCGGCGCTTTGGCACAAGTGGCGGTGGAGCAGGCGAATTATAGGACTAAGGATACTTTGAATAATAATATTGATGGCACATTTTCGACCTATGATTTAAAATTTTCATTAGGGTTGACCGTTCTTTTCTAGCTGAGTCGGGATGGACCGTATGGATAAGTGGATTTGTCGGTTATCGCAATGCCTATGCCTCATCATCATCGCACTAAGTGGTGTGTCTGCATTAGCTCTTGAAGTGGATGAAAAGCTCACGTTGCGGATATTGAATGTTTCCAATTCCAAGAAAACAATATTGATCAATCGAGGCCTTGAAGATGGGTTGGCGGTTGGTGATCATGCTAAATTCTATCTGACGACGGGAATCGTCTGTCGAGGTGTGATCGTCAAGACTTCGCCATCGCGTTCAATCTGGAGTCTCTATAGAGTCGTTGATAACGAACAGCTGGCCTTAGACAAGGTTATGAATCTAAAAATATCGTCTCCTGTTAAGCTGAGTCAGGACAAAACTAAAATGCTCTCTCAGGATAGTTCAAGTGAGCCTGTTGGAATTCCTCTCGCACCGGGAGCGGAAGATGCCGTTGCCGATAAGAACTTATCGAGTGAGGACAAAGAGGATTTGGCCAAGATATCCCCTGAATCTGCACCGGCCACCAGCGTTGAGGAGCTGCCGGGGCTAGCACGCGAGAAATCACTTGAAGTATGGGGGATTATGCATTTTTCCGGTCTCTCTGCTTCGCAGGATGCAGGATCACAGGGGACATCGTCTGGTAGTGATTCTGTGCTTGATTTTTCCATTGGTATTGAAAAATATTTTATTGATCGGAAACTCTGGTTACATAACCTTACTATTCAATTTTTAATCCATTACTCCAGTCGCAAAACAATCGGTTTGGGTGGCACCGAAATGAGTCTGACAGCTTATGAATATGGTGGTGGTGCGAGTTGGCATTTTTGGGCCGATCCTTTTGCCTATGGCAAGCCCATCAGTTTTATCAATGCCAATCTAGGTTTAGGGAGTACACAAGAATATTTCGCTCAAAGTAGTGGTTCAGTTACCAGCACGGGTGAAACTTTAACCGGAAAATCGAGTTTTTTTTCTGTAGGAGCAGGTTTGAAATATTATTTGGCACGAGGATGGGGATTTCGCATGCTGCTTGATTACTATCGACGTGCTGAGCAGTACTCTATTGAAGGTGAAGATACGGATTATTCTAAAGTCGTAACCGGCCCCCGTTTGATGGTGGGCATTTCCTATCGTTGGTAGAATTCAATCTTCTCTACCCATATCATCTCCGCGATTTTCTGTACCATAGTGTTGAAGAAAATTTTTTTTGTACTCTATGAATTTATTTTCCAGAATGGCAGTTCGAGCATTGATTGCCATGGTCCGATAGAAGGCGATGTTATGAGTTGTGGCCAGGATGGCGGCCAAGATTTCATTGCTATCAAAAAGGTGTTTTAAATAAGCGCGTGAGAAGTTTTTACACACATAACAGTCACAACTGGGATCAATGGGATAAAAATCTCGCCGATAATTGCGATGACGGATGCGAAGGCGACCACGAGTGGTGTATAGGGTACCGCCACGGGCATATTTAGTAGGAATAATGCAATCGGACATATCGATCCCATATTCCCAAATCATGAGGAGATCTTGGGGATGTCCGACTCCCATGACATAGCGAGGTCGGTCCTTCGGCATGAGAGGGGCGGTATACGAAACTGCCTTTTCCATGAGATCTGGACCTTCACCCACCGAAACCCCTCCGATGGCGTAACCCGGCAGATTTTTAGAGCAGACTTCTTCAACACATCTTTTGCGGTGGTCATCATAAGTGCCGCCTTGAATGATCCCAAAAAGAGAGCAATCCGGTCTTGACCAGGCCTTGACGCAACGATCAAGCCAGCGATGGGTGCGTGCAATGGATTTTTCAACGTAGGCCGAGGTCGCGGGATAGGGGATACACTCATCAAAGGCCATCATAATATCTGAGCCGAGAGATTCTTGGGTCATAATAGAAATTTCAGGCGATAACAGAACCGTTTTACCTTCTAAATTTTTAAATTCGGCACCTTCTTCTTTGATGCTTTTTTTTTGCAAGCTGAACACTTGAAATCCACCCGAATCTGTCAAAATGCTCCGGGGCCATGCCATGAATTTATGAAGACCTCCGGCCTTTTTAATTAACTCAGGCCCTGGGGTGAGGTAAAGATGGTAGGTGTTGGATAAAATAATTCGAATATCCTGATCAATCAGCTCACGCGGTTGGAGTGCCTTAATTGCAGCATGGGTACCGACAGGCATAAAAACAGGTGTTGGGATATCACCATGAGGCGTATGAATGATGCCGGCGCGAGCGCCACAATTTTTATCTTCATGGAGAAGTTCAAACTTGAAATGTTCACGATTTTGTTGCTGAATATTTTCTATGCTCATAATTTATTGAACTCATCCAAGGTCTTCTGCCAGATTTTAACCGCCACTTTGTCTTTAGGTTTTGGAGGAACTAGCTTTTTCCAACGATTATGCAAAAAAGTTTTTGCCTCTTGCCAACTCTTGCTCACTGCCCCCGCGGCTTCGGTTTTCACCGCTGCGTTCTTCAGCATTTTCATGGCCGCAGTGACTCGTTGAATATCGGCCAGGGTTTCTGTATTTGGCGGTTCGAGCATGTAATTCATCATGAACAAAGTTGATTCCGGGAGGGTGATTGGCGTCTGTTCCATGATTTTCATTTCTTTCTTGAAGCGCATGGTTCGTAATATCTTACTGACAATGCTAATAGCAAAGCCAGCTGATTCTTGATTGTGCTCAAGGATGAAGGAAGGAAAAGATTGATCGAGATTCCAAAGGAAAATATGATTTTGCTCCTTCAGCTCACTTTCTCTTATGGCCCACATGTCGGTTTTGCCTGTGGGGAGGCGGAAAACTTCCGGTCGTCCCTGTAGATGAAATTGCTCTTTTAATTGTTGGCGCAATTTTGTCAGACCGTAGGTAAAAGGACCGAATTCCAGAGTGTAATCAAGGTAATTATCCAATCGGATTGAGAAGGCAAAGCCTAAAATAGTATCGTGCAAGAGATGATCGCCGGGAGAGTTTTTACTTATATTGGGATGAAGAAATGGCAGAATGGGATTTGCCAGAGGGAAATGGGCAAAGGAAAAGGCCGGGGGAATTGCGCGTTTGATTCGAATTTGTTGGTTCTTTTTAACATCGATAAGAAGTAACGTTGACTCGGCTGCTTTCTCTGGATTCATGAGTGGTAGTATGATGAGATCCGGATCTTTTGGTAATTCCAAGGCCGCCGAAAAAAACAGCGACTCGAGTTTTACCGTGCCAGCTGGGGTCTGACGGACGGGAGGTGTACTGACTTGCCAAGGTCCCTCCCAAAAATCAGGGTCTAAAAAGAGGGCAGAGATAGGGGCCAAGATCGCCACCAATGGCACGATTAAAAAGGTTCCGAGAAATCTTCTGACCGCGCTTTTCGAATACGGATGTGAAGCGGTTAAAATCTCCTTTAATGTTCGCAGACCAACAATGGGAAGCAATTCGCCGATGACCGTGGCACAAGATAATGGCCAGAAGAATAAACGCCCGATGGCCTTCAGACGTTTGATTACAAATGAATCATCCGTTTCAATACCAATCAGAACATGTCCAAATGATGATCCAGCAAGCAGATGTGAAAGGACTTCTAGTGTCATAAAAGCCAAGATAAACGCCAAGAGCTGTGTTGATAACAATTCTTGCAACAAGATCAGATGGTTCTTAAAGTTTGGATAGAGAGTCATAAGGGCGGAAATTTTTTGGGATAAAACTTGCATTAGAAATGTCAGTTCGGCATTTTCAAAAACCAAAGCATCCATTTTTTGCCATGGTAAAATTCCAAAGAGTACGAGATAGATAAGTCCCAGAGTTCCAGGTAGGCCAAAGGCCCTGAGAATAGGACCGGGCGGGGATGGATGAGTGGAAGCCTTGGGTTTGTAATGTCCTTGTTTCGGGAGTTTTTTGTCGCTCTCCTTTGTTGATAACGAGGTGTTCGCTTTGTTTCTTGTAAAGAGAGCTTTTAATTTACCAAAAAATCCCCGTTTCGCGGATTGCTCCTGCTTGTTCTTTTCCAATTCATCCTTGTATTGAAGAATGCTTTTAACATTCGTCTTGGGAGTCTCCAGTTCATGCTCTTCGACTTCATCACGACGTATGATGATGTCTAGTTGACCCATGACGAGTTTGTCACCCTTGTCTAGAATATACATTCTTCCAGGTGCCAATTCTTTGCCATTGAGCTGTGTTTCGGGTGAGAAATTATGCATGCTCAAAACACCATTAGCGATGCGAAAAATGGCATGTTTTGCTAACAGTCCACGTCCTTTAATTTGAACATCGGCATTTTCATGTTGGCCCATGACGAGTTTGCCACGCACTTGAATTCGCTGGGGAGGAGAGTCGGGAATACGGACATCCAAGAGATAAACGACTTGTTTACCTCCTTCTTCGGTACCTGAAAAATCCAACGGATCGTCTTCTGTTACTTTTTTAACCATAAAATAATTTACTCTATCTTCTCAAAAATTGGCCATGACGGCCAATTTTGTCAGCGTAAGCTGCCCGAAGGGCGGAGGCCAGGAGGCCGACGGCAAACTTTGGCCATGACGTCCAAAAATTGCAACGAAACTGCCCGCAGGGCAAAGACCAGAACTGCCCCAAAGGGACATGCAGGTAAGATTGGTGGAATAGGGGAAAATCCCTTACAATAGATGGCAAGATAACCTGATCAATATCCATCTAATCTAAAGGCCTGAATGGAAGCAACAGAACGAAATACGAGAGAATTTCCTGCCAAGAACAGCTTTGCGGAATTAGGCTTACGCCATGAATTGATTGCGGCCCTGGACGAATTGAAGATCCAAACGCCGACAGCGATTCAGAGCAAGGCCATCCCTACCTTTTTGGCAGGTCGTTCATTCTTTGCTCTTGGGCAAACAGGAACCGGAAAAACGTGTGCCTATGCGCTTCCCTTATGCCAGTTAATCAAGACCCAGGAAGAACAAGAGGGAATTGGTCAGGGACCCTACGCTGTCATTGTTGTCCCGACGAAAGAGTTGGCCGTGCAGGTTGTAAAAGTATTCAAATCACTTACTCATCATCTCAAACTCAAAGTGAGACCCCTTGGAGGTGAGCGAGCTTCTATAGGACAGGTCTTGCGGGAGAATCCAGACATCATCGTGACAGTACCTGGAGTGTTGACCAGTCTGGCCGGCCACAAGCATCTGTTTCGTTTTATCATCATTGATGAAGCTGATCAGGTTTTGGAGCCTTGCTTTAAGGAGGAGTTGAGCGCATTCTTTGCGAAGCAAAGCCATCCACTATTGCAAATTGTTTTTTTCTCGGCAACCCTGCATCCTGATCATCGTGAGAGAGGACAACAGTATACTGGGAAAAATATTTCCGAGTTTATTCAAGATGGCAGTGCCCATCGTACTCAGATTCAAATTAAGACCTTTAACATTGAACTTCTTGAAGCTGAAAAGATCGATCTTATACCACACTTCATGAAGCGCGAGGGTTCTGGGAAAGGAGTTATTTTCATTAATAAGAAGGAAGTGGCTAAATCGCTTTTTGAAAAAATTGAAAGCGCTGTGACCGGTCGGGAATTTTTCTTGCTCCATGGTGACTTAGATCACAAGACTAGGAAACAGGCGATTAAAGCTTTCCGGTCCTCTCAGAACGGAGTCGTGGTGGCAACTGATATTCTGGCCCGTGGGATGCATTTTCCTGGATTAGAATGGGTTTTGAATTACGATCTCCCGTTTGAAGCCTCTTACTATCTGCATCGCGTAGGTAGAGTGGGACGTGAAGGTGAAATCGGTCGCGCCTATAATTTTATTACCCCACGGGATCAGGCCTTAATCGCTAGAATCAATGAATCCATTAAGTCTCAGAATGCTCTCCCTTTAGATTTTTTGAGAATTAAAAAGATGAAAGTCACCCCACCAAGATCGGGATCACGTCCAGAGCGAAAGAGGGCCGGATTTGCCAGCGAGAAACGGCCCAAATTGACTAGAGGTCCGGGTAATATTAAGAGAAATGCGCTTAAGCGAAAACGGAGATCATAGTTTGCATATGTGGAACAGATTTTTGGTTATGCGTAGTCAATTTATCATTGTTAGTTGTTTGATGTTGGGAATTTTGTGCTTTGTTGCTTGCACTAAAAAAAATGTGCCTGTCGATAAAATTGCTATGCTCAAAATGGCCCAAGATTATGATCCTACGGTGAAACCAATTTTACCCAAAGACCTAAGCAGTGGGATTCGTTGCAAAAAAGAAAATGGCGATTTTATCTATGGTGAAGGATGTGTGACGGGGTTTCAGGTTCAAGTCGGTCCATTAGAGATGGATGTGATTGAGTTTCAAAGTGAAGAGCTGGCCAGGTTGGAGGCCCTTCGTTTGGATCAGTATTTTTATAAAAATTGGGTATTCGATAATGTGACAAATGAACCTATTCTGGAGCATTTTGTAAAAAATGCCTTTAGCGCTCGCCGGCCAAAAACAGAGATCACTAAATAGTAGATTGTGCGCAAAGAGCAGATCTAACGGGCCATCCTTTCTGTGAGTGTTTGGCCGAAACTTTTTGATCGCTTCAAGATAAAGTTATTTTGTTCATCCATTTCTGCTGATTCTTTACAATTAATACAAAGTTCGGCCGTAGGGCGGGCCAATAAGCGCTCAAATGATATTTCTGAATCGCAATCCTTGCATAATCCAAAGGCCCCTTCTTTGATTTTCTCGAGGGCAAGATTGATTTTTTTTAGATAAAAAATTTCTCGACTTTTAAAGCGCAGTTCATGCGCGACTTGAACGTTGGCGCAGGCCTCATCCACAGGATCGCTAAGTTCACTTCGATCGAGGTGATATGTATTGAGGGTATCTACCTTTTGATCAATTTCGTCTCGCATGGTTAAGCGTTCTTTGTCGGCCAAAAGTTTAATCTTAATTTGCTCAACTTGCTTATCTGTCAGATAAGAATTGGCCCTCTTCATGCGCTTACCCCCTCACGGTGATTGATTAATAAATCTTCGGCATATTTGCGATTTTCTGATGTCAGATTACAAAACTGACACCTGCCCGACAACCTTTCTTTCAGGAAAAATATCTAACATAAGATTACATTTGTATTCTTGTCCAGTTTAGCAAAGGTGCTGATTTTAGAGGGAATTTTAAAAATTTATGGATGTAAGTCCTTAAGGCAGTAGGGGCATAAAATGAAAAATTGTCGGTCAAAACTCTGATGACAGATATTACACTGACAAAGCAACTCGAAATCTTCAAGGCCATTTTCCCCTAGGACAAAAACATCTGGTCGCAGGGCCAAGATAGTTTGAGGGTGGGCAAACCAAGTATCGGGGCAGGTGGGGTGGGCCTTAAATTTTCCGGGTGTAACATTGTTCTTTGGTAGAATCCGCACCTTGATCTCCTGACTCGCAGAAGATCCGACAAGGGGTAGTCCAGCAGCATTGGTTAAAGTTTTAAGTTGTTCGTAAATAGCATTTGGGTTGTGTGGATCTTTTTTCATATCTTCCTGTTTTTAATGATGAGACATTGGTAAATTTTCTTCAAGATGGGAAAAGATGATGCGGCGCTATTTGCTTGAGTGTTTCAGACCCATTGCATTAATGATGTGATAATGGTATTTGCCGGTACTATGACTCAGCGTTTGAATAATCTCTATCTTAACTCCATCTATTGCGCGACGGAAGGAGAAGGTGCGCTCATCGGCCGACCACAGATTTTTGTGAGAGTGCAAGGGTGTGCCTTAGGGTGTGTTAATTGTGATTCAAAGGATACTTGGGAGTTTGGGGTAAATCCTCCATGCCATGTCGATGATGCTCTTGGGCGGATTTCTGCCCTGGCCAAGCAAGGGTTAAAACGCGTCTCAATTACTGGTGGTGATCCGCTTCATCCAAAGCATACTCCTGGTGTTTTACAGTTAGCGCGTGAGCTTAAGTCGCGAAAATTCTTTATTTCTCTTGAGGCATCAGGCACGAGGATTGTGCATGAGATTTTTGATCTCATAGATTTTATTAATTTTGATTTTAAACCACCGAGTACTAAGATAGATCGCGCATTTGAAAATCAGGCCCAACTTATTATTGAGCTGGCACAGCAGTATCCTGGTAAATTTCAGATTAAGTCAGTGGTTCAAGATGAGCGAGATTTTACCATCGTTCTGAAGGCCTATAATTTTGTACTAGAGAAATTAGGTCACTATGTGACTTTCGACTGGTGTTTAACACCCGTCTACAATCCTGGGGAAGCATTTCCTCAGGAACGTTTTAAGTTGATCTTACAGCTCAATGAAAATTCAGGTGGAGTTTTTCGTGTGATTGGTCAGCAACACAAATGGGTCTACGGCCCTGACGAAAAACAGGTTTAGCAGGTCTTGAAAAAAATCTGTTATATCCTTCAACGCCCAAGAAAATCAAAATTCGAAGGATAGTTTTTAATTCAAACGTAATGGTGTTGTGCCCTGAGATGGTTCAATGGGTTTTCTGATAGACAGCTTTTCTCCTGCACTTTTGCCCAGACGATGTGCCATGGGATCTACTTTGGAACTGGAAAAACTGGCGCGCAGACGTGGATAGGCCCTTTCTTTATGGAATTGGAGATTGTGCTCAAGAGCTATGAGATCCTTTGAAGATACAGAAGACGAAGGGGAGGCGCGTAGAGCGCTGAGATTTTTTTGAGTCAGACCTTGTCCAATACCAGTGAAAAAAGAATTTTTTTGTCGTAAACCATGCAGGTTGGGATTTTCTTCCATGGCCTTTCGCCATAGGATTTCCATTTCGCGATCTAAAAATGTTGCAACATAATGGGCCATTTCAACATTGGCATAAGGACCGACAGCTTCGAGATAGACGCCATCTTGACCAAGACTGAAACACAAGGCCACCTGAAAACTATTGAGGGCCTCATAGATAGCACGCATTTTGGCATTATTTTTTTTCGAAAAGAGGATACGTTTGAGAAAAGTTGTTTCCTGATCGAATCCCTTCTTTTCCTTAAGCAAATCTAAGTTATGTTGGATAATCAATTGATTAGCTTTGATGGTTGCAAGCTCTGCCTCATGACGATTAGAACTGGAAGCGAGTTCCAGCAGCTTCTGAACTTTTAAAATCAATCGTTCTGTCACCAGATCGCCTTCGACTTGTGAGTTCGCCTGATTCAGGTCTGCGCGGGCGGCCTGAATTTCATCTCCCCAACCATATCGCTGGCAAAAGGCGCGATATTCCGGCCCATGATGGGCAATGGTATTTCCATAAAGGAGATAGGTCATGTAATGGGCCATCTCGTGTCGGAGAATGTTTTGCAGGACGACCTCTTTAGACTCCCATATAAGACGTTCGTTGAGACCAATTTGATAATTATGGGGATCAAAGCTGCCAAGCTTTTCACTTGAACGAAACACCGTTACACCTATGGGCATAAGGAGATTCTGGAAGACAAACCTTGTTCTTCTTACTTCAAGGCGAAGTTCATCTCGAATAATGGAGATGAGCAGGGGAAACACTCGCCTCAGGAAGGTCTCTGTTGTGTTAGAAAAAACTTGCATAGATCATGGGATATTACTTGATAGAGCAGTTCCCGATCAAGTTATTCGGACATTTTGTTATAGGTAATGAGACTATTTTTCTGCTCTTACCAAATTTCAAATAGTTCTGATTTAAAGTTATAATTAAGATTACATGGCCAAACCAAAAGAAAGAACACATAGCTATGGTAAAAAACGTGAAACGCTGTCTGACGCAGACGGTGATCTTGTTATTGAAAATCAGGAGAACAAACCGCGTGATACTGCCTCAGCACCCCAAGAAGGTGTTCAAAAGAATAAGCTGGGCGATGGAGAAAAAGTTTTTGACTTCGATATGGAAGTGGCCTTTTGCCCTTGTGTCAGATTTAGAATTCCTGGTTGTAAGGATAGCATCTGCTTTGAGATTGGCCCTAAATTGCTGATTGGCTCTGATCCCAAGCAATGCAAAATGGTACTAGACCATCCAAGCGTTTCTCCCGTGCATATGGTGGTTGGTGTGAAGGGAGATTCAGTTATTTTAAAACATGTCAGTCCAAATGGTGTCAAGTTGAAGGGAAAGGCCTTAGAAATCAACAAACCCTATAAGATTCCATTCGATGAAAAAATAAAAATAGGTGCGCTTGTCATTGAGGTTTTACGCACCAAACCTTTGGATATTCAGAGCATGAATATCAATCGTGCTTGGAAATCCCAGATCGCGGCAGAAAAACCCGCCGGTTATGGAGAGGCAAAGAAAAAGGAAGACGTCGGATTTTTTCGCTCGATCTTGAATGCCATATTTGGGATTTTTGACCCCAGAGATGAAGAGGAGCGGCAAGATGATGAGGATGATCGTGAATGGGTGACTGAGGAGGAATGGAAGAAGGCGCCTGAAGGTGATCGTGAAAAGATGAAGGTGATTGAAGCAGGCGAATTAATTGATAAAAATTTTAAAAATGATGATAAACAGAAAATAAAAAAGATTACTTTTTTCTTTCGACCTCTTTTCCTATTTTTTCATGGTCTCAAAGATGAATTTTCCATCTTCGATATGAAACGGCATAAAAACCTGAAAGGTCAGGTTGAAGCATTTAAACGCAAATTAGTTGATATGAAGGCCAAGCATTTGGCACAAAATGCTATCATTCCTGAGGCGCAGGCGATGGCCCTGGCACAGGCGGGAGTTAGCACACTCGCTTATGTGGCAAATATGGAATCCAAGCGGGTGGCAAAACTGCTGAAAGTAACCGAAGAGGAGGCCCAGATCGTACAGGAAAAAGTGCGCATGGGAATAGAGAGCGGGACCTTGGAAAAATCCTCAAAGGAAGTGACGAGCTTTGAGAAAAAGGTGCAAGCGAATGAATCGAAAGTTCAAGTAAAACGTGATCATCTGCAAACTGCGGGGCCACTTAAAAGGATTTTTGGTGCTCTCGGTAATTTCTTTTCTATTTTTGGCGCCTTTTATTTCTTGGCCAATAATGAGCAAGCAAAGGCGATTTTTGATGCGCAGATCGGTCCTCATTTGCACAAGGCATTTATTGAATATATTAAACCTAATATTTTCCTGCTTTGGAAAGGTCCGGGTCCTGCTTTGGCCTTTATTGAAGTCGTCATGCCATTTGTGGCCTTCCACTTGGCCGTGCAAATACTGGCCCATCTAATTTTTGGTTTGACCCCCGGACAATTTTTCTTAGGCCTTCGCAATAGTCGAGGATTTTTAGCATCACGATTCCTCGGCCTGGTTCGTTATTTTGTCGGGATAATCACCGGCCCATTTCTCATCTTTGATCTTCCCATTTTGTTTAAAAAGAAATCGTTAAAAGAGTTGATCTGTTTAAATACTTTGGTTCGTCGTTCAATTAGAAATCTTTTTGTTGAAATCCTCTCGGTCATAATTTTCTGTATCACCAGTGTCGTTGGCATTGGTACCTTTTTTTATTTTCTGAAAGAGAAAAATGAACAAAATCTTTTCCTCTTGCCAACCAGTAACTTAGGGCAAATGATGGCCCCAGTCTTAGAAAAACTAAACTTTTATTCCAAAGAGTTATATAGCATAAACCGTGAGAGTATTATTTATGATTGGCATCCCGTGAAAGTAGGTGTGATCACGGGGGAGAGAGAGACATATACCATCCGGGCCTTTCGACGTGAGATGGCGGTTAAATTCGAAACAGCAAACGTTCTTCATACCATGCATTGGCTAGAGGTGCATAAAGATGCCCGAGTGCAGCTTGATATCGATACTGGAAGAGTGCTTACGCTGACAGGCCCCTTGCAAGTGGTGGTGGACCAGATGACCGGTTCTAAAGAATTTATAATTTATTTGGCCAATGGGGTGTTAGAAAGCCAATCGAAAGTTACGGGAGAGAGCTTA
The DNA here is from genome assembly GCA_016187935.1 of Bdellovibrio sp. GTDB lineage: Bacteria > Bdellovibrionota > Bacteriovoracia > Bacteriovoracales > Bacteriovoracaceae > GWA2-49-15. The sequence goes on from JACPIU010000014.1 coordinate 128,786, forward strand.
TACGTGATTGCCGGTGATGGGCTTTTTGATATTAGTGAAGGTCGCGTGATCATCGCTAGTCAAGGAACCAACGCGCTGGCTTTGACTTTTGATGGGATTCACCACGTATCAAGGATTCAGGGAATGGATTTAAGGGTTTTTGACAGTATTCAGAGGGCGCGAGGCATTTTGGGCCAGATGCTGGCCTCTGGAAAATTTATCCGTCCCACCAAGACAGGCTGTCTTACTTTGATGGAAAAGGGTCAGAAGGCCCCGGCCCAACCAGTCAGGCTCCATCCCGATCAGTTTTCTCTGATGGCCAAAGTAACCAAAATACCTGAGATGTATGTTTGTAAAAGTCATTCGCCGACTGAAACTCCGAACCCCGCTGACCCGGCCCCACCGCTTCGCGCGGGCGGGGTGATTGATCTGGTGAAAAGGGAATATATTCCCCCAACCAAGAATGCCCCATGGGATGAATCATATGGGGTTTATGTTTACGACAAAAATGATATTACCTTTGATTCAGAATCGGGAGCAGTGCAATTTCGAGCAGCGCCTGCTGCTGCCGAACCTTCGCTACTTGATACGTCTACAAAATTAGACAAAACGCTTCGGAAATAACACCAAACGTAGAAATAAATACTACATGGTTGGATGTGTGGCCGCTGAACAAAGATACTGGCGATTCATGCGAGCAATATTACTAATGCTGATATTTTTCGGGCAATTGGCTTCGCATTCGGCTTCATTCGTACAGTTCCCAAAACCTAATTCATCCATTTTTTCCACCATGGATAAAACACGGGTTTTGGCTTCCGCTTGTCCTTGAGGGAGAAGTCCCAAATGGGAAATTTTGGCAGAAGTAAAGAGCATGGCCGAAGCATTTTTACAGCTGGCCACGCAAGCTCCACAGCCAATACATTGGGCCGCATCCATGGATAATTCGGCATCGCCCTTTGGAACCAAAAGGGTGTGGGCATCAGGTGCTTGACCTGTACTCACAGTAATAAAGCCACCGGCCTTAATGATTTCATCAAAGGCGCTTCGGTTCACCATCAGGTCTTTAAGGACAGGAAAAGGTTTGGCCCTGAATGGTTCGATCACAATGGTATCGCCATTTTTAAATTTTCTCATATGCAATTGGCAGGTGGTCGTTTCCTTTTCCGGTCCATGCGCTTGACCATTAATGACCACGCCACACATTCCACAAATACCTTCTCGACAGTCATGATCGAAGGCCACGGGGTCTTTGCCCTCTTTAATTAATTTATCGTTGAGTTGATCCATCATTTCCAAGAAAGAAACATCCGGTGACACTCCATCAAGCTCATAGTCAACCATTTGTCCTTTGCTTAGTGAGTTCGCTTGGCGCCAAATTTTGAGACTCAATCTCATGTTATGCTGATCTGACATATATCGGCTCCTATTTATAACTACGCTGAGCTAATTTAACATGTTCAAATTTCAGTTCTTCCACGTTGCGAATGGGTTTTGTACCTTCACCTTGCCATTCCCAAGCCGCCACGTGACAGAATTTTTCATCATCTCGCATGGCCTCATTGTCCTTCGTTTGGGATTCCTCTCTGAAGTGCCCACCGCACGACTCGGGTCGCTCAAGTGCATCTAAGGCCATGAGTTCGCCCAATTCCAAGAAGTCAGCAAGACGACCGGCCTTTTCTAATTCAACGTTCACTTCACTGCCACTTCCCGGAATCCTAACATCACGCCAGAACTCTTCTCGAATAGCAGGAATTTCTTTGAGAGCATGTTGGAGACCTTTGGCATTTCTAGACATGCCCACATCGTCCCACATTATTTTGCCCAGGGCCTTATGGAAATCATCCACGGTGCGTTTGCCTTGAATCTTGAGAAGACGCTGGAAACGCTCGCTAGATTCATGTAAAGCCTTTTCAAATTCGGGGTGATCAGTTTTGAGGCCATCAGGTTTGTAATCAGCAAAATATCCACCGATAGTGTAGGGGATGACAAAATATCCATCGGCAAGTCCTTGCATAAGAGCAGAAGCCCCCAGTCTGTTGGCACCATGGTCGGAAAAGTTTGCCTCACCTAAAACAAAAAGCCCCTCTAGATTGCTCATGAGGTTGTAATCAACCCACAGTCCACCCATGGTATAATGGCTAGCGGGATAGATGCGCATCGGCACTTGATAGGGGTTTTCCGCCGTAATTCGTTCGTACATATCGAAAAGATTGCCATATTTTTCTTTGACGACATTGAGTCCATCCCTCTTGATGGCATCCCGGAAATCTAAATACACCGCCATTCCCGAAGGACCCACTCCTTTTTTCTGATCGGCCTGAAACTTGGCATTTCGACTGGCGACATCGCGAGGAACCAAATTGCCAAATGATGGATAGATCCTCTCTAAGTAGTAATCCCTCTCTGCTTCTGTCACCTCGTTAGGTGGGCGCTTATCTCCCACTTTGCTAGGAACCCATACGCGTCCGTCATTTCTCAGAGATTCACTCATGAGTGTCAGTTTTGACTGATTGTCTCCATGGACAGGAATGCAGGTCGGGTGAATTTGTGTATAGCAGGGGTTTCCAAAAAATGCGCCTTTTTTGTAGGCACGCCAAATAGAGGAAGCATTGGATGCTTTGGCATTAGTGGAAAGATAAAAAACATTGCCATAACCACCGGTGGCCAAAATAACCGCATCGGCGACGTGCTTGCTAAATTCTCCCGTGACCACATCTCGCACAATAATTCCGCGGGCCTTGCCGTTGACCATGACCAAGTTAACCATCTCACTGCGCGTATGCAGTTTAACTTTACCGTGAGCGGCTTCCTTCATGAGTGCCGAGTATGCTCCGAGCAGCAGCTGCTGTCCCGTCTGCCCACGGGCGTAAAAAGTCCGTGAAACTTGGGCACCACCGAAAGAACGATTCGAGAGGTAGCCACCGTAATCGCGCGCAAAAGGTACACCTTGGGCCACGCACTGATCAATAATGTTGACCGAGACTTGGGCCAGACGATAGACGTTGGCTTCGCGCGCCCGGAAGTCTCCACCTTTGACCGTATCGTAAAAGAGGCGCCATATTGAATCGCCGTCGTTAGTGTAATTTTTGGCAGCGTTAATGCCTCCTTGAGCGGCGATAGAATGGGCCCTGCGCGCTGAATCCTGAATACAGAAGACATCGACGTTGTAACCAAGCTCGGACAAACTTGCGGCAGCTGAAGCCCCCGCCAGTCCGGTTCCCACTACGATGACCCGATATTTTCTTTTATTGGCGGGGTTGACTAGTTTTAATTTGAAGCGGTGATTGTTCCAACTATCTTGAATTGATCCACCAGGAACTTTTCCATCAAGTTTTTTGATAGTCATTGTTAATTCCCTCCTTGCAGGTAGCAGTAAATGGGAAAAGCCGAATAACCTAGAGCGACAAAAACACCAAAGGCTTTAGAAACAAAGCGGATACAGCAATTATATTTCGGATGATTGACACCCAAAGACTGGAAGGCAGACCAAAATCCATGGAATGCATGCATTCCTGCAGCCGCCATGGCCAAGATATAAAGCCCCACATGCCACTCGATTTGGAAATATTCGATCACCAATTTATGCAGGTCTCGCATGACAACGCCGTTATAGGTGGCTTCATAATGAGGGCCGTATTTGAGACTCACGACGTGCCAAATTAAAAATGTCAGAATAATGAAACCTGTAATTGGCATCGTCGATGAGCTTAATGTAGCTCCTCGACCGCTGTGGACACTCACATAATAGGGTTCGGGTCGTGCCGCCCTGTTCTCAAGAGTTACTTTGATGGCCAAACAAATATGAGAAAGAAAAATAAGCACTAGGATAGCTTCAGCTATGTAGATAAAGGGATTCGAAATCAATTTGTGTGAGTAAGTGTTAAAAAATTCTGGGCCAAAATAGATGAGAAAGTTTCCCGCCATATGCGTGAGGAGAAATCCGCATAAAAGCAACCCGCTCGCCGCCATAAGTTGTTTTTTGACAATGGATGTTTTGACGTACTTGAGCAAATACGACATATGCCCTCTCCTTTCAGTTTTGGCCAAGTCCCTTGACCGATTCGAGAAAATGTTTGGATAAGTGTTGGATAGTATAGTGGAAGCATTGTCATTGGTTAAGATAATATTTATCAATTTTTAATCAAAAAACTTTAAAATCTGAAGTAGAAATGATGATGAAAAATGGAGAACGCGAGCGGGTCATTAAATTGAATAACTGACGCCCTGTGGCGTGTCGAGATTCTGACGGTTAAAATTTTTTGCGATGCGAAATTACTATAGATCAAATCTTATATATTAGGTACTTATGATGACGCCAGAGAAGTTTATCTCGTCGGCAAGATTGGCACATTGGTTGCAATACCAATATATGTGTGTGTGGGAGGAAAGAAGAAAGGATTTTTTCTGAACTCCGTAAATGTCTCTCGAAAAGGCCCAGCTTCTGTTGGGCCTTTTTCATTTATTCTTCATTTCTGAAGATCTGATGTCGCTGAATTTGTCTTTAAAGAAGTGATTTTGTATCTTCTATCTTTGTATTTTCTATCAAGGTCCGTATCAAGGCCTGACCTTCTGAAAAAGATGGTCCAGAAGCGAACAATAAATTCCATTCGTCGGCATTGTAAGCGCCAATTCTTCTATACAGTACGTCTTCTAAAGTGCGCGGTCGCTCATTGCGCATGATATGTTCTAAAATTTCTGGGTTAAAGGTATTGTGTTGCCAGGGCAGGATCGTGCCACGCTGTCTTAAAGAGTTGGTTGTTAAACCTGCCAGATAGGGACGGTTCTCTCGATGTTGGGCCCAGCTGGCGACATCTTCGGCCATTTTGCGAAAAGTGGTATATTTTCCACCTGCGATTACACACAGATTGTGCATGGGAAAGTAAAGCTTGTGCTCTCTTGCCGTTTTTGAGAGATCACCGGAAGCATCATCCCTCACCAGAGGGCGGACTCCCGCAAAACTGGACAATTGCGAAGACGGTCCGAAATTGCTGTTTGGGAAATAGTCTTGAAGAAGATTGATGAGGTATTGGATTTCTTCCTGCGAGGGAGTGAGAGATTCAAAAGGTTGTTCTGCCAAGACTTCAGTTGTTCCTACAAGTACACGGTCATTGTGAGGAATGACAAAGATAATGCGTCCCTTTTTTTCCTGGATAACCAGGGCCGCTTGAATCGGCAGGGTCTCTTTTTTAAACCACAGATGGCTCCCTTTATTAGGCAGAAGGCAAGGGGTCCAAGAGTTGCCTAAAATTTTATTCATGAAAATATCGGTAAAAGGTCCGACTGCGACAATCACCTGATTAGCGGTGATTTGTTTGCTTTGATTAGTCAAAGCATCTTTGAGCGTCGCTTGGACAATTGTTGAACCAGGGGAAGTTATGAGTTTGGTTACTTCAACATAATTGAGGGCCTCGGCATTGCTTTCCTGGAGACCGTCATAAATGACTTCAAGTCCAAGTTTTGTGTCGTCTACGATGCAGTCATAATAAACCCCTGCGCCTTTCAGCCCCTGGCCTTTAAGACCTGGCAGAATTTTCTGAGTTTCCTTGCGTCCCAAAATTTTATGGTGGTGGTTGGAGAAGCCAGAAAGTAGATCGTAGAGGAAGAGACCGGCCCGTATCATCCACAGCGGTCGGAGAGAATCTTTAAAAACCGGGATAAGAAAAGGGCTTTCCCGACATAAGTGTGGGGCAAGATGGGCCCATAAATTTTTTTCGTGCAGGGCCTCATAGACGAGATGGAATTCGAAATTCTCCAAGTAACGGATGCCACCGTGGAGCATTTTTGAGCTTTTTGAACTGGTTTCGCCACAAAAATCATATTTATCCACCATTAAAACCCGATGCCCATGCAGGGCCAAGTCCCGAAAAATGCCGGCCCCGACAATACCACCACCGATGATCAATGTTTCGACATGATTGGCGGTATCATCCAGCTTCATAGCGGTGGTTGTAGATGTGAAAGCCATACGACATTACCAGTGCAAGTAATACGATAGGCGTTTGTCAGCCCATCATCGCCACCTCTCGCGCTGGTCAGAGTGGTTGTGATGGGGGTGATTTGATAGTTAATACCAACAACGGCATTGCCTTTTAATTCTTTTGCTTGCAATCGGAGCTTTTGCGCCAAATCCTTATATATTTCCGCCAAATTGGGAGAGGCGAAGTCCAGGTCAAAAATATCGATTGTCTTCTTTTTATTGCCAGGGAGTTTGCCTTGATTATGCTTATGGGGGGTGTGAAAAGTTAGTTCATCGACCAGAACAGATTCTGAGGCAACGTCAAGATAGCGATGTATTTTGTAATTATCCAAAGTCGAGAGAGTGGAGAGAATAATTTGATCTAATGTCACCGGGCCACCAACCAGATCAACATTACTTTCAACATTTTGGTAGAGAGAATGTTTGGATACAAGACCACGATAGTTCTCGTCTTTATAACTCTTGCTGCGGTGAAGTTCGGCGGAAAGTCCCATTTCCAAGGTTAGGTCGAAACGTCGAAATGCATGCGCCAAAAAAATGGCAGGGTACTCCGACAGCTGCGAGAGAAGAATGGACCCATTCACCAATCCTTGCTCGATTTCCTTCGATGTATTTTCATTTAACAGACCATGTTCCTTGAGCACTCTTTTAATTTCCTCGGCATCTTCCTTATAAAGAATATTGCGCAAGATTATACTATAGGGGGGATTTCCACCTTGACCTACTTGGCCGAAAGTCATGGATTCGGCGAAATCCCGAACATCTTGGAAGTTTTCTTTTGCTAAAACCTCATGATGGGGTTTCACCTCATTGGAGGCATCATCCACGCTCACATCGTCAATTTGCACATCGGCGAGGTTCTCTGATGGTGTCTCGGCAGATTCTGGAATGATGGCGGTATCTTCAGCGATCGTGAGGTCCTCATCAAGATTGGTGTCCTTACTTTCGTCAAGTGTCGGGATTTGAAATTCGGCGGTATCGTGCTCATCTTCATGAGCATCCAAATGAGTATCTTGAGTATCCAAAGAAGTATCCGACGAAGTATCCGACGAAGTATCCAAAGATAACTCATCAGTCGTTGCATTCTCAGGGACTTCGGGAACTGACTCGATAGCTATTTCTTCAGTAGGTTCTTCAACCTCTTGGGCGGGAGCAACACCAATCTCATCAGTGGAATCGGATTCGATGGCTTCGATGGCCTCATCTATTGTAATGTCATCATGCTCTTCTTTTTTATCAGGTTCAGCTTTTTCTTCCTCTGGATCGAGTTCATCTAAATCATCAAGACTAGCGGCATCGCTAGCTTTTTTGGCGGAATCCTTCTTATTGTTTTTTGCCAGGATGGCTTCTGTCTCGGGATCAGGTTCGTGCAAAAATTCAGACAAATCTTCCAGTCGAGTGAGGTCTGTTTTGTCTTCTGAATCAGAAGTGGACATAGATTAAGCCCCGTGACAATGCTTGTATTTTTTTCCAGAACCACATGGACAGATATCGTTTCTTCCCACCTTCTGAGTGGTTCTTTTGATAGGACCAGCTTTGCCCGATTCTGTGGCCTTTTCGGCTGCCAACTGGGCCTGGCGATGGGCCTCCAATTGTGCTTTGAGCATGGCCTCCTGGCGGCGTTTAAATTCCTCAATTTCTTCTTTGGTATAGAGATGGACCTTAAAAATCTGATCGACAATCGCTTTTTTAACATTGAGACGCATATCTTCAAAGATACGGAAAGCTTCACGCTTATACTCTGTCAGCGGGTCTTTTTGGGCATAAGCGCGCAGGTTAATACCCTCTTTGAGATGATCCATGGAAAGTAAGTGATCTTTCCAATGATGATCGAAGATAGAAAGCAAAATTTCTCGCAAGGCCAATTTGACTTGTTCTGGTTCGTAGGCGTTTAACTTTTTCTCTAGAATACTGTTGGCAATGGCGGAAGAATATTTCTCAATATCGCCATCATACTGGGTATTGCATTCTGTAAGGTTGATTGTAATGTCAGTATTAAATGTTGCTTTGAAGCCATTGGCCATATCTTCCCACGGCCACGAATCGACAGGAACCTTTTTTTGCGGTCGATAAGCATCGACATGCATGAGCACCACATCTTCAAGTAATTCTTTTACAAAGCCTAAATTGTCATTATCGCCCAGAATGTCACGGCGAATTCGATAGATGACTCGTCGTTGTTCATTCATGACGTTGTCGTATTCCAGCAGGTGCTTTCTAATTTCAAAGTTATGCGCCTCAACTTTTTTCTGGGCCCGTGCGATGGCATTCGTAATCATTTTATGTTCAATGGGTTCATCATCTTCCATACCCATAGTGGTCATGATGCCCTTAATGCGTTCTGATCCGAAAATGCGCATCAGATCGTCTTCAAGAGACAAAAAGAATTTGGAACATCCGGGATCGCCTTGACGGCCAGAGCGTCCGCGTAATTGGTTGTCGATACGTCTCGCTTCATGCCGTTCCGTTCCCATGATAAATAGTCCGCCCAACACACGAGTTTCATCGGTCAATTTGATGTCCGTTCCACGACCGGCCATATTTGTGGCAATCGTGACGGATTTCGCTTGGCCGGCATTCTTAATGATTTCGGCCTCGCGTGCGTGATTCTTGGCGTTTAATACTTCGTGAGGAATAGACAGCTTTTGCAATTGATTGGCTATGATCTCGGAGTTTTCTATCGAGATGGTTCCGACCAAGACGGGCTGACCTTTGGTATACAATTCTTTTATAAGAGTCGTGATGGCCTTAAGTTTGGCATTCTTGGTTTTGTAAATAACATCGGCTTGATCATCGCGAATCATGGGGACATTGGTGGGAACAACCACTACGTCGAGATTATAAATTTTATTAAATTCTTCGGCTTCGGTATCGGCGGTACCCGTCATCCCGGCAAGGTTGCTATAGAGTCGGAAGTAATTTTGGAAAGTAATACTGGCCAAGGTTTGATTTTCGGAACGAATCTCCACATTCTCTTTAGCTTCAACTGACTGATGTAATCCATCAGACCAACGCGATCCTTCTTTTAATCTTCCAGTAAACTCGTCAACGATAACAATTCTACCTTCCTTAATAACGTAGTGAACATCAAGTTTAAAAAGATGGAATGCCTTGAGTGCTTGATTAATATGATGGAGCAAGGTCGAATGTTGAATGTTGAAGAGGTTGTCGATGCGCAGGATTTTCTGAATTTTATTAATGCCCGCATCGGTAAAAACGGTTGAATGGGCCTTCTCATCCAGAGTGAAATCTTCCCCTACGACTAATTGGGGAATGAGCTGGCGCGCCACCTTGTAAAGTCCTGTGTCACCTTCCGAGGGACCAGAAATAAGCAAGGGAGTTCTGGCTTCATCAATAAGGATGGAGTCCACTTCGTCAACAATACAAAAATTGTGTTCGCGTTGAACATAATCCTCCAAGGAGAATTTCATATTGTCTCGCAGATAGTCGAAGGCGAATTCATTATTGGTGCCGTAGGTGATATCGGCGGCATAGGAGTTCTTGCGGTCCTCATCGCTCATATGGGTTAAGATGCATCCGACCGTGAGTCCAAGCCAAGTGAAGAGTTTTCCCATATCAACAGCATCGCGATTTGCCAGATAATCATTCACCGTTACAACATGTGCCCCTTTACTGGTCAATCCATGCAAATAGAGTGGGAGAGTTGCCGTGAGTGTTTTTCCTTCTCCTGTTTTCATTTCAGCTATTTTATTTTGAAATAAGACTATCCCACCGATCAATTGCACATCAAAATGGCGCATGCCTAAAACACGGATAGAGGCTTCGCGTACAGTGGCAAAAGCTTCCGGAATGAGAGAGGGAAGCGGAGTTCCCTCTGCCAAAAGGGAACGGAATTTTACCGTCTGGGCCTTGAGTTCGTCATCTGACATGCTCTTTATCTTCGGCTCTAGGGCATTTATTTGCATGACGAAAGGTTTTAGGGTCTTGAGGTCTCTGTCATTTTTGGTTCCGAGAATTTTTTTCAACATATTCAACATCGTCAAACTCCTACGGACTTAATCAAGAATAAAATACAACGGGTCGACAGGCGTTTCATTCACTCTGACTTCATAATGGACGTGAGGGCCGGTTGAGTATCCAGTGTTACCTACGAGCGCGATGAGATCACCTCGTTTGACCACTTGCCCTTTCTTGGCAATGACTCTTTGGGCGTGAGCATAGACAGTCTCAATCCCATAGCCGTGATCGATATTGACAAAATTGCCAAATCCCGGTTTTTCTCCCGAATATGTCACCACACCATCAGCAGTTGCCAGGATATACTTTCCCTGATGTGCTCCGACATCGATACCTTCATGCATTTTGATACGTTGGGCGTAATGGGATAAGCGCGGGCCATAGTAGCTTGTGATCCAACCTTTAGCAGGCATAAGTGAAGGGGTTGAACGGAGAAATGACTCGCGATCAAGCAGCGATTGGTCAAGTTGATTGATCTCGGACTCCAAATTTCTTACGACATTTTTTAACGTATTATATTTGCAGTCAAAAAGAGCGTACTGGCCGGCCAATGAGAAACTTTGCTTGGAAAGCTCCGTCCATTCCTTTGTATAAGCATAGCTGGATTGCTGACCAAATTCGGCAGCAATTTTTTGTTCATACAAATTTTTTAAATTGAGATACTCAGGGTCTTGATCGAGAGTTTCATCAGATTGAACTTTATGCAAAAGGGTGCGTTTGTCGATGCTTGTTGACGGAATTTGTTTTTTGTCGGCGGAAGGTTTTATATCGATATCGTGGGATTCTTCCGGGCCGGTAGATTCCTCCGGGTTGGGCATGAGGGGAGTCGTGAGATTGGCGATGTCTAGACCGGTGATGACTTTAAGTTTCTCTTCAAAAACACGAATACGTTCCAAGTCTTCTGTCAATGCATTGATCTTCATTTGGAAAAGTTGAATCTGTTCTTTGAGTTGGCGGTTCTCAATAGAGAGGTGCTTGTTTCGATAAACCTGCTGCATGATTTTGAGGTAATCGTAGGTAAGAATGCCAATAGCAAAGATACTTATGAAGGTGAAGAAGGCCAGGGCAAAGGCCACAAGTCGTGGGAGGCGAAAGGAACGAACGCCCTTTTCACGCTCTGGAACTAATAATACAGTGTAATATCTATTCAAGTTGTAAGCCGCCCAAATTAACAGATTGAAATTCTTCAAGTATTTTAACTGGGGGGGTGAAGGGTGGCAAGCGCAGAAAAGACCAAGCAGCTACTTGGCCAAAACCAAAATCACGCTAATGTTGTCATTTCCGCCATTGTGATTGGCCAGGTCAATTAACGCTTTGACGGCGGCCTGCAAATTCTCTTTTGTGCTCTCACCCGGAGTGGGCACATGAGTGTTAATGGTATACAAAATATCGCGATCACTTACACGCCCATGCAATCCATCCGAGCAAATCAGCAGCATATCATTCTTGGAAACTTTATAAGTAAAGACATCGACATCGACATTTTCCTCAAAACCAACTGTTCGGACGATAATATTTTTTTGTGGATCAAAGGCGGCGCTTTCCCGTGTGTAATCTCCAACGCCTCCAATGATAGAGAGCGCAAGTTTTTCTTGCACTAAACTATGATCGGCGGACATCTGGTAGAGCTGGTGGGAATTAATTAAGTAGCACCGTGAGTCACCAACATTGGCGAGATAGACAACAAGGGCTTGGCCATTGCCTTCTGGACGAGTATCGTGTTTGAAGAGGAGGGCCACCGAAGTGGTACCCATTCCCTGTAATTTTGCATCAATTTTGGATTTCTTATGAATAGCAGCATTGGCATAGCGAATGGAGTTTCGCATGAGTTGGATAGGGTCTTCGGAAAAGTGTTCAATCACATACTCTGGAATACATTTGACCGCCATAGCGGAGGCAATGTCTCCACCGTTATGTCCCCCCATCCCATCGGCCACGACAAAAAAATTTTTCTCCAGATCGAGATAGATCGCATCTTGGTTTGTTTTTCTTTTTTTACCGATATCCGTGAGACCAGCGGCCAATACTTGCATAGATAATTCCTTGCCTCGTATCTAGATTCTAGGTGGTCTCTATCCAGTGTCAACTGCGAATCATGAAATCTTCCTGAGTAAAAAAGGCGGTCATAATTCGTTTTATTTTCTTCGTTTGCTTTTTGAATACATGTATAACATGAGGTAAGATAAGCGTAGATAGTTCTACGCTGTGGAGGGATAATGGCGAAATTAGATGTAAATCAATATATGCGGCAGCATTACAGACCTGAAGATTTCAAGCATCTTCATTGGAAAGGATCATTTCAAGAATATCTTGAGCTGGTGAGTAAGAATCCGAAAGTGACTCGAAATGCATTTCAAAGAGTCTACGATATGGTGTATTCCTTTGGGCATTCCCAATATATGGAATATAAGAAAGAGGTTACTCGTTACCACTTTTTTGATGATCCTTTTGATGCCGGCCGAGATGCTGTTTATGGGATCGATGTTCATTTGATGAAATTAGTGAACTTTTTTAAATCTGCTGCGGCAGGATACGGAACTGAGAAACGTGTTCTTCTTTTACATGGACCAGTTGGATCGGCGAAATCCTCTATTGCACGCTTGTTTAAAAAAGGTATCGAGCATTACTCACGAACTGATGACGGTGCTTTGTATACCTTCGAATGGGTGGATGATCAGGAAACTGAAATTTTGGGGGGGCAGAAAATTTTCCCATCCCCAATGCATGAGGAGCCACTCAAATTGATACCTGTGGAGGTGCGCAAGGATTTTCTTGATAATCTCAATAAGGGTTTATCTTCTGATTTTAAAATAAAAATTAAGGGTGCCCTCTGTCCTGCCGACCGCTATATATATAGCGCGTACATGGATAAATATAACGGTAATTGGGAAAAGGTCATGGGACACATTCGAGTCAAACGTCTACTCCTCTCTGAAAAAGATAGGATAGGCATTGGCACTTTCCAACCCAAAGATGAAAAAAACCAGGACTCGACTGAATTAACTGGCGATATCAACTATCGTAAGATTGCCCAGTATGGTTCTGATTCCGATCCTCGAGCATTTAACTTTGACGGTGAATTTAATATTGCTAATCGGGGCATTATTGAGTTCATCGAAATGCTAAAACTTGATGTGGCGTTTCTATACGACCTATTGGGTGCCTCGCAAGAGCATTCCATAAAACCAAAGAAATTTGCTCAAACTGATATTGATGAGGTGATCATTGGGCATACCAATGAGCCAGAATACAGAAGATTGCAGAGCAATGAGTTTATGGAGGCCCTCAGGGACCGAACAGTTAAAATAGATATTCCTTACATCACAAGGCTAGAACAGGAAGTTAGAATTTATCTTAAGGATTTTAATCTCGATAAAATTCCTCATGTGCATATTGCACCTCATACCATTGAGATGGCAGCAACCTGGGCCATCCTAACTCGTCTTGAGGAACCGAAGAAATCTGATTTAACCAAGCTTCAGAAAATGAAGCTTTACAATGGCAAAACTTTGCCCGGTTATAACGAGGATAATGTGAAGGAACTGCGCAAAGAGGCCATGCGCGAAGGACTTGAAGGGATTTCTCCTCGCTACATTCAGGACAAAATTTCTAATTCATTGGTCAAACACGGTCATGTTGGATGCCTCAATCCGTTCATGGTGTTTAACGAATTAGAGGCAGGGCTTAAGCATCACGCCCTGATTAATGGACAAGAACAGTTGGATCATTTTAAGGAAATGTTGGCGGTTGCAAGACAGGAATATGAAGACATAGTTAAAAATGATGTTCAAAAGGCCATCAGCGTTGATGAAACGGCAATTCAAACTCTTTGTGCCAACTACATTGATAACGTCAAGGCCCATACTCAAAAAGAAAAAGTCAGGAACAAGTACAGTAACCGTCTTGAGGACGCTGATGAACGTTTTATGCGTTCGATTGAGGAAAAAATAGATATTCCAGAATCGCGCAAAGATGATTTCAGGCGGGAAATCATGAATTACATCGGTGCCTTGGCCATCGAGGGGAAAGTGTTTGATTACAAAATGAATGAAAGACTTCATCGGGCCTTAGAGTTGAAACTTTTTGAAGATCAGAAGGATTCGATTAAATTAACGACAATCATTTCTAAAGTGGTGGATAAGGAAACACAAGAAAAGATCGACGTTGTTAAATCACGTTTGATCAAGAATTTTGGCTACTGTGAAATTTGTGCCACGGATGCTCTGAATTTTGTTGCCTCAATTTTTGCCAAGGGGGATTCGGCTAAATCCTAGGATAATCCTAGGGCCCTTAGTGTTGAAGTTAAGATGATGGAGATTTATGGATCATCCGATTAAACGCGATCATTCTCGTTTTCGTAAAATAATTAAAGGTAAGATTCGCGAAAATCTTCGGAAATATATTTCCAAAGGAGAGATGCCTTTACCTAAGGGAGATGGTACTTACCGCATTCCTATGCCCTCTATCGATACTCCCCGTTTTAAATTCGGAGAGCGGCAGCAGGGCGGGATGGGCCAAGGGGAAGGACAGCCGGGAGACCCAGTCGATGGGCAGCAAGGAGAAGGGCCCGGTCAGGGAGAAGCTGGCCAGGGTGAAGGCAAGAAAGAACTTGAAGTTGATCTGAGTTTGCAGGAATTGGCGCAAATTTTGGGTGATGAACTGGCCCTTCCTAATATTGAACCCAAAGGTAAAAAAACCATTCAAAGCGATGCTAAACGCTACACCAGTATTGGCACCACCGGTCCCGATTCTTTAAAACACTTCAAGCGTTCCTATAAGGAGGCCCTGAAGCGTCAGGTGGCTTCGGGAACCTACGATCCAACCAATCCAACCATTATTCCGATACGACAAGATTTCCGATTCCGTTCTTCGGATATGAAAACGGAGTACGAAAATGCCGCTGTTGTCATTTATATGATGGATGTTTCCGGTTCTATGGGAGACGAGCAAAAGGAGATTGTGCGTACCGAGAGTTTTTGGATCAATTTATGGTTGAAGAGCCAATATAAGGATATCGTGATTCGTTACATCATCCACGATGCCACCGCCAAAGAAGTTGATGAAGAAACATTTTTTCGTACCCGTGAGAGTGGTGGAACTTTGATTTCTTCCGCCTTCAAATTATGCCGCGATATTATTGCGGCCGATTATAATTCCGCCGATTGGAACATCTATCCATTTCATTTTTCTGATGGTGACAACTGGAGTACTGACGATACCAAGATTTGCTTGGAAATACTCGACCAGGAAATTCTCCCGAGTTCCAATGTGTTTTGCTATGGTCAGGTTGAAAGTCGCTATGGTTCAGGTCAATTCTATAAGGATTTGAGTTCCCATTATGGTGAAGCAGGTGAAAAGGTCATACTGAGTAAGATAAAAAACAAAGATTCCATTTTAGATTCCATCAAAGATTTTCTTGGGAAGGGCAAATGACCAATTTCCGTACTCGTTCAATTGATGGTGAGCTGCAAATACTTAAAGAAGAGATTGAGGGATACGCGCTCACATCAGGATTAGATTTTTATCCGGTGTTGTTTGAAGTTTGTGATTACGACACCGTCAACATTTTGGCCGCCCAAGGTGGTTTTCCTTCGCGCTATCCTCATTGGCGTTTTGGGATGGAGTATGACCAGCTTTCCAAAGGGTATGCTTACGGTTTACAAAAAATTTATGAAATGGTGGTTAACACCAATCCCTGCTATGCCTATCTTTTGAACGCCAATCACTGGGTGGATCAGAAAATTGTCATGGCCCATGTCTTTGGGCATGCCGATTTTTTTAAAAATAATTTGTGGTTTCACAATACTGATAGAAAGATGATGGATGTGATGGCCAATCATGGCACCAAAATACGGCGTTACATGAATAGGTATGGTCAGGATCGGGTGGAGGCCCATATTGATCGCGTTTTATCTTTAGAAAATCTGCTTTCGATGGACGTGCTCTTCGAAACTGCAGAATTACAAAGACGAAGAACCGATATTGAAAAATTGGCCAGTGAGGAAAAGAAACAAGGGCAAGATGATGATCGATCCCAGGCACTTAAATCTTTTATGCGATCGAAAGAACGCTACAAGGGGAAGCTAGAAGGTCCCGCAAAAGACGATGAGCGTGCTTCAGATGAGGCCCGTCCCATGGCCGCGGCCCTCAAGAAACTTCCAACCAAAGATATTATGGCCTTTTTGATGGATTACGCGCCTTTGCAGGAATGGGAATCCGACGTGGTTGGGATTTTGCGTGACGAAGCCTATTATTTTTTGCCTCAGAGAATGACTAAGATAATGAATGAAGGTTGGGCCAGTTATTGGCACTCCACCATTATGTGTACAAAGGCCTTGAGCCCCAGCGAAATTATCGATTTTGCCGACCACCACGCCGGAGTTATGGCCATGTCCCGGCAACAGCTAAACCCTTACAAAGTAGGCATCGAACTCTTTCGGGATATCGAATATCGCTGGAATACCGGCAAGTTCGGGAAGGATTATTTGGAATGCAATGACATGCATGAAAAAACCCACTGGAATAAAAATCTTGGGCAGGGAAGAGAGAAAATCTTTCAAGTACGACGGACTCACAATGACATTACGTTTATAGATGAGTTTTTCACTCCGGAATTTTGCGAGCGTCAGCAACTCTTTACTTACAAGTACAACCCAAGAACCGGAAGAAATGAAATTGAAACGCGCGATTTTCAGCTGATAAAATCAAAACTCCTTACCTCACTCACCAACTTTGGGCAGCCTCTGATTGAAATAACTGAGGCGAACTTTGAGAATCGGGGCGAGCTTCTCTTGCGTCATGTCCATCAAGGAGTCGATCTCGACATGGGATTTGCTACCGAGACCATGAGAAATATTTTCCAATTATGGAAAAGACCAATCAATCTGCTCACAAAAGTGGATGACAGCGAAACCCTTTTTTCTTTTGATGGCAAGGAAATGAGAACACGTGCGAAATAGTTCTTTGTAGACTCTTTCTGGGCATTCGTTCTTAGTATACAATTTACTTTGTTCATTAATCTTCAATGTAAGAGGTCAAATTGCTATGTCCCATTTATTCAAATTATCCCTGGCAGGCCTGGTGGTATTTTTGTGCTTTGCCATGGAAGCAAAAGTTCCGCCGATCGTTGGTAAAGTAGAGAAAATTCGCGGTAAGGTGACTCAACTGCGTGCCGGCGCCCATTTAGCTTCCATCGTTCAGCAAGATGATACCTTTATTGAAGATACATCGCTGGTGACTTATGAGAATAGTTTTGTACAAGTGAGAATGAGTGATCAATCGCTTGTATCCTTGGGGCCCAAAAGCATGTTGCTATTGAAGGAAACCAGCAAACCCGATTCTCCTGGCGTGATTACTCTGTTGAAGGGCAGGTTGCGTTCCCAGGTGGAAGGCGATACCTCTAAGCGCACCAAACTTATGATTCGGACCCAGACGGCCGCAATGGGTGTGCGTGGCACAGATTTTCAAACGATTTATAATCCTCAAAACAAAAATACCGCTCTGGTGACGTTTGAAGGGAAAGTCGCCATGGCCCAGTTAGATGAGGAGCAAGTGCGTGCGGCAATGCTAGAAAAAGTTCGGAACATTGAAATTGATGAGGTTACAGCGCAGGGAATTTCTGTCAAACAGACGGATGAGACTTTGGGAGAGACCAAGAGTCTGGTGAGAGTTCTCGAAAGTGATAAAGTGATCGAGGTGAAAGGAGGACAGTTCTCGGGTACCGTTCAGGCGCTTGAGCGTGCTTCCGAACCTGTGAAGATATCGCCTGTACAGTTGAACGCGCTTTATAAAAATGCTGAAATGAAGGAAAAATCCGAGGAAACTGTGAAGGCCACTGAAGAGGAGGTTCAGGATTTAGATAGTCTACGTTTAAATGTTAAACAGGAGCCGCAAAAGGTCGCTCCTGAGGGCGTGATAGATGTGAAGAATGATGTGTATGCACCCAAATCGGGAGGGTTGGTTGATCTTGAAAGCGGGATTTATGTTCCGCCTCCGAAGGATAGCGAGTTTAATGACAAGTATGGTGTTTTTGTTCCCAAAAATGTCGGTGCTGTGGATGTTGAAACCGGGCAGTATAAGGCCCCGGATGGTGTTAAGCTTGATGCTTCTAAAGGTTTTGTTCCTGTTCCGGGAGCGAAGGCAAACGATACTGTTCTGCTTGCGACGATTTCTGGGCTCAATCAAAATCTCAATACCAACGTGGTACTTAGTTCGCATGTGAACGAAACAGTAATGCAAGAACCGACTCTCACTTTGCAAGAGTTATCAACCAAAGATCAGCTCAAGTTTGAGGCGGGTTTTATGTCACAGAAGTTGGAATACTCGAATGATCCGCAACATGGAGACGTAACTCTCAAGGCCGATAGCTATAAGTACTACGAGGTTTGGTGGTTTATGGCCTCGGGAACCCAGTTTCAACCTTTTATTTCAATTGGGGCCCACTATATTGATTACAAAACGTCTAATCCTTCCGTGCTTCAAGGTTCTGATAAGCATCTGGCGATTTCCACTGGCGGAAAATTAATCCTGAATGATCGCTGGAATCTTCTGGCAATTGGAAGTACGGAGCAAACCCCATATCTTAAATATACTGGGACCCAACAAAGTATCGAAAGGGTAGCGCGTATTAAGATGAAGGCCCGGGCCACCGGGACTATTTGGGAGAAAGATAAATGGAATTTAGTCTTTGATGGTTGTGTGATTTTTATGCCATCCAAAACCAAGGCAGACATGGAGACGGGGATTGGCTATGGTTTTGAAATTTCTCCCAAGATACGTTACCAATGGCGCCCTGTGCGGACCATCGAAGCTGGTCCCCTGGTACGGAATGAAATGTCGACAGTTTCTGGTCCTGGCTTTCAATCCGATGCCAACCAGTTTACGGGCGGATTACTTCTGAACTACCGTCACTTTTTTTGATGGACTGGATGTACGCCCAAGAAGTTGGACTTCTATGCCATCTAATTCTTCAATATCTTTTTGATCAATAAGCAATGTCTCTTGCAGTGGTCCCTCGGTGGCTTTATCTTTTAATAGAGCAAGGGTAACCTCAGTATCGCTAAAAGTTTGTTCATCACGCTTCATCGTTTTGGATAAATCATCCCAGATGATACTCTGAAATAGAAACCAGCAATTAAGGCCATCATTTTTACGGCAGGCATTGCTGGCATTTTGATAGGCCAGTTTGATATCTTCATTCATGAGTGCGATGTAACTTCCCATGATAGAAGCTTCTTTGGGCAATTCGCCTTGAAAGAGCATTTTTAGAGAGCGCATTTGTTGGTGTGAACGTTGAAAATTATTAAGTCTGACTTGAAAGGCGGTATTAAGGAGAACTTTTTTCCTAATATCTGTCTCTTGATCGAGGATACGTGATAAAAGAGAAAGACCATCTTTGTATTGGGCCAGTATCCATGCCAGAGGTAAGGCGCGCTCGATGGCGTTTTTGGAGTTTTCTTTTTTTAGCAGGGCCAGTTTGAAATGACCGAAGGCCAACTCATAATGTCCTTTGGCCATTTCAATGTTTCCTTTAATATTTTCAGCATTGGGGCCGCTTAAGTCTTCTACAAATTCCAGGGCCTTCTTATCTTCACTAAGCCTAAAGTAAATGAGCCCTATAAGTTCTCGCGTTTTGTGTGATTGAAAAGCTTCACCAGGCAATTCTTGCAGGTATGGTTCGAGATAGCGTTCACGATTTGTATAAAGACCAAGCTTCAACCAAATACGAATGATATTATTGTCATCCAGATCGCGAGCAAAATTGCTCAAATCTCTTCCTCTAAGTGCAAAAACGTCGCCGCTTGCGAATTTGTAGAGTGAACTCGGCCACATGTGCTCTGTATCGGAATAGCGAAATGTTTGCGGTCCACAGGTGAAAAATTCTTCTTTCATTTTCTGTTGATCTTTGGCCACCAAAGCACCCATGAACTTCAACATACAAATTTGCGGGTAATAGGCCACATTGCTGAAAAATTTGTTATCCAGGATTTCATTCATGTCCGAAAAACGATCTTGGATGAAATAGGTCAGCGCCAGATAACGGTTGCGCACCATTTGAATGCCCATACCTTTGGGACGCCATTTTTCTAGAAAGAATTGCGCCCGTTTAACTTGACCATTGATCAAGTAATTCTTGGCCTCAAGAAGATTTAGAAAATCTTGTTTTCTGGCCGAAAGTTCTATTTGTTGAATTCTTTCTTCAACTTCTGGCAGCGACAAACCAGACCAGTCTTGGCCTTCAAAAGATTGCTGCAGTTTTTTTGTGCCATTATTGGAAGTCCTTTGGGCCCAAACCATCCCGCTCGAGATGAATATCAGTAAGAACCCCAGGACAAAAATCTTACCGAGCAAAAAAAACCCTTTTTTAAATTGCAAATCCTGATGATGTTCCATATTCAAACTCTTCGGGACTTATACCGATAAACTTGAAAAATGCTGTGAATAAGTTATGAAGATGAGTGGGTTGAAGATCCTGAGTATATTGGTTGCATCGGTTGTCGCTGTGGCCCATGCCTTTGTACCACTGGAATCGCTGGTTCTGGGTGATCTCTCGCAAATTTTGTTGGAGAGAAAATCGGACCCGATACAATATGTCCTTCGTATCGACAAGGAGAGCGATGCTAGCATGAATGCTTATACCCGCTTTCTGGCATTTTATCGGGGAGTCTACGCGGAAGGTGAAAATCTAAAAAATTACTGCCCTTATGCGCCGACAGCTATCTATGCTCGTCCAATTGAGCTCGAACAGGTTAAGCGTTCGGTGATGGCGACTTTGCAATATCTCGGCCTTGATTTGAGCACTCGCGCCTTGGCCCTCTATGCCAAGCAGCTTGAATTCAACCAGGATGAATGGCGCAATTTGGCCGACCGCCTAGTTGGACAATATTGCTCAAGAAATTTAACCATTATCAGTCTCAAGCAGTTGCGAAAAAATTTAGATATTTATTTTGAGCATGGAGCATCTTTTGAATTACCGTCAGTTCAGGCCAATCCACTTTTTCCTAAATCGCTTTCAGGTAAATTTCAAACTGAAAAATCTCGCGAGTTGGAATTCCTACAAACAGTGAAGTTATTTCGTGCTGTTTGTTCTTGGGGGAACGAATCAGATAATCCTCGACTTCTGGTTCCCTTTTTACGCAATCCTATCATCATGGCCACAGTTATCCGACATCTCACTGATATGGAGATGGCCTATAATTCCATTGATAATTCTGTTTACTTAACATCAAGAATAAACAGCGGTGTCAAAGTGTGGTGTGAGAATTTAGTTTGTCGCAAGAGAACTTCGGAATATATGGAGAAAAAGCTTTTTCGAGCGATCGGAAGTAAATCCTTTAAGGGGGATCTCGAATCACTCTATTGTCACAATTTCAGAGATCTCGATTTCCTCAATCGTGAGCAGGTTCCGGAAATTAAAAAGTGGACGGATCATCAGAGCTTTGATGATTTTAATTTTCAACAATCACAGTTTCTGGCGCTCTTAACCGGTGTTCCCGATTTTCTTTTGCGAAGTACAAATTTCTTGACCTCACAGGAAATCTTGCGAACAAGTTTTGATCAAACCTGGGATGAATGGGCCCAAGGTCAAGTCAAAACCCAAAGTCGTGATCTCTATTATGAGGAACCTCTTGCCATGGAGTTGGTTGAGCGAAAGTTATATTTCAATCCGTTCAGGCCCGATTTTAAGGTGGTATTTGATGTCAATCTCGGAGAGTTGGATCGTGCCAATCGCATTGTCGGCAAGATTCGGGCCAAGTTCCATTTACAAATCCACAATTCTTTTCTTGCATGGATTCGCAATGAGTGGAATAACTTAGATCCTCGTAATGTGCGTAAAAAAGATTCTATCATCAAGAATATGATAAAGAGTATTGAAGACCAGGTTCAGGCCAATCGGAAAAATTTTATTCTCCCACCCTGGGATGGTAACCTGGAAAATCTTATTGCCGATGAGATTATTCAGCAGCTTTCTCTTTACAAAGGGCCTTTTTTTAGTAAGTCCCCCAAAGGAATTACGCGTATCCCTATCGAGATCAATTATGGGCCATTCGCTCTTAAATATTTGGCCTATGAGGCCCAAGTCAAAAAAGAGTCCCAAGCGATAGATTACTCCTCCTACGAATATAGTGATTAGACAACTTAGCTGTCCCTGACATATTTGGCCTGCAAGTATTAAAAAATTTTGGTAAAAACCTGTTTCATGAAGATACCCAAGCGCAAGTCTCCCAAAAAAACTGCCAGACCTGAAGTGGTGGATGTCAGTTCTGAGTCCCCAACTGAGTTACCCATTGTTCCGGTATCAAATGGGCGCGCTGTTACTCTTTATGAACCAGGCCCTACTCGCGATCCGCTTATTTTGTATTTGCGGCAGATCGCACGATATAAGCTATTATCGCCTGAACAAGAGCAGGCCTTGACCCGGGCCTTGCATGAAACCGGCGATATTGAAGTAGCAAAGCAACTTGTTTTGGCCAATCTCCGTTTGGTGGTCAAGATTGCTTTTGAATATCGCAAGGTATATCAAAATCTCATGGACCTTATTCAAGAAGGTAATTTGGGCCTCATGAAGGCCGTCTCCAAATATGATCCTGATAAAGGCGCAAAACTCTCTTATTACGCAAGCTGGTGGATAAGGAGTTATATTTTAAAATACATTCTGGATAATTTTCGCTTAATTAAAATCGGTACGACCAATGAGCAAAAAAAACTTTTTTACAACTTATTGCGTGAAAAAAATCGTTTGATCTCCATGGGCATTGACCCGGATTATCAAACCTTGAGTGATAATTTAGGTGTTTCGGTTAAATCGGTGGCGTTGATGGATGAGCGGTTAAGTGGAGGACCTCAAGAGATCAGTTTAGATGCCCCCGTGGGGGATGATGATTCCAAGTCCCTGGGAGATTATATTGGCAATGTTACCCCTGGGGTGGATGAGGAATTGGCCCACCTCGAAGAGCTTGATATTTTAAAAAAACATCTGGGTGGTTTTCTAGAAACATTAAAAGATAATCGTGACCGTGAGATCTTCAAAAAGCGTCTTATGGATGAAATACCTGCTTCTTTGCAGGCCATTGCTGATGAATATGGTGTGTCACGGGAGCGAATTCGACAGATAGAAGAACGGCTTATCAAGAACTTAAGGGTTTACATGCAGAAATTTATGGGGTAAAAGTCCCCCTTTAGCGCCCTGCTCTGGGGATGGACAGGCCATCAACTGGGGTCGTGGTAAGTAAAGGAGTCATTGAAATGATTACATTTGAGCAGAAGAAAAAAGTAGTCTCTCGTTTTGGTAAAAACGATAAAGACACTGGATCACCTGAAGTCCAAATTGCCTTGCTAACAGAAAGAATTAATGACTTGGCACCACATTTTGCCGCCAATCCGAAGGACCATAACGGCAATCGCGGTTTGATGAAAATGATTGGGCAGCGTAAAAATCTGCTTCGGTATGTGCAGAGAATTGATCAGGCCAAATACACTAAATTAATTACCGATCTAGGTCTCAGAAAATAACAAACCTTAAACTGAAGGGAGAATCAAATCTCCCTTTTTATGTATTCATATCCTGGACTTTCACTGCGTGCGAGAGAAGTTATCATCATGAGAAGCTGATCGACGGCGTGTATATTTTGCGATAGAATGAAGTGATTGCAGAACAAAGTGAGGAGCGGGAGTTTGAATTTGGGGGATATTTGAGGGGAAAACGAGCGTTTTTCTTTGAAATATTCTTTAAATTCAACTTCCAATTCTTTTGCAATCCCTTTTAAATATTTTTTATTATGGCCCTTATCCTTTGGAGGGTTAGCATAGGAGTTATGTGTATGTTGAAACGTGAGTTCCGTTTTGATTACGGCGGAAAAGAAGTAGTTGTTGAAACTGGACGATTGGCCAAGCAGGCCGATGGGTCAGTGCTTGTGACATCTGGTAAAACACAAGTGTTGGTTACCGCCACTTCGGCGCGATCAATGAAACCCGATCAGGATTTTTTCCCTTTAACGGTTGAGTATACTGAAAAATTTTACGCTGCCGGTAAGTTTCTGGGCGGTTTTTTAAAACGTGAAGGCCGTCCTTCGACTCAGGAAAGTTTGAATGCACGATTGATCGATCGCCCCCTTCGGCCTCTCTTTCCAGAAGGATATATGGCAGAAACCGTCATCTCTTGTACGGTATTATCTTACAGCGGAGAGGGTGATCCTGAAATCTTGGCCGGACTCGGTGCCTCTGCCGCCCTTTGTATTTCAGATATTCCTTTTGATGGTCCGATTGGCTCATGCAAAGTTGGTAAAATTGACGGTAAATTGGTGATTAACCCCAATTTTGAAGATTGGGCCAAGTCAGAATTTGAACTTGCCGTGGCAGCTTCAGATGATGCCATTCTCATGGTTGAAGGCGAAGCGCATGAACATACCGAGAAAGAAATATTGGAAGCCATTTTGTTTGGACATTCCCATATTAAACAATTTTGTACCTTGGTCCGCCAGATGCAAAAAGAAGTTGGGGTTGCCAAGCGTGCCTTTGCACCCGTGATCCCCAATCCCACTTTGATGGCAACTCTCGAATCGCGCTTTAAGGAAATGGCCCGCCAAGCTCTCACAATTTCCGAAAAGTTGGAACGGCAAAATGCTGTAGGTGCCTTGGTGACAAAGGCCAAAGAGGCCTTGGCTGCCAATCCTAAAGATTTTGGTCTTGAGGAGAGTGCCGATTTTGAGAAGGCCGCCTTATCAGGTATTGATCTCCTTTTGTATAAACTTATGCGTGCCGATGTTCTGCTCGAAAATCGGCGTATTCAAGGACGTGGTTTGGATCAAATTCGTAAAATCACCACTGAAATTGATGTTTTAAAATCACCGCATGGTTCCGCCCTATTCACACGTGGTGAAACCCAAGTCTTGGCCACTGTGACGATTGGTGGGTCTAAAGGCGACCAGATGGTCGATAGGATTGTCGGTCAACATTATGACAAATTTTATCTCCATTATTTTTTCCCGCCCTATTCTGTGGGTGAAGCCCGTGCCTCTCGCGGAGTTGGACGTCGAGAATTGGGGCATGGTAACTTGGCCGAGCGCGCTCTTAAGGCCATGGTTCCCCCACAAGAGAAATTTTCCTACACGATTCGTGTTGCATGTGAAGTTTTGGAATCTAACGGGTCATCTTCCATGGGTTCCGTATGTTCTGGTTCCATGGCGCTTATGGATGCCGGTGTTCCTCTTAAAAGTCCAGTCGCTGGGATTGCGATGGGTTTGATCAGTGATGGGAAAAATTATCGTATTTTGTCTGATATTATTGGCGATGAAGATCACTTAGGTGACATGGACTTTAAAGTCGCCGGCACCCATACCGGAATTACCGCGATCCAAATGGATATCAAAATCAAAGGATTAACACCTCAAATTATGGAGGAAGCACTGGAGCAAGCGCGTAAGGGCCGTTTACATATTTTGGGTGAAATGGCCAAAACGGTTCAGACTCACCGTGATCACTTCAAAGAAGGTGTTCCAAGAATTGAGATGATCAAAATTCCACAAGACAAGATTGGGGCCTTAATTGGTCCGGGCGGAAAAAATATTAAGGCCCTGCAAGAGGGGTATCAGGTTCAAATTGAAGTTGATGAAGATGGTACCGTGCGCGTGCTTGGTAGCGATCCAAAAATTCTGCAGGAATGTGTATCGACTGTAAAATTACAACTCAATGGGCCTGAGGTCGGTGCAGATTATGTGGGAACCGTTGTTACAGTGAAAGATTATGGTGCTTTTGTTGACTTGGCACCCGGTGTATCTGGACTGGTGCATGTCAGTGAATTTACCAACGAACGTGTGGCCGATCCTGGAGAATATGTGCGCGAAGGTGATCAATGCCACGTCCGCGTGGTTGAAATTGATCGCATGGGAAGGATTAAACTTTCGGCCAAAGTTGTGACTCCACTTAAGAAAAAAAGCAAATAGGTCTAGGGTTGGAAGGGAGAACTTATGAATGAGATTTGTGTCAAAGTAAAAAAACTGGCGCATTTTGATGAGAGTTTTTCCCTTCCCAGTTATGAAACTACTGGGGCAGTCGGTGCTGATGTACGTGCATCATTGACGAATCGTGACACGCTGGTCATTGCCCCGGGAGAGCGTAAGCTTGTGCCTACGGGACTGGCCTTTGAAATTCCAATTGGTTTTGAAATTCAAGTGCGCCCTCGTTCGGGATTGTCTCTTAAAACCGCGCTTATGGTCGTAAATAGTCCCGGGACTATTGATGCTGATTATCGTGGTGAAGTACAAATCATTTTAGGTAATTTAGGCCCGCGCGATGAGGTTATTAAACATGGCGATCGAATTGCTCAATTGGTTTTGGCCACAGTGACGCGGGCCGGATATCAAGTCGTAACCGAGCTTGAGGAAACTACAAGAGGTGAGGGTGGTTTTGGGTCCACTGGACGACGTTAGGACGGGGAAAGATAAATGAAAGTGCCTTACAAAACGGTCAAGGATAAGGGCGAAGCGTTTGCTAGGATTAAAAGTTATATTACCCCCAGTTTATTTAGCAAATACAACATTAATCCCAAGATTGAGTACCTGCCAGGGAATGACCAGATCGTGGCCCTGGGAAAAGGATTTGAGTTAAAAATTATTTTTGCCGATAGCGATTTATTACTCGATCTCAATGTTGGAATCTTTCTTCGAGCTTTCAAACAGGTTATTTTAGAAAAAATAGAAAAAGAAGTTAGGGGCCTTGTGTAAGAAGAAATTCACTGGATGGATGGAGCACGCGAATGTCTAAAGTATTACTATGGCCGCCAATAATGAATTTAAAAGAGATCGAAGTAAGCAACGACCAGTCTCTCTTGGAGCAACTGAAAAAGGCCGGAGTGTCGGTTCAATCAGACTGTGGCGGACATGCCAGTTGCGGAAAATGTGTGGTGAAAATTCATACAGGCGAGGACCATCTTTCACCTCCAGAATTCAAAGAATTAAAACTTCTTGGGAATGTCTTTCATCTCACAAAGGAGCGTTTGTCTTGCCAGACCCATATCATGGGTGATGTGACGATTGATATTTCTGCCCACGCAACGCAAATGAACAATTTGGAATCTCAAAAAATACATGAATCTTCAGGAAGTTCCAAAATAAATTCCCAAACAAATTCTAAGACTCTATTGAAAAAGGGTGAGCAACTCAAGGCCGAGGCCATGGAGCGTTCACGCCAAGAAGTGGTCGAAGATGGCGATAAAACGATGCAGGACCCTGATTGGTTTCGGCACTGGGAAAAAAAATCAAAAGATGAAAAAGAGAAGCCAATGGGAAAACGTCTTGATGGTAACAAACGTCCTCGGATGTTTAAAACCCCCGAGGATGATCCAAAGGGTAGTGATGATAAGACCAAGAAAGAGTAATTGCTGCTTATTTTTGATTTTGTGCTTTAATATCATTCTCGGGAACGCCCAAGAACCTAGTCAGGCAGAGCTACGTGCCAAGGCCTTTGATGATACTCCTGTTCGCGGCCAAACACCGGAGCCAACTCCAGCTCCCGGCCATAAGAGCTTTATCAACGAAGGCCTAGGCAAGATGGAAATGCTGGAAGAAGTCGATAAGCATTTGGCGAGTATGACCAACACTTTGAACCAACTAACAGGTCGGATTACTAAGATTGAAGAGACCTTAAAAAAAATCCCTCAGGATATCGATCAAATCAAAAATACCGAACTGCCGGCGATTAAAAAGCAATTGAGTACGAGTATCTATGCCGCTCCCTTGGGGCCGAACACTGCGGGCACCACGGGAACAGGCACCGGTAGTGGGGCCACCTTAGGCAAAGTGCTTGAAGGGATCGGGGATGGTGAACTTAAAGATATGAAGTCCAAGGTGGAAGAAATGCATAGTACTTCCGTACCTAATTTACAGTTTGAAGTTTCATTATTGAAGGATACGCTCCGCACGCTTGAGGCCATTGTGACTACCATGGACCCTTTCAAAGGCAAAGGCCCCGTTGGCGGTGTGAGTATTGAACAAGATAAAAAGAAGGCCCCCTGAAAGCGATTTCTTATTTTCAACAAAAATCGGTTTTGATCACTGGTGCCGGCTCGGGAGTTGGACGTGCCCTTGCTGTGAAGTTGGCACCTCATGCTCGCGCTCTGATTTTACTTGATATCAGTACAGAGGGATTAAAAGCAACGGAACAACTCATAAACTCTGCCAAGAATCTCCGCTGTCATACGCTTGATGTCCGTTCTCTTGAGGGTCTGCAACAACTTGCCCAATCATTGGCATCGAATGATTTACCCGATATCGTTATTGCCAATGCTGGCCTTGGCGGTATTAATCCGGCCTATGCCTGGAATGCCGAGATAGATAGACGTTTTATGGAGGTCAATTATTTTGGAACTTCCAATTTGGTGGCGGTTTTTGCGCCGATTATGGCCAAGCGGCGATCAGGCCATATTGTCGGTGTCTGCAGTCTCGCGGCCATGCGTGGCCTCCCAATGGCCGCTTCGTATTCTGCTTCCAAAGCCGCCCAACTTACATTGCTTGAGTCCATTCGCAACGATTTGAGACCGTATGGTGTTTTTGTCAGTACCTTTTTACCGGGATTTATTAAGACTCCCATGGCCGATCACAATGAATTTGATCGGCCTTTTATGATTACCAGTGAGGACTGTGCCGATGAGATAATTAAGGGAACTGCTCGGAAAGTGGCACAGTTGATGTTCCCTTGGCCTATGCGGATTTTAGGCCGGATTAACAGGCTTCTACCCGTTCTCATTTACGATTTCTTGATACCGCGCTTAAGTGGTGCCCGTTCTTCTGCCCCCAAGACGCCTAAGATATTTGGTAATTTTACTATACCCTTCGGATTTTGATTTTCTAGGGCGTTGGCCTGCGGACTCGACGCCTGCGACGTGCTGGAAGCACGCCTCAGCGTCGCGCCTTGTCCGCCTACTTGAAAACCAAACTGCGAAGGGTATAGGTAAGTTTTTCCTAACTTATTTTCTCTCCTTTCTTTTGTAAAGAAGTCCCGCCGCGAACTCGAAAGGCATTTATATCAATGGTGTATTTTTCTGGCCGGAAGAAGAAGGTGCAAAAAGAAGGTGCAAGATGCGCCTGAGTAAATCTGCCCGATAGGCAGACCCGAGCAGGAAGCGGAGGGAAGAAATCATGAAACATATCAAATCGCTTGTTTTATTAATTTTCCTTGTGCTGGCATGGAAAGCACAGGCCACTTCATTTACCGTTAAAAAAGAACAGTCGGCAGGACGTGTGAGCTTTCATCTCTCCCAACCTGATAAAGGCCTGCGCTTTTCAGGATTGGAACGGACCAGTGAAGTCTCCAAGGCCATTTTGCCTTTTAAGGCCTTCTTCATCAATGCCCGCCCTGAGGAATTAGATGTTGTAATTGAGACCGGTGAGCTTCAGGATTTGGGAGAGATGGCGCTTGAACCTTATCTTCCACGTCCATGTCGATGCAATGAGGTTCTCCAGAATCAATTCGTGAGTGAAACGTTTTTACAGTCCGACCCCGGGGCCTTTTACAAACTCGAGTACCTGGGAGACCTGCGAGGTGTCCCGTTGACTCGTCTGTTGGTATTTCCGGTGCGTTTGCAAGCAGGTGTGGGACAGAATTTTAAGGTGCATCTTTTTCCCGAACTGAATTTGCAAGTATCACGTAAAGGCCATTCAGTCTCTCTTTTTTCTGCAGATCAGGTGACACAGTGGCAGACCCGAGGAGAACAAAAGATGCTGATGGTGGCCCCCGAGAGGCATATAGGTGGCCTTCAGGCCTTTGTGGACTATAAGAGCAGACATGGAATTCCTGTGACTGTGAAAAGCTTTGAAAGTATCGGAGGAACTAAGGAAGGATTGGCAGAATTCATAAAGACCAATCAGAAATTTACTCATGTTTTGATTGTAGGACATGAAAATATCATTCCAACATATTATCTTGCCACTGAATTCGAAGCGCAAACTCCCAGTGATCTTCCCTATTTCACCTTTGGGGGCGAGGGGGACACCATTGCGGATGTTTTTTATGGCAGAATTGCCAGTGACAGTAGCGAGGAAATTGCACGCATCCTTCAAAAAAGTATGGCCTTTGAACAATTACCATTCGCGGATTATAAAAAATCCCTTGGACTGATCGGGATTGCCAGCAATGAAGGACAAAATCCCAGTGATAAACAATATTTGGAAGGTATGATGACGCCGTTAGAACAGGCCATCGGTGTTGCCGCCATTCGTTTTCATCAAGATACGCCTTTTTCGACTCCTGAGAATATTAACAAAAGATTGTCTCTTGGGGCCTATTGGCTATCTTATATCGGTCATGGCAGTGGTTATTCTTGGCCTTCCATTGGAAGTCGTCCCTATGAAGTTGCCGATATTTTGAATATTCAGGCCTCCAAAGTCTTGCCGGTTATTGTTGATGTCGCCTGTCAGAACGGCCGTTTTCGAGGTGAAGCACGATTGGGAGAAAGTTTTATGAATGCCCGCCATGGTGAAACCGCCAGTGGGGCCCGAGCTTATTATGGTGGCACAGTCGATATCTCATGGGATCCACCTGCGATTATGAGTCAAGGTATTTCTCGTTTTGTGGCAAAAAGTTTTCAGGCAGGAAAACAGGGGAGTACCACAATTAGCGAAGCCTTGTGGGCCGGGCAGTTGCACTTAATGGAAACACATAGCGACCTCAAGGCCACCACTGAAAATCGCATTTGGTATCACCTCCAAGGTGATCCCACCATGTTACTCTCAGGAGCGGTACGCGATTTATAGTGTTCGATTACTTTTTCCAGGATGATTTCTCGGGGAACATTAGGGTAAATTTCCATCAAAATTTTTTCCCATTTGGAAATGTTGCTTTCGATTTGTGATAAGTTTTTTAAGATTCCCAGGCAGTCTCGGTAAATCATAATAACCTCTTGGATTTGTATGTAAAACTAAAGTTTGACATATCAAACATGTTGAGCTATTATTGATTTCAAGTCAAGTCTGGAATTGTTACAGGACAGATCAGAATGCGGCCTAGGCCACCAATTTCATAGGATTGAAAGTGGCCTTGGCCTTTTTGTATTTCACGCTATACACGGAGACTTGTTGGCTTCTTCCTTTGACTGAGATCAGACCCTTGTTTTCAATTTGAAAGAGTCCCGCCACAGCTTCATAGACATAACCTGTAATCAAAATATCCACATGCAATTCTTTGGTGGCCGATTCTATTCGCGACGCCAAGTTAACAGAATCACCAATCGCCGTATATTCACGACGAAGTGATGAACCATAATTGCCAACCATCGCAATACCATTGGCAATGCCGATTCCTATTTTCATGGGAACCTTGCCTTCTTGTTCCCATTTCTCCCGCATATTGCTGATAGTCTCTTGCATTTCAACCGCCACTTCAACCGCATTTTTCTCCTGATAGGCATCGTCGATAGGAGCGCCAAAGATTGCCATGAGTCCGTCACCTGTAAATTTTGCTACAGTCCCCTGATGTGCGTAAATTATATCGACCATTTTTTCAAAATACTCATTAAGCTGGTTAAACATGATTTCTGGATCAATTGTCTCTGAGTAGGTACTAAAATTTCTCATGTCGCTAAAGAGCACGGTAACTTTCTTTCTCACGGGGTTGAGATTTGCCAGGCCTCCGGCATTTAATACTTGTTGGGCGACCGAAGGGGAAACAAATTTGAAAAGCGCATCTTCCATCACTTTTCTTTCTTGTAATTTATCGCCCATGATGTTTAGTTCCAGACCTATTGTTACAAATTCATTCGTACTTTTGAGTTCAGGAATGGAAATGCGGGAGTCCAGCTTTCCGTTGGCGATAGATTGCACCATCGCCACGATTTTAGACACCGGAGAGCTTAAATTTTTAGCGAAAAAATGAGTCAAAAGGAGAGCGATAATGGTCGAGAACATAAAACTCATGACTCCATAGAGGAGTAACTGATTTGTTCTTGCGGTCACATCGCTGGCTTTGACGTCAAGACTAACCTGTGAAACAAATTCGCCTTTGGAATTAAAAATTGGTGCAGCTGCCGTGACCCATTCTCCCCAACGGTCTTTTTCATTTTTGTCACTGACTTCGAGATTGCTCAGGTCTTGTGGGCCGTCATATTCCTTATAGACTTCACCAGGTTTGGAGACCAGATCGGGATTTTCTTCAGCATCAATGGAAAATCGCACATGTCTCAGACTGTCTGGCCGAGTGTACATGGTGTAGATGTAACTGGTGTAAATATCATCTCGGCGGTTGGCATCGCGGACTTTGCGCAATTGATTGGCCAATTCTAAATAAGTGGGGCTTGTGTTCTCTGCTGCGGCAATGACGAACTGGTGTTTATCACCATCTTGCAAGGCCGCTGTGGTCGTGGCAATAGAAAGAACTTTGCTTTTGATCTCTTGCAACAGCATTTCTTTTGATTGAAGCATGATGAGAATAGAGGCCACAGAACTGGCCAAGAGGCCAAGACATAGATAACTCGCAAAAAGCTTGAGTTTAAAGCTCGTCGATCTCACATCTGCTTTTCGGCTAAATAGATTTTACTCTTGATAGGCACTAGAGGCATGGAATAGTGCTGGAAGGGTTTTTCTGCCGCGTTGATGCCAAAGGGAGAAGATCATCAATTTCGGCCACTAAGCGGGCCCGATCTCTCGGCAGAGTGCCAGCGAAAGGAACGCGATTAGACACGTGATTTGCTCGGAAAATAATGGCATTCTGCTGTTGTTCTGAAATATGCTCTAAGATGGTCCGCATTTCCCAAAGTTCTTCTCTTTCATTGAGCATGGTTAGAGGTTTTCCACGACTGATCATGGTGTGATAGGGGGTGCCTGGAACCGGAGTCGTTACCAGGTAGGAAAAAAAATTAGGTGAGGTTTTATTTACAATTTCCGCCGAACTCAGACAATGCTCTCCGGACATTTCTTTACCTCCAAGTCCGATCATGAGAATGGTGGATAATTTCCAACCACATCTCTTGATCTTCAAAGAGGCCTCAATCATCTCTTGTGCGCTATTACCTTTGACCACCATCTTCAATATTTCGTCATGGCCACTTTCCAGACCTAAGTATGCCATATTCAATTTAAGCGTGCTTAAGGATTGCAGCTCACTGTCGGATTTTTGCAGGATATTCATGGCCGTAGCGTAAATTCCTACGCGTTGCAGGTTAGGGAAGTGGGCATGCACAGAATGTAAACATTCAAGCAGAAAATCCGTGGGCGCTGCGAGGGCATCGCCGTCGCAAAAAAATATTTTTGCTGGGGAAATGTGATAGCGCTCAAAATAGGACTTTGCCATTTCCAGGTCGCGCTTGATCTGAGCGATGGGTCGTATCTGGAATTTTTTGGTTCGATACATTCCGCAGTAGGTGCATTGATTGTGGGAACATCCCAAAGTGACTTGAATTAAAAGACTGTTGGCCTCCGAAGGCGGCCTGAAGACCGGTGCCTCGTAATTGATAGGAAAATCAAACATGAGCGTCCCAACTTATATGACATGTTCACACTAGCATTGAAGCATGCAATATTAAAGAATTGATGCGTTATGCTTCAGGAGCTGCCAATGAGATTAAAATTTCAAAGCAGCAAAGGCCTTTTTTACCAGGGCCTCGCAAGGTGTTTTCTTGAGCGACCAAACATTTTTTGTAAGATTAACATGTGAACCAAAGTTCTGTTTTTCGAAATCCATTTTGACCGAACATTTATGCACGAACAAGGTGGATTTAAATTTTAGAACATTGACCGTGAGTGAAGGAAGTTTGACTTCATTTCCAAGACTAAATTGATATTTAATTTTCTTGCGCTCCAGAAGTTTTACCAGCGTTGCAGTATGGCCATCGGTCAATAATTTTACACTGAGAATATCACCGTTATTGGTAGGGAGGTCTACGTCGCTATCAGATTCACCTAAATACTTCAGCACTTTTTTTCGTAACTTCTGTTCAAAGATGACGTTGTCATGTTTTTTTAGAAAATCCAGAAGATCAACTTTTAAATCGGCATAGTCTTCATCTTTAATCACGAGGGGATGAATGCCATAAGCATCGAAATAGGTCCCTTCTTCACTTAGCGCTCGCGCCAAACCCTTGATCCAATTAATCTGATCCGACTCGAGTTCTTTTTCATTCGCGCCAAAAATCTTGGCAGAGAGTGTATGCAATTTTGCCACATCATCACCTGCCAATTTTTTCTTGGCCTCATAAAGTATGGCACCATTGGAAAACAATTTTTTGACGGTGCCGGCATCGCCGGACGAATCAACAATTTTTTGGTCTCTCTGATATGTTTGGAACTCGGCCACTTCTAAAAAGAGTTTGCTCACGATAAAGGAATATCCTTGCGCCACAAATTCCATTTTCTTATTAGCGAAAAATCTTTTGACTTTACCAATCCAATAAGAGTCAGTGCTGTAGTCATCGTCCTTATTATAGGTGTCATGAGAATCAACTTCTGGGCTGACTGAACTTACAATGTATTGGTAACCTGAGGAAAGTTCTTTGTGAACGATGCTGCCGTTTTTAAACAAATAAGCGATTTTTCCTACGCGATTGTTTTCATCCAAGACAATTAAATCTGCCGAGAGATTGCCGAGATTGGCCACCTCAGGCGAAGGACGGTTGGTTATATAACTGTAGCCGCTGACAGATTCCTTAAATTGAATGCGACCATCTTCGAAAACATAAGTCGTTATGCCGATGCGATTGTTGGGATCAATGATTCGAGTATTTTTGCTGACACTCTCAAACTCGTTGACTTCGTTCATGAGAGAGCTAGATATATAAGAATAGCCGGTGGAATTTTCAATAAATTGCGCCTTTTTATTGGCAAAAACATAAACGACTTTACCAATGCGGTTATTTGAATCAATGGCGATAACTCCCATCGATAAACCGCCCAATTCAGGAACTTCGGGAGAAGGTGATAAGGCAATATAATTATACCCCGTCGAGTTCTCCTTATATTGCGCTTTTTGATTGGCAAAAGTATGCAGCACACGACCAATGCGATCATTTCCATCAATGGCTATCATGCCTGGTTTTAAACCGTTTTCCAATACTGCAACCTCTGCCGACATATTTCCCGAGATGTATGTATAACCGCTGTCAGGGTCACGATATTGGGCCTTTCCATTTTTAAAAACTGTTACAGTTTTGCCCACACGATTATTAGAGTCGATGGCAAAGGCATCTTTCTTAAGGCCGTTGAATTCTCCAATCTCGGGATTGAGATCACCTGAGACATAAGAATAATTTGTTGACGTTTCTTTATATTGACCTAGCCCATTGGCGAAAACATGCATGGCCTTCCCGATCCGGTCGTTGGAATCTATGACCATCATGCCTGCTTTGGTTCCATTGGGAAGTGAAGTTACCTCGGGTGAGAGATTTTGTGAGATGTAAGTATATCTTGTCTCAGGTTCCTGATATGAGGCCTTGCGATTGCCAAAAATAACTTGAACCACCCCCACGCGTTTATTAGAATCAATCGCGACTATCCCTTTGGCCAGACCATCAAGTGAATCAACTTCTGCGGTGGCGTGGGCGACGATATAGTTGTAACCAGAGCTATCTTCACGGAATTGGGTTTGGCCTTTTTCAAAGACGTGTAAAGTCTTACCGATGCGGTCATTTGCATCAATGACGTATTTATTTTTGGCAATGCCCGAATACTCAGCAACCTCGGGAGTTGCATTGTTTGAGATATAGCTATATCCGGTACTTTCTTCTTTTAATTGCACTTTTCCATTGGCAAAGGCCATCTTGACCGGACCGAGATGATTGCTAGCATCGAGAACAAAACTCCCTTCAGGAAATCTTGTACTGGTCACTTTTTTGGCCAGTCGTTCATACGTGGAACTATAAGAATAACCTGAACTTGATTCTGTGAATTTTATAATGGAGCCGCTCACGCTGGTTTCAATGGCCGAAACAACTCCAATACGATCATTGTTATCAATGACAGTATCACGTAAACAAATATCTTGCAGGCAATCGCCGGCGAAAACTTGTCCTGTACACGCGAGAAGACTGAATGAAACGAGCATTTTCTTCATAACAACTCCTAAACATATCTAATCGAATGATGCTAAAGGATGTTTACCTGCTCAGCAAGGATACGAGTAAAAGTTACTCACTAACTAAGCGACGGTTTCTGATCAAAGATAATTGCAGGAAAGAAATTGGTGCCATGTACTCGACGTGACGTATTAAAATGAAACACTACACCGAGTACATGGCACCAATTTCCCCCCCCAATTTCCCTAATTGAGATTATTTTTTGTTTTCGATGAGATTGGCAGATGGGTCAGTTTTTGGCCCTAGCAGAGTTTTTCTTTTGAGTTCGGCGGCAGAGCTGATCGAGCCAAAGGATGTCATTGAACCGTCTTTAAAAAGGCAGAAGCCGACTTCAGCTCCATTGGCAGTTTTTCCCACAATGGTATTGCCACTGAAGACTTCGAGGCAGGCAAGTGCACCAAATTCCCGCCCCCCACTGAGGTCGATATTTGAATAAGAATCAGGCAGTAGTTTGAGAAGCGCCTTGGCGGCTTCGCAATCCAAGTTGACATTCTGTTTGAGGCAATTGGCACTAATAATAAGTTCGTTTTTTTTGTAGTAGAAAAAAGGAGTTTCAGCTCCACCAATATTATAGATTCGCGTCGATGAACTGCCTTCAAAAGGGTGAAACTCATCAAGCTTGCTCTTTTTTGCTTCTTCAGCATTGATTTCTAGTGAGGTAATGCCAAGAAGCAAGGCCAGAAGCATGTTATTCAAAATAGTTTGCATCTATTGTATTCCTCATTAAATAGTCAGCAGGGACACTGATCTCCCCACGATCTGCATCACACTGGCCGGCCCTTCTTTGTGCTTCAGAATAGCCTCCGCATTCAGCACCCCAACTATTGCGAATGATAAAATGGCATTTGCCGTTGAGCATTTTCCTGCCGACCACCACCACGGCATGGGGGCGGCAATCGCAGAACTGTTGATTGCAATAATAATGTTCGGAAGAGCGTTCATTGACTCCTGAGTAATTGGAAGAAGAGGGGCCGGTAAAGATATTGGCGCACATTGAAATTCCGGCCGGGCGGCCTCGACTGAGCTGGTTATCAATGGCCTGTTTCATAGATGCTTCACTCCCTTGGACAGAAATGAGCTTTGGTAAGGTTAAGCTTGGTCGAGGAAGACTCGCGCAACGAGCATTGACCCACTTACGGGCAAATTCTTCAGCATTCTTGACGTCCCAGTTGTCAATTTTGCTCATGAATGTGATGGACGGCGGCCTGCATATCGGTGGTCATGCCCTGGCCTCTAATATATGTGCAAGAAGAATTATTTTCGCGCGGATCACTACGAAGAAAAGGGACATAAGAACTTTCGAATTCGGCAATGGCCTCACTACACTGCCTGCGATAAGCGGCAATATTTCTCAAGTTATTAAAGGCGCTCTCATTACTTTCATACTCCAGAGTATCAAAAACCTGTGCCAGTGCGGTATTTGCCTCACTATGTGAAGCATGGTCATAGCGATAGAGTGCTTTCAAAAACTCCATGAATCCATGCAGGCCATTGGCGGTTTCAAATCCCAAAGCACGATGATCGCACGTTTTGCCATTCATATTTTTGGTGAAAATTTGATGGGCGGCATCGAACGTTCCGCCGCTATTTGGGGCACTGGCGACACTACCAAGAACTTTAAATTGCCCTGGGCGAGTTTGACACATCATTTTCTCACGACATTGTGAATTGTATCTGCGCTTAACCTCACCGACGACATCAGTAGAATTATTGGTTACGGGAATCGGCCATGGTGACATTCTAAAACCTTCACGATTTCTGGTGCGAGCGGCGGGTGGCCCTCCGGGGTCGCTGGGAGACTGGCGTCCCTCGACGCAACGTAAATGAGCATCGACCATTGAGGAATAGGCAAAGGCCCAGCAATTATTTGTCGCCCCCTGACTCAGAGGAGGCAGATCTTCCAGACAATTTCCATTACCAGTCAAATGTACGGGACTGCCTGTACACTCTTGTGAAACCCCTCTTGGGATACAAATCAGCTGAATTAGCAGGATGAAAAAAATCTGTTTAGGATTCAATTTTTTCTTCAAGATTATATGCCCAACATTTTAATCAACGCATCAATTGATCTTATCGCATCTTAAGATGAAAAAAAAATATTAATTAGCTATGTTGTTCTAAGATAGATAAGCCTTTGGATATACTGATATCCTACAGGAATTCGTCGCTAAACTCACATCAGCGACTGGCATAGAAAGTGGTGGGATGGCGAGTTTAAGGAAGATTTTTAGGAAGAATGAGGCGTCGTCTTGAGACCAGTGCGGCAATAAAAAGTGTTAAAGGAAGAATACTGATTGCCCCTACGATGCCAATGGTTGAGAGCAAGTGTGAATTGGAATTTGCCGCCATTGTTTGAGGAGATGGCGGAACTTCGAAAGGAACATCAAAAGAAAGGGATTTATCGCCTTCTATCGAAACATTCAGATGATAGGTTTGGTCTGGAAGAAGTTGGAGCTGAAGAATGTAAAGAAATCTTTCATCAGTATAGTTCCGGGTGATCTTTTGAATCTCACCCGTGGGAGTTTTAATTTTGAAATATAACTTCCCTTGATAATGGGTATCACTATTTAAATCGTAGAGGTAAAGATAAATATCGACAGTCGTCAGCGACCCAATGGACCGATACAAGGTATATCCCAATTCGAAATTTTTATTAAAATACACCATGGGTGACGTTGGATCGTCTTGGCGTTGGACATAATGCAGGGGCATGGAATGATCGGCATAGCAAAATCCCGCTATCAACAATACTCCTGCAATGAAAAGAGCAAGACCAAAAGTTTTCATCGTGTACCTTGGGTTGAAAGAATATTGCTCTCATAGTTATCCGTTGTTTGTAGAAAATCTTCCTTTGGAATTTCGGTTGCAGTAGAAGAAGAAGTGGTAAAGTTGACTTCCGAACCGTCCAGAATTAAGTTGGCGAAGTCAATTAAGGTATCTCCAATTTCTGTCAGCGCGATGGTGAAACAATTCTGGCAAACTTCCTGTTTGTTCACAAAGTTTTTAAAAATGCCTCTGCCGCAGGTGGTGGCCAAGAGATATTCACCTCCTGAGGCAAAGGCAAGGCGGTAGGGATAGGTATGGCTAAGCAGGGGAACGTAACCATTTTGGGCCCAGCGCCAATTGTTGCCGCCATCGTGAGTGACTAGCACTCCGGGATCATGCAGGCCTACGAATACCCTCTCAGGGAATTTCGGATCAATCACAATCGAGTCGACTCCTCCTCCAAATCCGATATGTTTATATTCGGTGTTGTAGGTATAACTTTTGTCATACGCCCCTCCCAGATATTTGTTGTAATTATTCAAACCGTTGAGTAGGCGTGTCCATGTGGCACCACCATTTTCAGTTTTATAGAGACCATTGGCATTGGTCCCCTCGACTTGACCATAGTGAGAAGCCGTTCCGGCATACATAATTTGGGGATTTTGCGGGTGAAGGGCCAAAGCCTGAGTAAAAATACCTACGGCGGTCGAAGTGGTTGTACCATTAGTGGTTGTGAATTTAAGCGAGGGATTAATACAGCTTTGATAATTAAGGGTGCAAGCAGTTCCATTCATAGCAGAAAAAGTATTTCCACTGTCTGTGCTCACATAGACGCCACTTCCCAATGTAGTGACCACGACAATATTGGTTTGGGCGGGATGAATTTCTATTGCGGACACAACATTCATGGGTACGGAAGGAATGCGATACCATGTCTGTCCGGAGTCATCGCTTTTCCAAAGTCCCGTGCCCCAGCAAGGGTTCTTAGGAAGTGAAGCTGAATTGACCACCTCCTGAGCGACGTTACGATTTTTGGCATCCACGATTGAGGTTTTTAGACTATTTGATTCCAAATTATTCGCGGCCCATGTGACCACATTGGCCTGGCCGCTATTAGGCACACCATAGTAACAAGCGCCTTGGGGGCCTTCTCCGGCACCGGCGAATAATGTTGTAGGAGTTGTTGGATGAAAGGCCAGGCTGGTGATAGAACTATAGAAAGGAGCTTTTTTGCTTAGATCAACGGGCTGGACTGTGCCCGCTTGGTAATAATAAAGACGAGTTGATGCCCATCTTCCGCCACCAACAATAAAGGTATCCGGGTCTGTTGGATGAACTGCAATGGCATTATAATCGGTGCCATAAAGTCCCGCCCAACTCCAATTTTCTCCAGCATCGATTGATTTGTATAATCCACCTTCGGCCACAGTATAGACAATATTATTATCGGAAGGCGCGATGACCACCGCTCGAACAGCGGAAATCTTAAGTCCATTGTTTCTGCTCTCGAAGGAGCTCACCGCGACTCCTGCGCTATTTTTGATATCGTGACCTCCGTTGAGAGAAACTTTGGTACCATACCCGTAGGAGTTGCTATAAATGACGTTGGGATTGGCGGGAGAAATATCAGAATAACCATGGTCAATGGTTGCGTGATTGCAAGTTCCGCGCTTAGTCCAATTCAAAAAACCATCGCCTTCCACAATACACTTGTGACCGATGACCAGGACCTTTTTGGGACTTGAGAATTCATCAATGCGAACTGTCTTCAGGAACAAGCCATTGAAGGCCGTTGCGCTTAATTTTTTCCAGGTGGTACTTTGCAAATCATTGGGTAGAACATAGATGGCCTGGGCGGCCGTGATGGCAATAATCAGGGGCACTTTCGAGTACGAGAGTTGCGCCAAACTATAACTATTATAATTGGTGGAAGGATGGACTTTGGAATCAGGATAAAAAAATTGTATATCCGTGATATCTTGCCCTGTAGGAAGTCCCTCACTTAAGTCCACCCAGGTTTTTCCTCCATCGAAACTGCGGATGATTGGAGTACTGGCGGGGGCGACTGTGTGCCAACCTTTATTGGTTCTGGTTCCTGCCACCAGATGGACACCACTGTTGGTTTTAACCGGATCAATTCGTATGACGGAAATGTTTCCACCACCATTGCCGCTCCCGTTAGTGCCTGTAATGGCGACGCCATTTTTCATAATTTTGTTATGCGTGATTGGTAAGGTGGTGGTGAAGGTTTTACCACCATTATATGATTCCCAAATGCCATCTTTGGTCGGCCATTGATCCATGCCGGAAAAAATATGGTAGGGATTTTCAGGATCAATTGCCACGGCAAAGATTTCTCCCTCAAGTGAAATATTACCGGCGCTGGTCCACTTCCAAGTTTTCCCACCGTTATCACTTCGCCATAATGGTGAAACATGTTTGCCGACAGTTCCGACGTAAATGATATCGGGATTTTTACTTGAAATGCTAATGGCCCGTACCCGAATTTTATGCAGTTCTCCCGGAATTCCAATCTCCTTCCAGGTATTGCCGTAATCTTCTGTTTTAAATAGTCCGCCGTCTGTGCCCCCCATAAAAGCAACATTGGG
Organism: Bdellovibrio sp.; assembly: GCA_016187935.1. Lineage (GTDB taxonomy): Bacteria > Bdellovibrionota > Bacteriovoracia > Bacteriovoracales > Bacteriovoracaceae > GWA2-49-15. Next base: position 170,151 of record JACPIU010000014.1, read on the forward strand.
CAAAGTCGGATGGGCGGTAACAGCATTTGACCAGCCTCCTTGGAAAGCGACTTGATGCCATGATTTTGAATAATCCAAGCGCGCAGAACTGATCTTGAGATTATCTAAGTCCATTTTTCCGTTATGAAGACCGATTAAGGTTTTCCCAAAATGTATTTTCCCCTTTGTATCCAAGGAATTAATGAGAGCGGTCGTGCCGCTATAGACAATGATTCGCACTCCGGAAAATTCTCTCTTCAGAGATACTTTAACATCATTCCATATTCCTACAGGGATAGTATAAGTGGCGGTGGCCAAAGTGGTATTATTTGAGGTTGCCCCAGCGGTCAGGATATCCTGTCGATAAAGCGTCCAGGTAGAGCCGTTATAGGTGACCCAGTATCCTTGCAGGCCGGTATAGTAGACGGCAAAATAGGTCGTGCCAAAATAGTAGCGCATGCTGATTTGAAAATCATAATCTTCCCAAGTTAAGGATTCCGGGGAATAAAGCCAGGGAGAGAGTGAAAGAGTACCGCTTAGTTGCGCAATATAGTCAACGCCTCCTGGAACGACCTGGTAATTTCCGTTTTGACCGTTGGTTAATTTCAGACCTCCCAATGAGAATCCTTTGGTGTTGTCTGTGGCGGTGTTGTATTTTTTTTCTTCAAAAAAATCGAGCCGTTCATTTCGCAGATCATCTTCGTATAATACCCACGGCTCACTGCTGCTGGTTTTAATTGCCTCCCAAGCTTCTTGATTAAGCGCTTGAGCAGGATCATGGGGCGGTAGACAACCCACTGTGATTGCAATAATTATCAGACTTAAAACTATATTGAATTTGTATTTCATATTATTTCCCCCTACATTTCCATTCTGAAATGCAGAGATGATGCCAAAACTATATCTTTGATTTTTCTAAGATTTCAAAACGACGAGTCAAATATGTGTAAGGAAATCAAGACTGTGTCAGGTTAGGTTGACCATTGAAATGAAATTACTTGGGCGAAGGTCAGGAGCATGGTAGTGCCTGTACTGATTAGGCGATTAGGATACCTCACTGCTTCTTACAGTTTATGTTAGTCTTCAGCATCCTAAAATGTTGTTTCCAATCGGGTTCGAGAATTTCCGTGGTAGTCTGGGGTGAAATTTGAAAATTGACAGTTGCAAGCGTCATAAGTTCATAAAAGATAAAAAATAAACATTCTACATCATACTGAGGAAGTGAGTCATTACCCATTATTTGAGTGAGGATGAAATTCCCAATAGGTGAAACTGTAACACCATTAGATCTAATCATAATGTCGCGTAGGTTTAAGATAGTCTGATACGATGCTTGGGAATTTCCGGGGATAATTAGTCGTGCCCAAGCGGGGCCTAAATAATTTGCAAATTCAATCTCACGTTTTTCGGAATAGACTTTAATAGGGATAAACAGTAAGTCTTCGCGCTGAAGTAAGGTATCTTTAGGAAGGGTATCAGAGGTAACACTGAACCTGATGGGATCATTCACTTTTTGGGGATGACGTTTAATGCAAACTTTCGTTTCTTGAATCTGTGAAGCTGGTTCGTTCAAGTGTTGCATAAGACAGGGGAGTTCATAGTCCTTAAGATTGAGAGAACGATTAAACAGAGTCGTCTTTGAATTTATCTGAGTGTTTGTTCTCCCTTCAGAGGATCGAAGATTGATTAATCCGCTTGAAACGAGAGTGTCATTGTAGGTAATTTCTACAATTCCAAAATCGAGGTCTTCTGGCAAAATGGTATAGAAGCGCAAAGGAAACTGTTTTTGGTCATTGGAAATTGTAAAATCGAGATCAGGAGTCAATTCAAGAGGTGGTGAATTTGAGTTTTCTGCCTTGAGAGGAAAGTAAAAATTATCCTCACGCAAGATTCTTAGCTTGATAGAAGAACCTGCAGGAAGTTTGAGCTGGTCGACCTCAAGTGAAAGGGTAATGGGAATCATTTTTGTATTTCTTTCGTTGGGCATAAGCTGACAAGGTGGGGCGGTGGAAAAAATATGGGTGTTGGCCGTGATTTCTTCCTTAAGAACATTTGGGGGAGTGGACCAAGGATGTTGGCCATACTTCTGTTTGAGAGTTTCAGTTAAGAAAAGATAGGGATTGACAATGCAACGGAATGAAAAAAAATCTGATTTATTCTGCTTTAGCACAAAATTAGCAAGCAGGGTTGTTGCAGCATTGATTGACACAACTTTCTCATCACTTAAGATGGCCATGTTGGCCATTCCTCTGGCCAACACGTTGCTTTCGCCTGAACTGCTTTGGATCAAGCTCAGTATGAATGGAGAAGGTCTCTTGGAACGAAATAAGATTGGAATCTTGGCGCCTGTTAAATTTTCCGCTTTAAGTTCTACTTGGGCACTATATTCAGCATGATCACCCCCCGGGCGTGTTAGCGCAATTTCAACGGGGTAATCCAGGGGGCCATCGATCTTTAAAAAAAGGTTTTGCTTGTTTTTGGCAAAGTCTAAATTTATGACAGCTTCAACTGTTATATAGGTTTCTTGCGCAGTTGATGTATTTTCAGATGCAAGCTGAGTAGGTGCCATCATTGGCGTGGGAATCGGCGAAGTAGGAATTGGAGTTGCAATCTTCAGATTCGTCACTATTTGAGTTTCATCTGACTGCGGGTGAACAATTGCGCTCTTGGCCTCATTTTGACCTCGGGTGAAATGACGGAGATACTTTATTGAGACGATACTGATCAATGCAATAACAAGAAGAAAAGGAAAGATCGGAAGTGATTTTTTTTGTTGTGGTGGTTTATTTTCTTCTTGTGGCGTTAGGATGACATTTTTTTCACTAGATTGATCGACCTTTTCAATCATGGTTAGAAATGTTTCGGCGGACTTCGGACGTCTATCGATCATTTTTTCCAGAGACTTGCTGACAAGGGAATACAAAGATCTGGCCTTTTCGGTTTGGGGAAGGTCATCAAAACGCAGAAATCCCTGATCTGTTCTTGTATTCAGTAATTCGGTACGATTCTTTGCCTTGGGTGGTTTTCGATGCGTAAGCATCTCGTACATAATGAGGCCCAGCGAATAGAGATCAGACCTTCCATCAAGTTGAAATCCCAAAATTTGCTCCGGCGACATATAAGTCGGAGTTCCCACGACAAAGCCTGTGCCGGTTAGGTCCGAATCTTCTTTTTTGTCGAAAATATTTTTTGCAATCCCAAAGTCGAGAACCTTTACAAAATCTTTTTCGCCAAAGTCTTCCGTGAGCATGATGTTACTGGATTTTAAATCACGATGAATAATGCCATGCTCGTGCGCTTCGCGCAGTGATCTGAGAATTTGTTTTGTGATTGCAGAAACCTCGTCGATGGTAAACTTTCGACCTGCTTTTACATAATCACGGATTGTTTTGCCTTGAATGTACTCCATGGCCATGAAGAGGGCACCGGATTCGGTTTCCCCATAATCATAAAGTTTAACAGTGTTAGGGTGCTGTAGCTGACCAACGGTCATGGCCTCTCGTTGGAAGCGAATGAGGTCATTTTCGGCCTGGGGCCTATCCGATAATAAGATCTTAACTGCCACGTCGCGGCCGACAGAGATCTGTTTGGCCAGATAGACTTTTCCCATCCCCCCTTCACCAATCAGTTTCTCAATTTGATAGCGATTTACAAACACTTGCCCGATAAGAGGGTCGGCAATTTTCAGCTTGAAATTCTTTTTTTCGCTGGTTTGAAAACCATCAATAGGGCAAATTTCCTGATCTGTTTCTTTTAGGCAGTTGGGGCAGATGCGCATTACTCGATTCCGTATTTTTTCATTTTTTCATAGAAAGCAGCACGACTTATGCCGAGAAGCTCCGCTGCTTTTTTTTTGTTGCCGCCTGCTTTGACGATGGCGTCGCGAATATGGGCCGAGATTTTTTCTTTTTCAAACTCATTGATTGAGAGAAAAGACTCACCATTTGCAGTACTGCTTGACGGTGAATTTTCAGTTAAATTTAAATCAGCAATTAACATTTTTCAATTCGCGAATATTGCCGGGCCATGTATGATGATTCAAGCACTCCATCGCCTCGGGAGAGATGGTAAAAGGTTTTTTTCCCATATCGATGGAGAGGACGTTTAAATAATGCTTAACTAAAATTGGAATGTCTTGTTTACGCTCTTTGAGTGATGGTACTTTGAAGTGAATGACTTTGAGACGATGTAGAAGATCTTTTCTGAACCCATCATTCTCTGCCAGTGTGGAAAGATTTTTATGAGAAGCTGCCAGCACGCGAACATTGACACTTACTTCATGCTCGCCCCCAAGACGTCGAATCTGCTTAGATTCGAGGACCCGTAATAGTTTGGTTTGTGCCGACAAAGGTAAGTCACCAATTTCGTCAAGGAAAAGAGTTCCGCCACTGGCATCTTCAAAATGTCCGATGTGCCTTTTCTCTGCCCCTGTGAATGCACCTTTTTCATGTCCGAAAAGCTCACTCTCGATTAGGTTATCGGGGATTGCCCCACAATTGATGGCGATGAAGCGTTTGTCGCATCGAGCGCTGAGAGTATGAATCGCTCGTGCGATAATTTCTTTTCCTGTGCCAGTGTCACCTTCGAGTAAAACAGTGCAGTCAAGTGGTGCTACCTTGTTGATGAATTCAATCACACCTTCTGTCAGCTTGGAGGTTCCCAAAATGCTGGCCCTGGGATCAAACGGAACTGTTAAGGTTTCAGAGTTTTTTTTCTTTTTTGTTTCCTCATTTGCGTCCTTTCGCTCGACGACTTGTATCTCAACTTTTCCTATAACAATTTTGTCCCTGGGAATAACTTCTGTGGGACGACTGATCGGTAGGCCATTGATAAAGGTTCCATTGGTGCTGCCTAAATCCTTGATCCACCATTTGTCATTTTCAAGATAAACCTCGGCATGGCGAGAAGAAATCCCTGGATCAGACAAATGCAGCGAAAGTGATTTTTCACTCCCGATGACATATTTCGCCTCACTGCTTTTTAAAAGAAAGCAGGTTCCCTCAATACGGCCTTTTGAAATAAATAATCCAATCATAGCTATGGATTATTATTACATAAAATAATATTTTGTTCCTCAGGTTATACTTTGCACCTTTAAATTCTGATTATTCTGGTCGGTTAACAGTTTTTTGTGCAGACATGTTCTTCTTAAAGCGACTGATACGTTGTTGTATCTCGGGATCAATCCGCTGGACAGAATCAGTTTTATGGGGCTGATTCAGATAATCAAAGGCCTTCAAGACGACAGGCCACGGGAGTGCTTCCTTTGTTTAAAATAAACATAAGAAAAAAGAACCAAAAGACAGGTCCCCAAGCTCAGCAATATGGCGTAATCGCGTCTGTGTTGTTTGGACTGGGCAAGTGGCAGTTTCTGCTCAAAGAACATGTCAATTTGATGGTTCGAAGCTTCTAAAAGTCTTGCTCTTAATAAATACTGGCCACTGGCTTCAATGAAGGGCCGTAGCAGATAGAGATCACCTTCGTCGGTCTTTTCTCTAGCAAAAGTTGCGATTAGCCGTTGATAGTCCCGACCTCCGTAAAGTCTGAACTCAACGGGGCCCAAATAAGCATCGGCAATCACAAGGTCGTAAAGGTAGACATAGAAGTCTTTGTTTGGAGAGCTTGGCTTTGGTCTCTGGAATTTAGTGGGGTAGCTAGTCATCCCCATTTCAAAACGAGCATCCATGGTGACAAAGGGAGCGTCGGCACCATCCAGCCTACCAACGTAATGTAAGAGCATAGAATGATCGGACCATGCCGTTTGCATTAGCATTATCGATAGCCAGCCAAACAGTACAATGGGCCATTCATGTCTCATTTATCTTCCTTCTCATAGTACTGGCGCTGGACTAGATTCGTAAATTCTTGTTCATTCTCAAGCAGCGGATCAAAGGATGGGAAAAGTGAGCTGATACTCTGGAGCATCGGCTCTACCCACTTCTCCATGAACCCGAAGTCAACAAAATCACAGTTAGTACATTCCTTAACATTAAGCTCGTTTCTAAAGATGCCCCGACCGCAGGTAGTCGCCAGCAGATAGCTTCCATTGGGAGCTATGGCCATACGATATGGATAGCTATGGGACATAATCGGAAGATATCCCTCCTGGGCCCAGCGAAAATTTTTGCCACCATCATGGGTCACAAGAACACCTGGATCGTGCAATCCAAAGAAAACCCTTTCAGGAAAATTCGGATCAATGACCATAGAATCCACTCCACCACCGAAGCCGATATTCCTATAGGCGACATCATGACTATAGGCCATTGATTGATCCTTGACAGGACTATTGTTTCCATCGAGCAGTCTTGTCCAGACCTTTCCGCCGTTAATGGATTTCCACAGGGCATTTCCTTTGGCGTCTTTACTGTTGGCGTAGTGTGCTGCCGTTCCTGCATATATTACCAATTTATCGAGATTAATGGTTTTATCGGACTGGTTGAAACCGCTGGTGGGGTCTACCGCCATGGCCTGTACGATACGACCGTAGGCATTCCAGTTCCCCTTTTCATCTTGTTCCTCATTTGGCCAAATGCAATCAGGAGTTCCGTCAGCTTTGAAGGTACAAGGACCATTTGCGGAGTTAAAGTTTCGCCCCCCATCTGTGCTGATGTAGACCCCATTGCCTAGAGTCGAGATTACTACAAGATTAGAATTTGCCGGGTGGATGTTTATGGTGGAGACGGCCCTCAAAGGAACGGACGCAATCCAGGTCCAGCTTGCACCAGCATCTTCACTTAGCCAAAGGCCCGTCCCCCAACATCTTTCATGAGTGCTCATTTTGCCAGCGATGATGGCCTTGGCAAGCTCGTAATTGGGATTAGAAATGTCGTTTCCATCGATAATCTGCTTCGCGGCCTTGTAGATGTTATCTGGAGCGCGCCACCAGCAGGCATTCTGTGGCCCTTCTCCGGCACCGACGAACACCCTATTGGAAGCTTTCGGATCCACTGCAATTGTGTTGATTGATGACCAGAACTGATTTTTTAGAATGGATGACCAGGTCTGGCCTCCATCAGTCGACTTTTTTAAGATTGTCGTATTATTCATCCCGCCACCAGCATAGATAACTTGATTGGTGTTGGAGGGCATGGCCAAAGCATTATAGCGACCGTACTCGCCAAGAGACTTCCAGGTGATGCCAGCATTGTCTGACCTGTAAATCCCGCCTTCCGCTGCGGCAAAGGCCAAGTTAGAATCGTACCCGGAGATGGTGACGGCACGAACAGAGCTGACTTTGTTGCCGAGGTTTTTAGACTGAAAAGATGCGCCAGCGTCATTGGAAACCTGCATGCCCAAAGCTAAGCTTGAGCCATAGATATAGCTTGGATTGGCCTTTGAAAGGTCTCCGTTTAAAAGATTGTGCCCATCTCCTACCTTACGCCAATTGTAGATCCCGTCGCCTTCCCAGACCGCCTTTTGAGCGATGACTACAACTCGCGAAGGTTTGGTGGAATGGTCTATACGAACGTTCATAGGCGTTGTACCTTGAAAGAGATTGGGAATAAGGCCGCCGGTACCATTAAGTTGCACCCATTTTTTGGACTTACCATCATTTGGGAGCACATAAAGTATGCCTTTGAGCGAAAGGGCAATCACTAGATCCTCGGAGTTCCACTGGGGTAGATTGAAAGCTGTGAGATTTTGATCACCAAGAACAAGAAAAGGATCGGTTTCTTCGAATGTAGACCCTTGCTCAAGCACGGTGAGATCTTGACTATCAAGAAGGTGTGATTCTTCTAAAATAAATTCTTCCGACGAAGTGTCTGCTATTTCGACCTCAGAATTTGCTGTTTCGGCAGCAAAAACATCAGTAACCGCAAAAACCTGCACTGGCCCTAAGGTCGGATTCCCCTTTCTAAAGACGATCTCCTTGATCTCCACGGGACTTTCAATATACATATCATCTTTCAGGTATCCAGTATAAAGATTTTCGCTAAACTCCTGCCACGATTGGCCTCCATCGATACTTCTTATAATGGGAAAAGCAATTTTACCGTTGGCGTTCCAATCGGCGAAATCCATGGAGGCGGCCATGATTTGCCGATATCCATTGATGGTTTTTGTGTCATCAATGGCAATGTCACGCATGAGCCCACCTCCTGTATAGATGGTGGAGAAGGATTTGCTTGTCTCGTTGTAGACAGTACGCTTGACCAAGCTCCCATCGTTCCGATGGAGCTTTCCTTTGGAGATGGGAGTCATACTCTCTCCCCCATCAAAGGATTCAAAAACACCGTCACCGGTAACGGAAAAGAATACATGTTTCCAATTGGATGGATCAACTGCCAGCGCCCATCCTTCCCCTCCGCGATTTATCTCTCCGGCGGCCGTCCATTGCCAGGTCTTCCCACTGTCCTCACTGCGCCAGTAGCTTGAGATATGCTTGGCTGCAGTGCCAACATAGAGCACGTTATGGTTATTAGGCGCCACCTTGATCGACCTGATACGAATCTTTGAAAGACCATTTGGAATTCCAATCTCCTGCCAGGTATTACCGTAGTCTTCGGTGTGGTAGACACCGCCATCGGCCCCTCCCATATACGCAACGTTTTCTTTGGATGGATGAGCAGTGACCGTTCGAACCATGCCGCCGTAAAGCTGGGCCTGTTTCCATGTCTGGGAAAAGTCGACTTTTGATGTGATCTTTAAGTTATCAAGATACAGCTCGCCCTGATGAACACCAAACCTAACATCTCCAAAAAATGACTTTCCATTGGTATCGAGATGGTCAAATAGCAACGTGTTGTCTATTAGCGCTTTGATGCGAACACCGCTGAACTCGCGTTTGGTGACAATTTTTAGCTGCTTCCAGACTCCGAGCGGAAGAGACTGACCATTGACTGCGAGGGTGGTCCTATTTGCAATAGACTCCTCAGCTTTTTTGTCCTGCCGATACAACTTCCAGTTTGCACCAGTGTATTCCAGCCAGTAACCTTTTTGAGGACTTTCAGATATATGTTCCGAAAATTGGTAAAACCCAAAATATGCCTTTCCCTTATTGATTTTAAAGTCAGTGGTTATAGTGTAGTTTTCCCAAGTTAAGGCCGATGGGCTGTGACCATGACGATAGAGTTCCGCTGTCCCCGAAAGCTTGACGGCATAGTCGCTTCCCGAGGCAATAAAATCCAAGGCCCCATAGTCGGCGCTACCTTTCGGCCAAAGGATTCCCCCCACATCCAGACTAAAAGAAGGAGAGCCTTTTTTAGCTCTGAAGAGATCAAACATTTTATTTCTGATATCGTCGGCATAAAGCACGACTTCCTCGGTCAAGGTAGACTTCATGTCGTCATAGAGTTTGGCATCTCCCACATCCTGTGGGTCATGTGGTGTACAGCTCAAGGACAACAGAAAAAATGCCAGAAATGAGAGTTTTGTGGGTCTTAAATTCATATTCATAATTGTTCCCCTGGTAGCGTCCTTTCCCCCTAATATAGCAATACTTATGCCAGATCATCGGCGCTTAAATCGTGGAAACTCTATAAAGAAGGGAATGGCCATGATCGAAAAGGCAGATAGGGTGTTTGGAAGACCGGACTGGCCAGAGATCTGTCCTAATTCTAGGGACACCGATATTTGCCGGCACTCGCGGCTTTGGAAAGAAATGAGAAAAGGGCCCGTCAGGGCCCTTTAAGATGAGAAGCTGGCAGATCAAGCGGGATCTATGGTTTATAGGGGGGATAGGGATTGCAGACACAGCTGGCGTTGTTATCGGGATCACACAAGAGGCCATAGGAACACACACACTTACAGCCCTTGCCGGTATCGGGATCACATGCCGGAACCTGATTTTCAGGACAGCGAAGACGTAGTTCTTCTGCTGAAACAATCTGGAAACAGATACCAAGATCGTTAGAGTAAACCCGATTGTCACCGCAATTACGCTTGAGTTGCACCTCATGGGCATATGAGACGAGTGGCTCATGGACCGGGTTCAGTATCAATAAAGATGCTGAAAAAGCGCTGTTCAAAAATGTCAGAAGAAGTACAACCAAAATTAATCCTTTCATAACTCTCTCCCTTGTGTAGGTTGTTGTGATGTCTTTGGGTATTGCAACCGATATGCCAAATAGCAATCGTACTCAAGTAGGCGAAATAGAGGGCATAACTTGAAAGAAAAAGATGTTCATGTCTGGTTTTGCGGACGTGCCTCAGATAGTTCGGGCATTTGGTATTTAAATGTTAAAAACATTGCGAGCGTAACATGGAAAAAATCTACAAGCCAGTCGGCGCCAGAGGCCCATTTGCCCAGAAACTGGGTCGTTTTTGCACAACGAGGGACCGCCCTAAGCAAGGCGACCTTGATCAAACAAGACCCTATAAAAGGCGTTCCGGCAGCGGATTTTGCCGTGGAATTACCGGTTTTGGATCTGGTACGGTAAAAGGTTCACACGCCCTGATCCAGTTTGAAACCGCCGCCGGGGAAACTTTTTGCCTTAACGAAGGATTGATCAAGCACCGCCCAACCTACTTTAAAGGCCCTTGTGCAAAATAATTCTTTAGAAGGCGCATAAAAAATACACTCCATATTCACACGATGGCCGCATTATTATATGGTCTGGCATCTAAAAATTGGAGATGAGACCGTGAATAAATTGCATGCAGCTTTGGTCGTTTTGGTTTTAATCATAAGCACTAAGTCCTTTGCGCTCAATTTGGAATATTTGCCAGGACCATCAGGGGAAACCCTATTTTCACGGCCAGTTTTTAAAAACAGTGACACTGAAATTGTCTATAAGCAAAGATACACCGTAACCAGGGATGATTTGTCGTTCAGGGCATTCCCCATCTCTATCATGGTAAGGACTCCTCAATACAGAACAACTCTCTGCTCAAGCTATTATGATTGCCCCATCCCTGAGTTGGCGCCCTTTAATTTCAACCTGAAATTTAAGCTGGGAAGCAAGCCTGAAAAAAATGAGGCCGTGACCATCAATGTGACCACTCTTCATCAACCTAATTCAGAGATGCCCTATGTGGATGTCTCGGCAGTAAGCAGCAACGACGCCAGAAAATACAAAGTGGAGCTTAAAACCAAGTCAACCTATGAGTGGCAGGGACTTTATTTGGTGGTTGGCCCTTTGAAAAATTATTTTCTGGTCTCACGGCTTAAATAATTCCGGACGGCCGAGGCCGGCCATGCTTTAGGTCTTGATGACGAGTACGGCGGCGATGAAAGAGAATTATATAATGTGTGGTGATAACGATTCAGTCCGAAGCATTTACAATTTAATCGCAGTTTTCCTTTATATTTTGAAATAACCCTGGAAACAGTCGGGTGTCCATTCATATTAGTCAGGATTGGTGGCATGACATGTTTTTACATCAACCATCTTTTTTTTATGAGGTGATAGGAACAGAAAAAGGTGAAGAGACCAGATAATAGTAGGGACAACCATTCGTAGGAAAGGTTAGATATTTTCTCGCCGTCGAGCAAGATTGCGCTAACTGGTTTATAAAACTGATAAGAAGTTAAAAAAGGAGCGATCGCCGTCAGTTTGGTAGAGAAATCTGATAGGGCCGACGGAAGAATATTTGGCAGATAAAAAATAACACCTAAGGTCCTTGCACTTGCTTGATTGCGACATAAAAAACCCAAAAGGATTCCGTATGAGGAAAAGCAGAAACTGCCGAGGCCAAGATACACAGCATAACTTGCGATATTTTCAACTTCAAATTGGCCAAGAAGGTGGAGAAAAATGACCGCAGCGATAATTGAGATCATCCCAAAAAATAATTTTGCAAAAAGCCAGTCAATTTCGCGAATAGGAGTTTGTAATAGAGCAAGCAGTAGTTTCTTTTCTTTTTCTTCGGCAACCTGCGCCGGTATGATGATAAAACTTATCAACAAAACCAACATGAGAACCCAGGTAGGTAAACTCTTTTTTTGAATTTCACTTTCCTGAAGTGGTTTAACATCAGAGATCCAGCTTAACCGCCTGCCTTCGTTTGCTTGTTGCACTGTGGAGAGGGCCTCTACGATTGAGAGAGTTATGCGAGAATCTTTTCTTAAGACGACAAGACATAAGCTATCTTGATTTTTTTCGGATCTTATTAATAGGCCATCAATTTTCTTCTCTTTTAACCAACGCTTACCTTCTTCCGCATTCGACAATGAGGAAATGGAAAACAGCGCGCTCTCGGCCTTAATAGTTCGCAGTATAACGGGATTATATATTTCTGTCTGGATAAGTCCGATGCGCAGCTTTTGGAAGCTAACCGTTTGTGGGTCTATCAGCTTCAAGGATGTAAAAACAAATAAAGGTATAAAAATAATGAGATACATTGTCTTGTTCTTGAAGGCCGTGGCCAAATCATGCAACGTTAATGTCACAATTTTTCTTATCATTGGGTATATAGCTCTTTGTATAGTTTTTGGTGTGTCTCTGATCGGAAATATTGTTCCGTTGAATCATTGAATACTAAACGTCCCTGATGAAGAATTAAGATGCGTGTGGCGAATTCTCTTATCTCTTCCGGCCGATGTGAGGTAAATATGATCGTTTTTTCCTGGGAATGAAAATTATTGAGCAGCTGATATATCCCCTTTGTCATCTCGAAATCTAAACCGGAGGTAGGTTCATCAAAAAGAAGGATCGGCGGATTTGGCAAAAGTGAGCGGGCGATGCTTACACGTTGCTTTAATCCTTTCGACAAAATCTGTATCTTGTTTTTCCGAAAAGATAGCAAATCAAATTCGTTCAGCATTTGCTCAATTCGCGAGAAAGGGATTTTAAAGAGGCGCGCAAATAATTTTAAATTGTATTCGACTGAGAAAAGATCAAAAAGATTAGGTGTTTCCGGCACAAATCCAATCTTTCTCACTAAAGACATTCTGTCTTTGAGGTTGATTCCGTCTATTAAAACAGTGCCACTATCGGGAAGAATGCAATTTGCTAATATTTTGAGCAGGGTGGATTTTCCTGCTCCATTGTGCCCGACTATGGCAATCAATTCACCTTTCTTAACCTCAAAACTAGTTGGAAAAAGCCCTCTTTTTTTATCGTATGCTTTTGTCAGTTCGCGAACTTCAATTTGCACATTTATATTAATCGTATGATAACCAATACTAAAACAACAACCAGTAAGACTGCGATAATAAATCCCATTTTTTGCTCCTTGGTGCTTAAGTTGTAAGCTTTAATTAATTTATCTTTCCGCCCCGTATCACACCAAATGGCCCTACAATGCCTGCAAGCAATCCACCAATCATAAGGTACACCGCCTTATTGGTTGGTGCCCCCGTGAAGAAGCGCGAAACATCAGAACTAAACGATTCCACCCTGCCTTTTTTAATGTTGTGTTTAGGATATTGAAAAAACCGCAAAATCACGCTGAGCAATGCTTATCTTCTTCGTGATTTAGTTCACCTATACTTTTTTTAGCTGTCAGCACATCCAAGGCTTTCGGCCACACCCTTCACATCCACCCAGAAAGGCTGAGGTAAATCTGGAAAGTTTTAAGGTCAGAGGCGATTAAACTCAGCCAGTGTGCATGCTTTCGCCAGGTTCCTTCTAAAGAAAAGACTGGATAATTTTTTCCGAAATTGAGGTTTTAAAGGCCACGCCCATTTTCATCTTAGTGATGCGAGCGCCGGAACTCATAAATTCAATTTTCTTTAGATATACCACGCGGCCTTCGATGGGGGTTTTGAAGGGAATCTGGCCTAACTTGTGGATACAAATCTCTGTCCCCTCAGTAAAAAAAATCTGATCTTTTAAATTGAAATTAAAACATATTCCAGTCGCCGAGATATCATAAAGGTTAAAAACAAACTCTTTTTGCAGGTCAGAAGAGGCGTTGATTTTGAGTTCAAGTTTCCCAAGATAGGGTGAGTTAAATCCAAGTTTGACGCGAGGACTGATTCTGTTTTCAAACATCCTCACTTCTTTGGGGATGTCTATGATAATGCATTTTTTTTCGATTCTGACGCTCTCTCGTTTGAACAGAATGCTTTTTTCGTGACCGCGAATATAAACGGCGCGATGGACAAGAAAGTCAAAGCGCTTATGCGGATCATTCCTAATGATCACAAACTTGCCGGTGGTCAGGTCGATGTGGTCGATAATGGCATTCCTGATAATGCGTCGTTCGCCGAGATTCTGCCACACCAAGATGGGAGATTGATCATGGTACATTTTCCGCAGCGTCGAAATAATTTCTAAGCTGTCTTTGGTTACACGTAAATTAAAGTTGTGCATAAATCCCCCTTGCAACTCTGCTTGGAAGAGGTGCAAAACAGAGACCAACGCAAAATCCTGTGTTTTCAGGTTGCTATGGAGTGATGAAGTATGAGCTGTCTTGAATTAGCGACATCGTCGCCAGCTCATAATACTCCGAATCGAAGAAGCGCTGCTTGAGGAAGCATGAGGAGACGGAAGCAAAGATAAGAAGGCGCAATGTCTGAGCTAATTACAGGCAGGTTTTAATCAGGCCACGGTAGGAGAAGTAGGTCGCCTGTACTCCGTTGCTTTTCAACTGGGTGAGTGGAAGGTTGTTGGTTCCATCAGTTCCGATGGCCCAGATGTTCCAATTTTCGTTTGTCTCTTTGGCCTCTTTTCCATCGAGGGCGGCATAGCTGCTATAGATGAGAACTCCGTTTTCCTCATTCAGCAGGAAATCATTAACCCAGGCCTTGGAATGCTTCGTGACTGGTATAAGGTCGGTTCCGTCCCACTTCACGCTCCAAATGTTTCTTGGGTTGGTGTAGCGGTCTTCCCCAGTCAAAGGAAGACTGGCAATGAAAAAAACCCGTTCCCCCTTCTCTTTTAAGGAAAAACGAGGGGATAACGCCGAGGCATTAATAAACTTTGTTAGAGGGCGATGTACTTTGCCCTCTATGTCGGTTATCCACAAATTATAGACCCAATCCGCTATTTTGTTGTCGCTTCCGTCTAACCTTCTGTTGGAGATATATATGATTTCTTTTTGATTCGGACCGAATAAGGCCCCAACGGCCTTGGCATTTGTAAGACTGGTCAGGAGACGTGTCTTTCCAGTGATCTGCGATATCATTATGACGTTAGCATAGCTCCAGGAGGTAGAAGACTCAGACGCCAAGATCCACTCACTATTTTGATCGCTAACGTTTGGAGCATTCATGTTTGGGCCGCTTGGCGCGAGAGTTCGAAGTGTTGAGTCGCGGAAATTGAATTCATATGAAGTTATTTTGCTTTCGTCCGACAGTTGGGTCTGGTTTTCAAAGTCCATGACTCCGTTGAAGAAAAGCCGCTCGTTACTCGATAGAATGAGGTTATAATGCACGTAATCCCACTCTTCATAAGAGGCTTCTTGTATGTTGGTGATGGGAGCGCTCTTTCCGTCCTTTAAGGAAAGACTCCATAAGTTGAAGATTCCGTCACCTTCCAGTTTATCTTCTCCGTTTCTTGCGGCCGAGCTAACGAATGCGATTCGATCGCCGACTGGCAATGCTACCGGTGAGGCGAGGACCGAGGGGACACCACCGCTTTTGTGGCCTAGATTCTCGTAGCGAGTAAGAGGACGCGATTTCCCGTCAAGGCCCACGGCCCAGATATTGTCGCTACCTCCTTGCGAGTCGGTTCCATCCAGGTGGCGAGAACTTACATAGAGGTATTCTGTGCGACAGGAAGGGACTGAAACTGTTTGTTCCAGGTCGAAAGAAGGTGGAGGCAGAGCAGTGTCTGGTCTTCCACATGCGCTACAGAAGAGAAGCGCACCCAGTGTCTGCCAGATTGATAGTGCGACGTTAATTTTCCGCGGTATTAAATGGCCCATGCTTCCCTCCAAGGTTATCAACCTGGGTTGCAATTCTTATGCCCGCATTTGGTCCTTATTTTCGGTGGGTTATGGGGGACGGAGACGGCCCAGCTGTAAGCGAATCGAGACGGGCCGTCCAGTGATCTGCTTTGATACGCCAGATTGTCCAGAGCGTTGGTCAGATCGAAGGTGGTGGCAGTGACCGGTGAGTTGTTCTCGCTATTCTTTCAGCCCTATATTGTATTGATAGGTTTGAAGCATATTCTCCGATGTTATATCTGTAGAAAGCATGATCTCCATGAATTCATAGAGCGGAATGACTTCGTCCATAACATAATTTGTTAAAGCACTTTGGATGTCTGTAGCTGCCAGTCTATTTTTGAAAATGCTTCTTCCGCAAGTTGCCGACAGGAGATAGCTCCCATCGGGACTCATAATCAAGCGATAGGGATATAGATGAGCAAGCGTTGGCATCAATCCCTCATTGGCATATCTCCAGTTTTTTCCGCCATCTTCAGTCACAATCACACCTGGGTCATGGAGGGCGACAAAAATTCTGTTCGGATATTTGGGATCAAGAGCGATAGCATCAACACCACCGCCAAAATTAATCATGACATAGTCCTTGTATTGCAAGGTTGCCGGAGCTGTTTGAGCATTCTCCTTATTGTTGAGCAAAGACAACCAAGTGGAACCTTGGTCGTAAGTCACGTAGAGCGCATTTTCTGCACCATTCGTGAGATGGGGATATTGAGAATTAGTGCCTGCATAGATGATCTGGGCATTCGAGGGATGCAGGGCAATTGTCCAAACCATTTTTCCTTGAGCAACACTGTTTTCTAATGAGTCTTGGATTCCCTGAGTGACATTTCCATTAATCGAGTTAAAGGATTTTCCTGCATCAAGACTCAGGTAAACCCCTTCTCCAAGAGTTCCCACCACCATAATATTATCATTAACAGGAGATACCTTGATGTCAGAAATGATGCGATCTGGAACGCTTGTGATCTTGGTAAACGTTTTACCAGCATCGGGTGAAAACCATAGTCCTGTCGCCCAGCATTTTTTACCTTCATCACTTGCCTTGTAGTACATTCCTCCCAGGGCCCACTTCTTATGTTTACTGGATGTGCCAGGGCCAGCATTGCAGGCCCCTTGAACACCCGGCCCTGCACCAATAAAGATCCAATCGCTGGATTGTGGATGAACGAGAATAGAACCGATGGAAAAAGAAACTTCGTCCACATTCAGCTCATCCCAACTCATTCCTCCGTCTGGTGAGCGGTACAAATATGAACTAGTACCATCAAAATCTCCCCCTCCTGCATAAACGATGTCATCATTCTGAGGATCGACCGCAATGACGTTGAACATACCCGTAAGGATCGTTGGTGACCAAGATTCGCCGCCATCCACTGAACGGAAAACACCATTATCTGATGCCGCGTAGGCCTTTTGCGTATTATTCTTGGCAATGCTTACGGCCCTAATGGGATGGACCTTGAGACCTTTATTTATGACATGACTTGGTGGAAACGTCTTGCCTCCGTCCGTCGAATAGATCATCCCCAGGACCCCGTCAGTAGCATACACCCGATTAGGATCGCTGGGAGCAACGGCGGCCGTAACCATTCCAAACACAGGTGAATGTTGTGACCAAGGTAACTCATCTCGCCCGTAATTCGCGGAGAGCTTAATCCCGAGCTGACTATAAACCGCAACTTTTGCAGGTGCATTGGTTTGTGGGAAAAATAAAATTCCGCGCACCATATCGCCGAGAAGTGCCGTTCCGGGCTGCCATTCATTCATCGATGTGTTCAGATAATTGCGCCAAAAAAAGCGCCCAGAGTCCGTCGTCAGATAAACAAGACCATCCATCTGAGGATGGAATTTTATCTCACGCACAATCTCTACTGTGCCACCAAAGGAAAGTCCTGCGCCATAGGCTTCCCAAGTTTTTCCGCCGTCAGGTGAAGACAAAAGCGTTTGTTCTGCTGTTTTTGCTCCTGTTTTTCCAAGGTAAGTCCCGGCCAAAAGATGGAGTTTATTGTGAGGATTGATGGCCAAAGCACCAATCAATCCACCGCCATCGGCCATTCTTTCTATAACTTCTCCCGACAACGGGTCTCTTTTAATGACAATATTGCCGTTGTATGTTTCTTGGCAGCCATTCCCCGTTCCACTTCCATAGGTTAGGCGAGTAAGGTTTTTCGCCGCACCATCATCAGAGTAATAAACACCATCTATGCGCTTTCCTTTTTCATTGCATGTACTGGTGAGTCCAAAGTAGAGCTTTTTGGGATCATCTGGATCGAGCGCTATGGCGTGGGTATCGGCCTGTTCTGACTTATCGATATCGCCTGCTCCTGTCCAAAACCAGCTATTACCTCGATTTTCACTGCGCCAAAGCGAAGTGACATGCTTTGATGCCATTCCAACATAGATATTATTTGGGTACTTTGGATGCACTTCTATATTCCGAATTCGCACGCCATTAACCATGCCGTTTGGTAGTCCAACCTCACTCCAATTCCCGCCCCCATCCAGTGAACGATAGAGGCCGCCATCATATCCGGATACATAGACAATATT
Organism: Bdellovibrio sp.; assembly: GCA_016187935.1. Taxonomy (GTDB): domain Bacteria; phylum Bdellovibrionota; class Bacteriovoracia; order Bacteriovoracales; family Bacteriovoracaceae; genus GWA2-49-15. The sequence goes on from JACPIU010000014.1 coordinate 188,460, forward strand.
GGCATCTCCGGGATCGACAGCGATGTCGGTAATAAGCCCTCCCTCTGGCCCCTTGGTCTGATGCCAGGTCTGGGAACCACTCACTCGTCCTGTGACATTCAAATTATCCAAAAGGAGTATGGAACCCACTCCATCTGTTCCAAATGAAATGCCCCCAAAGGCCACCGGCCCATATTGAACTGAAGACCCATTTTCTGTGTAGGTTGTAGACATGCTATCGATATGGGAAATAATGAGTTGTGAATTTAGATACACGGCAATCTGCGTGGCCGGGCCTCCTGAAACCGTTGTGGAATCAACACTCATCTCTAGCGTATTCCATCCGAGCGTGGCGGCGCGATTTTGAGAGGTCAGCAACTGGCGGACAGCGGTACTATTGCACTTATTTTGTCGATACAAGATGAGTTGAGTGCCTGTATCCTCAATCCAGTAGCCATGACAAAATCCGGCCGCTTCATTGTACCTGAGAGAAAAATAAGAACTGCCCAAAGAACGCCCCGTGCTTTCTTTCTTGTAATCCACCTTAACGGTGTAATTTTCCCACGTGCGAAAATTAACGGTGAAGTCACGAGGCGCAAGAAGCGAGGTTCCTTCGAGACGAGCAATGTATCCGCGCTCCCTAACTTGGACCATGGCCCCCGTACCACTGCCACCTGTACTATAAGTCTGTCCCCCAATCATGAAAGGACTTCCAAATGTGGGATTGGAAAATGAAAAATACTTTGAAGCACCTTGCTCAAAGTCATCAGTGATCAGGGTAATGTTCTCAATAGGTATATTCGGTTTAATCAAGGTAAGTTCGGTCGCGTCAACAAGAGTGTATAATTCCCCAAAGGACCAAACTATCTGTGACCAAAGAAACACCATTAATAAAAGGCAACACGTGAAAAAACGTCGTGCATTTTTCATAAATCCCTCCACTTTCTTCTTAAAAGCAAGCGTGATGCCAATGATTCTTCATGTAAATTCAAGGCATTTTTTGACTTTTAGACAGATTTTGACCACCAATCAAGAAAGTCTCACCCTTGGTGTCCAATATTCGAGACAGCTAGCAACCTCAGTTTGGCATTTTTAACTGAGGCCCAAAATAAAAAAGGTCTCTAATACCGGCGTAGATTAGGAAGCTATTTTCCCTTACAACTTCCCACTATAGAGATATTCCAAATCACTGTCGGTGAGCATGCGCGCAAGCTTGAGGGATGCGACTGTTCTTCTTAGCTGCTCTACCGTGATGGGGCCGACGGCCAGGAAATCGGTTCTTTTGTGGGCCAAGGCGTAGGCATTGATCATTTGATCAAGGGTATAATTGGTGCTGTGGTTCTGGTTAAATTCTTCCGTGAACTTGACCACTCTTTCATATCGCGCCTGATTTTCGGCCGTAAAAATGGCGTGATAAACATTTTTCCAGTAAGCATCGCCTTGGTCATATTTCAGTTTCGCCGCTTTCTTGGCATTTTCCCATTTGGGTTCGGGTTTATCGAAAATACTGAAGCCTCCCAGGGGAGAATAGGGCATGATCTTGATGCCTTTTTGGAAGTTTTCATCCATCATCTCTTTATGGGTGACTTGCACGCCTCCGGCGTGGATTGTTCTTTTGCTCATCTCAAAAAGTGAAAAGTAGGGGCTATTCAGCATGGGCCTGGTCAAAGCGGGGTTCTGTTCTGCCAGCTTGATTGATTCATTGATACGTACCGTTTGCCAATTGGACCAACCCAGAAAGGTGAACTTACTTGAAATCTGTTCTGCACTCAAGGCCTGCATGATGGTGTGAACGGCGGTCTTTTGTCTTTTCACTTCATCAAATTTGAAATAGTCTCCGTCATCCCGATGCATAAGATAGACTGTGATATTGTCATTCAAGTTTCGAAGAGAATGCCCCATTTCTTCCGTCACCCGAGTTTTAATTTGACTCTCGTTTCCATAAAGCCGGCTGGCATAAGTTCCGGGTGGAACGTTTTTCAATTCACTCGCCTCATCATTTAAAACTCCATTTCGTTTCAGAGTAACTTTCAACTCTGGGGAATGAGCACCTTGGGCCAGTTTTTTTGACCAGAATAAGTCAAAAGGAAAACCTCCTTTGGATAAGGCATAAAGTTTTCGATCGGGGTTGGCCTCTTGCCGAGATTTTATCCATCGTCCAAGTTTGTATTCCACTCCACCGACGTAAATGGGAGAAGTATCGAATAAATTGATCCCCAGTCCGGCAGCTTCATCCAAAACACTGAAGGCCGCTTCCTCTGAAATTTCCGCTTGCCCTTCACTTGTCCAGTTCGCCTGAACCAAGTGATCGGTTCCCATGATCAAGCGTGAAAACTTGCGACAATTTCCATTCTGATCACAGACATCGACATACTCCATGTCCCCTTCATCGGATGAAATTTTTCTGATAACCGAAGAAGAGCAAGAGAGCAGCAGGGCGGAAATAACCACGACAACGATTGTTGATAATTTCACTTATTTACTCCGTAATGTAATGAAAAACTCTGACCTCTATCATAGAGCAAAAATAATATAGTAATAGCAAAAAACAGCAGTTGCCATAAAATAGCTTGCCAGTCCGAATATAAAAGCTGCATTCATCCCAAAATAAATTAACAACAGGCCACCCGCAAGAGTTCCCACAACGGACATGGAGCCATCTGTACCGAACGCAAGTGGTAATAAGTTATCGGATTTTGATTTAAGATAATCGATACCAAGAGGGAAGGGCATTCCCATGAAAAAACCCATTGGAAATATGGCCACTGCGCATAAAATGAATTTTAGAGGAAGCGATAAGTAAGTTATTCTTGCGTAGAAAGGTAATATGGAAAAATGTAATAAACCACCAACGAGAATTATCCCAAGCAGAGCAAGTGAAATGCATTTTATATAATCCTGTTTTAAAAAAAGTCGTAAACCATCGAGACAGCATAGATGGGGTGCTCTAAAAATAATGTGAATTTCTTTATAAGCGTGATTTCAAATAACATGAAGCCTATCCCAAGAAAGGAAAAGTAAAGAATTGGAAAAGAAATCAATTTTAGGCCCTGCTTGTCGTTCGCTCTGGAAAAATACCAAAAGGAGGGAATCAGAATAAAAAAAAGCGAGGCGATCAGAGAGATGAGCAAGGTCAACCATTCCAACAAATGGCTCCATTCGACCATCATCTTACCGGAAGAAGAGGGTGAGCGTAACAACTCGATAAGGGTATTCATTTTCATGAATTGTGAGAAAAATGGGCGATCATCACTCGGAGGACTGAGATCATATTTATATGTTTTTGTGACGTTGATATTGTTAACAATTGCTTGCGCTAATAAAAAGTCCAGAGGTTCGTGATAGACATGGAATTGATTAGTCTCTTCTTTGGCCAGGCCCGGTAAATAGACAAGATCAAAGGCCCGTGTTTTTGCAAATTCTCTGATTGTCCTGATCTGCTGATGGGTCAGAGGGGCCTTTGAAAGTATTAGAAATGATGTTTGAATATCACGAAGTAAGGCAAGATGTTTCCCCGGCCCTTGTATCCCTTTTTTTTTCAATAATTCCACGCAGAGACTTAAAAGGCGGACAGAATCTTTTGGCGGAAAAGAGACCCATCTTGATATTGTGAACAGACCATGAGGCGTTAATAGATCAAACACCCGATTGAAAGATTCGTGCGTGAGCATATAGTCAGTTTCCACAGCGTAAGCACTGCTCATCTGTCCTATCTGTGATTGCCATAATGTAAAATGAATGATGTCATAGTTGAACTTTGATCTATTGATAAAATTTCGACCATCAACCGCATGAAAATTAATTTTCTCATTATTAAAAAGTCCTGCATTATAGTAGGCCATATCATTTTGCAGAATTTCCACAAGCATTAAATTACTTAAGACGACGTCGATATTCTTAAAGCCTTGTAAAAGCGCATGATGAGCGCTACTTCCTCCTCCCTCACCGATGATCAATATTCTTTCCCGTTGCTGACTTATCTCATATGGAAGGGCATTAAGAGTAAAATCGTAATAGGCAACTTTTTGCCAGAGATCGGAAATTTTATCAATGGCAATAAAATGATCTCCATTCAAATAAATTCCTATTTGCTCTGGGATATTGTCGCCAAAATTGAGACTTAACCCTGGCACAAATCGAAAAGGTACTTCGGGACTTTTGAGAACTGTAATTCTGGTGGAATCTCCATCTTTTTCTTTTATGACCTCTACTCCGGGAAATTGCTTCATCTGTGACAATGGCTTAAAGGCAGAAGCTTTTAGTTCAAGATGTCCTGCTGGCCAGATGAAGTTGGTCAAGACACAGAAAAAAAGAGGTAATGAGGCCAAACGCTTTCTGGCAGTTTTGGTCAAGAGTATAAAAGCGGAAATGATAAATCCAATCGAGCATAATATAATAAAGGATCTTTCGACTTTAAAATAATTTAAAAATAAAATGGGGGCCAAAGAACCGACACCTGAACCCAGCAGATCATAGAAGTATATGCGGGCCCCTTCTGTCTTTCTCCCCAAATAATAACTTCCGATAAAAGTTCTCGCGCAAAGAGTTGGTAATGAGAGAAGAGTAAAGGCCAGAGCAAAATATAAAAATTGGTCTTTACTCCATGCTATCTCCGCAGGATTCAGGGGGAGTTTTTGAAAAACAAGAAAACAAAAAAATCCAAGCCACGAGTAAAGAAATGCCAAGATAATGCGAATTCTATTCGCCTTTTCTTCCATATATAGTTTAAGTTTCAGATGATAGAGTACGATGCCACTCATGCCATATCCCAGCATGGATAAGGCAATGACAAAGGTTACCAAGGGTGCCCATTGTATTATTGATAAAATTTTCATCAGAAGAATTTGGTAAGAGAGACTGATCGCAGACATTAGAAAAATGGGGAGATGATTCATTATCATTTTTCTCTTACCATCGGCACAAATCGGACAGGAAGAATGTTTCTTGAACGAAAACCATCACTTGTTTTGGTCAACAGAATTAGATTTTGGGTTTGGTAGGCCCCTCCCACCGGTATCACCATCTTGCCGCCTTCTTTTAACTGTTTTAGGAGTGGGGGAGGAATATGCGAGCTGGCAGCAGTGACAATGATAGCGTCATAGGGGGCATGCTGAGTAAGCCCGATATAACCATCTCCAATATAAGAAAAAATATTTTGATATCCAAATTTTTGAAAGATATCTTGGGCCTTCTTTGCCAAGCTTGGAATAATTTCTATGGTATGGACTTCTTTTGCCAGACGCGAAAGGATGGCCGCTTGATGACCGGAGCCTGTGCCGATTTCTAAAACTGTATGGGTAGGTGAAATTTTCAAAAGCTCAGTCATAAGAGCGACGATCAGAGGTTGAGAGATCGTTTGCCCGTGACCAATCGAGAGGGGGCGATTTTCATAGGCAAAGGGTCTTAAGTCCGGCGGAACAAATTGTTCTCTCGGCGTATTTTTAATGGCGCTATAAACTGATGCTGATAATTCGGAAATCCCGGTATGGCCCTCAAGGGATTTGATTTCTTTATTGATAATATCGAGAAGATGATTTCTTTGACTCTCATAATTGACAGTTTCAAAGACTCCTGAATTAACCAAAAACGCCGCGATTAAGACAAATACTCTGATCATAGTCATACGTTAGCATCGGTTGCAAGCGTAGAAATGATATGAATCACTTCTAGGTATCGATTATCCTAGTTTGTGAAATTCTGTTCTCCATTAGAATTTTAAAATGAGAGAAAATAGCTCTTGGCGCTCAAAAAAGTTTCTTTTTACATCAGAGAGTGTTGTTGAAGGTCATCCTGATAAAATATGTGATCAAATCAGTGACGCGGTCTTGGATGAAGTTTTGCGAAATGACCCAAGGGGGCATGTCGCCTGCGAATGTCTGGTCACGACGGAATTGCTCCATGTCGCAGGCGAGGTTTTGTCAGATGTGCCACTCGATATTGATAAGATCGCCAGATCAGTCATCGCCGATATTGGATATTTAGATGAGAAGTTGGGTTTCAGTGCGACGACCTGTCGGATTATCAACTCTCTGCAAACACAGAGTGAAGATATTGTTTTGGGTATTAGTGAATCGATGGAAGCGAGAAATCATCCACGCGACAGTTTTGACCTTGTTGGTGCCGGCGATCAGGGGATGATGATTGGGTATGCTACAAATGAAAGTTCTAATTATTTGCCTTTGCCTATTAATCTCGCTCACCAATTAGCACAAAACTTGGCGGCGGTGAGAAAAACGAAACTTTTACCCTATCTCCGTCCTGATGGTAAAACGCAAGTAACCGTTGAGTACGAACATGGCAAAGTTCAGAGGGTGGATACGATTATTGTCTCGGCCCAACATGGTCCGGACATTGCCCAAGAGATGTTACGCCATGACATTTTAAATAATGTCATCCTCAAGTCAATTCCCGCTTATTTGATTGATAGTTCCACAAAAATATATATAAATCCCACCGGACGTTTTGTTAAAGGCGGACCGCATGGAGATACCGGCCTAACCGGGAGAAAAATCCTGGTTGACACTTACGGCGGGATGTCCAGGCATGGCGGCGGATGCTTCTCGGGAAAAGATCCAACAAAAGTTGATCGTAGCGGAGCTTATATGCTCCGCTATGTGGCAAAAAATCTGGTGGCCGCGGGAGTTGCAGATACTCTTGAACTCCAGGTGGCCTATTCTATCGCTAGAGCAAATCCCGTTTCTCTCATGATTGAAACATTTGGGACGGGAAACATTCCGGATGAAAAAATTCGGGAGATTATCGATCATAAGTTTGATCTGCGTCCAGCTGCCATTATTGAAAGATTAAATTTGCAAAGACCCATCTATCGAAGAACGACAAATTATGGGCATTTTGGACGGGAGGAAGATTTTTTTACCTGGGAATTTTTAGATATGGTGGATGAAATAAAAAAATATCTTTAAAGGACAGGAACTGATGCAAGTGTTATAATAGCGAGTAATGCAAACTTTTCTGCTGACTTTTATTCCCTTATTCGTTGCCATTGATGTTTTTGGTGTCTTGCCAACCTTTTCTGCTCTGACCGAACGCTTGGAAGAACGGCAACGTGCCCAGGTTGCGCTCAAGTCTTGTTTTGTATCGCTCATTGTGGGTGGACTCTTTGTGGTTTTTGGAAATGCTGTTTTCATCTTTTTGGGTATTACCCAATTTGATTTTATGGTGGGAGGGGGGATATTGCTCTTTTTAATTTCTGTCAGTGATATTCTGGGGGCCAATTTGGAGGGAAGACGGGTGGAAGGGGATGAACTCGCTATTGTTCCCCTGGCCATGCCGCTTATTTTAGGGCCGGCGAGTATCACCACCTTGATCTTGATTTCATCTCAATTTTCAAAATGTTGGGCGCTCTCTTCCCTGGTTATTAATATTTTTCTCGTGTACGTGGCCTTTTTGTTATCCAGTCGTATCCAAAAGTTTCTTGGGAAAGGTACAAATCTCGCCATCGGAAAGATTGCCTCACTCTTTTTGATGGCCATCGCAGTGATGATGGTGAGAAAGGGTATCTATGGAATTTTGGGGATCGTGAGCTGAGTATCGGGCCAACTGTAAGGAGATATTAGAATTCTTACATTGGCATCCAAAATTCAAAGTCCCACCTAATAGACCGAAAATATTGATTTTTTTGTGATTAAAAAGGGCCTTTTTTGGACTCAGTAAAAATTTTACGCCCCACTCTGACACCAGCAGTTCCCTTGGTATGTTCGTGCATCGCATTTTCTTGGGGGATGTTTATGAAGGTGGGAAGTTTAAAGAAATTGGTGGGGCCTGTGGTGGCGGCATTATTATTGGCCGGATGTGGCCAGCAATCCTCCACTGAACTTCAAGTGAATGCCGCGAAGGTTGTGGGGGGCACACCGGTATCAAGTGAAGACTTCAAGCATGTTGTCGGTTTAGTGCGAAACGGGCGCATCTTTTGCTCGGGCAGCTTAATCGAATCCAAAAAAATCTTGACTGCCGGGCATTGCGTGACGAATTTTGAAATCGACACGCGTGAGGCGTTTGAGAAGCTTTTTGATGATGTTATGGAAGAAGTTAGAGCTGGCTTAGCTGGACAGGATATAAGCGTTTTTAATAATGCTTCTTTGCCACAAAAGCGCGAACTCTTTAAGGCGGCATTACGTCGGGTCATTCGAAATGATGCCAAGGCCATCAAAGTCTATGTTGGTTCTTCCGCCGCTGGTGGATTAGAGACCGGACTCGATGTGGTTGCCGATGTGGATTTGTCCGAGGGGGGCTTGGCCTATATGGAAGCGAGTGTTTTAAAGTTCACGAACTTGGCCCTTCCCGAAGATTTTACTGTGGAATATTCAGCTTCTTTTGACTATGCCCATATGACGCTTAAAACCACCTTACCAGCAGTTACTCCCGTGCCTGTCATCAGTGCCGATGAGCACGCCGACAATGTGCTCTTGGGGCAAGATGTGAGAGTGGTGGGATTTGGTTTGAAAGTCGACGGACGTTTTGTCACCTCCGCGCGGTCGATAGTGAAGGAATTGGAAGATAAAATTGCTGCCGAGTTGGATGTTGATAAGAAAAAGCAATTGCAGACAGAGTTGGCCAAGGAGAAGGCGTTGTATCGCGCCTTCTTGACCTTGTATTTCATGTCGGGAAATAAAAATATGGTTGATCTTAAATTAGAAAATTACCACCACATGGAGATAACTTTGACTAAGAAAGGATCACCACTGGCCGGCGCCTGTAGTGGCGATAGCGGGGGGCCTGCGCTGGTCAAGTTGCACAACGGTGAATGGCGTCAGTTGGGAGTTGTGGTCACCGTTGATTACTGCGGCAATAAAACCAATGTCTCACCTCAGTTTAGATAACCGGTGTTGAAAATTTCTTGAGAGTTCTATGAGAGTTTCCCGGGGCCCCTTTAGGTGAGCAATCCCTTGGGGGCCCGTCTTCTTTTCAAGATTGACGAAATCATCAAGATTGCCAGACAATTCCATCAAATTTTGTGAGGTGGAACTTGGCACGCATTTTTTTAATTTTTTCAGCCTTGTGGTTGTTTTCTGTAAATGCATTTTGCGCATTACCATTTGTGCCACATCCTGCGGATGACAATTTAACTGCTTCTTTTGCCGTCTTTAGAAAGGGACAGGTTCATTCGGTCTCTTATAGGTTGCATTTTGAATTTAAAAAAGAAAGTGAGACCTATAACGGCAAGGCCATTATAAATGTTGAATTAAACCGTATAGACGCTCCGTTATCACTGGATTTCTTATGGAAAAAAATTCATGCTGTGAAAGTTAATGAACGGCCACTCTCTCAATTCAAAACTGGAAAAGGACACTTTGAAATTCCCGCGCGTAGCTTATCTCGTCATTTGATGATTGAAGTGAATTACACCAATGCTTTTAGTGTCACAGGAGACGGTGTATCGAAAAGCAAAGACCCTGAAGATCAAGCGGAGTATATCGCCACTGATTTTGAACCTTATAGGGCCCATACTCTTTTTCCATGTTTTGATCAACCTGATCTCAAGGCCACTTACCAGGTATCTGTGGTAACTCCTAAAGATTGGAAGGCCATTTCCAATGATTTGATTGATCAGAAAAGTGAAAGCGGCGAAATGACCACATCTTATTTTAAAAAAACCAAACCCTTTAGTACCTATCTTTTCTTTTTAGGCGTAGGACCATATGAAGAATGGAATGACCAGTTGGGAGATATTCCTCTTTTCTTATATGCACGAAAGTCTTTGGCCAAGTATGTCGATTATGAACGGATTTTCGAAGTGACAAAAAAGGGTTTGAATTTTTATAGTGAATATTTTGAAGTCCCTTTTCCTTTTTCGAAATATGGTCAGATTTTTATCCCAGAGTTTTCATGGAGCGGAATGGAAAATCCTGGTGCGATTGCTCTGCATGAAAAAAATATCTTCCGCGATGCCGTCTCTAAAACTCGCATGGATAGAAGGGACAATCTTATCTTACACGAGATGGCCCATATGTGGTTTGGAGATCTTGTTACCATGAAATGGTGGAACGATCTCTGGCTCAACGAGAGTTTTGCCAGTTTTATTGCTACGGTTGCCATGGATCAGGCCATGGGGGCCAAAAGCGCATGGCTTGATTTTGCCGATGAGAAAGAATGGGGCCATTGGCAAGATCAACTCGTGACCACTCATCCAATTGAAACGGTTGTCCCCGATACTCGAACTGCTCGGGGGAATTTCGATGGGATTACCTATGCAAAAGGCTCCGCCTCTTTAAAGCAACTGCATTTCTTTGTAGGTTCGGCCAGTTTTCGCAGAGGTTTAAATTCATATTTTAAAAAATTTTCATTCCAAAATTCTGATCGCCAGGATTTTATAGAACACATCGGCCAGAGTTCAAATGTTAATTTGAATAGCTGGGTGAAGAGTTGGTTGCAGAAGGCAGGTGCTAATCGTGTGCAGGTCGATTGGGGGTGTCACGAAAATAAAATAAGTCATTTCATTCTCAACCAGAGTCCCAGCTCATCGGGAATACTTTCGCCCCATCGAACAAGAATAGGATTGTTTAATTATTCCACTCTGGGGACCTTCAAGTTGGAGCATTCCCAAGAGGTGACCTATAGTGATAAACGGACTGAAGTGGCTGGGTTATTGGGCAAAGCGTGCCCTGATTTTGTATATTCCAATCTGGATGATCATGATTACGCTCTTTTTTCTTTGGACCCGATTTCTCTTTCTGCCGTGAAGCGATACCTGGGGAAGGGGTTTGAAGATCCACTTCTTCGGCTCATGCTATGGATGAACTTGGGACAAATGGTGCGCGATAGCGCATTATCACCATCTGATTATTTTGAGACGGTTCTGAACGCCTTGGAGTCCGAATCAGAAGAAATGCTTTTAGGGATTATCCTGGGACGTCATGGATTAATCGGATCTCAATACAAAACATATCTCACCTTAAAGCAACGGAGCTTGATGGCGCTTAAATTTGAAAATCTGCTTTGGAAGCGCCTTGAGACAGCCAAACCAGGTAGTAATTCTCAGTTATTATTTTTGGATTTTTTTCTTGATGTTGTGCAAACCAAAGAGTTCCTTGACCGTCTTGCCTTTCTTCTTGAGGGTAAATTTTCGTTGAAAGGTATTGAACTCGGTCCGGAAAGAAGATGGGCCGTTATTCAAGCGCTTAGTCGCAGTGGCGATTCACGCGCCAAGGGTCTTATTTTGGCAGAAGAAAAACGTGATCCATCGGTAACCGGGATTCGCTCCGCTTACAGTGCCAAGGTATCCGTTCCCAACCTTGCAAGTAAAATGCAATATTGGAAAGAATTTCAGACGCCTGGAAAATTAGGACAGAACTTGCTGGATGACGGTTCTTCTGAATTTCACCATGAAAACTTTCCAGAAATATCCAAATCTTTTATCAAACCATTTTTCAACAAAGTCACCAGCATGGATTGGAAAGAAAACGACAATTTGGTGAGCATCTATTTTGAAAATCTTTTTCCTGCATCTCTATGTTCTAAAGATTTGTTGCGCCAGAGCGTGACATGGTTAAAGCGCAGCCGCAATCTGACCTCGCTGGCCAAGCGGGCCTGGTTAGAGGCCAATGATGAACTTTCTCGTTGTGTGCGAATTCAAAGTGCCGCCAAGTGATGTTATATGAGGAGTTTAACTTAGATTCTCGATCAGATATGCTAAACAATCATCCTTGGCGACGCGTATATCTTTTGTAAGCATGGCGGGAGTGAAATCTTCAGTCACGACCAAATTGTTTTGTTTTTGACAAAAGTATTTTGGGGTTACGTTCTGACCTAAGTTGTCGACGACTTGTAAGTAACATTGATGGCCCAAGGCCCTTGGTAGTTTTGCAAAAATGGTGCCTTTTTTGACTCGCTCAAAGTTAAATTGCTCCAGTTCTGGAGGAAAAGAAAGATCAGAGGTGGAAGAATCACTGAAGTTGAAATCGATCTCGAGCCCCTGCGGAAGAAGAATTCGACCGACTGTTTGAAAAGGGGAAAGTTTATCATCGCGTAAAGCTACTTGCTCCAAAGAGTCCAAAGATAAAACTTTCTCTAAGTAACGAGTGAGAAGGCCAACACCAATCTGGTCTCCGCTTTTGCCACATTCAAGGGTGACTGAGGTACAAAATTGGGAAAAGGCGATCGACTGGGCCTGATGGGGTTTTTCAAAGAAGAGAATTTTATCGCTAAATAAAGAAGCCAAGGCGACAGTGGCGCGATCACGTTTGTTGATGCAGGCATAATAGGGATTGTCTCCAGTGTTGTTGTGCATATCAATGCTGGCCCAGACATGATTGGATTTGGCAAAGTTTATTACCTCGGCCGCCATCTGTTCTTCAGGCGTTTTTCCTCCTGCCCAAATTCGATTAAAGTCGGGCCCGTTAGGGAGTTGGCGAAGTCCTTTTGAAGCTGCAGTCACATTACCGAAAAAAAGAACGAGAGAGCGGGGAAGTGGCTTCGTGTTTTTTAAAAAGTTCAGTACGGCATAAAAGCTGGATGTTTCATTGCCATGTAACAGGCATGACAGGAAAAGGGGATTCTTTCTTTTACCTTCCAAACAAATCAATGTCCCGTTGGGAAACAACCGACTTAAATTCGTGGGTGTACAGGTAAAAAAATCAACAGGGAGATGATTAAGAATGCGTAAGTTCATAGTGGATGAACGTTATCAAGTCGGGATAATTCATGCAATGTTCAAATTGAATCAGATCGTCTATGATTGACTTCTATGTTTGGTAATTTAATGCTTGCGGTGATTTCGAGACTGGGCCACTTGGTGATTAGGGCCCTGCATCTGTCTTACCGCTACCGTTTTGTGAAGGTGGAAAATATCCAGGGCGCATGCAAAGCGAGTAAGCATGGCAATTATCTTTTTGCCCTTTGGCATCAGAATCTTTTTCCCGCCATTACCGCACAAATAGGTAGACCCCACATCGTGATGGTGTCCAAGTCGAAGGATGCTCATGCCATAGCCTATGCACTTCAAAAATTGGGCAATTTAACCGTGCGTGGAAGCTCCAGAAATTCTAGCGGGGTTGATAAGGGTGGGCGAGTGGCCAAAGATCAAATGATCGAGATACTCAAAACTGGTATTCCCGGTGCCATTTCAGTTGACGGGCCCAAAGGACCTGCTCACCATGTTAAACCGGGTATTTTGGACATGGCCAAAAATACCGAGATACCTATTGTCCCTTACATCGCTATTGCGGATCGCTCTTGGGTTTTCAATAGCTGGGATAAATTTCGTGTACCCAAGCCCTTTTCAAAAATTATTATCGGTTATGGGGAACCGATTCTTATCCCACCCAATTTACCCTATGAGAACTATAGAACCATTCAGGAGGAAATCCGAGTCCGTTTAACAGAAGAGGAGAAATGGTTTGTGCAACAATTCAAGAATTGGGATAATCTTCCCAGAGAAAATTATCATTCCTGAATTTTAAGGATTTTCGATTGGGCAGTTAGACCACTCTTCGTTTTTAAAGCTGGAATCAACTCTCTTTAAAATATTATTGGCGGCACAATGACCGCGAAAAACAGCTTCTTCAACAGAAGGAGTACCCAAATTATTATTGGCAAAAAAGACTTTGCCAAAAGGTTTTCGCATGATTTTGGCCAATTTTGTGAAGTGTCCTGGCGTCACCACCATGAGGGAGTAGGGCCAGCGGTTTGTTTCCACCGACTCCACCTCTATCTTGGTCCCCCATTTTTCTTTAAGAAGAGGACTCAAGTTTTTAAGCAATCCATCAACCGCCATTTTGGCCGCGGTTTTGAAATGATCTTCAGGAATCATTTGTTCGCGATCCTTCATCCAATCACTGGGATGTTGAAAATTATGATAGATGGTAAAAATACCGAAATTATCCGATGGATGTTTTTTGAAATCTCTCATGTCAGCATAGCCTTTGATTTTTGGGTCCATCCAGCGACCTAAGATAACATCGGTGAAATCGGTGTCTTTATAATCTTCTGGTCGCACCCAAGTGTCATAGCTGGCGCGATAGGGATGTCCCTTGACTCTCACGACGTGGACAAAACAGTGAGAATATTCAAGTCCATTCATGGCCGCCGCCTGTTCAGGGGACTTTTCTGTCAGTCCCTCAATAATTCGTGGAGCAAATCTGAGCTGGGCGGCAAAAACCGCATAATCGGCCGCCACTTCATGGAGTTTGCCAGAATTGATAAACTGGACACGAACACCATTCGTCTCATTGATAATTTTTGTGGCGGTGGACTGGGTTTTAAAACTGACCAGTTTTGGTTTGGACTTCAATGTTTGAATCATTTTCATGGAGGCCTCACCGGTACCATTAGGACTGGTATAGCGTGTTACGAATTCGGCCACATAAAAATTAGCGAAGGCCGCAGCGGAAACCTGATTGGGCAATCCACCTAAGGCCGAGCGCGTATAAAGTTCCACCAGATGGGATACGTCCTTCATGGGATCTTTTTGATCAACTCGTGGGTCTTTTTTGAAACGCTCATAGATTTTTTTGGATTCTTCATCTTTGCGTGCCGCCACTCGATCAGGAACAGTTTTGAGCCATTGTTCTGCGGTGAATTTATCCAGTTCCAGGTTGTCAGCTTCCTCAAAGGGTTGTCCGGGGATTAAGCCATCTTTCTCGGACATCTCCAATTCGTGTTTGAAGAGAGCAAAGCTGACGGGCAATTCCTCAATAGTGGGGTGTTCCCAGAAGTGCTCATAGAATTTTCCTTTCCATAGGTAGCTATCAATAGGGTCATGGATAGGGTAGTTCTTTTTGAAATCGGTGAGTCCAATGTGCTCAAGAATGTTAATGATTTCCTGACCGGCATCGGCCCAGTAGGCCGCGCCTCGATTATAGCGAATACCTTTCTTATCGATATCACCGGCGGCGAGGCCCCCGAGTTTGGCCTCTTTTTCGATAATCAATATCTTCTTTCCTTTCTCGCTTAAGAAAATTGCCGAGGACAATCCGGCCAGGCCACCTCCAATGACAACAACATCATACTTGGTCTTGTCGCCAATCGGCGTTTGTCGCGGCCCTGGCTTGGGTGAGAAGGTAAGATCGTCACCACCGCGGATAGCAATTTTATAATTGGCCGCCAGGGAATTTCCCGGGCCAAAAATCGCCACTGCGCTAAAGAGGAAAAAACTTAGAACACTAAGTTGAATAGTTTTTGAATTTTTCATAGATAGAATTTTACTAGCGGAAAAGAACTTTGGTAAACATGAAAAGATAAATATAATACGGATTAAATAGCTGACAATTCCGCTTTTGTGTCGCCATTTTATGTTAAGCCAATCCTCGCCTCGTTCTCGGTTAATAGGTATAATCACTTTTCGAGACAGGCACAATAATGGAAAATCTAAATCTGCTTACATCCTTGGATTGGCAGGCCATATCGAAAGATTTGGGTTCGCGAGCATTTTTTGAGGAAAATCAGTTTGAGCTGGAAGGGCCGCCGAATTTTTTGTCTCATGCAGAGATTGAGGCCAAGCTTTGTCAGTTGGATGAATTTTTCTCTCATATTTACCTACGACCAGAGTCAGAAGAACATTTGCAAGAAGTCTTGAGCACGATTCCCAATAAAAAGGATGACACAAACACTGTACAACGTTTGCTGAAGGGCCATCTATTAGAAATGGCGGAAATCAACAAATGCATACATTATTTTGAAGGCTGTTTTAAGTTGCTGCCGGAATTTTCCGTTTTGGCCTTTTTTGCCAAAGCGCGGGAAATTCTTCCGAGGAAGCGTAACATTGAACAAAAATTGATCTCACCTTGGCGAGTCTTTGTACAAAAAGACGGCAATATTAACTATCATCGCCATCCTGTCCTTGGGCCCTTGGATCAAGAGCTTTCCGGTCTTGAAGGCAAGTTACGCAATCTTGTGCAAACTTATTCAAGGCAGGAACCTTTTGATAGTGCCATGCAGTTTCAAAGTTACGATGTGGTCAATGATCGTTTTGTGCTTCCTGTTCGTGCCGATGCCTACCGTTCGTCGATGGGTCCTATTTTGGCGCGCAGTAGTTCCGGCCATACACTTTTTGTCGAACCGTTTGGTATGAAAGAAGAGGCCAATAAAAGAATTCGTCTCTTGGCCCAGATTGAAGAGGAGATGGCCAAAATTGCCCGTGAATTTCAGTCCAAGATTGAGCAGTACAAATCTGAGTTTCTTACGGTCATTGATTTTCTTTTGAGTATTGATTCTTTACAGGCGCGTGCTAGCTATATTCAAGACAAGGAACTCAATCGTCCTATCTTGTCAGATAAATTTGAGATCAAGTTGAATGGTTTGTTTCATCCGCTCATTCCGGGTGCCGTCCGCAATGATGTTCATCTTGGTCCTGATTGTTTGGGTATGGTGATTTCGGGACCTAACACTGGTGGAAAAACCGTCATGCTTAAGGCCATCTCACTGGCCCTTTTGTTCTTACACAAGGGGCTCTATGTTCCGGCGCAAGATGGGTTGATCTACCCAGCGCAAAAGATTTTTTTTATCGGCTATGATCATCAAAATTTGGTGGCGGGTTTAAGTTCATTTTCTAGTGAAGTGCATCAATACCTGGAGATACTAAAGAGTCTAGAGGATCACAGCATCTTGGCCATTGATGAGATTTTCAATTCTACCGGGTCCGAAGAGGCTTCGGCCTTGGCTTTTGCCTTGTTTGAAGAAATGCAGGCGAAAGCTAAGGTCAAGTTATTGGTAAGTACCCACCATCAATTACTCAAAACTTTGATTCATGAAGATCGCCGTTTCCTCAGCGCCCATATGGCATTCGACGTAGAAAACAATTCCCCAACATATAAATTGATCACCGGTACGCCAGGGCCGTCGTTTGCTTTTAATATTTTTGAAAAAGTTGCGGGCCTGTGCCATTACCAAACCGGCATCCCCGACAATGCCAAATCGCTCATGCAAACTTCTAAGCGACTTTATGAAACGCTGTTGGAAAATGTATCCAGAAAGGAACATTTGCTGGATTCGCAATTGGGCGAGGTAAATTCGCTGCAAAAGGAATTGCAAAATCAGAAGATGGCCTCTCAAGGTGTTTTGCATTTAGAGAAAGAAAAGGCCTATCAGGATTACCAGAAAAAATTGAAGAAGATTCTGGATCAAGCAATAGCTTTAAAGGAAGAGCAAAATGCCCATCCTGATTGGGGCATAAAAGCAATTCGCAACAAGGCCAGTGAAATCACTTCTGATTTAAATACCCTTGCGCCTGGGATAGAAAAAACATCAGATGAAGGACTGATTCAAGTGTCGTCTCAAGAGTTGGCTCCGGCCGGTTTGATCGAGACAGGGAAGGTTTATTTTTCCAGACTTTTAAATCGCGAAGTCCTGGTATTGCTGATCAATCATCGCAAGCAAGAGGCCCAGGTTTCTGCTAATAAATCCCAGGCAGGTGCGCGTATTAACCATCCGCTAGATCAATTATTTTTGAGCAAGAAAACTGGTACAAAACAGCGTGAAGTAAAAATTCACTTTTCCAGAGAAGAGCTTGCCAGTCATGAAATCAATGGTAGGGGATTGCGGTTGCCGGATTTTGAAACCTTGTTAGAGCGCGGCCTGACGGCACTTTTACTTGATGAAATTCCCTATCTGTCAGTCGTTCATGGCCATGGTGAAGGTATTTTGAAAAAGTATTTGCGAGATCGTCTTAAAAAAGATGATCGCTTTGTTTATGAAATACCCGATGGTAATGATGGGTCGACTCTCATTCGTAAATCATAGAAATCCAGTAAATTCATTCATGATCTTGAGATGCTTTTCGGCATTTCCGTTCGCATCTCGTCGACTTTGCCCACCAATCTTTTTATTACGGCATATCCTGGACGCACCAAACATGGTGAGCGTTGCGGAGGTAATCGCCGGTAATGGCGATATCGCGCGAGTAATTGAATACAAAGCCGGCCTTTTGAATCATGCCTAACGTAGAGGTCCAGAATACGCGCTTTCCTATATTGGGAAACATTTTTTTAAAGAGGTTCAAACCTTCTCCTGTAAGGCCGCCAGTATCCAGATTTTTTCCAAAGAAAGTAATGAGCTGTTCGAAATCTTCAGTATGGGGAAGGCGGGTGCCTAAGTCGGTACAGACATTTATGGCCTGAGATCGAATGAGGTTTCCATCTTCAATCGTGCCGGTATTGGTATAAACCTCATCTGTGAATTTACCCCAAGCTCTGCCACTCGGGTCCAATATGGACTGATCACCCAGAGTAGGGTGCTCTATAATTTGAAAATAGCTGGTCGTCACGCAGCGAACCACTCCCTTACTTTCAGCAGTGAAGGGCATGAAACCGATATTTCCGCGCAGACCATTGAAGAGATAAACCTTGCGGCCGTTATCACTGGAAGCAGTCGTCCAGTACCAATGATCAGTGAGCCGTGGAAGGACCTGCGGGACATAGCCGGCATTGGATTGAAGCGTGGCGCCCATATAGGAACGCAAGCGTCGATAATCGGCCTCATTCGGCACGCTAGTTTTAAGGCCGGCGCAATAGTTGAAGGCCTCAACGCGATTCATGAGCTGATAACTGCCATCGGGATTGCGGGCGACATCTCCCCAAATCATTCCGCTTGGATCAATCATGGCTTCACCTAAAATATTGTTAGGGGTTCGATAATCCGTCAACAAGACCCCCGAAGAAGTCTGTCCGGTGGTGGCGAGCGCACTCTGAATATTAAAAGCAAAGACACTGGCGAGTAATACTTTCTGCAGAATTTTCATTTGACCCTTCCTTTAATTTTATTCGCTTGCACATATAACAGAAAAGTTAATCAAAGGCACGCGAAGCTTGAACTCTCTGAAAAGAATACTCGGACAGTGTAAGTATTTGATTTAAGGAGAACTCCGCTTCATGTCACAGCGGCCGTCAACTGGAGTGAGTCGGGCGAAAAATTGAGCGTTGTTTTCATGATCATTGTATTTCATCGAACACTTTGTTCGATGAAGTGTTGACGGCATTTACTCCTCCATATATTTTGCGCTTCATTCTCATAATGTATTGGGAAAATTAATTTAGAAGGGAGATTTTATGAAAATGAGATTCTTAGTCTTGGTACTTGTAGGGTTATTTTTGAATCATGCCATGGCCGTGGAAAAGAGCATTCTTGTTCTTGAGACAAAAAAGGACTATAGCAATTCACCCTCTCATATTGCGGCCGCCTTCAATATCAATAAAGAACTGGGGCGGGCCTGGGTTACTGTGGCCTTTCATTACAACACCGGAGATTCCACCAGAAGTTACTCAAATTTATCGAGCATGCTCGTTCCTGGTCTCAGCTATGATAGTGCCACCAAGCAGGTGGTTTTCAATTCCGATGGTTTGGCGGCGACCTGCGCGGAACAGAAGTGGTATGGCCTGAAGCAGACCAAGCAATGTCAGTTCAAAGTGACAGAAATCAAGCGCCAAAGAGATAACGGTTTTTATATCGTTACCGAAACGTACTATCAAATATACTTGAAAATTGGTAACTAATCGATTGCAGCACAAGAGATGCCGGCCCGTTTGATACGGGCCTTTTTTTACTGAATTTCGTCGAACAGAATGTTCGATGGGGCATTGACTTAACTCACACTCATCGGTAATAACCTCGCATGAATCCCACGGCCGAAAAAGATTACAGATCAATCCTTAAAGATGAACTGGAAACTCGTTGTAGCAAAAATGCTCATTATTCGCTGCGTGCTTTTTCACGCGACATCGGGCTTTCACCCTCATTGGTTTCAGGGATTCTCAATTCAAGACATGGGCTTTCACGAAAGGCCGCCGAAAAAATAACCACACGTCTTGGATACAACGCGCCTGAGTCCCAATATTTTTGTGACCTGGTGGAAAGTGCTCATGCGCGCGCCAAAATCAAGCGCGATCTTGCCAAGATTCGACTGAAAAAAAATTATCCTTCTCATCGATACAATCATCTCCAGATGGATGCTTTTAAGGTGATCTCCGATTGGTACCATTTTGCTATTTTAGAACTAACTTATCTTGAGGGATTTAAAAGTGATCCATCATGGATCGCAGCTTCTCTATCAATTCAAGAGCATCTTGTGATTCAGGCAATTACCCGGCTTAAGCGGCTTGGTCTCCTGGAAGAATCCGGCCGCAAACTCAAGGCAACTCAGAATTTCACTGCCAGTCCGGACGGTACGCCCTCACAGTGCATTCGTAATTTCCATCAGCAAGTCTTACAAAAGGCCGGTGCTGCCATGACGACCCAAGATGTCAATGAGCGAGATTTTTCGGCTTCGATCATGGCGATTAAAAAAAACAAAGTTAAGGAAGCAAAAGCGGCAATTAAGACATTTCGTCGAAAATTTACTGCCGATATTTCTAATGATGACATTCGAGATGAAGTCTATTGTCTCGCTATTCAATTTTTTAAATTAACTGAAAGGACATCGATATGAATTTCTTATCTCTACTCACCAGATTTTTCATGCTTGTTTTCCTTCCCGCGATCACGAGTGCAATGGCGGGCGAGGGCAGCGGTAGGGAAGTCGGCAATGGCGGTGGGGCAATCGTTTGCCGCGATTCTCTCAGCAATGTTACGTTTGCTCAAGTCTACGAAAATTGGGAGTACCGTGCTCTGGGAATTAAGGAGAGTAACGATTTCGACATGGCCACTCTTGTGGAAATGGCCCTGACAAAAGTCAAGAAGATCAATCCTTGGTTGCATGAGCTGATGGTTCCAGAACTTGCCAAGGTATCCTCGGGGATTAATCTGCAAATTGCTTCTGGTGAGGCCATCGCATTGAATAATGTCCTTGATTCCAAGCATGTGACAATGCCCGTGCGCTGTCCTAATAATCCTTCCCAACGCCCTCAGTACGAACAAGTTGTGAACTATCTGGATGACGGGCGCATTTTTGTCGATACCGAGATTTATCAGTCTCTTTCGCAAAGAAGCCTTGCGGCCTTACACCTCCACGAGGCCATCTATAAAATCCTGCGTGATCTTCGCGGTGATACCAATTCCGCTGATGCTCGCAAATTGAATGCTTACCTCATGGCCGATTGTGATGAACCAACTCTTATGTCCGTGATGAAAAACGTTCTGACCGGAACCCAGCTCGCTATCTCGTCCATTATTGGACGGGAGTTAGACGCGGACATACTTGAGGCCTCTGGGAAGGGAGATTTTGAACTGGCGTTTTTTTTATTTTCGAGACAAATCAATCTTTATAATGAGGTATTTGGGCCAGGCCAAGACGCCATCAATTTCGCGCGCAAAGAATTTTTGCAATTACTCATCCAAAAAATTAATGACAATGACAAGGCAGGTCTTGCATACCATCTGGCACGCAGAAATGGCGAACGGTTGCTGATTGATGGCCCGCTAATGGCGCAGACCTTCAGCTATGTCGCTGCCAAATATGCTACCTTCGTCAAACCTCGCAACATCTGTTCTCCACGTCCTGAGCGTCGCAATGAGATCACGTGTGAGGTCAATCGTTATACACGGGAGAAGAAAAGATTGCTGGGAATTGCCAAATTTCTGATTTTTTCTCGGCCGATGACCATGGAATTTCAAAAATTTTGGATAGACCTGCCAAAAGATGCCATGGAAATTGAGTCGATCACTCCCATCATGTTTGCCACCCTGACAGGTGATCTTGAATTAACCAATTATTTTCTGCGCTATGCCCTTGATCGAGACCATCCAGAATTTCTCAATTACTCTGTTTCGATTAAGGGGCAACCACGCAATGCCAGTTATTTTGCCAAGGAATATTTATCCTGGATCAAAAGAAGAAGCTTGATTCAGCTTCTGGACAAGTATGGAGTCAAATAGTCAATCATGGTCTCTCTTGCAAATCGATGATTTGAATTTCTTGTTTGTTTAATTGCCAGCTGATGTCCCAACGTCCCAACCATAACTTATAGACTTGCTCATCATCGTTGATCTTGGGGCGTTGCTGAGAGGGACGCGGGTCTAGGGACAAGACATCCACAATCAGCTCTCTCTCGTCGTGGGAAATCTTTTTCTCTAAGGAGTTTTGAAACACGATCGGGCGTTTTTCTTGCCATGGGACTTTATCACTCCAGGCCAGGTGGGCCTCAGGATAACAATCAACAGATGGCTGGCGCCCTCTAGACCATCGACGGCATTGAAATCATTATAAGGGGGGAAAAGTTCGATCACGCCTTGGGCACTGGCAACCCGCATGCCCCCAGAAGGAATCCCAAACTTTTCCCGAAAAGGTGTCCGTATATTGCCAATGGGGAACATTAGTAGCACCACTTAAGAGAATCTTTGCATTTAAGCATGTCTTTATTTGTCCCTTCGGGACACCCCGAACTAGGTGCTTCGCGAACACCTCTTTGTCGCAGTCGTTCAAAGGAGGACTTGCAGCAATTTTCTGATTCCTTTCCTTGGCACTTTTTCTCCAATTCACTGTAGTAGGCCTTGCCAGGATAGGCCGCTGGAAGATGATAATATTCACCAGTACCGTCAGAATGAATGGCCCGCCATAAAACGTGCGCTTTCACTTTTTTTCCCTCTTGGGCATTCTGATAAAAGGTACTTCCATAAAATACGTAGGCCTTTATGACGTCAGCGCTTATAGGATCTTTTAAAATGATGTGCTCATCATCGCAAGGTTTGCATTGCGCTCCTTGAGGACAAGGTGGACATCGGTATACTTTTGTGATGATGGCCTCGACAAAAAGGGATTGATCATTCTGTTTGTTTTTTAAGGCAGATGAAACCGAGACTGCCTCCTGTGCCGAAGTTATTCCCATGTTGAAGAAAATTAGGAAAAGAGAGATACAGATATGTGCCATAGTGCCTCTCAGAAGATGATTCTGGCATTGGAATTATCGTCAATGCAGATTGCCCGCAGCGATTTTTCAATTAATGAGATCAGACCTTCGATGCGGCATTCAGAAGTTCCTGCGCGAACATAGGATTTGATTCGAAAAGTTTCCTGCTCTCTCACCAGCACTAAAGAGGTTTGAATCTCTTTAGGGGTCACACTTAACTTCGTGGCGATTCTTTGAATTTGCTGATCGAGTGATTTCTGTAGGTGCTGCTCAAGCGCAATATTAAACTCATTTTCACGTGACTCGGCCTTGATAAAGTGGGGAAACATTAAAAAAACAGCAAGCAAAATCCCAAAACAAAATCGTGCGTTCATAGAAACACCTCTTTTGTGTTAGTATTATCGTTCAAAATTGAAAGGGCAAGGGGTATTATTCTACCTTGATTCTTGTCCATAGCTTGTCATACAGTTCGGTCGCGTCGCCTAGATCAAGAATACTATCAAAAAGCAGCAGTTGCTC